>NZ_SMBZ01000047.1 GCF_004342685.1 Sphingobacterium alimentarium
TAGTAAAGTTTTTTAGCGAAATATAATTTTATACTTCCAAAAAAGGGATGCACGATTCGTGCATCCCTTTTTGTATTTATGATTCAGTCCTCTTCTTACAAAGAAGTCTGTGGAGCGGCGGAAAGAATTTCTTTACTTGCTTGATCCTCATATTGTTTAAAGTTGTCAACGAATAATTGTGCTAGAGCTAATGCTTGTTTGTCGTACGCTTCTGCATCGGCCCAAGTCGTGCGTGGGTTCAATACTTCAGCAGGCACACCTGGACAAGATTGCGGTTTTAGCACGCCAAATACGACGTGAGGTACATATTCCACCTCATCCAAATCTCCGCGCATAGCTGCATTGATCATGGCACGTGTGTATTTTAAGTTCATACGCTTGCCTTCACCATATTTGCCACCGGTCCAACCTGTATTTACCAACCAAACGTTCACCTCTGGATGTTGCTCTAGTTTTTGACCTAGTAATTCAGCGTATTGCGTAGGGTGCAATGGTAAAAATACACGTCCAAAACAAGCCGAGAATGTAGTTTGTGGTTCGGTGATACCGACCTCAGTTCCTGCCACCTTGGCGGTATAGCCGGAGATAAAGTGGAACATTGCCTGTGCCTTGGTCAACTTCGATATAGGAGGAAGGATACCAAAAGCATCACACGTCAAGAAAAATATATTTTTTGGCAAAGCCCCCAGAGAAGGTTGCTTCGCGTTCGGAATATAATCGATAGGGTAGGCTACGCGCGTATTTTCCGTAAGACTGGTATTGCTAAAATCAACAACATCACTATCTGCAAAGAAAGAAACATTCTCTAACAGCGCACCTGGTTTGATTGCTCCGTAGATTTCTGGTTCTTTTTCTGCGCTCAAATCTACTACTTTCGCATAACATCCGCCTTCAAAATTGAAGACAGAATTGTCCGTCCAGCCATGCTCATCGTCACCAATTAATGAACGGTTGGAGTCTGCGGATAAGGTAGTCTTACCGGTTCCGCTTAATCCGAAAAATAAGGAAACATCCCCGTCTTTACCTTCATTGGCCGAACAGTGCATAGGTAATATCCCATGCTCATGTGGTAAGATGAAATTCAATACAGAGAAAATTCCTTTTTTCATTTCACCTGTATATGCAGAACCTCCGATTAGAATGGTCTTTTTAGTAAAATTGACGATTGTAAAGTTGGAAGACCTGGTGCCATCTACAGCAGGATTAGCTTCAAATTCAGGAACTTGCAGAATCAACCACTCGTGCTCAAAGTTTTCTAATTCTTGGGTAGTAGGAGTAATAAAAAGATTATTACAAAATAAGTTAGCCCAAGGCGTTGTATTGATTACAGTTACATTTATCTTGTATCTCGGATCAGCTCCTGCATAACATTTTCTTGCCCATATTTCTTTATTGCCAAGAAAGGCTTTCATCTTCTGATATAAATTATCAAAGATTTCTTCCGATATAGGAATATTGATATCTCCCCAGTCAATAAAATCTGCAGTTCGCTCATCTTTGACAATAAACTTGTCTTTCGGAGATCGACCTGTGAATTTTCCCGTTTCTACACACAGGGCACCCAGATTATTAAGTGTCCCTTGTTTGAGGTCTAACGCTTGTTGTGTAAGCGTTTCATTATTAAGGTCCCAATAAACTTTTTGTGCCTGTTTTTCTATTTGATGGATATCTGAGGAAATTTCACCTAGACCAATTTCTTTTTGCTCCATATCATAATTCATTTTTCTGATACTAAGGTATAAAGTTGAGGTGACTCTGGAGTTAACTTCTATTATTTTTGCAAATATTATTACAATATGTAGTTTTTGTTAAGGTTTTATAGATTATGAAAAAACATTTTGAATATTTGTTAGCTAAAGGAAACAATCGGTTGATAAAAATTTAATTTGAGTTCTTCTGTTAAATGAAAAACTCAAATCAAAATGACAAAATATGTTTATTTTCTGTCGAGGCTATACTTTCCTGCTCCTGTCACAGCAAGAGCCAAGAAGATGAATAGTAATTCTAAGGGATGGGATGCTGCTGCCAAGGTATCTCCTTTGGCAAGATGTGAAATAAACGCAATTAACATGGTGAATGCGAGTACCAAAGCGGAGGGCCGCATGAATAATCCAATCATTATTAAAAGTGCTCCTACGCATTCAGCGGCTACTGCCGCAAAGCCCCAAAAGGAGGGGGCAAAGGTTATACCTATTTTGTATATCGCTGCACTGACTTTCTCCCAATTGGATGGACCCATCATTAATTTGGGAATACCGTGAAAGGCTAACATGATCGCGCCGATAGCCACTCTGATGATTAATATACCCACATCCTTGAAGTTGTGTGGACTTGTTTGCTTTGAGGATAAAGGAAGGTGGGATAGTCCTATGTTAATAGAGTCCTGTCCAATGGTAATATATTCAGTAATAGTTTCAACAATAGCCTGTTTTTTGTCGGAAACACATTTCGGACCATTGATTATACAACATTTTTGCTTCTTTGAGAACGTAATCACTTGAAGCAATCTGAATTCGCTTAAGGTCTATTTCGGCTTGCAATTCGGGAGTAGATTTATCTAGTTGTTTTACTTGATCAACAAGAGGTTGGTATAATTCTCCAAAAAGCTCCTTGTCAAGCTCCGACCTAAGAGGAACTAATTCATCCATTTTCTTTCGTAGTTGAACACGTTTCTTTTTGGTTTCTGAAAATAATTTTTCTTTTTCTTTCAATACTGATTCAAGTTCTCCAACATACATTTCTGGTTGTAGGTCATGAAGGTATCCTTTAAGGAGTTGCTGGTAAACTTTATAAATTTCGTCAACAAGGATATTGTTCTTACAGTTTTTACATGTAAATTTTTTCGCACTGCTTAACACATACATAGAAGTACCACATTCACATTTAACAAAACCTGCAAGTAAATACTCAGATTTCCTACCAATCCTTTTTCTTTTTGTTGCTTGTTCATTAAGAATAGAATTACACTTCTCCCATAAATTTTCATCAACAATCGAAGGACATGGGATTTTTATCCATTCATTTTCGGGTTTTATATCCCATTGCTTCCCTTCGCCTAAACTCTTTGTATAATTCGCAATTCGGACTCATTTGGCAGTTGTGTCCCGTAATAATCGGTCTATTGTAGTATCCGAAAAATATGCTCCACTTCTGGTTCTATAACCCATTTTGTTCAAACTATCTGCAGTTGTTTTCTTACGTTGACACTTCAAAAATATTTCATATATCAATTTACGAACTGGAGCTTCGTTCTTATCGATTACAAGGGCCTTATTCTCCCATTTGTATCCAAAACTTGCTTGTCCACCAAGAGGTTTTCCCATCCTTGCACGTATAGGCACCGAGGCTGCCACCCGACTTGAAATCTCCTCTCGTTCCCATTCTGCCATTGCAGCTACAAGCGTAAAGAATAACCTACCCGCTGGGGTGCTTGTGTCTATCTGTTCTGCTAATGAAACCAAATCTGCTCCCTCTTTTCTAAAGATTTCCCCAAAATCCAACAGCTCTTTAGTGTTTCTGGCAAGACGCGCAAGTTTAGAGAATACTAAACCAGTTATACGTCCACTTTTTAAATCATTAAGCATGCGTTGTGCCTCGGGATGATTCATAACAGATTTACCGGATACAGCATCTAATCTATACACTTCAGCAACTTGCCAATCTCTCGATTCGATATAGAATTTCGCACGTTGTTCATGATGTTCGGGGCTCTCGTCCCTTACTTGTAAATCTGTGGACACTCGTATCCAAATACCAACTCGTTTCTTATTTTCGATCATAATAGTGAATTGTTTTGTCAGCCACAATATAATTAAAAATAGGCTCAACATCAAATAAGGACCAGATTTACAAGGCATTAGAAAGTCACGTTTTTAACACAAAATTGTCCATACCTCTAAAGGTTTTTCATAATATCTTCAATAATACCACGTTTGACTTTTCTTTCTTCATCCGTCACCTCTATGAAGCTTATCGTTACTCTATATCTTTTCCTGACTTGTCCCCTTGTAGAACTAATAAAATGTATTTATTTGATAATCAGTTTTTTATTTAATAAAAAATCGTAATTTGTCGCACTAAGGGTGTTCTATGTTGCGAATTCGTACAATAAAAACAGGTTCTGGAGCAAGAGCTGTTCAGGTGATCTATTATTTAAACCGCAAAAGGGTTATTTATAAACATATTGGTTCTGCTAAGACCGATTCCGAACTGGAAACCATGCTAGTGGTAGCCCAAGATTTCATTGACAATTACGCACCAACACTACCTTTTGAAATAGAAACAAAATTTGATAACCTACTTTACCTTGATAAAGCCGATTTCTTAGGAGTCTACTATACCTATTTGTACGAGATTCTCTCAGCAATCATTAAAAAAGTGGGATTATCGGGGATAAATAAACAATTTCTTTTAGATCTGGTCATTATGATAACAACTATATTTATATTTGAAAACTCGCCTGGATGAAAGTCCGAAAATAGGGAGGGTTACATACCATTACTGATTATAGCCAATTTTGTATTGTAAATTAAAGCAGGCAGAATATGGCAACTGATAATAAAAATAGGATCATCTATCTACCCTTGGAAGATGTGGAAAGCGAACACTGTGCACCTATCGCTGATAAGGGGTTGGCACAGGTAAAAGAATTGCTGCCGTTAAAAACGGTCAAAAGAATAGCTGAAAAAACGCAAATAATTTAAAACGAACAGATATGATCACAACAGAGAAAACTTTATCGGAAGTTATGGAGATCCTCAGACAGCGGGGCTATACCGAAGACTTCAACCTATTGGAAGTTTCCGCATCCTATACGCTGGACAAACATTGCATCAACATCAATGATCTGGTCATTGATAAGATCTACCGTTTTACCGGGCAGAACGATCCGGATGACGAAGCCATCCTTTACGCTGTGCACAATAAGAGTGATGGGGCTAAAGGTGTATTTGTGAATGGTTACGGGACCTACACGGACCCCGAAGCAGACGAGATCATCAGTAAAATTGCAGTACATGAAAATGATGCGGATGATTGGACAATAGATTGCTCAGGTAACTGCTAAAAATGTATAATTAACTGTAATTTTTATTAAATTATGCATAATAATTCACTTATTATGGCTATTCTCATTTTTTGATGACCAAAAACAATAGGGATATCGTTGAATATTCCTATTGCCTGTTTAAGTTATTGAAATTTATAAGGTTGTACCACCGTCAACAGCAAGTGCCTGTCCTGTTAAATGTTTGGCACCTGCAAGATATAGTACACCATCGGGAATGTCTTCAGGTGTTTGCTCTACGCCTTGAGGTATGTAAAAATTTTTGTTTCTTTCCCAAGATTGCTCTTCAGTTTCGCCTTCCAGTTTGGTTCTATTTGCCATTCCGTCTTCACCTCTCCACATACCTGTCCCTACGATTCCAGGACAGATGGCATTAACCGTAACACCAGAGCTGGCAACTTCACGGGCTACCGTATTGGTATAGCCATAGTTATGGGATAGCTGAAAATCTCCTCCAAAGAGATTTTTCAGCGGATTCCCTCTCGCAAAAATGGGTTGGAGACATCACTTACATCCATACTGGCAAAGGTTGGCTCTATCTAACAACAGTCATCGATCTGGCGGACAGAAAAGTCATCGGATGGTCTTTGAGTACCGATATGACTGCTAAAAACACTTCTGTAGAAGCAATCAAGATGGGTATTGTAAACTGGGGTGTCAAAAGTGGGCTTATTTTCCATTCGGATAGAGGGATCCAATATGCCTGCGTTGAATTCAGGGAGGTAATTGTAGAAAACAAGATACTTCAAAGCATGAGCAGGAAGGCGAATTGTTGGGACAATGCAGTGGCTGAGAGCTTTTTCAAGACGTTAAAGGCGGACATGGTTTATCAGAGGAAATTCATGGATCAGCAGTCGGCTAAATTAGAGGTTTTTGGATATATTGAGGGATTTTATAATACCAAAAGAACACATTCTGCACTGGGGTGTAAAACCCCCAAGCAGATCGAAGAGATGCTGCTGGATAAAGAAAGATTGGCAGCATAAAAAAGTCTCCTATTTTAAGTTGCAATTCCAATTTGAAAGATCCTACAAAAGTTATAGGAAGATTTAAAGAACCACTTTATTACCCGACGAAAATGAACGTTCCGGTTATGTCCCAAATGTAGTTTACACATGCGGGGCAATCGTCCACAACAATGAACTCATCATCCCCTATGCCATGAGTGACTATGCATCGTCTTTTGCATCGGTAAACCTTGATTTATTATTGGAAGAATTACTGCGGGAAAACACTTAAATTATTGCCAATAAGAATACGTAAATTGCATCTATCAATTTTAATGCTTTCTTGAAATTTCGCCTCTGTAATAGTCTGTTCAATGAAGTGTTGTAAACAAGGAAACAAAAATGAGTGAAAAAAGAAACATATCGAACAAACTTTTTGCAGAGCTTTGCAACCATTTCAGCAATGAAATAAATAGCCCCTTTGAGATAAGGACTTTTAAAAAAGGAGGATTTATATACAGAAAAGGTAATAAGCCTAAAGGTGTGTATTTTATGAAATATGGGTGGGTTAAAATATTTAGGGGTGGCAATGAAGGTGATGAGGTGATATTGCGGATGCTTGGGCATAACGAATTTATCGGTTATGTATCTTTATTAAAAGATACACCATACCCTGACAATGCCCAGGCATTAGGATATTGCGAGCTATACTTTTTCCCCCGAAATGTATTCCTCACACTTATACATGAGAACAATGATTTTACCAGGTCAATTATTCAAATGTTGTGTAATGAGATATGGAGCAGTGAAAAACAAATTGTGAACCTGCATTCAAAGAAAATTGATTCACGGTTGGCTACTTTATTATTAGGTCTCGAACAGGCATCTGAAAATAGCCCTGTGCATGATGACAGCCTGATTCGTTTACCTAAAAAAGATTTGGCTAAAATAATAAACATTAGCCCTGAAACGCTTAGCAGGTATTTAACCAGGTTTCAGGAATCCGGACTTATTAAATCTATAAACGGAATTATTGAACTTTTAAGAAAAGACAAATTATTTAAAATATCAAATCACTAGTGTCCGGTAAAGATTAAAAAAGGTTGGCGCAAGCACCAACCCTTTAGCTAACTTTGAGGTTGCAAAACAAACAAAGTAACTATGGGTAAAAGTACAAATTTTAGCTGACAGCCGATATTAAATCAACTGTTATTTTTTTTAGACAAAGGTCAGATCAAGAAAATTAGCCAAAGCCATGAAGGAGATCGATATGTTAAAAAGCTCACTACCTACAACCACGTTGTGGTGATGATGTTTGTTGCTTTGGAGGGCTATTCCTCTATTCGGGAAGTGATTATAGGTCTGCTAGCCAATGCACATAAGCTGAGCCATTTGGGTTTGAGCTATATCGTTCGGAGAAGTACTTTATCGGAAGCTAACCAGCGCCGCAGTAGTAAATTATTTGGTGAAATTTATATGGAGGTTTATCAACGGAACCGGGAACATTTAGCGGACAGCCGCTTGAGTGATGTCGATATGAAAAGGCTTTATATCATGGATTCCACGACCATCACGTTGTTCAAGGACATTTTGAAAGGGGTTGGTCGCAATCCATTACAAGGAAAGAAAAAGGGCGGAATCAAGGCGCATACCATCGTCAAAGCGAGTGAAAACGTTCCCTGTTTGATTCGCTACAACGTAGCAGTCCGCCATGACCACACTTTCCTTAACGAAGTCCATACTTTGTCCAAAGGATCAATTATCACCTTTGACAAAGGTTATGTAGATTATGCCCAATATGAAGCATTTTCTCAAAGCGGGATCTTTTATGTTACCCGGTTGAAAGAAAATGCAGTCTATCAAGCGCGTAAAGAATACGACCTGCCGGAGAATGCACCCTCGAGTGTATTAAAAGATGAAGAAGTTGTTTTGTATTACGGACAGGACAAAAAGAGCGAGCATCGCACTAGGCGGATCGCCTATTGGGATGATGAAAACAAACGGTTATTTGAGTTTATATCCAATAATTTTGAGTTTTCGGCAGAAAAAATAGCTTTGATCTATAAACAACGATGGAAAATAGAATTACAGTTCAAGCAACTAAAACAGAACTTTCCGCTTAAATATTTTCTGGGAGACAATGAAAATGCCATTGAAATACAAATATGGGCAGCTATGCTGGCTAATCTATTGATTACATTGGTAAAAAGTAAGGTGAAACGCTCATGGGCTTTTTCAAATATGGTGTCCCTGATTAGAAACCAATTAATGAATTATGTTGATATATATATCGTTTCCTTGAAGACCCAGAAGGATGTTGGCGCAAAGTCATTGATAGGAATGAAAATCGATACGAAAATTCACTCTTTACCGAGCACAGGGGGCTTGCTTTTTGAAATAAGTAAGAAAATAGCCTTAGAACGAATTAGAATTAACAAATAAAATTAAACATCCGTTTTACCGGACAACAATGATATCAAATATGAACGATTGAACAAATTTTTTCAGTGTCTTGATTTGAATCAAGGAAAAGCATTTCTAAAATACATAACTTTCGCTAGTATCATTTTAAATTATTCTTTTTTAACCTTTAAACTTAAAAATTATGGCACTAGTAAAAACAAATTATCCATTATTCGGAAATCTTTTTGATGATTTCTTTGGCACCGAATTGGCCGATTGGAGAAACCAAAACTATTCGGCTACCAACACCACACTTCCTAAAGTAAATATTAAGGAAGACGAAAATGGGTTTGTAGTTGAAATGGCTGCGCCGGGTATGAAAAAAGGCGATTTTAAAATTAATGTTGATAACAGCCTGCTTACAATTTCTTCGCAAAAGCAGGAAGAACAAAAAGAGGGCGAAGGTGAAAAATACACCAGGAGAGAATTTGCCTACCAGGCTTTCACCCGTTCCTTTACCCTGCCCAATAGCGCCGATGCTGATAAAGTCAGCGCTTCTTACAACGATGGTATTTTAACCGTTACTATTCCAAAAAAGGAAGAAGCTAAGCCTAAACCGCCAAAAAGCATTGAAATTTCGTAATTTATTATAACAGGTCATCGCAAAAATTGCGATGACCTGTTATTGAATTTAATTGTAAAACTTTAAAAATTAGCTGATATGGACTTAATTAAATGGACAAAAAACATTAAACCAAAATTTCCAAATGTTGTTGAGAAATTTTTTGGTAAAAAAATTGACGACCAGGCTTCGGGTTCGGAAGAAATCGCCAGCGTACCCGCAGTGAACATAAACGATAAAGGCAACACCTTTGAGGTTTCTTTAGCCGTGCCGGGAATGGATAAAAAAGACATTAAACTTGAAGTTAAGGACAATTGCTTAGTTGTTTCTTCTGAAAAACAATACGAAAAAGAAGAAAACGAAGGCAACTGGATGCGCCGTGAATATGGTTATGCCTCGTTCCAACGAATGTTTCAATTACCCGAGAATGCCGACCCTGAATATATAGATGCTTCTATGAAAAACGGGGTATTGAAAATAAAAGTTGGTAAAATAAAGGGTAAAGAAGAAAACAAAAAGGCAATAGAAATTAAATAGTAACCACAGAATTAAATAATCATGAAAATATTAAATAAAATTCTTTATACTTTTCTGGCAATAGTTTTACTAACAAGTTGCGGAGATAAAAGCCAAAACAAAAGCGAAGAAGATAGTGTCGCGCAAACGGAAGAAATCCGAATGGAAAAACCGGTTGAATTGGGTATGAATGCCGATTCACTTGCAGGTAAGGTTCAGGAGCAGGCAATTGATGCTGTTGAATCATTGAGTGACCAAATAGTGGCAGAAGCCTCAGAAGCTCTCGGACAAGTTTACGTGGCGCTTGACGCCCTCGAAGCAAAGGATACCAAAGGAGCTCTGGTAGCGCTTGAAAAATCAACCGGCAAGTTAAATATTTTACTGGCCCGTAAACCCGATTTGGCACTGGTGCCTATTGACGTATCGGTTAAAACCGTTGACCTGGTGGCCGACCTTGAAACAATCAGGCATATAAAAAGAGCAGCAAGACAGGCCTTAAAAGAGGACTATTTCCAGGTGTTGCGCTATGAGTTAGCAAAACTGGCCAGTGAATTGCAGGTTACTAAAGTTGAATTACCTTTAGCAACTTTTCCCGAAGCCATGAAATCAGCAGCGGCTTTAATTGACAAAGGGAAAACTGATGAAGCCAAAGTAGTGCTATACACAGCTCTTAACACATTAGTTATAAGCGAAGAACGCATTCCTTTGCCTATACTGAGGGCACAGGCGCTTATCGCACAGGCCAAAACCGATGATGCTTCCAATGAAGACAAAAAGAAAGAGGTACTCGAACTTCTTGACAATGCAGAATACCAGTTAATTATGGCCGAAGAGCTTGGTTATGGCGACCGCGACCGTGAATATGAAGAACTAAACAAAACCATTAAAGAATTGAAAAAATCAGTGAAAGATGATGGTGATTCTCAGGCATTGTTTGAGAAATTTAAAACAAAACTTGCTGATTTTAAGAAAAGAATAGCTTCATAACAATTTTTATTCTTAACTTTTAGATTAAATTAACAGGGGCTGTAAAATATTAAATAACATACAGCCCCTTTAGGCAATAAAAGCCGGAATAATATTTCGAAAGTTTAAAAATGTTGATTAATAATTCCAAAACAGTGCAAACATGAAAGCAAATTACATAGCCTTGTTCATTGCTTTTTCAATAACCTTTTCGTCATGCAATGGACAGGAAATAAAAAAAGGAAAAGAATAATAATGAGTCTGATACTTCTTTAATATTGGGTAAACAACCTAAAGAAGATATTAAGGTAAATAAAGAGTACGATGAGAATGGAAATTTAATCCGTTATGATTCTACTTATACCTATTACTATTCAAATATTGAAGGAGATGAAATTGCTGCCGACAGTATTTTTAATAATTTCCGGAATATGTTTGAAGACAATTATTCTTTCTCAACAACGCCATATTTCAATGATTTGTTTTTCGAAGACAGCTTGTTGAAGTATGATTTTTACAAAAACGACTTTTTTCACGAACGTTTTATGAATAATATGCAACAAATGGAAAGACTATTTTGGGAAATGGACTCTATCGAAAACAAGTTTTTCATGGAACAATTTCCTGAGAAAGGAAAGAATGAATAACATTATTTCACTATAAATCGGTATTCCTGAGTAAATAGGGTTACAGATTATAAACATCAAATAACTGTAATTCTTGAGAAAATCGATGATATTGACAAATATAGTATTTTGGGTTTAATATTCGGCTGCCCCTTAAAAGACGAAATTGCCGAGAAATGTCCGTTTCATTACATCAGGAAAAAAGAACCATCTGAAAGGTACAAAATTGTATTAAAATATAGTGAAAAGAAGCTTATAGAAATGTTACATTTTCATAATTGCAGATTGTGTAGAAAAAAGTAGTTGTTTAATCTTAAAATCTTTAACATTATGATGCTTTGGTTGATATTCGGGATATTTTTTATTTTATGTTTGATTGTGGGAAGTAGACTAAAATCCAAATTCAGGGAATATTCAGCGATTCCTACTGCCAACGGCATGAGCGGAGCCGAAGTTGCCCGAAAAATGCTCTACGACCATGGTTGTTATGATGTTAATATTATGTCGGTTCAAGGAACTTTACCCGACCATTACAATCCGCAAACCAAAACTGTAAATCTTAGTCAAGATGTTTATTATGGTACAAATGTAGCGGCAGCTGCCGTTGCCGCTCACGAAACATGCCATGCCGTGCAACATGCTAATGCGTATGCTTGGTCAGGCCTGCCTTCAGCGCTTGTGCCTTTACAAAATATCAGCGCAACTATTTTAAATAAGATTTTTATTGGAATGTTTTTCGGCTCGTTTTTACTCGGAAGTTTATTCTCCATGCAAACGGCACCTTTAATAATTGTTGCATGTTATGGAGTTTTTACACTTTTTGCATTTATTACACTACCAGTTGAATTTGATGCAAGCAGCAGGGCATTAGCATGGATTCAACGTACCGGAATAACCGATTATTATTCACCACACTCAAAGGCTGAAAAAGCATTGCGTTTGGCAGCTTCAACTTATGTAATTGCTGCTTTGTCTTCGCTTGCTACTTTACTCTATTATTTGTTTGCTTTGCTTGGACATAGTGATGAATAATAACTATTTAAGAATATGGAATACAAAGATTACTATAAAATACTGGGTGTTGATAAGAAAGCCTCTCAGGATGAAATAAAGAAGGCATATCGCAAACTGGCGGTAAAATACCATCCGGACAAAAATCCCGGAAACAAGGAGGCAGAAGAAAAATTTAAGGAAATTGGTGAGGCTAATGAAGTATTGAGTGACCCGGAAAAAAGAAAACTATACGACCAACTGGGCTCCAATTGGAAGCAATACCGGGATGCTGGCTATGACCCATCAACCGCTGGTGGAAGAGCAAGATATTCACAGGGTGCACCCGGGGGGCAAGATTATTATGAGTTTGAAGGCGACCCTTCTGAGTTTTTTGGAGGTGGTAGCAGTGGTTTTTCAGACTTTTTTGAGTCTTTCTTTGGAAGAGGAACCAGACAGGGGAAAGGATTCTCTGGTACCGGCGGGTTTTCCGGGTTCGGTGCAGATATACCCGGTAACGACCTGGCAGGAGAAATAACTATTTCTTTACAGGAAGCCTACACAGGTACCGAACGCATTATTGACCTGGGGGGTGAAAAGATTAAGCTGAAAATAAAACCTGGAGCTTACTCTGGATTAAAACTCCGCGCAAAAGGAAAAGGAGAGAAAGCCCGGGGAGGAAAGGCAGGCAACCTGTACATCACCATCAACGTGTCCCCTCACCCGGTTTATGAGCGCAAAGGAAACGACTTGCATATGAACATGCCTGTGGATTTGTTTACAGCACTACTTGGTGGCAAAATGGAAATCCAAACCCTGTCAGGCAGAATAAACATGAAAATTCCTGAAGGTACTCAAAACGGCAAACAGTTCAGGCTTAAAGGAAAGGGTATGCCTGTATATGGTAAATCTTCGCATGGTGACTTATATGTTAAAATTCAGGTGAAGCTACCGGATAAATTGACCCCGGAACAAAAAGAACTGGTTATGAAATTGAGAGACAGTGTTCAGAAAATAAATCGAGAAAGTTAGTATTGTGCCCAGGGGAATAGGTGCACTCGGATATACTTTACAGATGCCGCTTGAAGACCGCTATCTGATGTCAAAATCAGAGTTGCTTGGTAAAATAAAGGGCTTACTTGGAGGCCGGGCCGCAGAGGAATTGATTTTTAAAGAAGTTTCAACAGGCGCATCCAATGACCTTGAGCGGATAGCACAACTGGCCAGGAACATGATTGTTGTTTACGGCATGAGCGAAAAGTTACCGAACATTTCATTGGTTAATAAATCAAACCCCGGCTTCCTGGGACAGGCATCAGGGTTGGAACGAAGGTCGGAACATGTGGAGATGCAGATTGATATGGAAGTAAGTCAAATAATAAATCAATGTTACGAAGATGCAAAAAAGCTTCTTTCCGAAAAGCATGACTTATTGGATAAAATGGCGAATATATTGTTGGAGCAGGAGGTTATAAACCATGAAGAAATAAAACAGATACTTGGTAAAAACTTAAAACAATGAGATATGAAAGGGATTTTTAACGACATTATTAAAAGTGAACAACCGGTTTTAGTGGACTTTTATGCCGACTGGTGTGGCCCTTGCAAGATGCAGGCTCCTATTCTTAAAGAAGTGTCTGCTGAAATCAAAGGCAAAGCACGGATTATAAAGATTGATGTTGATAAGAATACGGCAATAGCACAACAATATCGTGTGCAAGGCGTGCCAACGTTAATTTTATTTAAAAACGGGCAAATTATCTGGAGGCAATCCGGCGTGGCCTCTAAACCGCAATTAATTAATTTAATAAATCAAAATTTATAAAAACCTAAAATATATGCAACTAGACAAGTTTACTATAAAATCGCAGGAAGCCATTCAACGGGCACAGCAACTTGCAATGGAAAATGAGCATCAGGCTATAGAATGTGGACACATGCTTAAAGGTATTATGGAGGTAGATGAAAATGTAATCCCCTTTATTTTTAAAAAGCTTTCAATAAATCATCAGCATGTAATTGCAGCTCTTGACGGTATTGTAACCGGGTATGCTAAAGTAAGCGGAGGGCAACAGTACCTTAGCCACACGGCCAACGAGGCATTAACAAAAGCCCAAAGTGCTGCAAAAAGTATGAAAGATGATTATGTATCGTTGGAACATATCATTATAGGACTGATGAAAGTAGACGACCCGGTTGCCAGTTTATTGAAAGACAGTGGGCTGAACGAAAAAGATTTAACTTCTGCCATAAAAGAGTTACGAAAAGGAGGGCGTGTAACCAGTCATAGTGCTGAAGATACTTACAATTCATTATCAAGATACGCCATAAACCTGAACGAACGCGCACAGAGCGGTAAACTCGACCCTGTTATTGGCAGGGATGATGAAATACGAAGGGTGCTGCAAATTCTTGCCCGTAGAAGTAAAAACAACCCCATTTTGGTAGGTGAACCGGGAGTTGGTAAAACAGCTATAGCTGAAGGGATAGCTTTTCGGATAGTTAATGAAGATGTACCCGAAGACCTGCTTTCCAAAGAGATATATTCGCTCGACATGGGAGCCCTGATAGCCGGAGCAAAATATAAGGGAGAATTTGAAGAACGGTTGAAAACGGTAGTAAAAGAAGTTACCGAATCAGATGGGCAGATTATTCTTTTTATAGATGAAATACATACCTTGGTAGGTGCCGGTGGCGGAGGTGAAAGTGCTATGGATGCAGCCAACATCCTTAAGCCTGCATTAGCACGCGGAGAATTAAGGGCTATTGGTGCAACTACCCTCAATGAATTTCAAAAATACTTTGAAAAAGATAAAGCATTGGAAAGAAGGTTTCAGAAAGTGTTTATTGACGAACCTACCGAAGAAGATTCTGTTTCAATTTTAAGGGGTATAAAGGAACGGTATGAAAATTATCACAAAATACGGATTAAGGATGAGGCTATTGTGGCAGCAGTGCAACTTTCCATTCGGTACATTTCCGACCGCTATTTGCCCGACAAAGCTATTGACCTGATTGACGAGGCCGCTGCTCACCTACGATTAGAGATGAAATCTAAACCCGAAGAAATTGACATACTTGACCGCAAAATTCAACAACTGGAAATAGAACGGGAAGCATTTAAACGCGAAAAAGATAAAGAAAGGGTAAAACTCATTTCCATGCAACTTGCCGACCTTCAAGACGAACGCAAGCAACTAATGGCCCTGTGGGAAGATGAAAAATCGGTAGTTACAAATATACAAAACATTAAACAGGCTATCGAAGACCTTAAGTATAAAGCAGAAAAAGCTGAGCGTGAAGGATATTTAGGTAAGGTAGCAGAAATCAGGTATGGAGAACTTCCTAAAAGAGAAGAGCTATTAAAACAGGCGGTTGCAAAACTTCAGGAATATGAAAGGGATGGTAAAAGGTTGGTACGAGAAGAGGTAACCGCTGAAGATATTGCCGAGGTAATATCCCGATGGACAGGCATCCCGGTAAGCAAGATGCTGCAAAGCGAAAAACAAAAACTACTTCATATTGAGGAAGAACTGCATAGACGGGTCGTAGGCCAGGATGAAGCAATACATGCAGTGGCGGCAGCTATACGAAGAAGCCGTACCGGGCTGTCCGATGAAAACCGCCCCATTGGCTCGTTTTTGTTTCTCGGAACAACCGGGGTTGGAAAAACCGAACTTGCCAAAGCCCTGGCAGAGTACTTGTTCGATGATGAGAAACTAATGACTCGCATTGACATGAGTGAGTACCAAGAGCGACATGCTGTTTCAAGGCTGATTGGAGCGCCTCCGGGCTACGTTGGTTACGACGAAGGCGGACAATTAACAGAAGCGGTAAGACGAAAACCCTACTCTGTGGTTTTACTTGATGAAATAGAAAAAGCACATCCTGATACATTCAATATATTGTTACAGGTATTGGAAGATGGAAGACTAACTGATAATAAAGGGCGTATTGCCAATTTTAAAAATACAATTATTATCATGACTTCCAATTTAGGTTCTGATATTATTAGGGATAACTTTTCCGAAATTACAGAAAAAAATACCGAAGATATTATTGATAGAACAAGGAAGCAATTATTTGAATTGCTTAAAACAAGTATCAGACCGGAGTTTTTAAACCGTATTGATGAAGTTATTATGTTCCGTCCGCTGTCAAAAAACGATTTGGAAGGAATTATAAGAATTCAATTGGCACACCTGCAACAGGTATTATCAAAGCAAAATATAACTTTTTATGTAACAGATAACTGCTTAGACTACCTGCAAAAAGAAGGTTTTGATGCACAATTTGGGGCCCGGCCTCTAAAAAGGCTGATACAGCGCAAAATCCTGGATGAACTATCGGTGGCCATGCTCGAGGACACGGTAAACCCCGATTCACATATTGTGATTGATGCTATTGATAATAAAATTGTATTCAGGGAGCCCGAAAATGAAAACGAAAAACTAAGTTTTGAAGCTTAATATAATCTGATTTAACCATTTTGTGTAATGCAGGCAAATATTTTGATGAACCTTAAAATGAAATAAGATGAAAACAACAATTCATAACAAACATTTATTGACAGATAGCAAATTGGCAAGTCAGTTTGGAGAGGTCATAAAAAATCATAATAAATGGTTTGACCGCATGGATGTTCTTCTTAATTCCAATAAACTGGATGCTTATTTAACAGAAACCAATAAGGGGATAAAAGCAACTTTTTATTTAAAACAAGGAGCTAACCAGGTTTTTGCAGAAGCTGAAGGCACTGAACCGGCGATCTTAGCTGAACAAATAATGACACGGCTTAAATCCAGGTTTTTAAGGCAATTTATAGCTTCACAAAAAAAAACAAGACTTAACATAGCAAGCAAGCATTTATCCCAACTTAATAAGCTAAGAAACGAAGAGGATAAAGAACACTTTAACTTCCTTATAAAACAACTTTTGCCTGCTATCCGCGGGTTTGTAGCCAGGTATCTTTCGTATAGCAAAACAAAAGTTGCCAGCGGGTTTACAATTGATGATTTGGTGGATGAGATATACCTTGCTCTTTATGAAAGATTTGAAGAACGACCTAAAAAAGACAAAGAGTTCTCCCCATGGAGTTTTCAAATTGCCCGCGAAACTTTGGAAAGTTTTATGGAAAAGCATTACCCAAAAAACGCACATATTTCGTTCGATAAGCTGGCTGAAGAAGAACTTTTAAGCATGGAAGAAAAATTTACCGCTGATGCAGACGGAGAACTTATCATGCAGGAAGATTTGGATGATATTTCTTACGAGAACACAAAATTAGGCAATGAGATTCTCAACAGCGATGCGCTAATTGAACTCCCTGCCGATATTGAAATAGAACCCGTTGTAAACGAGGTTTTGGCTAATGTTGATGAAAATGCTAAACGGGCTTTTGAACTGTTCTGGCTACATGAAATGACTGCTAATGAGATTGCAAAGTCGATGCGTATGCAAATTGAAGCTGTCGAAAATATCATTGATGATATCACATTCAGTATTGTATCAAAACTAAAAAATAAAAATGTATGAAAAAGATAGAAACAATAGTTCTGTACAACCAAAATGTGCCATTGCATATTGGGGCTTTTATTGAAGCCATAGAACAATTGGAAATGCACTTCAATGCTGCATCCATAGAACATTTTTTCGAATCAGATAAGGAGTTGGGGATGGCTATTAAACGGGCAATGGCTATTTGCAGGAATTTAGGGTTTCCGCTTGAGCAGCACTTCGGCAAAAGGTACGTTTCTAACAGCGATTCGCATACCTTAAAGATTGACTGGCAAATGTCTAAAACGGCGTATTTCCTAACCATGATTAATGGCAACCCAGACAATCCTTTAGTTGGCCGTTTTCAATGGGAGTTGTTAAAAAAAATGGTCTGATTTATTTCTTAATGAAACCCTTATGCACTGCCGTCCACAACAAGGACATGAACCGAGCTTGCGAGCTCGCCAAAGGCAATAAACAAGAGGGTTCCACGGAAATAGAAGTGCTAAAGTCAATTTTGACGATTATTAGTGTTTAAAAAGCAGATGTCTAATTAAAAATATATTCGAGGGAATAAATAGTTTCAAACTTTTAAACTAAAAAACAATAAAAATGACAACAATTAGTAATGAATTTCAAGACGAACAAAAGGGAATAAAAAGTATTTCCTCAAACTGGTGGGCTTTCATCATTAAAGGCTTCCTTGCGCTAATATTCTCTGTGTTGGCTTTTATTATGCCCGTTACAGCCATACTTGCCCTGGCAATTGTTTTTGGTGCATTTGCCTTAGCTGATGGTATTTTTGGCATTATTGCATCGGTTCGGAAAATCAGAAAGGGAAAGCGGTGGGGATGGCTTATTTTTAGCGCTATTATAAGTATACTGGCAGGTATTGCTGTTATTGTTTCTCCACTTATTGCCACTGTTGCAATTGCCAGCTTTTTATGGGCCAGCATTAGTTTTTGGTCAATATTCGTTGGCATATCAGAAATAATAACAGCCCTTCGGCTTCGCAAAGAAATCAAAGGAGAATTGTGGATGATATTTAGCGGATTATTCTCAGTTATATTGGGAGCTATCATCCTCTGGATGTTTATAACCCAACCTGAAAATGTATTGTTGGCTTCGGGTTGGTTGCTTGGAATTAATGCGTTTCTATCGGCAATGACTTATTTCTTTTTGGGTTTTAAATTAAAAAAAACATCAGAAAATGGTGCAAAAACAAAACTTTGGTAACTTTAACTTTTATTTGAAATGAATCATGGACTGTTAAACGGACTGTTTATAGTATCGCTTACGATATTATTTTTAGCACTTTTATTAAAAAGAGCGAAACAACCTTATTTTATTGCCTATATCATAGCGGGAATCATTCTGGGGCCTGAGGTGTTCGGGGTTATTTCAAATTCATCAACGATTAACGAAATTGGAGAACTTGGTGTAATATTACTCATGTTTTTTATCGGAGCAGAAATTAACCTGCCCGACTTTTCTAAAAGTTTTAAAAAACCGTTACTGGGTACATTATCGCAATTGCTACTCAGTTTTGCTTTCATGGTTATAACAGGTCAAATTTTAAATTGGTCCTGGCAGGTAATTATACTTTTGAGTTTTGTCATCAGTTTAAGTAGTTCTGCCATTATTTTTCAATATTTATCAAACACTGGGCAAATTAAAAGTAAAATAGGGCTGTTAACATCCGGAGTATTAATCATGCAAGATATACTCATCGTACCAATGATGCTTACCTTAAACTTTATGGCCAAAGGTAAATTGGAGACCATTGAGTTAGCAAGAACAGTAGTTGGCGGTCTGGCCATATTGATTTTTATGCATTTCGCCATTCGCAAAAAACTAATAAAAATTCCATTCAGGCATGATTTGATACGAGACCACGACTTGCAAGTATTTTTGGGTTTTGTTTTGTGTTTTGGCATGGCACAGGTAAGTCATTGGTTTGGGTTATCGGCTGCTTTGGGGGCGCTTTTGGCAGGTATATTGGTCGGACAGGATAAGTCCACCCAATGGTTAGATCATGCTCTGGTCCCTTTTCGTGTTTTCTTTTTAGCCTTTTTCTTTTTAGCAGTTGGTTTGCAACTTAACCTACACTTCGCATACCAAAACATTGGTGTTATATCGTTAATCACCCTTGCAGTTATGGTTATTAATAGTTTAATAAATGCCATGATATTTAAAGGCATGGGCAGTACATGGCATGATAGTATATATGCCGGAGCTTTGTTATCTCAGATTGGCGAATTTAGTTTTGTTCTTGTTAGTGCGGCTGTTTCCCTGGGGGTAATAGGCGATTATAGTTATCAAATGACCTTAGCTGTAATAACTGTTACCATGATGATAACTTCTGTTTGGATAGGGATAATACAAAATTTCATTTATAAGCTCCCTAAATTATCTCATAACTAAATTATCTGATGTAAATGGATTCCATTTAAACCCAGACTTATTCAATTCCATGAACTCAAATTTCATAAAGATGGGATTAACCATTATTTTGGTGATAGTTGTATTCCTTCTGAAAGCGTTAAGTAAAAAACGACTTATTAAGCTTTCTGCACTTTATTCATATGAACCACATCGTCTATTTCTGGTAAGAAAAACGATTGCTATAGCTTTTTGGATTGCTTTGATTTTTTTAACGCTTATAATTTGGGGGGTAAACCTAAATAATATTTGGGTATATCTTGGTGGTTTTCTCTCTGTTGTAGCAATTGAGTTGTTTGCTGTATGGAGTATTTTAAGCAATATTATTTCAGGAATATTTATTTTTATAATGAACCCTTTCAAAATAGGTTCGAAAATAAAGCTGCATGACCCTGAAGTACAAGCGACAGTAGTAAATATAAATCTGATGTTTACTGAATTAGAAGATGATGATAGAATCTTTAACGTACCAAATAATACTTTCTTTCAAAAAACCGTAAAGGGTATTAATGCGGAAAAAACACAACCAAATTAAATGAACACATTTAAAAAACTGATAATAATAGCTCTTATACTCTTTATTGGGTATTTGATTTTGCGTATGGTTTTAAATAGTGAAAAGTCAGAACCTTTTACATACGAGATATTTGCAGCCATTATAGGTTTCACAATAACTGCCCTAACAACCTGGTCGTTGCTGGGGAAACAAACCGAAAATGAGCTTAACAAAGAGGTACGTATTCGTTTTTTAACTTTAAAAACGACCATTTACCAGGAACTTATAAGGCAATTGGAAGATATTGTGCGTAAAGAAAAGATTACCCACGAGGATATAATAGAATTAAGGCTTTTAAGCCAACGAATGATTTTTATTGCTGGTGAAAATGTTTTGGTTGCGTTCAATAAGTTTGTTATTCGGTTTGTTAGGCTGGCGAAAAATGAAAAGATTTCTGAAAAAGACCTGGATGATTTGTTAGATGAAATGTCAATGGTTTCGGTTGAAATAAGAAACGATATTTTAGATAATAAGGCAAAGCAAGATATGGATGTTCAATCCTTTGAAAAACTTATTCTTAAAACAAATGAACTAATGGATTTTTCGGACAATTGATATTGTCAACCCCAAGCTGTCAATATGGCGTTTTTCTACCAAATAAAAATGTCATAATGGCATCATTATTGGTTTATCACTTAAGTTGATTATAAATTCAGTGATAAAACTGGGTATTAACAAATAAAATATTACAAGATATGGGAAAAATATAGGTATTGACTTAGGAACAACCAACTCCTGTGTAGCTGTTATGGAGGGTAATGAACCTGTTGTAATTCAAAACAGTGAGGGTAAAAGAACCACCCCATCTATTGTGGCTTTCATGGAGAATGGAGAAAGAAAAGTAGGCGACCCTGCCAAACGTCAGGCTGTAACCAACCCCCAAAATACCATAAGCTCAATAAAGCGTTTTATGGGTAAAAAATATGGCGATGTGGGGGAAGAATTAAAAAACATTTCTTACGAAGTGGTTTCAGGTGATAATGAAACCGTAAGAATTAAAATTGGCAAGAAGAAATATACCCCACAGGAAATATCGGCTATTATTTTGCAAAAAATGAAATCAACCGCCGAAGATTATCTGGGACAGGAAGTTAAAGAAGCAGTAATTACTGTACCGGCCTATTTTAACGATGCTGAACGTCAGGCAATAAAGGAAGCCGGACAAATAGCAGGGCTTGAGGTAAAAAGAATTATCAATGAGCCTACTGCTGCTGCACTGGCCTATGGCCTTGATAAGAAAACAAAGATGTGAAAGTTGCTGTGTAGGACATTGGTGGAGGTACATTTGATATTTCCATTCTTGAACTTGGCGATGGTGTATTTGAGGTAAAATCAACCAACGGGGATGTGCATTTGGGAGGAGATAATTTTGATGATGTGATTATCAATTGGCTGGCTGAAGAGTTTCAGAAAGATGAAGGCGTGGATTTGAAAAAAGATCCAATGGCGCTTCAACGATTAAAAGAGGCAGCTGAAAAAGCGAAGATAGAGCTTTCCAGTTCTTCGGAAACAGATATTAATTTACCGTACATTATGCTGGTTGATGGTGTACCAAAGCATCTTGTTAAGAAATTAACCCGAGCAAAATTTGAACAACTTGCTGACGAGTTAATAAAAAGGGCTATGAAACCCGTGAAAGCTGCCCTAAAAGATGCAGGGCTCTCAACTTCTGATATAGATGAAGTGATTTTAGTCGGTGGGTCAACCCGAATTCCAAAAATACAGGAAGAGGTTGAGAAATTCTTTGGTAAAAAACCATCAAAAGGTCTGAATCCTGATGAAGTGGTAGCCCTTGGTGCAGCAATTCAGGGAGGTGTACTGACTGGTGAAGTTAACGATGTGTTGTTGCTTGATGTAACCCCACTTTCTCTTGGAATTGAAACCATGGGAGGAGTGTTTACCAAATTGATTGAAGCCAATACTACAATTCCGGCCAAAAAATCTGAAATATTTTCAACAGCAGCTGATAATCAGCCGTCAGTAGAAGTTCATGTTTTGCAAGGGGAACGGCCCATGGCAAAAGATAACAAAACAATTGGCCGTTTCCATTTAGATGGAATAGCGCCTGCACCCAGAGGAATTCCTCAAATTGAAGTAACATTCGATATTGATGCCAATGGAATATTAAGCGTAAGTGCTAAGGATAAAACTTCCGGTAAAGAACAAAAAATCAGAATTGAAGCTTCATCCGGATTAACCGAAGAAGAAATTATAAGGATGAAACAAGAGGCAGAGGCAAATGCCGAATCTGATAAGCAGGCCAGAGAAAAAGTTGATAAACTAAATCAGGCTGACTCTCTTATTTTCCAGACCGAGAAGCAGCTCAAAGAATATGGCGATAAAATTTCTGCCGGAAACAAAAGCGCAATTGAAGGGGCATTGGAAATAGCCTTATCAAGGAACGTGATTCTCTTACTAAAGAACGGGACCATTTAAAATCACAAGTTGAAATGCTTCGTCGTATGCAGTTCGGACAGAAGCGTGAACGTTTTGAAGGCGATCCAAACCAGATTATGCTTCCTTTTGAGGCTGAACCTGTAGAAGTTGAGCAACAACAGGAGCAAATCAAAGAAAAGATTGAATACACCCGAAACGTCCAAACCATAAAGGGCGTGCGAAACTTCCCGATCACCTTCCTGTAGAAGAAATCGAGATCCACCCCCCGGGTGATCTATCGGAAATGGTATGTATCGGCAAAGAAATCACTGAAGAATTAGAGTGTGAACCTGCTAAATTCTATATTAAACGTTATATCCGTTATAAATATGCTGCTAAAAATGGTAATGGTGTATCTATCGCTGAACTACCTGAGCGTGTAATTGATAAAGGTATCCCTGGAGCAGGTTTACTAGCGATGATCTTAACAGATAAGTACCAGGATCATTGTGTGCCACGAAAGTGTGCCGCGTAATTATATAAATACGGCAACTATGCTGTACCAAAGATGAGGGAAGGCCCCTCGGTACCGATTTGCAGGAATTGGTGCCAAACCACCTTATGCTGCGATTGTCAAAAGCTTTTGTAGTGAGCGATGAAGGAAAAGGCTCTTTAAAGGGTCAGGTGACACTGGTGGAGACGACCGCAAGGGAACCGTTGAAGAAATGTCGTAATGGTAAAGTTGATGTCAAAACTGGAGAGAGGTGGTTACTCCGGGATCAGTTAGGGATGCACCTGTTTACTGCCCTAATGGCATCCGGCACAAAGACGGCGTGAACTCCAGTGAGGCTTTGGTATGGAACGTGGGAACCTATGTCTCGTTGTTAAGGGAAAGGCACAAGCAGAGGAACCTGTAAGGCCGATAGTACCAATACGCTATATAGGGACGGATTGACTGGTAGTAGTGATGAAACATTTGTAATGAATGTGGAGCGAAGCGGTCAACTTATTCAGCTAATTGAATTAATCAACCAGAACATTGGGAGGAATTTATGAAAGAGGCAAAGTCATTTATTATTTCAAAACACCTAGTAATGGAAGCGTGGCAACGCATCCGCTCCAATGGAGGTAGTGCAGGTATCGACAATCAATCATTGATGGACTTTGAGAAGAACCTCAAGGGGAACCTATACCGTATCTGGAATCGTATGTCATCGGGGAGTTACATTCCATCCCCCGTAAAACTTGTGGAAATTCCCAAGAACGGGGGAGGAACAAGACCTTTAGGTATACCTACGGTATCAGATCGGGTTGCCCAGATGGTGGTAGTTCTACTTATAGAGCCAAAACTTGAGCAGATCTTTCATCAGGATTCTTATGGCTATCGTCCAAACCGCTCAGCACATGATGCATTGGCTGCTGCACGTAAACGATGTTGGAAATATGATTGGGTCATTGATATGGATATCAAGGGTTTCTTCGATAATATCAACCATAATCTATTGCACAAAGCATTAGTGCGGCACACATCTGAGAAATGGATACAGCTTTACATCGATAGATGGTTAAAAGTTCCATATGAAAGTGCAGATGGGCAGCGAATTGAGCGTAACAAAGGAGTGCCGCAAGGATCTGTTATCGGTCCTGTACTGGCGAATCTTTTTCTACATTATGCTTTTGATGAATGGATCACGCGTCAACATCCTGAAGTACCTTTTGAGCGTTATGCAGATGATACAATCTGTCATTGCAGTACGAGGGAGCAGGCTATGGCCATACAAAGCACCATTAAAAAAAAAATCGACTTATATCCTGTGGACTCGAACTGAACGAATCTAAAACGAAGATTGTTTACTGTAAAGATTCAAACAGAAAAGGAAAATACAAAGATATTAAGTTCGATTTTCTTGGATACACCTTTCAACCACGGAAAGCAGAAGGTGCCAATAAGCAATGTTTTCTTAGCTTTCTGCCCGCGATAAGTAATACGGCAAAGAAAAAGATAGGAGAAGTTATGCGTTCATGGTGGAAAACCAGCCGTACAGACAAAAGTATAAAAGAACTTGCCCATTGGTATAATCCGATCATTCAAGGTTGGATCAGCTATTATGGAAAGTTTTATAAAACAGGTATATACGGCTTACTTGAGCGCTTTAATATGCGTCTGGTTCTCTGGGTGACAAAGAAATACAAAGGTTTTCGTGGTCGAAAAGCTAGAGCAAGGCAATGGTTGGGCAGGTTTGCAAAAGCCAATCCCAATCTGTTTGCGCACTGGCGATTTGGTATACGGCCGCTGAAAACAATTTGAGCCGACTGAATAAGAAAAGCCGTATGAAGTGAGAGCTTCACGTACGGTTTTGTGAGAGATTTGGGGTGAAATTCCCCTTATCTACTCGACTACCGCTCTATCGTCAAAAACAACGCTTTGCAAGGGAAAACATACAGATCCCTTCTTCAACAATCGAAGGTTGGACCAAACAAGCGCTGCAAAAACTGGAACCACTATATGAGCAGTTGGTATTTGACACCAAAACAAAGGGTTACCTTCAGGTGGATGAGACGGTTATAAAAGTATTAGATAGCGAGAAAAAGGGTGCTACACATACCGGTTACTATTGGGTATATCATGACCCATTGGATAAAACCGTCTTATTTGATTACAATCCTAGTCGTGGGGGCATTGCCGCTATGCCGATGTTAGGAAATTTTAAGGGATATCTTCAATCGGATGGATATCAGGTGTACGAAAAGTTTGCCAAAAAGAATGAAGTAAAACACCTGGCATGTTGGGCCCATGCTAGGCGCTACTATGAAAGATCGTTGGATAATGATAAGCCTAGAGCAGAAAAAGCGTTACTAATAATCCAAAAGTTATATGCTATCGAACGCACAGCTAGAGAAGAACAGTTAACGGCTGATCAAATTAAAAAACTGCGACTTCAAGAGGCTCTCCCACTAATAAATAAGATGGGAAAATGGATATTCGAGGAAATAAAAAACACACTACCTAAAAGTTCAATCGGTAAAGCGATGGCATATACCTATCCTAGGTGGGATGCTTTGTCAGCTTATTTATACGATGGAAATCTACAAATTGATAATAATCTTTGCGAAAATGCATTGAGATGTGTACCGATGGGAAGAAAAAATTATCTCTTTGCGGGAAGCCATGAAGTGGCACAACGAGCAGCTATGATTTATTCATTTTTTGCCATATGTAAGAAACATGATGTCAACCCATTTCAATGGCTGAAATATACTCTCCAGAACATAATGACCATAAACCATAAAAACATTAAGGAGCTATACCCCCAGAACTATAAAAATATTATTCAATAATCAACACGTACTTCGTAGGACGGATACATATGAATTTGTTGATTGTTTTATCGGATCTTTATCATGTCAATAAATCCCATTTAAAATAAATGAAAGAAAGTATTCTCGATAAGATTGCAACACTTGTAACCAAAGGGATCGAGTCCGAAGCGGAGTGTATTTACATACTTGCGCAAATCAGAAAATACATTGAACAACAGCACAGAGATGGGTATTGAAACTTGCGCATGTGCGCGAACTGGACTTTGCACAGTCAGCTGAACAACGCTACCGTGCAGGGTTTCCTACGTGAGTTGAACGATTTTCTTATCGATGCCGAAATCCACGGTGAATATAATATAGCTCGTCATCCCTCGCTTAAAAAAAAGCTTTCCTTCGTCACCTCGTTACAAGATGAGTTGTCTGATTTTCTGAATGCTGTGGGAATCGATTCCACGATACATACTGATAATTCAGCTTTTCGTAATCTGTTGAGGATATTGGGTCAAGTAATTGAGGACACACCATTACTTTGCAAACCGAATACGCCACTTTCCCACCTTAGTGAAGTGTCATTTTCAAGACGGAAATCTATCTTCCAAGATGATTTATACCCGATATCACTTTATTGGAAGATTAAAAAAGGGGATAAGGATATTCTCCTTATAAACTCAAACATAGTTTCTATACCTTTCGGCCCAATAGAAGTTATCACCGAAACATTTGCCTTCGTGACGAACGACAACGGATTATAAACTCAAAGTCTTGTTATTTTCTGACTAATCAGAATTTAAACCTTTCGTTAGATCTTGATTTACGACGATGCTACAACTCGATAAAACAGCATCAATCTCGTTCTTCTTGACACCTCCACCTTTTCCATCTTCCCAACGACTAACGGTAGCAGGGTCTACCTTCATCAACTTTGCAAATCGCTTTTGAGTAAGCCCGTTTAAATATCTATAAGCTTTAATCTTGCCAGCAAACGTAGACTTATCAAGTTTAAACGGACAATATCCTAAGAACCCGAAGATAGGTGGATAATATTGAATTTGAGGTTCACTTCTATTGTTCTCCCAATAGGTGATGCAGTCTTCGCTAACATTAAATATGGCTGCTACATCCTTTTGAAACAGCTTTAGCTCCATCCTTTTCTTCCTGATATGCTCTCCAAGGGTTTGTGGATTTATCGGTGTCGATTTTGGTAGAGGTTTACTGATTTGTTGTTCAAAATGCAAACAGGCAACGCATGGATGCGGATGTGTAGTGTGGATCTACTCATAATAGATTTTAATAGTCTATGGATACTTTAGTTTTGTCTACTTTTAATGTTATTTCTTTCCCGAAAATGATGGCGCGATTGTCGTCGATGTGACCCGCAGGACATCCAAACGCTACCGGATAGTCAAATTCACACACTTTATCCATAATGATGTCTTCAAATCGCTGCCCAAAAGGAGGGTTGGAGTCTTTAAGATCTGTAAAACCACCGACAATTAGCCCCTGCAATTTGTTCAGTTTTTTCGCTCTTTTCAGTGTCCATAGCATGCGGTCAATATTGTAATGCGATTCGCCAACATCTTCGATGAATAGGATTTTATTGTCGTAATTGACATCAGATGCCGACGCCAATATACTTTGCAGAATAGCCAAATTGCCACCGATTAACACACCCTTACCCTTTCCGGATCTATTGGTATAATCATTATGGGAATAGGAGAGATTGACACTTTTGCCAAACAAGGCGTGGTTTAGCATTTTTAAGGATTCTTCGCTAGCATCTAGGAAGGATTTCACCATCTGCCCGTGTATAGTGGGAATCCCAAATTTACGTTGTATGTGGCTGTGAATGGCCGTAACATCACTGAATCCTACGATCCATTTTGGGTTTTTCTTGAATTTGTTGAAGTTGATTTTGTCTATGATACGGACACATCCATAGCCGCCGCGACCCGCTATTATTGCTTTTATCTCCGGGTTATCCAGCGCATCTTGGAAATCCTGTGCACGCATCTCATCTGTACCTGCAAATTGATGGTGAGCTGCCGTCACCGAAGGATAGATTACAGGCTCCAAACCCCACTTTTCCAGCACTTGGTAACCTTTTGAAATATCACCACTAATATAGCTTGCGGGGCATATAACAGCAATTTTATCGCCTTTCTTCAAAAACGGAGGAGTATTCATATTCAGTTCGTTAATGTAATGAATTACAATATAAATATTTCTTTTAGACTTTTAAGAATATTTTAAGCAAGGCTTATTATTCAGCGCAAATTGAATTATCTTTGTACTAATTTTTAAAAGTTTTACCTTAAAAATACAATATATTGAGCAATTTGTCTAAAAAACGTTATACCATTACTTCGGCTTTGCCGTATGCAAATGGACCTTTGCATATAGGTCACTTGGCTGGAGCATATATTCCGGGGGATATTTTTGTGCGCTTCTTACGTTTGCAGAACAAAGATGTAGTCTATGTATGTGGTTCGGATGAACACGGAGCTGCCATCACGATACGTGCTAAAAAGGAAGGAGTGACACCCAAAGAAGTTATTGATAAATACAACAAACAGATCAAAGAATCTTTCGAAAACTTTGGTATTTCATTCGATATTTATCACCGTACTTCGGAGCCTATACATCATGAATTATCTCAAGAATTTTTCTTGAATTTATATGAAAAAGGAGAGTTTATTGAGAAGTTTTCGGAGCAATATTACGACGAAGATTTTCATCAATTCTTAGCCGACCGATATATTACAGGTACTTGTCCGCAATGTCAAAGTGAAGGTGCATATGGCGATCAATGTGAAAAATGTGGTACTTCGTTGAGCCCAACAGATTTGATCAATCCTAAATCTACTTTGAGCGGCAAAACTCCTATTCTTAAAGAAACCAAACATTGGTATTTGCCATTGGACAAATATCAGCCGTGGCTCGAGAAATGGTTGATCGAAGGCAAGAAAAATGAGTTGAAATCCAATGTTTTTGGACAATGTTCTTCTTGGCTGAAGTCGGGATTACAACCTCGATCGATGACACGCGATTTGGATTGGGGCGTAGATGTGCCGTTGGAAGAAGCTGCCGGAAAGAAATTATATGTGTGGCTGGATGCGCCGATTGGCTATATTTCTGCGACAAAGCAATGGGCGATCGACAATGGAAAAAATTGGGAAGACTATTGGAAAAAACAGACCAACCCAGAAGATGAATCTACATTGATTCACTTCATCGGTAAGGATAATATAGTTTTCCACTGTATTATTTTCCCAGCTATTCTTCATGCACATGGCGATTATATCTTGCCAGAAAATGTTCCTGCCAACGAATTTTTGAACTTAGAAGGCGACAAATTATCGACATCCCGCAATCATGCTGTTTGGTTGCACGAATATTTAGAAGAATTTCCGGGCAAGCAGGATGAATTGCGTTATGTGTTGACGTCCATCCTTCCTGAGACCTCGGATTCTGAATTCACATGGAAAGATTTTCAAGCACGTGTGAACAATGAATTGGTAGCAATCTTAGGTAATTTTGTCAACCGCGTGATGGTGCTTTCACATAAATATTTTGACGGTAAAGTATTGATGGGCTCCGCATTCAATGATACGGACAATGCAGTGTTCTATGAATTGGCAAAATATCCTGCATTGATCGAAAAATCAATAGCTGACTACCGATTCCGTGAAGCGTTGACGCATTTTATGAGTGCCGCGCGTCTAGGAAATAAATACTTGGCAGACGAAGAGCCTTGGAAAGTAATTAAAACGGATGAGGAACGCGTCAAAACAGTATTGAATG
>NZ_SMBZ01000048.1 GCF_004342685.1 Sphingobacterium alimentarium
TGTATTGTTAAATATTTGAATTTCAGATACTTAAATATAAACATTTACCACCATGATTGCAATTTTAAATAGAATTAATAATCGAATTCAGGTTTGTAAGTGCAAAGATTAGCCCGGTTGTGATTATGAGAAAAAACCATAAAATCTTATGTTTCAGCTCACAGGGCATATATGTAAACAACAAGATGGTAAGTGTCGTAAAAATGGTAATGGAATGCCCGGAGGGTAAGCTGTTGTGTCCCGCCAATGTTTTTCCGACGATAATAAAGCTGTCATTATCAAAAACCGCCGCAGGTCTTGGCACTCCGAATATTTGTTTTAGAATATAAGAAAGTAAGCAGGAAACCAGTGAGCCCAATACTAAAGCCTCCCACATTTTAGGGGCGTACACAATGAAAATGCTTAAAAACGACAAGAATATCAGGGCATCGCCAAATTGGGTAAGATTATACTGGAGATTAGGATACTGCCCTAAAATGTGATTGGCAGAGAAGAAACTATCTTTTTGAATTTGTATGTATCCATCAATACTTAACGCATTTCTGCTATATAGAAATACAACAATAGAAAATAGTAAAAATACGGGTAAAATAAACAAGGATGGGTTTAGCCTTGAATAGTTATTGCATATTTTTAAATTCATACTTTACTCATTATAAATGGGGTAAAGTACCGGAGCAATTTAGAAGAAATTTAGAATTTTTATATATGTATGGTGTTTTTCTGCAATCTGATAAAAATCCCGGCCTCTAAAGTCGGGGCTGGGATTTTGTTGTTCGTGATTATTGTTGTACTTCAGTGATTTACTAAAGTCATTAATTAATAATCTCTCCTTTGATATTCGCTAATCTTTCGTGCCAATCTTTAAGCTCCTCTTCTGTCAGCCTTACCCAATCTGTTATTTCGCCAAATATTTTTTTTAATGCTTTCCGGCTACGGTAAGAACGGGTGGGATTACCGGGAAATTTTTTATCGGTAACGTTGGGGTCGTTCTCAAAATCTCCCGTTTGCTCTACGATATAAACACGGGGATTTCCGTTTCCCTTTGCCAGTTCTGCCGCAAGCCCTGCGCCATTAACCAACGCCGTGAAATAGATATGGTTCATTATAATTTCAGGTTTGAAATTGGAATTAAAACCTGCCGTCAGTAAATCGCCAATCTGTAAATCTACTTTCGTCCCGTGGTAAAACGGGCCGATGTCTGAAATAGCTGTCATTTATTAGCCTTGTTTATTTTGCCGGTTCGTAATAAAGTATAATTGCTCCGTTAGTAAATTTTTTAGTTTTTTTGAGTTTAAACATTGTCCTGTCATTAATATCCTCAAATAAGGACAGCCCTTTTCCTGCAATAACGGGTTGAATGCAAAGTTGTAGTTCATCAATTAAATTCAGGTTCATTAACTGTATAATTAAGCTGCGACTTCCAACAAAAATGTCTTTTCCAGATTGTTGTTTGAGTTCCCGAACATCTTCTTCAAGATTTCGGCTTGCTAATTTTGCACTTTTCCAATCTACATGTTTAAGCGTATGGGAAAAAACAATTTTTGGGATTTTGTCAATAGCCATAGCGAAGTCATTCATTGGTTTTTCTTCCGAAGGCTTTTCTAAGAACGTTCGCCAATATTCCATAAGTTGATACGTCGTTCGTCCATAAAGGATAACACCACCATTGTTCATAAGGCTGGTATAGTGTTGATGTAGTTCTTCATCCGCTATTCCCGCAGTGTGGTCACAGTTTCCGTCAATAGTCGTATTGAATGCCGCAATTACTTTTCTCATTTTGTTTTTATTTTTTTGCCACAGATGTATCTATTGAAACCATAAAATCATTTATTATTTTTCAAACCAATCTACTATTGCAGGCATATTCCTTTCAAACCCACCGGGAACGAAAAAATTAAGTACGCCTGTTCTTTTATCAGTCCTGTTCGCAAAATCGTGAATTGTCTTTGCTGGTATCCTGATAAAAGTTCCCTTGTCTGCATCTATCCATTTGTCGCCTATAAGAATGGAAGTTGTGCCTTCCAATACGTAAAATACCTCATCGTTGTCTTCGTGCTGATGCGCTCCGGCTCCATCGGAATTTGGTTCCAACCACCATTCAGAAATACTGTATTTTTCGTTGGTTTCGTTTTCGTCCGCTTTGAAAATGGCGGTCATTGTACCGCAATTATATATCCGTCCTTCTCCTTCAGGAAGTATCAAAGCATCGGCTGAATTGTTTTTATGTTCCATTGACTTTTACTTTTTACAAAGGAATAAATATTTTCAGTACAGCACCTTTTCATAAGACAAGAAAAAACGTAATAGTTTTTTACCTTTTAAAATGTCACGGAAAAAATATGCTCATTATTTTCAAAGCCATATTTTACGTTCCATTGGTGAAGCCTGCATATTTCCTGTACGATAGACAAGCCCAAACCGCTACCGCTATTGTCGGCAGACATCCTCGAAAACCGTTTGAACAACAATTCTGTATTAAGTGGGTGTTCTCCCGAATTTCTTACTTCAAAGCCCGACTTTTCCAATACTACTCGTACCGCACCTCCCGGAGCTGTGTGGCGGATGGCATTAATGATAAGGTTATTGATTAGCACTTCGGTCAATCCACTATTGCCCTTTACTTCAACATCCGGCAGAATATGAGAACCGATACTTATATTTTTCTCTTTAAAATGCTCTTGCAAAGCATCCATACTTTGAATGACCAAAGTATCGAAGCTGATAAGTTCCGAATTATTAAACTGGCTATTTTCAATCTTGGCAAGCAATAGCAGGTTTTTATTGATGCGTGAACTCCTTATTAGGGCTTTGTTCATTTCTTCTGCAATGTGGTATTGCCTTTCGGTAAGGTCATTGCTTTGCAGTAGAATGTCCAGCTTGTTTTTCAGAACTGCTAACGGCGTCTGCAATTCGTGGGAAGCATTTTCCGTAAATTCCTTTTGATTTTTATACGTGGTAATACTATGTTGGAGCAGCTTATCAAGCGTGGCGTTCAATTCAGCAAACTCAATGGTATCGGTTTCCTGAAACTCAATCTGTTTTTGGCTGTTTAATTGGAATGACTTTAATTTCTGCAAAGTGTCCTGAAACGGTTGCCATATTTTTTTAGAAAGCCTCCTGTTCAAAATCCAAAAACCAACTATTAAAATCAGGAAAAACAACAACGTGACCATAGCAATATAAGCAACGGTTTCTTCGGTTTCCTCAACATTGGTTTCCACAACCAATACATAGTTTTGGTTATTGATTTTAATATTGGTCTTTAAACCACGAAACCGGTCTATGACATCTTTTCTTGAAGAATATGAATTTTCTCGCCTAATGGTGTATAGACTGTCTTTTAATAAAGGCTGTTCAGCATATTCTATTTTACTTACTGGCTGTATCTCGTTCCAAAACTTAATGTTTTCAGCTAATTTTTCATCGCTGATATTTTGCTCATTAAATTCATTTTCTATCCGCTCTGCAATAAGATAATTGTTTTCGTCCAGTTCTTTCAGCCAAATCCAGTCCACTAACAGAAAGTATGACGGAACACTCAATGCAAATACAATAAATGCAAAGATGGTAAGCTGGTTAAGCGATTTCTGTAATAAGTTTTTCATCCTTCCCATTTGTAGCCTGTACCGTAAACGGTTTTTATATATTGTTCGCAGCCTGCATCACTAAGTTTCTTCTTCAGGTTCTTAACGTGTGCATAGACAAAATCGTGGTTGTCGAGCATATCGGCAAAATCTCCTGAAAGATGTTCTGCCAAAGTACTTTTGGAGAGTACACGGTTCTTATTCCCAATAAAGTAAATCAGCAAATCAAATTCTTTTTTTGTAAGTGCGATAGGTTCACTGTTCACAGCAACGTTTTTTGCCAAAAGGTCTATTTCCAGTTCGTCCTGCTTAACAATGTTGGAGTTGTTAAATTGCTTTCTTCGGATAAGGGAATAGATGCGGGCTGTCAGTTCCGATAAATGAAAAGGCTTGGTAAGGTAATCATCGGCTCCTATCTGCAATCCTTTTATCTTATCATCTACGGAGTTCTTTGCCGAAATGATGATAACGCCATCCTGCTTATTCTCTTTTTTCAGTTCCTCTAAAATTTTCAGTCCGTTACCATCCGGCAATGTTATATCCAATAAGATACAGTCATAGTTGAACACATCTATCTTGTTCATTGCTTCCGTAAAGGTGGCTGCAACTTCACACAGATAATTTTCTTCGGAAAGATATTCCACGATGCTTTTTGCAAGCTCTCTTTCGTCTTCTATTATTAGGATTTTCATTCTTTCGGTACTTTCATTTTACAAATTTACAAATTGAATTTTGAAGAAATTTAGAATGTCCACAGTAGTTGCGTTTTATAATTACTCCTGCTGCATCAAATGCTGTAAGTTCGGGTCATTCTTGATACGCTCCAATTCCGTTTCGATAATCTGTACAATGTCTTGTTTTATCTGACGGTAGTTGCTTTCAATTTGCTGTTTCATTTTATCCTCGCCCTGCTCATCTACAAATGATAAAATTTGCGGTATCTTTTGATAGGCTTTGGTTTCGGAAGCGACCTTTTCATTATCCACCACGATTTCAGCGTGGAAGATTTTTTGCTCAATGCGCTCATCGAAGTTGTCTGATACAGAACCCACGAACATACCTTGTGTAAGCGTTGAAATTTTGGAAGCCGGAATAAGGCTTTCTAACTGTGTGGAGATAGAGGTAGATTTATCGTTGCGGTTAATCGTCATACTTTGGCGTTTCTGCAATACTTTACCGAAGCGTTCCGAAAGGCTTTTTGCAGTTTCGCCAACCACTTGCCCACTAAAAATATTACCAACCGTATTTTGGATAACCTTGCTCTCTTTGTCGCCGTAATCCCTTGTTAATTGCGAAAAATCCTGAAAACCCAAACAAACCGCTACCTTATTACTTCTCGCAGTTGCGATAAGATTATCCAGTCCCCTAAAATAAATGGTTGGCAACTCATCTATAATAACCGAACTCTTTAATTGCCCCTTTTTGTTGATGAGTTTCACAATTCTTGAATTGTACAAACCCAATGCTGCGGAGTAGATATTTTGACGGTCGGGATTATTACCCACGCATAAAATTTTAGGCTCTTTCGGATTGTTGATGTCAAGCGAAAAATCATCGCCCGTCATAACCCAATACAATTGCGGGCTAATCATTCTTGACAAAGGAATTTTTGCCGATGCAATCTGCCCTTGTAATTGGTCTTGCGCTCCGGATTGCCAAGCATCCATAAACGGAGATAGATAATTTTCCAATTCGGGATAAGATGTGAGAATAGTAAACACGTCTGCGTATTTCTTATTCAGCAATTCAATGGCGTGTGGAAAGGAACAATACTTACCGTTATCATAGATTTTCAAATACCAGATTATCGCTGCGAGCAAGATAATTGGGCTTTCCACGAAAAAATCCCCTTGCTTCAAAATCCACGATTTGTTAAGGTTGAGCATTATGGTATAAGCCGCTTCGTAAGCATCGGATATATCCGTCATAAAGTCGGGATTGAGTGGATTGCAACGGTGGCTCTTGCGTGGGTCGTCAAAGTTGATGACGTAAAATTTGGGCTGAACTTTGTACTTATCCTGATGCTTCAGTAAGTGATTGTAGGCAATGGTAGAAAGGTCGTCAAATTTGAAGTCATATATATACATACTAAAGCCTTTCTCAATCTGCTGCTTGATGTAGTTGTTTACGATTGCATAGCTCTTGCCGGAACCCGGAGTTCCCAACACAATCGAGGCTCGAAAAGGATTGACTATGTTAATCCAGCCATTGTTCCATTTTCCTTTGTAATAAAACTTCGTGGGAAGATTGACAGAATATTCGTTTTCCATCAATTTGTTTTCCTGCATAAAACTTTCGTTCTCGTTGTTGAAAACATCGTCCATTAAATTGGTACGGAGCAAACGGCTCATCCAAACTCCGGCTACCATTAAAGCGATATAGCCTAAACCTGTGGTAAGGATATAAAGGATTGTAGCGGTTAATAACGGTAGCTTTAGTAAAGGGAAATTCAGAAAAAACAGCATAGCACCAATCGCTAAAGCCACATAAATTTTAGACCAGGTTATCTTCTCGTTCTTAACGCCTTTTGTTCCCAAGCAGCTTAAACCCAGTAACATCAAAGAAAATACTTTGGTATATAGGGTATGCGAAAACAGCCCTGCCGTTCGCTGAAAATTGCCCAATACTTTGTTGATGATTTCTAAAGTCCAGCCACGTTCTATAAAGAAACCGTAGCAGAACCAATAAAGGTGCATCAGTACCAAAAGGATACTTACTGCCCTCATAAAAGCCATTATTTTGGCTAAACCTCTTAAATCGTCTTCTCCCTGCATTATTTTTTAGTTTTAATGTTCGGGCGTGAATTTAAAGGCTCTACATAGTGGCTATAAGAATGTGGCACTCAATGGCGGTGCGTGGCAGTGTTTGGCTGATTTCTATTTTTGACCTCTTTTTTGGTTTCTTTTCTTCTTCATTTTGTTGGCAAAATCCTGTTCCTCGTAATCCTCGCCCTGTGCTTCGGGCAATAAACCTCCCAATGCTTCAATCAAACCATCTTCGTGTTTTTCATTAGTATTCAGGAAGTCGAACAAATGATGCGGTTCTTCCGCAGGAAGATCCGCATCATTTGATGTGGATATTTTCGGTTTTAATTCAACTGGCTCTTTAATCTCCAGTTTGATATTATTATTCCAATAATCATTAAAAGTATTGGCGGAAAGCTCCTTGCTTAAACGTGAACCGTTCCAAACGCTTTTAGAATTGTGGTCTATAAATGTTATCCCATAAATACGTTCTGTGTCATTTCTACGCACCACTACATTAATGCCCTGTTCGGCTAACTGCTTTTTAAAAGCCAGCTCATCATTGGTAGATTGCAGGGCAATGGTAACGGCAGACTGTAAGGTCTTTTGGGTTGGATTATCTTTCAAAGCAATTTTGCATTTTGCAAAATGCAATTCCAAAGCCGGAAGCCCTGCGTTCTTTCCGAATAAGGAAGCCTTGAATGGGTGTCCGGCTCTTTCGCCTTTTTCATTTAAAGGAATGTACAATAAACCCTGACGCATTTTTCCCTGCAATTCGCCCTCCACCTTTTCGGTGGTTATATTGAACAGGGAAAGCAAGGCATTGTATTCTCCCAAAGTTTGGTATTGATAATAGTTCGGCAGGTGGCGGACTACCGAGGCAATTTGGCTTTTTACATCGCCTGTTTTATAATCTACCGGACGAAAAGCCTTGTCGTTTTGCCGATGCTCCTTTTCTGTTGCGGGTATCAGACCGTGTTTCCTTTCGAGTTCACGGCACACATTCATAGACCGCATTTTCTCGAACTTGTCCGAAATTTTTTTGCCCTCCTCATCCACGCAAACCGAAACGATATGGATATGACTGCGGTCAATATCGGTATGTTTGAATACCACAAAAGGCTGTTCGCCGTAACCCATTTCACGCATATACTGCTCTGCCATTTCCCTGTACCTGTCATCGCTTACCTTGTCTTTCGGGTCGGAATTGAGCGAAATATGCAACGTATGCTTTTCGGTATTGCGGTTGGCTATCAGGTAAGGCGCAAAAGATTGGGCTAATTGTGCCACGGAATAATGCCCGTTAGCGGTTTCAATCATCTTATTGGCAAACAAAATTTGTCCGTTTTCATTTTCCACTTTAAGTTGATTGTATGCCAATGCTCCGTATAAATTTCCGCTTCTACCGATTTTTGCTATCATTTCTAAGGCTGTTTTTTCAGGTTCTTCGCTTCAAATTCCTCGGTTAGTTGGATGATTTTTTGGCATAGCATCGCCATTTCAGCCGTCTGTTTTTCCAATTTGTAGAGGAACGCTGCCGCTTTTTTCTCGGAAAAATGTTTGTACAGTAGCTTTACAACCTGATTATAGTTCACGCCTACGGAACGGAACTGGCTATGAAACGAGGTCAACCGCATATAAAAATCAACCGTTCCTTTGTCAATCTTAACCGATTTCATTTCCTTACTGAATAGTAGGGAAATGATAAACTTCGCTTTATTGGGCATTCCCGATGCTTCAAAAAGCGATAAGAGTTTGGCGTTTTCTTCGTCCGTAAGGCGGAAAACGTGGCGGTGGATGCTTGGGTCGGTCTTAGCTCTCCGTCCGCCCTTATTCTGTTTTTTGTTATTGTTCTCGTTCATCACTAATCCATTTTTAAATACACACAAAACGCTGACTTCGGAAGACGTTTTTTAAGCTCCCAGCAGGGCAAGTTGTTTTGAGGCACTAACTCGGTTTCGAGTGCCTCAAAACACAACTTGCCGTGTTCCGTTGAACACAAAAATCCGCCCTTCGGGACGGATTAAATGTAACAGGGAAAACGGCTCGATGCCGTTCCCGTTACCCTCCATTTTGTCAAAAGACTTTTGCATAAATCCGTTAATAATAATCATTGTACAAAGTAAAGCCCTACCTGTAAGAGTATTGCAATGCGATACCCGGACAAAGACTGCCTTTGAGTGCCAAACACTGCCACACCTCAATCAGCGGATAAATCAATCGCTTTATTTGCCGTATAATTTTAGTGCAGGTAGTAAAAAATGTATTTCAACAAAGAAGAAAATCAGGTTTGCAAACAGGCAGTTTGGAATAAAAGCATAAGGTCTTAAAAGCATAAAACAATAAAAGTGTAAAAGCATAAAAGCGGTAAAGCAATTTACCTATTGTAAGGTTTGCCACTTGCTAAAGAATGTGCCTGACAAGGCAAAAATGAAAGCAAATACCTGTGCAGGAAAGTACGCAAAAGGGAATGCAGGAATATAGGAATGAGGTAATAATCAGATAAACCAATATTCAATCCTGCAAAACAAATAAAGTGTGTAACAATAAATTTTTAAATAATGGAAACAACAAAGAAAACTTTAAAAATCAGCTTCTCCACCCAAAAAGGCGGTGTGGGAAAATCTACAATGACCACCTTGCTGGCAAGTGTGCTTCACTACCGTTTAGGTTTTAATGTGCTGGTGATGGACTGCGACTTTCCGCAACACAGCCTGACCAATATGCGTGAACGGGATAAGAGAACCATAATGCAGAACGACTACCATAAAAAGGCGGCAATGAAGCAGTTTCAAGCCATCAACAAAAAAGCGTACCCGATTATCAAATGCAAGGCTGAAACAGCTCTGGAGAAAGCATCGGAATACAGAAGCCAGTCGGCGGTTGTGCCGGATGTTATTTTCTTCGACCTGCCGGGAACAGCCAATACCAAAGGTGTACTGACAACCTTAAAAAAAATGGACTTCATCTTTTCGCCCATTACTGCCGACCGTTTGGTAGTGGAAAGTACATTGGGCTTTACCAAAGCCTTTCTCGGACTTCCCCAAACGGACGAGGGCAATCCCGAACAAGAGATGTGGCTGTTCTGGAACCAAGTGGATGGCAGGGAAAAAACAGGTTTGTATGATGCGTATCAAAGTGTCATCAAAGAACTCAACCTGCCCATAATGGAAACAAGGATAATGGACAGCAAGCGTTTCCGAAAGGAAACAGACGACACAGGCAGTTATGTATTCAGGTCAAGTTTGCTGCCTGCCGAACCACAGTTAATGAAAGCAACTAAAATGGATTTGTTTGTCGAGGAATTTTTAAAAATCACTCATCTATAAAAATAGTAAAGTATGGCTTCAGATAACAAAAACAACGATTTTGAAAAGCCCAATGTTGATGAGGAATACCTTATGAACGTCATAAGCGGCGATGAGCCTGTTGCTCCACCGACCATTAACAAAAAGCAGGATGTACCAAAGGAAAACAAGCCCAGGGAAAAAGCCCGTAACAGTTCATCAAAGAAAGCGGACTACGAGGAAACGTTTTTGGTCAATCGTTTTCCATCGGGGCGTAATGGCAAGGTCGTTTACATACGCCCTGAATACCACGAAAGATTGCTCCGCATCGTTCAACTGACAAGGGAAGAAAGAACAACGCTCTACTCTTACATTGACAATATTCTTGAACATCATTTCAGGGAGTACGGGGACGATATTACCGATTATTTCAATGAACATTTTAAACCCATTCTATAATGAAGAAAGATAAAAAGAACAGGAATACTGTTGCAGCCGGCAGCAACTCCGATACAGTTAGCAATACAGCTAAAACAACCTATGAAAACGCATTTATGCAAATGAATAAAATGCAGAAAAGAGGCAATAAAAGCATATACCTAAGTCCTGAACATCACGAGCGTTTAACCCGCATAGTCCAGATTATAGGCGATGATAAAATACCCTTGTTTGCCTATCTCAATAATATTCTTGAACATCACTTTAAAGTATTTGAATATATGATTACAAAAGAGTTCAACGAAAAGTACAAAGGCTTGTTTTAAAAAACCTACGTTATGGAAATAGTAATTGTGATATGCCTGCTGATAGTCATTGTCCTGCTTTTACAGGATAAGATTGTCATTAAGAAAAGGACAAAACAAGAACCTCCGCAGAAGAAAGTCAATCCGAACCTGCCCGATATTATGGGGCAGCCAAAATCCGTAGAACGCCTTTCAATGCCAAACGCTGCCAATGAACGCCAAATTGAGGAACCGGAGATAAACCCCGCTAATTTAGACATTGAATACGACGAAAATGAAAACGTCGGCATTCAAATCCGCAAGGAAGAGCTGGACGAAGTTTTCAGTAATATACCTGATTTGGAGGAAGAGGAAGAAGATTGGAACAGGTACGGAATATCCGGTGGCGATGACGGTTTTGCCCAAGGGGTTACCTTTGAAGAACTAAGCTCCGTGGGGGTGTTGCTCCAAAAAGAAGAATTGGAACCAGCCCAAAAGGAAACAGCGATAGCCATAGTTCAAAAAATACAGGGAACCGAATTATTCAGCCTATTGGAGAATTCTATGGAAGATGCTTCCCGAAGAATAGCCGAGCTTTTGGATAGCACCCTTTCATCTGAAACGGAAGACAGTTCTTCCACTTTGCGGAAAAGTGATTTGAGTGATTTTGACATTGGGGAGTTTGTTTAGGCAAGCTCCCTTTTGTATGTTAGACACAAATTAAAAATTGTTCAAACGCTATAAAACTAAGTGCCCGCTATTTTTACAAATTTTGGAGTATCGAACTTCGGTGTAATTGTTGGCATATCTACTTTGACTGATATTGGCATTGGAAAATCAACTCCCATAATAATTGCTTCTCCTGACCCTAAAGATGGTAAAAAAGAAAGAGTTTCTTTATTGGCAGTCGAGCAAGCACTCGCGATTGCTTCCTTATCTTGATAATTTATCAGCCTATGAGTAATGAATGTTCCCATTTGACTTAGCGTACCAACAGGAATATCTCTTGGCATTTGTGTTGATAAACATAGAAATAATCCATATTTACGACTTTCTTTAGCAATGTTATCAAAAGCATTTAATTCTGTGCTTTCAAAATATTCATCCTTAATTTTCTTGTTTAAAAACTGATGGGCTTCATCTACAAAGAGAATTAGAGGATTTTCTCTGAAAATATTAGTTCGAGCTTTATTCAATAAGTATCTTCCCAATGAATTTGCCAAGATTTCTCTTGCCTGAAAATTATAAGGTACATTTTCAAAACCAATTCTTAAAATATTTAATTCTGGATTATTCAAAAACTCGTCTATCTTGGTTATTAGGTTATTTGTGGTTGGAGCATTAAATCCAAACATACCGGAATAATCATTGTCCGATATTACATTGTTAACACGCATTATTAAACTCGTTGCATTTCCATAATTTCTTTCATCTCTATTGTTTGCCCAACGGTCGTTGAATATTTGAAAACATTCATTCCCTATTTGCCTGTGGAGTAGATTTATACTGAAATTATTTATTGTGAAATCTTCTATAATAGATTTATAAGTAAAGTAGGCATTATTATATGCCGCAGTAATATTATTTTGTTTTACAACTAATCCATTATTTATAACTACTTGCTGACCCCTGAATGTAAAAGTATCGTTAGTTCCATCATTATTATGTCCATTATTAGGAATATTCCCTAATAAGCAATGTGCAACTTTTAACGACTTAATAGCTTCCAATAAAACGGGTTGCTGTACTTGTCCTGATGGTCTGAACAGAACGAATAAATCATTAATGGTTAAATTCTGATATGGAAAATAGCTTTCTGAAATCAGTGTTGAATGGTCAACTTTTGGATGAGCATCAAATGTAGAGTATTCTCCCGTTGGGTCTAAGATTATAGCTTTTGCTCCAGTTTCTATAACTCCCTCAATAAATTTGCTGATGGTATAACTTTTCCCTCCTCCTGTTGTACCAACAACCGCACAATGACGACTAAATATCGCTTGCAAAGAAATATCTACGGGAACATTTTTATCGTATATCAAATTCCCCATTCTAAAAGTAGGAGAATGTTCGATATTTTCGGGTTTTATGCCAAAGGTTTTGAAATGTGTAGAAAGAAATTCCGACGAACAAATGAATACCTTAGAACCAATGAGTGGGAGGCTATTTATCCCTTTTTCTATTCTACTCGGGTCAAACAAATCAAATGATAAAAGAATTTCTATTCTTCCTACTGGATGAAATGCTTTAGTTGAAAAAGTTCTTTCACTTAATTCCAACCGTTCTTTTTCAGGTAATGATATTTCCAACATTTTTCCCAGAAAACCTTTTTCCTCTCCCTCAACAACAATATAGTTTCCTACAAGTCCACCTCTCAACACTTCTGCGTGGTGAACAAATGTTTTCATCAAAACAGAAGACGGGAAATGCACTTTCACAAATGCAGGGGATACAAAATTTACATACCCAAGAAAATGACTGTGATTAAAGGGGCTATTGCTCATATCTAACTATTAGGGATATTAATTACTATTTGTCGTGTATCTTCCTGATTGTAAGATTTTAAGTCAGGATAATTCTTAGCGAAATCCTCAAAGGTTTCTGAAACAATAGATATATTGGAATATTTGTTTGCAGCATCAATAAAGGGTTTCATATTTTCGTTGGTTTCATCTATCCCTTTATTTACAATCATCAATTGAAAGCCTGGATTTTGTTCCAAGGCTTCGATGATTGCGGTTACGATATGTTTATCCCCGAAACTAAAGCCTATTGTAATAAGGAAAACATTCTCCTTTCTCAAATTGGACTGGAACCTCGACATCATTTCAAAATACGGCTGTTCATAAGAGCTTTCATATTTTGATTGATGTGGATATATCATCAATGGTTCGTCAGGTTCTTCTTTTTGTATAATCTTGTTGTCTTGCTTTTCCCAATTTACAGAACCATGTAATTTGTACAAATGGAAAACTTTTTGAATAAAATTGTCTTCTTCTTTTACTCTACTTTGATTGCGGGAAACAATATCGTAATCATAATTACGCCCACTAAATATTCTTGGTTGAGAAAATGAAAACCCGTCTATAACAACAAAATTGCTTTCACAAGCTGATTGTTCAAACATTAGGTCATAATTCAATGTAAACAGCTTAAATCTTGGTAAAGTAACTTTGCGTTTCGTTATTTTATTTAATAAGAGCGTATGTGGCGAATTATCTGGCAAACTCAATTGACAGGCTTCTTTGATAAAATCTTTAATTTTGTTTACACAATCCTCAATATCTATATCCTCTTTGGGTATATATGGTATAGCAGGTGTTGCCATAGAAAGAACCTTTTCTAAATTCTTTACTATAGAGCCATCATCCCATTTTTCATCGTAGCCAATAGTTTCAAGTAACTTTCCAAAAACATCGGCTGTTAAAAGAGCTTCCGCATCATCCCATAAATTTGCCATCGACTTACCCAACTTCCCATCTTTTCCCCAACCAATAGATGACCCTGCACCAGTTAGAAGTAATAAATTCTCAAACTGATTATTTAGAGTTTGGGAGTATTTATTCCTATTTGTTGCAATTGCATAATCAATTCTATTTTCGGTACTTTCTTTGAAATCGTGAAGTTTGCCGTCGATATATACTTTTATATCAGTAGCATCACTATCATCATAAGCAACAGAACTGTTATTGTTGAGTAAAATGTATTTCATATTCGCATATTTTATTTGTTAACCTTTTTATTGCCAAAGAAGAGTTGTTAAAAACCTAATCTGCATTATTCTTGATTGCATTTAATTCTTTTAAAACAATTTTTAAAGCCTGCTTTCCTATTTCTTTATCGTCAATAAGTCCCTTTATTTTATCTGAAAACCATAAAACCAATAGCTCATCAATTGGGGTATTCAAAAATTCTGCAAGCTTTTCGATGTGTTTTCTTGGCAATGGTCTTTCTTCATTTTCGACTTTACTGATAAAAGCACTATCCAGTTCCAATGCAGCCCCAACTTCCCGTAGGAACAATCCTTTACTTTCTCTTAGTCTTTTTATGTGTTTTCCAAATGCCATTTTGCTTTTTTAAGACTTGTCTAAATATGTCAAATTTAAGCAAAATAGTTTAATAAATACGGATTTAGACTTTCTATAAAGCCACTCACTGCCAAATCATTCCTTTGACTGCCACTTTATTATAACGCCCTGATTTCTGAAACACCTTTGTTCCGAAAGTCCGCAAGGTGCGGGATAACAATAACAAATTAATGTGTTTCAATTATGGAAAAACAGAGAAAAAAAGTTTTGCTGGCAGCCGTGGCTATGCTGTCAGGAATTGGTGCGTTCGCACAGGGAAACGGCTCGGCAGGTATCAACGAGGCTACCCAAATGGTAACTTCCTATTTCGACCCCGCAACCCAATTAATCTACGCCATCGGTGCGGTCGTGGGCTTGATAGGGGGCGTTAAAGTTTACAATAAGTTCAGTTCGGGCGACCCCGACACATCGAAGACTGCGGCAAGCTGGTTCGGTGCGTGTATCTTCTTAATCGTAGCGGCTACCATCCTGCGTTCATTCTTCCTTTAATCCTTTGCCTTATGAACAATTACAACATAAACAAAGGCATTGGCAGGACAGTGGAATTTAAGGGACTGAAAGCACAATACCTGTTCATTTTCGCTGGCGGACTGCTCGGTACGCTCATCCTCGTGATGATACTGTATATGGCAGGCGTAAACTCTTACATCTGCCTGTTCCTCGGAGCTGGCGGTGCTTCGCTCATTGTGTGGCAGACCTTTTCACTAAACAGGAAGTACGGCGAACACGGGCTAATGAAAATCGGGGCAGGAAAAAGACATCCCCGATACATCATTTGTCGCAAGCCTGTACACCGCTATTTAAAATTCACTCCTAAATCGAATGCCCTATGAGAAACGTTGCAAAGACAACAACGCTGGAAAACAAATTTCCTTTGTTGGCAGTAGAAAACAACTGCATCCTTTCCAAAGATGCGGACATTACCGCCTGCTTTGAGGTTCGTTTGCCGGAACTGTTTACGGTAGCATCGGCGGAATACGAAGCTATTCACTCCGCCTGGCATAAGGCTATCAAGACCTTGCCGGATTTTACGGTCATCCACAAACAGGATTGGTACATCAAAGAAAGCTATGCTCCCGATTTGGCAAAGGAAGACCAAAGTTTTTTGGCTAAATCCTACCAACGCCATTTTAATGAGCGACCATTTCTGAACCATTATTGTTACCTGTTCCTGACCAAGACCACTAAGGAAAGAATGCGTATGCAAAGCAACTTCAGTTCGCTTTGCAAAGGTACGCTCATACCTAAGGAAATCAGGAACAAGGAAACGATACACCGCTTTATGGAAGCCGTGGCACAGTTTGAGCGTATCGTGAACGATAGCGGTTTCATAACCCTGCAACGCCTTACCGAAGATGAAATCATCGGAACGGATGAAAAGCAGGGATTGTTGGAACAGTACCTAACCCTGTCAAGGGAAAGCGGAACACCGATGCAGGACATCGCACTCGGAACGGAAGAAGTCCGTATCGGAAACAAAAGGTTGAGCCTGCACACCTTGTCCGATACAGACGATTTGCCCGGAACGGTATCGGCTGATACCCGTTTTGAAAAGCTATCCACCGACCGGAGCGACTGCCGTTTGTCGTTCGCTGCTCCTGTGGGATTACTCCTTAGCTGTAACCATATCTACAACCAATATTTGTTTTTGGATAACAGCGAAGACAACCTGCAAAAGTTTGAAAAGTCTGCAAGGAATATGCACTCTTTGGCAAGGTATAGCAGGGCAAACCAAATCAACAAAGAGTGGATAGAAAAATACCTGAACGAAGCACATTCGTTCGGTCTTTCTTCCATAAGGGCACACTTCAACATTATGGCGTGGTCGGAAGACCCTGCGGAGCTGAAACAGTTAAAGAACGATTGCGGTAGTGCATTGGCATTGATGGAGTGTAAGCCTCGCCACAACACTACGGACGTAGCCACTTTGTTTTGGGCTGGAATGCCGGGCAATGCAGGCGATTTTCCGAGCGAGGAAAGTTTTTACACATTCATTGAGCCTGCTTTGTGCTTCTTCACGGAAGAAACCAACTACCACAATTCGCCCTCTCCGTTCGGTATCAAAATGGCTGACCGCCTGACCGGAAAGCCTATCCATTTGGATATATCGGATTTGCCAATGAAGCGTGGGATTATCACGAACCGCAACAAATTCATTTTGGGGCCATCGGGTTCGGGAAAATCGTTCTTCACAAATCATATGGTAAGGCAATACTACGAACAGGGTGCTCACGTCCTGTTGGTGGATACAGGGAATAGTTATCAGGGCTTATGCGAACTCATCAAAGGAAAGACCAAAGGCGAAGACGGCGTGTATTTTACATACACCGAAGACAATCCCATTGCCTTTAACCCTTTCTATACCGATGATGGCGTGTTCGACATTGAGAAGCGTGAAAGTGTCAAGACTTTAATACTGACACTCTGGAAACGTGATGATGAACCGCCAACCCGTTCTGAAGAGGTTGCTCTTTCCAATGCCGTAAGCGGCTATATCGAACGTATCAAAACGGACGATGTTTACCCATCATTTAACGGTTTCTATGAGTATGTACGGGGCGATTACCGCAAGGTACTCGAAGAAAAACAGGTAAGGGAAAAAGACTTTGACATAGCAAATTTTTTAAACGTTCTCGAACCCTACTATAAAGGTGGAGAGTACGATTATCTGTTGAACTCCGATAAGCAGTTAGACCTGCTTTCCAAACGCTTTATCGTGTTTGAAATTGATGCGATTAAAGACCACAAAATCCTCTTTCCCATAGTCACAATTATCATTATGGAAGTTTTTATCAACAAGATGCGGAGGCTGAAAGGTATCCGAAAACTCATCCTGATTGAAGAAGCGTGGAAAGCGATTGCCAAAGAAGGAATGGCGGAGTATATAAAATATTTATTTAAAACCGTCCGCAAATTCTTCGGAGAGGCGATTGTCGTTACGCAAGAGGTAGATGATATTATCCAGTCGCCCATTGTAAAAGAAAGTATCATCAACAATTCCGACTGTAAAATCCTCTTAGACCAGCGTAAGTATATGAATAAATTCGATGACATACAGGCAATGTTGGGGCTTACAGATAAGGAAAAAGGTCAGGTACTTTCTATCAATATGAACAACGATGCAAGCCGACTGTACAAAGAGGTTTGGATTGGCTTAGGTGGTACGAACTCGGCAGTCTATGCCACCGAAGTTAGTTTGGAGGAATACCTCGCATACACGACAGAAGAAACCGAAAAAATGGAGGTAATGCAATTAGCTTCCGAATTGGACGGTAACGTAGAACTCGCCATTAAGCATATCGCAATGCAAAGGCGTGACAAAGCAAATCAATAGTCATTAACATTTTAAAATTCATAAAAATGAAAAAGTTCCTTTTTATGGTGTGTACGGCACTAATGCTCGCCGTAGCACCGTCCGCAAAAGCACAATGGGTAGTAACCGACCCCACAAATCTGGCATCAGGTATTCTCAACAGTGCGAATGAAATCGTACAGACTTCCTCGACTGTGAGCAACGTGATTAAGAACTTCAACGAAGTAAAGAAAGTGTATGAACAGGGCAAGGAATATTACGATGCTCTCAAAGCGGTAAACAATTTGGTTAAAGATGCCCGCAAGGTACAGCAAACGGTACTCTTGGTAGGCGATGTATCGGAAATGTATGTTACCAATTTCGGTAAGATGATGAATGACCCGAATTTTTCTGCACAGGAATTGGCAGCTATTAGCAATGGTTATTCGGCATTGCTGAATGAAAGTACCGAACTGCTCAAAGAGCTGAAACAGATTGTAACCTCTACAAGCCTGTCACTGAACGACAAGGAGAGAATGGATATTATCGACCGTGTGTACAAAGAGGTTAAAGAATATCACAGCTTGGTAAGATACTACACGAATAAAAATATCTCTGTAAGTATTCTACGTGCAAAGAAACAGAATAATACCAAACGAGTGCTTGACTTGTACGGAACTCCTAACCAAAAATATTGGTAAGCTATGGAATTTCAAAATTTGCACGAAGTCCTACGCTCATTGTATGATGAGATGCTCCCACTGTCCGCCGATATGGCGGCAGTGGCTAAGGGAGTAGCAGGCTTGGGGGCTTTGTTCTATGTCGCCATAAAAGTATGGCAGGCGTTGAGTAGAGCTGAACCCATTGATATGTACCCGTTACTTCGTCCGTTCGCTTTGGGTATCTGTATTATGTTCTTTCCGACTATTGTTTTGGGAACAATCAATGCCGTGTTAAGTCCTGTGGTACAAGGTACTCACGCCATTCTCGAAAATCAGGTGCTTGACCTCAACGATTTACAAGCTAAAAAAGACCTGTTGGAACGGGAAGCGATGTTACGAAATCCTGAAACCGCCTATTTGGTATCAAACGAAGAATTTGATAATAAGCTCGAAGAATTGGGATGGATGCCCAACGATTTGATTACGATGTCGGGAATGTATATGGATAGGTTTGCCTACCAAACCGAACAAGCTATTAAGAATTGGTTTCGTAACCTGCTCGAAGTACTGTTTCAGGCGGCAGCTTTGGTCATTGATACCATACGGACGTTTTTTCTCATCGTCTTGTCCATACTCGGACCAATAGCCTTTGCTATTTCCGTGTGGGACGGTTTTCAATCCACGCTCACACAATGGCTTACCCGATATGTGAGTGTTTACCTGTGGTTGCCCGTGGCAGACCTGTTCAGCTCTATGCTTGCCAAAATACAATCCCTCATTATCGAAAAGGATATAGCAATGCTTGCTGACCCGACTTACATTCCTGATACCTCAAATACCGTGTACATCATCTTTATGATAATCGGTATCGTGGGCTACTTCACTATCCCAACGGTAACAGGCTGGATTATTCAGGCAGGCGGTGCAGGAAACTTTACACGCAATGTAAACCAAGCTGCAATGAAAACCGGAAATATTGCCGGAGCGGGAACAGGTTCGGCAGTTGGAAATATCGGTGGTAAACTAATGGGAAAATAAAAACAATCAAATTATTAAGAAATGGAATTTAAAACATTAAGAAATATCGAAAACAGCTTTAGGCAGATACGGCTATATGCCATTGTATTTGCCGTTCTCTGCATTGGCGTGGTAGGATTTGCCGTATGGAAATCGTACAGCTTTGCAGATGAACAACGGCAAAAAATCTATGTGCTGGATAATGGAAAATCGTTGATGCTTGCCTTATCGCAAGATGCAAGTATCAACCGACCTGTGGAAGCAAGGGAACACGTCAGGCGTTTTCACGAACTCTTTTTTACGCTTGCTCCCGACAAGAACGCTATCGAAAGCAATATGAGCAGGGCATTCAACCTTGCCGATAAATCAGCTTTTGATTATTACAAAGACCTGTCGGAAAAGGGCTATTACAGCAGGATTATTTCGGGGAATGTACAGCAACGCATTGAGGTGGATAGTGTCGTGTGCAATTTCGACACCTATCCTTATGCGGTGCGTACCTACGCCAAACAATTCATTATCCGTTCGAGCAACGTGACCAGGCGTAACCTGATTACTTCCTGCTATCTCGTGAACTCTGTCCGTTCGGACAACAACCCGCAAGGCTTCAACATCGAAAAGTTTGCAGTGATAGAAAACAGGGATATAGAAGTTATCGAACGCTAAAAAAACAATCTTATGGAAGCATTATCAGATTTAAACACGTTTGCAAAAATCCTTACCGATAAAGGATATAACGGCTATTTCCATACGCAGGGAGCGTATGCTGGAAAGTTGAAGGAAAGTATCGGCGAATACCTCGAAAACTGCCAAAAAGGTACAGATAGTTTGCCTAAACAGGACTTGTTGCTGACGGGCTACCTGCAATGGTCGGGCGAAGACAAGCCAAGTGTAGAATGCAGTATGTGGGTAAAATACCTGAACGGCAAATTCTCGCTTAACAGAATGGAGGTTGCAAGGAAAGACCAATTTGGGCAACTGCTGAAAAAATCGGAACTGACAAACCTGTCAGTCATATCCGCACCCAAAGCGGTTGAGGCAGTCGCTTTGGTCAATGAAGAACCGAAGCAAAAGGCAGGTCAAAGTCCTAAGCGTTTCAAGCTATAACAACAGAAATAGTAAGGTTATGAAAAAACTAAGAGCAAATATGGACAGGTACTTTGACAAGCTGGACGAACGCTGGCGGGCATTGCCCTTGCGGAAACAGCACCAATACACACTTTACTTTTTTGTGGGGTATCTACTGCTTACGGCAGGTGTCATTTGCAAAGTATGGTACGATACCTCAAAGTCGGGTAACGATATGGTCATCGAGCATATCGAAAACCCTGTCCTCAAAAAAAGTGAAAGTCCTGCAAGATTGCAGGACACATTATCAACAATTCTAAAAAACAAGATTTATGAAAGAAAATGAGAACAAAAAGTCGGTTGTTCGGGTAACCGAGGGTAGCCCGGCAGCAACCACTGATGGACTGCAAGACGGTACACAGAACAAAGCCGAAAAGCTCAAAAAGCCACTCATCTTTGGCTTAATGGGAATTGTCTTCGTAGGTTGTATGTACCTCATATTTAAACCATCCGCAGACAAAAAGGAAATTGAGAACATTGGGCTGAACGATGCAGTACCGGAGGCTACCGGAGCAGGAATGCCTGCCGACAAAGGCAAGGCTTACGAGTTGGAAATGCTGGAACGCAAAGAGCAAGAAAAACGCAATGCACTTACCACGCTTTCTGACTATTGGAATACTGAAGACAAAAAAGAGCCTAATGATGAATTTCCCGAAGAAGACGAAAACAGCAGCTATGGCGTTGGCAGAGGTTCGGGAAGAAACGGCAATCCTGCATTGAGCAGTTACCGCAATGCACAAAGCACATTGGGTTCATTTTATCAGGATAACAACTCTGAAACAACAGAACTCCGCAGGCAATTGGACGAACTAAAAGAACAATTAGCCGAGAAAGATGTACCTAAATCTGTAACCGTTGATGACCAGCTTGCCCTAATGGAGAAATCCTACCAGATGGCGGCAAAGTATCTGCCAACAGGTACAAATTCGACAGAAGCCCCACCTGCTAAGGATGCAGGTACGGCTACCGCAGGTTCAACTCAAAAGGAGCATTTTGTGGCATTCACACCTACAAGAAAGAACACCGTTTCCGCTTTGTATCGTGAGCCTACGGACAGTGCCTTTTTAGCCGATTGGAGCGAAACAAGAAACCGGGGCTTTTATACCGCAGGTTCTATTGAGCAAACGGCACAACCGAAAAACAGTATCAAAGCCTGTGTACACGATGCACAAACGGTTATCGGCGAAACAGGGGTACGATTGCGATTGTTAGAGCCAGCCCAAACGCCTCAACGTACCATTCCAAAAGGAACGATTGTAACAGCTAACGCTAAATTTCAGGGAGGTCGATTACAGCTAAAAATTACCTCCGTAGAATTAGAGGGCAACATCATTCCGGTGGATATAACCATTTACGATTTGGACGGACAGCAAGGCTTGTACGTTCCGTATTCGCCCGAAATGAACGCCCTTACCGAAATGGCGGGCAATATGAGCCAGACTTCGGGAACAAGCATAATGCTCACGCAGAATGCAGGACAACAGGTTGCTGCTGATTTAAGCCGTGGCGTGGTACAGGGTGTTTCGGGCTATTTCGCCAAAAAGGTAAGAACCCCAAAGGTTACGCTAAAAGCGGGGCATCAGGTCTTCCTTGTATCTAAAAAATAATATTGAACTCAAATAATTTAAACAATGAAAAATCATTTAAAAACCTTTTGGGCATTTGCCCTGATACTCGGCTTTGCCGTACAGTCTTACGCACAGGATAGTGCAAGAACTAAACTTGCATTGGGCAAGATACAACCGTATAGAATGGAAGTTACCTATGATAAGACTTCACACCTGATTTTTCCGACCGCTATCCGTTACGTGGATTTAGGCAGCGAATATCTGATTGCAGGAAAAGCAGAAGATGCAGAAAACGTGTTGCGTGTAAAAGCAACGGTAAGGGATTTTGAACCAGAAACCAATTTTTCAGTCATTACGAATGACGGACGTTTTTACAGCTTCAATGTGTATTATAGTTCCTATCCGGAGGCAATGAGCTATGACCTGCTCACGATGCAAAAGGCAGTAGATAAAGCCAATGGTAACGATGTGCTTTTTGAAGAATTGGGCAACAATTCTCCGTCATTGGCAGGCTTGCTGTTGGAAACGATTTACAAGAAAGACAAACGTATTGTAAAGCATATCGGGGCTAAGAGCTTCGGTATTCAGTTTATCCTCAAAGGCATTTACATACACAACGGCAAATACTATTTCCATACGGAATTGAGAAACCGTACCAATGTGCCATTTCAGATTGATTTTATGAATTTCAAGGTAGTGGATAAAAAGGTAGCCAAACGTACCGTAGTGCAGGAACGCCCGATGATACCGCTTAGGACTTACAAGCCACTGGACGACATTGCTGGAAAAACAATCGAACAAAACGTCTTCCTGTTAGACCAATTTACCATTGCCGATGACAAGGTACTGCTGATTGAGATTTTCGAGAAAAACGGAGGCAGGCATCAAACGCTCCAGATAGAAAATTCCGACTTAATCAAAGCTCGTTTGATTAACGATATGCACCTGAAATTTTAATAACCTTTTAAAGTAAATAATATGAAAAAGTATATCTATACCGTGATGCTCATCTTTATGGCCATCACGGTCACACAGGCACAAAGAATGTTACCTAAACAGAAAGGATTGGAAGTGAGTACGGGTGTGCTGTCCGATGATAAAATCGGTAACGATTATTATATCAATGTAGCAATGACCGTAAACGGCAAAAATGGTAACTATCAGCTTTGGGCGTTGGAATACACTCATCAATACCACGATTATAAAGACCTCCGCATACCGCAGGAAACTTATACCGCAGAGGGCGGTTACAGCTTCTTCCTCTTGGGCGATGCCCGTAAGAACATCACGCTGAACTTCGGAATAACAGGTGTAGTCGGTTACGAAAGTATCAACCGTGGCGAAGCAATGTTGTATGATGGAGCAAAAATTTTGAGCGAGGATAATTTTATCTACGGAGCTGGTGGACGGCTCACATTTGAAACGTACCTGTCCGACCGTTTTGTGTTAGTCCTGCAAGGGCGTACAAAGGTTTTGTGGGGTACAGACTTGGAACAGTTCCGACCGTCCGCAGGCGTGGGATTAAGGTTTAATTTTTAAAACGTAAAAACAATGATAGCAATATTCAATAAATTCAGGATAGGATTAAGCTCAATATATGTACTCTTGGCAATCCTCACAGCTTCGGTTACGTTGGTATCTTGTAGCAAAGACGATGAACTCGAAATACAGAACGATTTCCCTTTTGAGGTCAAAGTAATGCCTGTACCCAAAGATGTTGCCAGTGGGCAGACCGTAGAGATACGGATTACCATACAGCGAACAGGCAATTACAGCAACACGCAATATTTTCTCCGCTACTTCCAATTTGACGGTCAAGGCACATTGCGGTATTATGACGAACCACCGTATTTGCCAAACGATTTGTATTCGTTGCCAACGGAGCAGTTCCGGTTGTATTACACTTCGTCATCTACCGTATCACAATCCTTTGAGGTTTGGATTTCGGATAACTTCGGTAACGAAAAGCAGTTGAGCTTTCAGTTCAACAGTAGTGATTAATGCTACTTATATAAAAGCAAAACCGACTGTTACAGGTCGGTTTTTTGCTTTTCAGCTTTCGGTGTACGTTGTTTTTTGTTTAAATTTACTTGAATTATAATCTTAACGGGTATGGATACAGTTACGGCTCAATTGGTGTTTGGTATTATTGTTATCGTTATTGCGATAGTGCTTATTTATTGGATAAACCGCAGGAAATTTTACAGGCGTAATGGTATGGGTGCAGAGGGATTTTCGAGTTTTGAAGCATCTGTATTTACCCGTTTTATAGAACGTATCGGCAAATGGATTGCCTATGCTTTAATTGTTGTCGGTATTGTCTGTATATGGACTTACAGCCAAATGAAAAAGGATAAGGAAAAACAGGAAGTAAAGACAGAGCAACCTGCTCAACACTGACTTTTTTCTAACAATATTTTGAATAAATCGGATAGCCCAAAAGGTTATCCGATTTTTCGTTTGTAGCAAACGTAAAACGCCAAACACTACCTTTCAACGCCAATCAATACTACATTTTCCAACCCTGTAACACCCCTTAATATCTTCGACTTCCACAGAAAAAATGAGCAAAAAATGGAAGTTATCGCAATACAAAAATCCGCATTGGACGGAATGAAAAATGAGCTAAGGGAACTTTTGGAAATGACCGAAAATGCTGTAAGGAAATACACCCCGATTTTCAAAGAAGAGCAATGGCTCGATAACCAGGAAGTGTGTTTGATGATGAACATTACCAAACGGACTTTGCAGACCTACAAGGACAAAGGCTTATTGCCTTATTCCAAACTGAACCGCAAGAATTATTACAAACGCTCGGACGTACAGGCTTTACTCGAAGCCGGACTGCCGTATAATACAAATGACAATGAATTTACTGACGAATGAAGCTGATGAAATCGTCGTCCATCAGGAAATGATAATGCAGTTGAGAAACTGTATCGAAGAAATACTGAAAAACTACCGTCCCGTAATGAACGGAGAGATATATCTTTCGGGCGAAGATATTTGCAAGCTGTTACATATCAGCAAACGGACTTTACAGCAATATCGTGATGATAATATCCTGCCATTTATACAAATTGGAGGTAAGATAATTTATAAGGAAACAGATCTGGTAAGGATACTGGAAGAGAACTATACCGGGAAAAATACGGTCAATGATGGTTTCTGAACTTTCTTTTCAGATAATAGTACCGAAACAATAACCGGTCATACCATAAAGCGAAAAATAACAATCCTACCGGAAGCAAAAGAGTTCTTAATTCAAGATATGAATAAGTAAAGCCACCTATTATACAACCCAAAAAGAAACAACAGATGATTGCCAGCTTTAAGAATATACTTTTATTCAACTGTATCCGTTCTGGCCGATCTCTGTAAAAGAACAGCTGTGACAGTTCTATTCCCAGATCCGTGAACAAACCCGTCAGGTGGGTAGTTCTTACCACCGATTGGGATACCCTTGTTACCAATGCATTCTGTAATCCCATAGAAAAAAGTAGAGCTGACGATAATAGAATTGAAAACCTGGCATATTCATTCGGTAGTAAAAATGCTGAAAAACTCACCGCCAATAATATGATTATTTCAAGGAATATGGGTATAATATAAGGTGTTTGTGGTTTGTATTTTGAAACCCACTCCATAATAAGACTTGAAACAAACGCTCCAAACAGAAAAAACAAAATGTAAAATAAATATGCAAAAGCCATTCTGTAATTTCTTAAAACAAGTTCCTCAGAAAAAAAAGCAAAATGACCTGTTACATTAGTAGTTAGCGTATGTAATTCTAAAACACCGGTAATGTTTACGACACCTGCTACACCGGATAATATTGAGGCTAATTTTAGGTTGTGTGTATAAGTACGACCTTTGCCTTTATGTCTAAACATTTGCTTCCTTTTGTTGTAAATTTACAAAATTGCTGTTGCCCTTTGTTCATAATTGTATATAATCTGTAACATTCGTACATTTGCTTTATTAAATATAGAAATACTTAAAGTGTTTTTGATTTAAGTCCCACATTGAAAACTGGTAATTTTTAGACAACGGGACAATAAGGAAGAACGCTCATGCCATAGGCGTGGGCGCTCGCTTATTCGTTGTCGGGTATACCAGTACCTCAATGTGCGGTAAGTGTAGTTGCCTGCGCTTTCTTTTTGTGCAGGAAACTCCATTAACTCAAAATCTGACAATATTATGGAATCTGGTACAACACAACAAAAAATCACCCTCTCCTTTATCAATGATAAAAGCCCAATTTTAGATTTGATTTGCAATGATTTCATTGCTTCAGGAACTGAAGTCTTATTTCGTTCGGAAAGCATTAAAGATGGACTATCACAATTGTTTTCATTGAATGAACTTCCCTATGTTTGTATTATTGACCTTGATTTTTACGACAAGAATGTGCTGGCACAGGTTCAAGAATTAAGGACAGAATATCCAACCATAAAGCTTATTGCTCATAGTGATATTGATGCTGAAAAAGTCGTAAAACCTCTTTTTGAAATTGGTTTTTCTAGTTATTTGCTCATTGGTAGCGATACAGACGATTTCAAGAAAGCCATTGAAGTTGTTATCAATGGCGGAAGATATTTTAGTGTGGGAGTAGCAAAAATCGCGCAGGAATATTTTAATAATGATTTTCATAGTGAATAAAGTAATTCCTTCTACTAACTTATTAATAAGTTTTATTTCAGCCATATTCTTCATAATGGGAAAAAACTTATTCTGTAATTTAAGCAGTAATTATCCCTTTTGCTAGCTCATTCGCAACATTATTCGTATATTGCGATATTTAATTTTTACAGATAAATATGCCGAAAAAAATCAATCTAAAGATTTTCAAAGACTTTGTTGAATCAAGTAATTTTGGAGGTTTCCTCCTTTTTTTATGCGTAGTGATTTCAATGATAGTGGCAAATACATCAATGGCCGCTCCGCTACAAAATTTATTGGACACAAAGCTGGGGTATGAAAATGAAGCCATACACCTCAATTATTCCGTAAGTATGTGGATCAACGACGGATTGATGGCAATCTTTTTTCTGTTGGTAGGTCTGGAAATTAAAAGAGAAATTGTTGAAGGAGAACTCTCTTCTCCCAAGAAAGCTATTTTGCCTATCCTTGCTGCTATCGGTGGAGCAGTAGTACCCGCATTGATTTATGTAAGTTTTAATTCCGGTAGTGAAACAGCTTCCGGCTGGGGTATTCCTATGGCTACGGATATTGCTTTTGCATTGGCCGTAATTTCGCTGTTAGACAAAAGAGTACCAACCAGTTTAAAAATATTTTTAGCGGCTTTAGCGATTGTGGATGACTTGATTGCCATTTTAGTCATTGCAATTTTCTATTCATCCGGAATTGAGTTAGGCTATCTAGGCTATGCCGGAATTGGAATGCTAGTACTGATTTTGATGAACCGTTTTAATGTTAAAAATCCCTATCTATATCTAATACCAGGAGTTTTTGTATGGTATTTTGTGCATCATTCTGGCATTCATGCCACTATAGCAGGTGTACTGGTAGCTATGACCTTGCCAACCAATGATACAGAAGTTGAATCTCCGTTAGAGAAACTAGAACATGCACTTGTAAAACCGGTAAATTTTCTGATTATTCCCATTTTTGCATTCGCTAATACAAATATTACAATTCATCAGGAAATGATAGAAGGACTGACTTCCCCGTTAGGTTTAGGTATTTCACTGGGATTAATTTTTGGTAAGCCCATTGGCATTGTTGCAACCTCTTTGATATGTTCTAAATTAGGGATAGGTCAACTTCCTGCAAACAGTAACCTTATTCACATTATTGGCTTAGGATTATTAGCTGGAATAGGTTTTACAATGTCCATATTTATATCTATGCTTTCATTTGACAATCAGGTTTTCATT
>NZ_SMBZ01000049.1 GCF_004342685.1 Sphingobacterium alimentarium
CACCCTTAGTGCGACAAATTACGATTTTTTATTAAATAAAATACTGATTATCAATTGAATATATTTTCTTAGTTCTACAAGGGGACAAGTCAGGACAAATTACGATTTTTTATTAAATAAAATACTGATTATCAATTGAATACATTTTCTTAGTTCTACAAGGGGACAAGTCAGGAGCCGTCCCTAGCGGAAACTTTTGTGGTTTTAACTCACACTTACCTTCCTATATCCCGGATGTGCACACCAAATTCTCACCAAGTAGTAACAAATCTTTCGAATTTAGAATGCTGCATCTAGAGAGATCCTCTTCTCAGGAAAATAAACTCCGCTTGCAGCAAAAAAATGAAGTAAACTCTAGATAATCTACTTTCTGTTGAAACTGGCCCGATGAATATTTATGCCTTTAAAAGTTTATTGATAGAATTTCGATCGGCTTGAGAGAATCTAAACTATAGAATTTTATTACCTTTACTCACCAAGTAAAATGGTTCACTGTTAATGAATATCATTTTTTTGTAGGTTAATCGTAATTATTTTATTCACCTAGAATTAGTGTAATAACACATTAATTTAAAGGGGAATTGGTTTAATAACGTATTAGTTCTGTCAGTGTCGGTCTAAGAAACCTATATGTATCAAAGGGAGAAATATACAAACTTACAGGTAAAATAATGGTCATGCTTTGACCTTTTTATGGGTTGACCTTGACTAGAATGTTAAATGATCTTAGGATTCTAGATGCTATGATTTTGTAGTAAAACAGCTATAATTCATCGAAATTCTTTAATAGTAGTGGATGATTAACTAAAATAGTTCTATCTTTGATCACTAAACTATTGGTTCGCCAAATTTGTATTAGACATGTTTAATCTAAACTTAAATGAAAAATATTGCATTCGTTTTAATTTCCTTAATAAGTATCACTAGTTGTTCTAAGATTGAGGATATTTATAAAGAGACCCCAAGAGAAAATTCGAATTTATTTAATGGTAATTTTGTTATATCAGAGGCATTTAATTGGTCGTCTACAAAGACTATTGATGTACGTATTTCCGTTGAAGATAAATATAATGCAAAGTATTTCTACAAGGTAGAACTTTTTGATAATGATCCTGTTTTTGGTAAAAATGCCAACTTATTGGCAGCAGGTCTTGCAAAAGGCACCCAAGATTATACTGGACAGATTTCAATTCCTACAGCATTAGAATATATTTACCTGAAAGAAACTTCTCCAGTAGGTATTACTTCGGTTACTATGCTTGCCGTTAAAAACATTAATACATTAACTGTTTCTAAAACAGCTTCTCTCGCTGGTGTATCTACGTCTGCCTTAGGAAACCAATTACGCGCTGGTGTAGTTTTTCGTTCGGGAAGTTCTCAGGCTGTAACAACAGCTTCAATGACTGCAATTCCGACTGTAACAGTTCCTGCTAATGCGGTTCCGTTAGTCGGAAATACAGATTATGGCTGGAGTGAAGTAAATGCGAATAAAGCATTTGTGGTAAAAGCTGGAACAACTTTTACAGGTTCTGTGGCATTAAATAGTGGTGTTGGAAATATCAAAGTATATGTGGAAGGTACTTGGGATGCTTCTTCCAAATGGGCACTTGATGTGAATAACAATAACGGAATTATAGTCATGAATGGCGGTACCTTAAAGATGGCGAACTTCCAACAAGGAAATCAAGGATATTTACAGAATTTTGGTACGACCACTGTAACTAATAACCTCGGGATGTCAAATGGTTCGGGGGTGACTTACCTTAATGCAGGTACTTTAAACGTAACCAATGATTTTTCGATGTCTAGTGGAGGCACATTTATTAATTTTAGTACTGGTAAATTGAACGTTAAAAAATTCAATGCATCATCAGAAAATACACAAATAGAGAATGAAGGAACATTAACTGTTGCGGATGAATTCACTATACCAAGTACTGGACATTTTATAAATAAAGGTACAGCTACTGTTACTAATATGAAAGCAAATAGTACAGGATTAATTCGTAATCTAGGAACATTAAATGTAAAGACAGGAGATATTACCAATGCTAATGTGGAAGCAGTGTGTCATACAATATTTGAAACATTAAATACCAATGGTGGAAAGTATTTTATATTCGAAGGTTCAATGTTAAAGACTGGGACTTTGGTAGCGAGTGGTTCGGAATTTAATCTTTCAGCTTTATCTATTTTGGATGTAACTGATTTAGCACAATTTACTAGTAGCGAAAATAAAATTAAGGGTACAGGTACAACTAAGGCTTTGGCTCGATTAAAGAAAGTTCAGTCTGCACAGTCTACAAATGGTGGTATCTCGTATTCCGGTAATTTAGAGGTTGCTTGTTCTGATCATACAGCAAATGGACAGTGGAATAGATACTATACTATTACCTCGCCAGCTTCATTTGTTCCTTATGACCAATCCACGGTAGTTATTGCAAGTACAGATTGTAATGCTGGTGGTAATAATAACCCAACACCAGGTACTCCAGGTGATCAAGTAGTTCCAGAGGTGGTTTTAGGAACATATTCATATGCTTTTGAAGATCTCTGGCCTTCCCTTGGTGATTACGATATGAATGACTTTGTTGTAGATGTTAAAATAACGAAATATCAAAACGAAGCTAATAAAGTTACTAAGGTAAAGCTTGAAAACAAAATTCGTTCGGTTGGTGCAAATAGGCGTCTTGCTGCAGCAATCCAATTGGATAGAATTCCTGTTGCCAATGTGAAATCTGTAATATATAGTCAGGCAAGTTTAGTTGGTAAAAATGTTCCATTAACAGATAAAGGTGTTGAATCAGGTCAAACCTATGCCGTTGTTTCTATTTGTGACGATGCGCACAAAGCATTTGGGATATTAAATACAGACTTTATATCGACGCAAGGAGGGGGATATAATCCAGTTGATGCAGCAATTACTATAGAATTCAATACGCCGTTAGATAACTTTACGTATGAAATGTTAAATACGTTTATTATTACTAATGGTTATCAAACTAATAGAAATGAAGTGCATTTGGTAGGATATGATGCGACTGATAAAATCAATCGATCATTGGTTCTTCATCAGACAGATAATGTCATGCAGTTGTCCAAATCTAGTCCTTTTAGATCGCACGATGGTTATCCATGGGCAATATGTGTGCCCGTCTCTTTTGTCTACCCACCAGAATATAAGCGTATAACAGGTGTCTACAGTAAGTTTGAGAGTTGGGCAAAATCTGCGGGTACCACTGATCAAGATTGGTATACAACAACGGATTAATAATAAAAATTATTCCCTAACTAAGGGAATAATTTTTATTATTTACAACGTGCTACTTTTCGCAGTGAGTATATACTTCATAGTATAATTTTACATCAAAGAGCTTTTATCAAATTAGTAAGGATTGTACGATTGTTTTCGTACTATTAAGGAATAGATATACCAGTGAAGGCTCTTTTTCTTTTAGATAGATTTAATGAAAAAGAAAATATTAATTGTTGACGATAAATCTGCTATTGGACAGCTAATCAGTTTGTATCTGGGTTCAGAATATTCTTTTCAATACATGGATAATCCGGCAGCAGCACTGAGTTGGTTGCAAGAGCATAATAAGGTGGATCTTATAATTTCTGATTACAATATGCCTGAGATGAATGGGTATGACTTTTTGCTATTGCTCAAAGAAAATGCTTTCCTGAATGATATTCCTGTAATTTTCCTTTCTGGAGAAGATAGTACTATAACTCGTATTAAACTATTGGAATTAGGCGCGGAAGACTTTATTCTAAAACCATTTAATCCATTAGAGCTCAAGTTACGTATCAAGAAAACATTGAAATAATGCCGCTTTACTCCGATTATTTCTATCTGGGGAACGATCAACAGACGTTTTCTCATTTCAAGGAAAATATTGCTGAAGTATTAGCAACAAATCTAAAACAATTCACTTCTTTTTATGAGCTAAATTTACATCTCGATAACTCTGATAATCAGTACTTATCTGTTGTTTTTTATGAACAAGGTTACGATTTGGGAAAAGATCTTAATCGGTTAAGTTTATTAATTACTCGTTATCCTGAACTGTTTATTATTATCGTAGGTGATAACTTCTCTTCGGAGGTTAAGCAGGCGTATTTGAAAGCTGGTTTTAGCAGCAGTATGTACTCAAAAGCTCCAAGAGAGGTTTTTTTATCCATGAAGAAATATTTGCACCTGTATTTTGAGGTCTTGTCTCAAAAGCCGGTTACCTATGGAATAGATTTTGACTTTACTAAGATGAGTATTCCTGTTGGTAAAAGAATCTTTGATATTGTTATATCTGTTGCATTGATTTTTATACTTTCTCCATTATTAATCGCAATTTATGTGTTAATCAAGATTGAGAGTAAAGGTTCTGCAGTTTATAAATCTAAACGTATAGGGGCAGGTTATCATACATTTGATTTTTATAAATTTAGATCAATGTATGCGGATGCTGACAAAAGATTAAAGGAATATTTGTCCATGAATCAATATGCAAAGTCGAATGATTCTAATACAGATTTGATTGAACAAAAGCAGCTTAACGTCGATTTAGTAGATTTGCAGGACGTAGAATGGAATAAGCTACTTATCAGCGACGATAAAATCATGGAGGACTCTGGTGCTACGGAAAGAAGTAAAAAAGCTGCGTTTTTTAAACTGGAGAAAGATCCACGTGTTACTAAAATAGGTCGTATCTTGCGTAAATATAGCTTGGATGAATTACCTCAGCTAATTAATGTGATTAAAGGCGATATGTCAATTGTCGGCAATAGACCTTTGCCGCTGTATGAAGCAGAGATGTTAACCAACGATGCTAGCGTAGAGCGTTTTATGGCACCGGCAGGTATTACAGGACTTTGGCAAGTAGAAAAACGAGGCGATAATGGGAGTATGTCCGATGAGGAAAGAATAAATCTGGATATTATCTACGCAAAAAATTATTCTATCTGGCTGGATTTTAAGATATTATTTAAAACTTTTTCTGCTTTTATTCAGAAAGCAGATGTATGATGTGAGTACGATGAAGAAGATTCTTTTTTTAATATTGTTTATAGTGGTTCAGCATCGCTGTTATAGCCAATTTACCGTTGAGATGCTTGAAGCCATCGATTACACTAAGGTTGGACTTCCACCTTTGGAGGAACTTTTTGAAAATGCAAAGAAAAGCCCAAGTGTAGAGATGTTTGTCTCTAGGATGGCTGAACAAGACAATCTTTTGAAGACGGAAAAGCGTAGTTGGTTGAAGTATTTTAAAGTTGGTGGGTCGTGGCAGTATGGGAATATTGGAGTAAACTCTATGTTTACAGATCAATATACACCATTGTTTTATCAATATTCTGGTGCAGTTCAAAATTCTTTTTTTACAAATGCAGTAGTAGCTATTCCTTTTGATGATCTTTTTGATCGTGGTAACCGAGTTAAGAGACAAAAAATGCAGCGCCGCTCAACTGAACTTGAAATGGAGAAATGGTTTGACGAGCAGAAGATACGTATCGTTGATTCCTATGTAAAGGTTATCAATGCCATGTCGGTTCTTAAGAAAAAAATGGAGAATGTAACCCTTACTGCCGCGCAGTTGGAGATGGTACAAGGAGATTTTGCAAATGGTCACGCTTCTGTAGCTGACTTGAATGCAGCAAAAAAGATGGAACTGGAGGCCTATGAGGCATATCGCTTAACACAGACGACAATAACAAGCGAATTGCTCCATTTGGAGATCTTAAGTAAAACAAAAATTATATCAAAGTAGCATGGGGATTTTAATATATATCATTAAGTCATTATATAGATTTAAGTGGTGGTTGATAATCCTGCCATTGCTTGTGGTGGGTATCGTTATTTACGAAACACGGCATATGAATAGAGTGTATGAATCCGATATGACAATTTATACGGGTGTGATCTCTACCAATGGTAACGATTTGTCGCAAACAACGGCACAAGACTGGAATATATTAAAAAATTCGCTGCTGAATATTATTAATACAATATCTTCCAAGGAAACGCTAAGAACAGTTTCTCTTCGTTTATTTGCGAGATCCATGATTAATGGGGATCCAGGTAAGGATAATGTCTATATTTCTGCTGAACATTACAAAGAACTTTTAAAAATAACTCCAAAAGAGGTATTGAAATTGATCGATAAATCATCCGAAGATCGGACTGTTGAAAATTTGAAGAACTATGAAAAAGTAGATGCTGATAATTTTGTTTATGGTCTATTCAATTGGAATCATCCATACTTTAGTTATGGTGCATTAAAAAAATTACTAATTAAGCAGGTCGACAATAGTGATATCCTTTCTGTGACTTACGAAAATAATGATGCTGGTATAACCTACCAGACGCTGAATATTTTGAGTGAGGTTTTTGCTGATGAATACCGTACTCTTCAATATGGCAACACCAATAATGTAATTAAATACTTTGAAGCGGAACTTGCTAGAATTGGAAAGGACCTTTTTTTAAAAGAGGATTCACTTACTAATTTTAATGTGCGTAACCGCGTAATACATTATGATAAGCAGACCGAGGCTATCACTATGCTAGATAAAGATTATGCTATTCGAGAGCAGGATGCCCTGGCAGCACGTGATAAGGCAAAGGCTACTATTAATCAATTGGAAGTAGGTATAGGGGAGAACGTTAAAAGTATAAAGAATAATGCTCAGTTTTTGGCGAAGTTGAAACAGATTGGCGATATCAATTATTCAATTTCTCAGATTGAATCCTATCAGGCTGACTCGAGCTTCTTAACCTTACAAAATCCGGATGATACTCTCTTGAAACTTAAATCTAAGTTAAAAGAGCAAGAGTCTGATTTTAAGGGTTTTATTGATGATTACTCTAGTCAAAAATATACACGAAATGGCTATCCTAATGCAAATTATGTGGTGCTGTGGGTAGACGAGCTTCTTAAGTTGGAACAGGCTCAGGCAGAGATTGAGGTGGTTAACAATTTTAAAAAAGAGCTCGATAACATGTATTCGCATTATTCACCTATAGGCTCTTTGCTCAAGCGACAGGAACGAGGAATTAATTTTACCGAACAAAACTATTTGGCTGTTTTAGGTGGACTAAATGCTGCACGATTGCGACTTAAAAGCATAGAAATGAATTCTGCGACGCTGAAGGTAATCAATCCGCCTACATTTCCGCTAAATTCTAAGCCTACAAAACGCAAGATGTTGGTTGCTGGATCGTATTTTGGCACTTTGTTTTTTTTGCTTGGTTGTGTATTATTGTTGGAAATGCTTGATCGTACCTTGCGCGATAAATTCAGGACCGAACGTATCACCAAAGGCAAAGTAGTGGGGGCATTTCCGAAAAACAACCTTGGACGTTATCAGAAAGATATCGAAGAGATTGCTTCTAAAACTATAGCTAATCAACTTTTTGGCTATTATTCATCTCAAAAGCCTTCAAATTATATTAATATATTAAAGTTAGATCCATTTCTCGATACGCAAGATTTGCAACAGCGCATAATGAAGGAGTGGCAGGAGATAGGCTTACATGTGGGAATTCTGGAAGAAGGTACACATTTTAATGCTACATCCAGAGAGTTTTTGGTTATGGGTGGATTGTTAGAACAAATACAATCTTTAGGTAATGACTTGACCTTTGTTGTGCATGCAGACCTCTCTAAAGTACCTGTTCCCGCTGATTATCTAGATCATGCGTCTGTTAATGTATTAGTTTTAAATGCCCAAGCCGTTTGGAAAGAGGATGATGAAGAGGCTTATCGTGACCTGCTGAAACGCATTGGTAATACACCGCTTGTTTTGTGTTTGTGTCACGCTGACCGGTTCACGATAGAAACTTTTACTGGAATGCTACCACCTTATTCATTATTAAGAAAGTTGGAATACAAGTTTTCGCAATTAGGAATTACTGCATCGAAAGGTTAATTAATCGCGACCATGTCCATGCTACAAAAAATAAGTGAAGGGATTTTAAATCACATCGGCTTGAAGATATTGGCTGTAGTGAGTTGTCTGTTTCTATCTTTTTTAGCAATCTCCGCTGGATTAATACCGGCTTTGGGTTTTGCAATGTTGCCTTTTATTCTTTGCTTCCTAATTATTTGTTTAAAGCACCCATACATAAGCTTCATATTTCTGTTTACAGTATGTTTTTTTATCATGGGGATAATGCGATATGTCCAATTGCCTTTACCAGCGGGTATTTTGGTTGATATTGTAATTCTTTTCAATTTTATAGTCATTTCAATAAATCATAATTACAGGAATTACAATCCGACATTTAAATTGCCTGTTTTTTTTCTAATATCATTATGTTGGTTGGCATATTGTCTGGTGCAGATTTTTAATCCAGATGGATCAATTAGTAATTGGGTAGTTACAATACGCAGTACAGCACTTTATATTTGTTTGTTTCAGTTTTTGGTGTATTACGTCTTTACGGACTATAATAAAGTCCGCTATTTTTTACTTTTCTGGGGGGCTTTGGCATTCTTAGCAGCATTAAAAGCAGTAGGGCAAAAATTTATAGGCTTCGATACCAATGAAACTATCTGGTTATATACACTGGGTGCCCATACGCATGTTATCTACAGTGGAATCCGTTTTTTTTCTTTTTTTACTGATGCAGCGAACTTTGGATGTCATATGGGGATGGCTATGGTTGTCTTTTCTATTTTGTCATTCTATGAAAAAGATCGTATAGTAAAAGTGTTTTTTATCATTGTAGCTATTTCCACGATGTATGGAATGTTTATTTCGGGAACTCGCTCAGCAATTGCAATTCCCTTTGCAGGATATGCATTTTACATTCTTTTGCTAAAACGTTGGAAACTCATGGTTTTGGGAGGATTTGTTTTACTGATTATGTATTGTTTCTTTGCTTTTACAACAATTGGAAGTAGCAATGCCGATATTAGACGCATGCGTACTGCATTTCAGTTTACCGAGGATGCATCGTTTATTGTCCGTCAGGAGAATCAGCAAAAGATGAAAGAGTTTATGGGAGATTATCCAATTGGTTTGGGTATTGGTACTGCCAAACATAGTAAAGAAGGAGATCTCTTGCATGGACTCCCAACGGACACCTCATTAGTATTTATATGGGTAGAAACGGGAGCAATAGGTTTGGTAATCTATCTTCTGCTTTGGTTTAGCTGTTTGTCCATAAGTTTTTATTATGTTTGGTTTAAATTGAAGGATCCTGAAGTCCTTGCCATTTGTACAGCAGCTGCCGCTGGTATTGCTGGTATGGCTGTCGCGGGTTACGGTAATGAAGTATTGCATCAATTTCCTACCGGACAGACGATCTATATCTTGATGGCTATTGCGATGATTTGTCCCTATTTAGAGCGAAATAAAAATCATGGAAGAGAAATCCATTAAAATATCATTTATTACAGTAAATTTTAATGGAATTCAGCATACTGCTAATTTGCTAGAAACGATATTCAAGCAAGCCTTCGAATTTCCTTTTGAAGTAATCGTTATCGATAATGGTTCTACCCAGAATGAGTATGATGCTCTAAAGACGATGTTTCCCAAAATTAAGGGCGGTTATCAAACTCAAAATCTGGGATTTGCTGGTGGCAATAACGTTGGTATCAATCTTGCTAAAGGGAAATATTTTTATTTCCTGAATAATGACACATTGTTGCCAGCTAATGCGGAGAAACATCTAAAAGCTATGATGGCATTCTGTGCGGATAGACCTGAGGTTGGTGGACTCTCGCCTAAGCTAATCTATAAAGAACCTGAAGGCTTAATACAATTCGCTGGAAGTACCCCGCTGAGCAGATTAAGCATTCGAAATAAGCAAATAGGATATAAGATATATGATCAAGGACAATTTGATCAAATTAGAGAAATTCCTTATTTTCATGGGGCAGCGATGTTTGTACCCAAAGCGGTTGTTGATGAAGTTGGTGGGTTGCCAAGCCATTATTTTCTCTACTATGAGGAACTCGATTGGTCTTGTAGCATTACAAAATACTATAAACTCTTTTATTTTCCAGAAGCTTCTATTGTTCACCTAGAGAGTGTTTCCACAGGTATAGATTCTCCTTTTAAAACCTTTTATTTGACACGTAATCGATTAATATTTGCCTATCGACAACGTAAAGGTATAGTAAGATGGCTGGCCTTGATTTATCTGACGTTTGTGGTTTCAATTAAATCACTTAGCGGTTACATTATTAAAGCCCAAAACGAACATATCAAGTCGTATCTCAAAGGACTGTTTTCTGCTTATATTTGGATTTTAAACTTTAAGCGATAAGAGATATGGCTCTACTGTATTGGTATTTGGATATTATTTTATTTACAGTCTTTTCTCTATGGGTAGCTTATGTCTTGCTCTTTGCACTTGCTTCCAAAAGAAAAATGACATTCACTTATCCCAAGGCGGAACGAAAGACACGTTTTGCTGTTTTGTTTCCCGCCTATCGTGAAGATAATGTGATAATACAAAGCGTGCTTCATTTCAAAAATCAGCAATATCCTTCTGCATGTTATAAGATCATTGTAATTTCGGATCAGATGGATCCCCAAACGGATGCGCAGCTTAGCGATTTAGGCGCTATGATATTGCATCCCAATTATCTCAAGCGATCCAAAGCAGCTGCGTTAAGACTGGCTATGTCTAAACTGGATAGTAGTAATTTTGATGCTGTTGTTATTATGGATGCCGACAATTTGGCTAGCTCCACATTTTTAGATCAGCTAAATAATGTATTTGCTAGTGGGATAATTTCTGCGCAAACTCATCGTGTTGCAAAGGAAATTGGGACAACTACTGCCTTGTTGGATGGGGTTAGTGAAGAAATCAATAATTCCATATTTCGCAGGGGGCATGTTCAACTTGGTCTTCCCTCCGCGCTTATCGGATCGGGTATGGCCTTTGAATTTAATTGGTTTAATAAACGTGTTCAGGACATTGACTCTACAGGTGAAGACAAACTTTTAGAGTATTATTTGTTGCTCGATCGTATGCATACGGCATATTTAGAGGATGTGTATGTGCTGGATGAGAAAATTCAAAATACAGGCGATTTTTCAAATCAACGTCGGCGTTGGATTGCATCACAGATCGATGCTTTTAAGTTAGCAAGTAAAAAGTTTGGTGTTGCAATTTCTGAAGGCAATTGGCCACTGATAGATAAAATATTCCAGTGGTCTATGCCACCTAGAATCATAATGCTCGGTCTTATTCCGTTATTTATGGTTATTTCGATGTTCTCTCCTGTGGTTTCATCTTACAAGTGGATTATTTTGTTCACCTTGTATATGCTTGCATTAGCATTAGCAATTCCCGCTCGACTGTTCACCAAAGAGCTTTTATACGCTATTTTTTCACTACCCCGTTTGTTTTTTGCAATGCTCAGGAGTATTCTATACTTTCGTTCAGGAAGAACAGTTTTTATTCATACCACACATGGAATAAAGAAAAAAAAGGAAGACAATATTAATTGATAAAAGGCGAATTATAATTAAAAATACGACCTTGCAAATGTACTTGAAAAGAAAAATTAAGTCATCACCCTGGCTGAAAAAAATTGTCCATGGTTTATTAATGGATCCAATACGTACTCGTCCTCGGTGGTATGTACGTATGTTTCAATTTATCTATGTGAAAAGGGGTAAAAGATCAGTCATCTATAGAAGTGTACGAAGAGATCTAGTTCCCTTTAACCAATGTATTATAGGTTCAAATACAGTAATTGAATCCTTTTCGGTGCTCAATAATGCGGTAGGAGATATAATGATCGGGGCATACTCTAGAATTGGCATAAGCAATACTGTGATTGGCCCGGTGGTGATTGGGGATTATGTAAATATTGCTCAAAATGTAGTGATTTCAGGTTTGAATCACAACTATGAGGATATTACTAAAAATATAGCTGACCAGGGGGTGAAGGTTAACCCTGTTCAAATTGCTAGTGACGTATGGATTGGAGCTAACGCTGTGATATTGTCTGGTGTTTCTATTGGTCAGCATGCTGTTGTCGCAGCTGGCGCTATCGTGACCAAGGATGTTCCTGCTTATACTGTCGTGGGGGGTAATCCTGCCCGTGTAATAAAAAAATGGGATCATGAGCAAAACAAATGGATTAGAAGTGAGGCAACCTAAAGTAAGTGTGGTTATGCCAGTATTCAACACCCAAGAGTATGTTGGACGGGCTATACAGAGTATCGTTCAACAAGACCTAGATGATTGGGAATTGATTTTGGTTAATGATGGATCTACGGATGGAAGTTTAACTATATTACAAGATTGGATCAATCGAGATTCGCGATTGAGACTTATTAATCAAAAGAATCAAGGTCTTTCAGGAGCACGTAACACAGGGATTTCTGCAGCTAATGGGGTTTATGTCTATTTTATGGATAGTGACGATATCTTATGTGCTGGTGCCTTGTCGCGGTGTGCTGGTATGTGTGATGAAAAAAGTCTTGATTTCGTTTTTTTTAATGCCGAAGTTTTCAGTGATGAAATCCATGATCCGAATGTTTTACAACGATTTAATTATAAACGAAAATTTTTCCCATGTTATCGAATTATGCAAGGTGCTACTGCTTTTGAGCAGCTTATACATCAAGATGAGTTTTTTTCTTCAGCATGCCTTATTTTTACAAGGCTTAAATTTTTAGAATCTTGTCAACTTCGCTTTGAAAGAGGTATTATTCATGAAGATCAGCTCTTCACCGCGCTATTGTTCCTTAATGCCAAGCGCATTTGCTATATTCCGGAAAGTTTTTTTTTAAGACGTGTACGCCATAATTCTATTATGACAACATCATACAGTTTGCGTAATGTAACGAGTTATTTTTCCGTTGCTCGCGGTATGTTGTCCTATGCTGCCCGATACAAACAGCATCAAAAGGTGGTTAATTGTTACATATCTCAAATGCTGAATGCGGCGATATGGCAAGCACATACAATGACAAGAAGGGATCGTCTTTGGGTATTTTTCGCTTGTTTACGTGAGTGGACAACCTATATTCGACTTAAGACTTTCTTAGTTTTATTATTTAAGAAAGAAAAAACAGAGTTATGAAAAGTATGCGGCAGGAGATTTTTTCGGGTGTGTTTTTCACAGCTATAGCTAAGTATTCGAATTTGGTGGTTTCACTGGCGGTATCTGCTATCCTAGCGCGATTGTTGTTGCCCGAGCAATTTGGCGTAGTGGCAATTGCTATGGTTACAATTACTTTTCTCAATCTTATTGCAGACATTGGTTTGTTTCCAGCTGTGGTGCAGTATCGGGAGTTAGAAAAAAGAGAACTAGATGTTTTATTTTCAATTTCCTGTTACATAGGTTTGGCTCTTTCCTTGGTATTATTTTTTGGTTCATATTATATTTCGGCTTACTACGAGCAACCTTTGTTGGATGGCGTAATCCGAATTTTGTCTTTTAGTTTATTTTTTTCTGCAATTTCCGTTGTGCCCAATGCTCTGTTTTATAGAGAGCGTATGTTTAAATTTATAGCCCTTCGTAGTTTTGGTATTCAGGTTTTGGGTGGTTTATTATCTGTCACAGCCGCTTTTTATGGAGCAGGTGTATATGCATTGTTGATCAACCCTGTGCTATCGAGCATACTTATTTTTGGCCTATCCTATGCGTATTTTCCACGACGATTTAAGTTTCGATTTCGTGTGGAAACGCTTAGTCACGTTTTCAAATATTCCACATTCCAGTTTCTGTTTAATATTATTAACTATTTTAGTCGAAATGCCGACACTATTCTAATAGGTAGATATCTTGGTATGAATTGGCTAGGTTATTATGATAAAGCTTATCAATTAATGTCCTTGCCACTGCAGAATATCACACAGGTCATCACACCTGTTATACATCCTATTTTGAGTATCCATAAGCAGGATCGAAAACAACTCAGGGATGCAAATGAAAAGTTAGTACGTTTATTGGCCTTAATTGGATTTCCACTTACTGTATTTCTGTATTTTTCAGCTAGTGATTTGATTTTTTTTCTTTTTGGTAACACATGGAGCCCTGCAATTCCTGTATTTCGGATATTAAGTCTTACTGTAGGTATTCAGCTCGTGCTTTCCTCTTCGGGATCAATTTTTCAAGCTTCAGGTGACACACGTCGTCTTTTTGTGTGTGGGTTGACATCTGCAATATTGAATGTTTCGGGTATCTTATTTGCGATATTTTATTATCAATCTTTAGTTGCTGTGGCCGTTTGTTTGACCGTGACATTTAGTATAAATTTTTTTGTTACCTACTGGATTATGTATGCATTGATATTTCATGATCTTCTCTGGCGATTTTTTGCGCTATTGGTTAAGCCCGTATTGTTTAGTGTATTTTTCGCTGGACTGTTTTATGCTGTATCAATTTATCTTTTGCCTGATGGGGTGTTCCATCGTCTTATAATCAATAGTGTATTATTTGCATTCGGCCTGGGACTATTCGTATGGTATGGCGGTTACAGGGAGTATATAGATATTTTTCGAAAAAAATGAGTAGTTAACAAGAAATGAATGTTTAATAGAGGTGAAGATCACGATGAAAGGAAAGGTGTTATTTTTGGTGTTTCATGGATTTGATAAGCATAATGGTATTAGTAAAAAGATCTGGGCGCAGATACGTGGTTTAGAGCAATGTGGTGCAGATGTTCACCTATGCTATTACGATGTTTTGCCAGATGGCCGTTGCGTATGGATAGTTAATGATGAAATTATTGCTGATTTAGGCCGTGGCTTTATGGCCAAGATTAAAAAGCGTTATGATTTTTCCTGTTTAACGGAGTATGTCAAAAGACAAAAATTTTCACTAATCTATATACGCTCTTACCACAATGCTGACCCCTTTACTATAGGTATGATTAAACAATTCCGAGCAGATAATGCTCGCGTGGTAATGGAAATTCCTACTTTTCCATATGACCAAGAATATATCCGTTTTCGCGACCGAATCGTCCAATGGCCAGATCGTATCTTTCGAAGGTTATTTGCTTCACATTTGGATGCAATAGTGACCTTTTCTCCAAATGAAAAAATATTCGGGCAGCAGACGATTCGTATTTCAAATGGTGTGGACTTCGACGCCTTGCCTTTGCGAAGCCCACTTTCGCCCAAATTAGGCGAGCTACATTTGCTTGCGGTTGCCGAAATCCATTATTGGCATGGTTATGACCGATTAATTTTAGGATTGGCAAATTACTATATTGAAAATCCAAAGTTAAAAGTGTATTTTCATTTAGTGGGCCATTTTAATAATGTGGATGAAGAACGCGAATTTCGTGAGTTGGTTACTTCATCCAAATTGGATTCCTATGTTAAGTATTATGGTGCCTTATCGGGTGAAAAATTAGATCAGGTTTTTGATCATACTAGTTTTGCAATAGGTAGTCTTGGCCGGCATAGAAGTGGAATTACTTATATACGCACGTTAAAAAATAGAGAGTATGCTGCACGTGGTATTCCATTTATTTATTCGGAGGTTGATGAGGATTTTGAGGGTAAACCTTACACTTTAAAGGCCCCTGCAGATGATTCTGCTATAGATATTTCAACAATTATTTCTTTTTGTCGCAACATACAATTCGAACCTTTTGCTATTAGAAATGACATCCAAATGCTCTCATGGACGTGTCAGATGAGAAAAGTAATTGATGTATTAAAAATTAAGCTATGATGTTGTTTTTTTTAAAACTTAAAACCAGGATCAAATATAATTTAATTATTGAATGGTATAACTTTCTTTCTTTTTTCGGGAAAAAGCAGCGGGTAATACCGCATATTATGTCAATCGATCAAACAGTAGAAAAGATTGTTACCTCTGGCGCGTCGGTTAGCCGGTTTGGTGACGGGGAGATTTTGCTTATATGGGGTAAGCGAATAGGTTTTCAAAAAGAAGATTCCAGACTATCTGCAAGATTGGCTGAGGTGCTGCGAAGTAGTTTGCCGAATCATATTGTTTGTCTCTCTGATGTATTTGTACAGACGGAACGCTATAACAGGCGAGCTCGACGTTTTTGGAATGCCCACTTTTATTTGTATGGCGACTTATGGGATAGATATCTACAAAAGGATAAAGAATATGGAAATACGTTTATGACAAGACCCTATATGGATTTTAAAGACAAATCACTTGCTGCAGATTGGTTTATAAAGCTAAAAAGCATATGGCAGGGGCGTGAAATTGTTTTTATTGAAGGAGAAAAAAGTAGATTAGGAGTAGGTAATGATCTATTTGATAATACCCAGCAAATCCAACGTATATTATGTAGGTCAACTAGTGCATTTGATCACTACGATTTAATACTGCAGGAGGCTTTAAAATTAGATAAGAATAAATTGATTTTAGTGGCTTTGGGCCCGACAGCAACAATATTGGCTTATGATTTATGCCGGTTAGGGTATCAGGCTATTGACGTGGGACATGTCGATATTGAGTATGAATGGTATCTCTTGAGGGCTCAGCGCAAAGTTAATATTGCTTCGAAATATGTGAATGAAGTAGCTGGAGGGGATAGTATAGTTATGAAGGAGGAGAGAATGTATCAAAGTCAGGTAATTGTAAAACTAGTATAAAACCATGAAAATTTTGTACTATCTACCTTCCTTGTATGCTTCAGGTGGTCTAGAAAGGGTCATTGTATTTAAAGCTAATTATTTTGCTTCTAATTTTCCAGACACGGAAGTTATCATACTCACCTCTGAACAACGGGGGCTACCTAGTTATTTTCCACTTTCCGAGCGTGTTAGACATATTGATCTTGATGTATTAATTGACTATCCATTTGATCAATCAGCTCTGATGAAGACATTACGGTTTCCTAAACTTTATTCGTCTTTTAAAAGAAAGTTCATCGAAATTCTCGAACTGGAAAAACCAGATATTGTAATTTCAACAATTCGAAGGGAGATTAATTTTCTTCCACTTTTGAACGATGGAAGCTTGAAATTAGCTGAATTTCATGTGACAAAAAAGTTTTATAATCCTTCGCAGGGACGTCCCGTTTCGGCAATAATAGATTGGGTAAACCGAATTAAAGACCGGCGGATGATCCATAAGTTACGACAGATGGATGCTTTAGTTTTTCTCACTGAGCAAGAGAAAGGCTTTTGGCCAGAATTGAATAATCTGCACGTTATTCCAAATCCATCAGTTATAAAGCCCACCAAACAAGCAGGCTGTCAGGCAAAGAACGTGATAGCAGTAGGACGTTTTGCACCTCAAAAGGGATTTGATTTACTAATTAATGCTTGGTCTTTAGTTCTTAAAAAGCATCCAGATTGGGAATTGAAAATATATGGTGAAGGCATGCGGGAAAATCTGCAGAAACAAATTGATCGTTTAGCTATAGGTGAGAACTGTAAACTAGAGGATACTACTGGCGATATTGAGGAAAAATATTGTGAAAGTTCTATTTTTGTTTTGTCTTCAAGGTATGAAGGTTTTGGTATGGTCTTGGTTGAAGCAATGGCTTGTGGTGTTCCAGCAATTGCTTTTGATTGCCCCTGTGGACCAAGCGAAATCATCCGTCACGGTGAAGACGGTTTATTAGTCGAAAATGGCAATATAAGTGAATTGGCAGAAAATATTTGTGTGTTGATTGAGGATGATGAACTAAGAAAGCGCATGGGGGCTAAGGCAAGATTGAATAGTGAAAGATACCAGATGGAGCATATTGCTCCGCAATGGAAAAGCTTATTTGATAGCTTGTTATAAATTTATAGAATAACCTTATTAACCACATTATATGGAAAAAAAATTTATCCTAGCTTATGTTGTTCCAGCACTATTTTATCCTAGCGGTATGGAACGTGTACTTACGGCTAAAGTAAATTATTTTGTAAATACTTTTGGATACGAAATCCATATTTTTTTGACGGACGGTAAAGGAAAAGATCCTTATTATGCTTTAGACTCGCGTGTAAATGTACATCATCTAGATATTAATTTTGATGGAATTTTTACGCTCCCCCTGCTTCAACGAATATTGGCTTATCTTAAAAAGCAGCGGCTATTTAAAAAACGGTTAGCTAAGAAGTTAAAACAAATTAAACCGCATATTACAGTTTCTTTATTGAGACGCGACATCAATTTTATCAATGATATTGATGATGGAAGTTTGAAGGTTGGTGAGTTACATTTCAATAAACTATTTTACAGGCAGTTTACAGACGCTCGGTTACCCATTTTTTTACGCCGATTTATATCAAAAATATGGATGCAACATCTTCTGAAAAAAATAAGACGACTTAGCGCTTTTGTGGTGCTCAGTTATGAGGATGCGGGTCATTGGACAGTGTTAAATAATGTCAGGGTAATACATAATCCTTTATCTTTTTATCCTGATGAAGTAAGCCCATTAACAAATAAGCAGGTTATTGCAGTGGGACGTATTACCTATCAAAAGGGATTTGATCAACTTATTGAAGCATGGAACCTGGTCAACATGCGACACCCCGATTGGACACTTCGTATTTATGGTGGTGGTGAAGTAGAAGATCTTCAGAAGATGATAAATAATCTTGGTCTGACAGATACTTGTTTTCTTGAAGGTGGTATTGCAGATATCGGACAGAAATATAAGGAAAGTTCATTATTTGCTTTATCCTCCCGCTATGAAGGTTTTCCGATGGTTTTAGTTGAGACAATGGCTTACGGAGTGCCTGCAGTTGCTTTTGCCTGTCCTTGTGGCCCCCGTGATATTATCAAGGATGAGGAGGATGGTATATTAATTGAAAATGGAAATATTTCTTTGTTAGCAGATGGAATCTGCGCTCTAATTGAAGATGAAAATTTACGCAAGCGTCTCGGAGCAAATGCTCGTAACAACATCAAAAGATTAGAAATTGATCATATTGCTCAAGAATGGAAAACACTCTTTGATGGGCTTATTAGGCGTAAAGGAGAATAGTTTGATTATTGTTAATAAAACTTATTTTAGCTATGCGTTGAGTCTAAATTATAATAAATGGAAACAAAAATTAAATTAGATTGCTATAAGGGTAATGAACTATGAGATAAAAAAAATTGGGAATAGGTTCTATGCTATATCGGAGTTCACGAAAGATTTTGTTGTTATTAAATGCTCAAAATGCTATAGGCCGCAATTACTACTTATGGAGGCAAAAGTTCTTTGTTTCGACAAAAACAAGTTTTCTTAGCAATATAAGGAATAGGTTTTTTCAGGCTTATTAATGTCATTTGCGTCTTTTCTAAAAAAGAGTAAATTCGCATAATTCTTTAATCTTTATTCCTTATAGAATTAAAAAAATATTTTGCTTAAGTCATTTTTTTATCCCTATCTTCAAAAAAAATACGTATGAAACCTTGGTATAAACCTTACTTAGAGCTTTATGAGCAAGATTTTAATGCCATGTCAAGAGATCTTATCCAGCAGGTAAAGGTACGCTTGAAGATCTTCGAACATGAAAATCCAATTGTGAGCCTGGTTGTCATAGCATATAATGAGCAAGAAAGGGTTTTAAGCTGTCTCTGGTCTTTAAGTCATCAGATTTGTGAAGTACCAATGGAACTTATTGTTATTAACAATAATTCGAAGGATAAAACCGAAGAAGCCTTAAAAATGCTAGATGTTGTTTATTTTAATGAGCCTCAACAGGGACCAGGCTATGCTCGCCAATGTGGACTTGAGAAGGCTAAAGGTAAATATGTTATATGTATCGATGCCGATACGATGTATCCTGCACATTATGTTTCGACCCACCTGAAAGCCCTAAAGCGGCAGGGTGTTAGTTGTGCATGTAGTCTTTGGAGTTTTTTGCCACGCCCCGGCCAGTCAAGAATTTCTCTGGTATTGTATGAGGGATTACGTGATTTTTATCTTCGTATGCAGTTTATTAAACGTCCTGAACTCTGTGTAAGGGGAATGGTTTTCTCCTTTTGCAAAGAATTTGCGCAGAAGGAAGGTTTTCGTACAGATATTAAAAGGGGAGAAGATGGGTCACTGGCTCTAGCTTTAAAGAAATACGGACGTATTGTTTTTATAGGGAGTCGTAAGGCGCGTGCCATCACAGGCTATGGCACATTGAAGGCTGATGGCTCGCTATTTAATAGCTTTATTTATCGGCTTAAAAAGGCATTTAAAAGTGTACCCAGCTTATTCTTTGGGAAAAGCGCTTACCAAGATGAACAATCCAATATGATTAGAAAAAGCAAATAATGTATAAACATATTCATTGATAAAATATGTATTTGGTCGTTTTTATGATTTGCGCGTTTATTGTTTTCTATACCTATTTGGGTTATGGAATGTTGATTTATTTTTTAGCCAGGTGGTTCCCTTATAAAAGCATTACGATTCCAGAACTAAATGCGCAGGAATTCCCTGCAGTTACCTTATTTATAGCGGCGTACAATGAAGCAGAGATAATTGAAGAGAAGATGGCTAACTCTTTAGCATTGGACTATCCAACCAACCGTCTGAAAATCTTTTGGGTAATTGATGGAAGTACAGATGCAAGTGAAGAAATCTTAAGAAAATATACTAATGTGAAGGTGCTCTATTCACCTGAGCGTCGTGGAAAGACAGCAGCTATCAATCACGGGATGGCACATGTTGAGGATCCAATTGTAGTATTTACTGATGCTAACTGCATGCTGAATAAAGAAGCTTTGAAACGTATTGTTAAGCAGTTTGAAGATCCGACTATCGGTTGCGTCTCAGGAGAAAAAAGAATTGCATTCCAACAGGATGACACTGTATCCTCTAAAGGAGAAAGTGCATATTGGAAGTATGAGTCTTTTTTAAAGGAAAAAGATTTTGTTTATTACTCTGGAGTAGGAGCTGCTGGCGAACTCTTTGCAATACGCACGGTATACTTTGAAGAAATGCCCGAGAATACGCTGTTGGATGATTTTATGCTATCGATGCGTATTGCACAAAAGGGTTTACGAATAGCTTATACCCCGGATGCTTACGCCGTAGAGCGTGGTTCAAGCAATATGGAAGAAGAGTCTAAACGTAAACAGCGTATTGCAGCCGGAGGATGGCAGTCAATTGGACGGCTGCTCCCTCTGCTTAATTTCTTTGTTTATGGAAAGCTTAGTTTTCAATATGTATCACACCGAGTTTTGCGTTGGTCGATAGCACCTATTGCACTTATTGTACTGCTTCCAATCTCTTGGTTGCTGGCTGGTGAACATGGAAGATCATTAATAAATGTGTTTACGGTCATACTCTACATGCAGATGGCCTTTTACCTTTGCGCTGTTGTAGGATACTTGAGTCGTAATCAGACTCAGGTTTCTAAGGTTTTTTTCATTCCCTATTATTTTGTATTTATGAATGCAAATGTGCTAATGGGCATCTGGTATTTAATTAATTCTACTGGTGGTGTATGGGAAAAGTCAAAACGCAAATAATTACATCACTTACATGATATGGGAAATATGAACTTACGTGATTTACAGGTGATTGAGAAGGTTCTCGATATGACTTGCGATACGATGTTCTTAGTAAATAGAGAAAACATCTGTGTAGATGTGATTATGAAAACAGATAATCCAATCTTTAATCCGCGTGTTAATCTTATTGGAAAGAATATCATCTCCGTATTACCTGAATCAATTAGGTTGCAGGTGGAGAAAGCTCTGGATTATTCTCGGAAAACTGGAGAAACATATAATGCTAACTACGATCTGCCTACAGATGAGAAAATGTATTATTTTAAGCTGATTGTTAACCAGTTTGATGAAGAACATTTGATCTGTCAATACCGTGATATCACCCAGCGTAGTAATATGAAAAATAGACTGCGTTCAGCATTGACAGCTTTGATTGAAGTGGGTAAAGTCGCTATGATTGGACTTTGGTCTTTTGATTGTAGCAAGGAAGAGTTTGTTTTAACGGGATACTCCAATATTGCTGGGCATAATCTCGAAGAACCTCTCCAGATCTCTTTGGAAGTATTTTTAAGAAGTGTACATCCTGATGACCATCGACCTTTATGCGATTATCTATTTAAGGAGGGAAATGAATACAGTCGCTTTGAATTCAGGGTTGTTAATTCAAAGGGTGTTATGCAGAATATGCAGAGTACAAAGTATCGAAGTTATTTAGAAAAGAATAGCTTGATTATCGATGGATTTTCGCAAAATATTACTGATTTAATCAAAAACCGGAGTGAGCTTGAGATGTTAATGAAAGTCGTAGAACAGGCGCCTTACAGTATACATGCAAATAAGTTAAACGGGGAGTTGGTTTTTGTCAACCAAGAATGTCGTTTGCAAAATCAGATCCCAGATGATCTTGATCTTTCCAAATGTAAGATTTTTGACACTTTACATTTTCATGGATCTGAAGAAGAATGGCATCAACATATTAAAGAAATTCAACAAACCAATGGTTTTCTGCGTTACCGAAGCACTCATGCATATCCCCAAAGGGATATTATTAGTTCGGAATGTATATCATTTATTATTCCTAATGGGATAGGTGAAGATATTATTTGGACGATGCGCCGTGATATTTCGGATCAATTACGTTATGAAGAACAATTGCTTAAATCTAAAGAAGCAGCTGAGGAATCCGAAAGGCTCAAATCTTTATTTATTTCCAATATGAATCACGAAATACGAACGCCACTCAGCGCGATTATCGGTTTCAGTGATATTATTGCCGAAACGGATGACGCTGAATTGCGTAGGTCTTATGGAAAAATACTTTCGTCTAATGGTGTCCAATTGTTACGGCTTGTTACCGATGTTTTAGAAATGTCAAATTTGGGTACTGGAAAGATGCGTTTTATCCCGAATTTGATCTCACTTAAAAGGGTTCTGCAAGAACTCGAACTGAGCTTCGGTAATTTGACTCAGATTGCTGCATTAGTTTTTGAAATTCCTGATGAAGATGTTGTGGTTAATGTGGACAGAGGGCGTATTTTACAATTGCTGACAAACCTTATAAATAATGCGATTAAGTTCACACCAGAAGAGGGGTTTATTTATGTAGGTTTTACCCAAACCACTGCAGGAATAAGGTTTTATGTAAAGGATACGGGGATAGGTATTCCATCAAATAAGTTGGAGCTTATATTTGATCGTTTTGTGAAACTAAATGATACTGACCGAGGTACTGGACTTGGCCTCGCAATTTGTAAGAGTATAGTTGAACAGATGGAGGGCAAAATATGGGTCGAGTCTAAAGTTGATAAAGGTTCAACTTTCTATATTGAATTACCTTTGATACCTATATCACAAGAATAGCGATACCTATTTTATGAATGATAATTTCAAAATTAGACCTCTAACTTTGGTTAGGTTCAGTGCTGTAGTATCACTAGTGATTATGAGCTTCGGTGTTCTCTCTAGCTTGGCTTATGTTGTTTTTCCAAAGGAAATTGTATATTTTCAATGGCTTGGATTATTTATGCCTGTTGTCATTGTTTCATTGGTATTACTTTTAATTTATGGACTTTGGAAAAATCGTTTCTCAGCGATATGTGCCCTAATTGGCCTAGTGGGTACGTTTCATTACTTTCCAAAAATTATACAGTTCAACAAGGTTACAGGAAACGTCGCTCCGGATATTCGTATGATTACTTATAATGTGAGAAGCTTTAGAATGGATTATAATGTACCTTCAGTACAGAATATTTCTGAATATGTGGGGGATAAGAATATTAATTTGATTTGTTTACAAGAGGTTCCAGTGAAATATACAGTTGATGATCTCAAATCGGCTTTCCCTATGATGGAACACTTTGTTTTGAGTTCTGATCAAACAGGAAAACATCACTTAGCTGTCATGAGCAAATATCCTATCACAAACGCGGAAACAGTTTCGTTTAATGAGAGATCAAATTGTGCACTTATCGTAGATTTATCCGTTGATAATAATAAATTTCGTGTCTTCAATTGCCATCTACAAACAACAAATCTAAACCAAATGCGTCCTAAGATAGGTGAGACTAGCGTAATTGATCAGGTATGGAATATGCTATCAGTTATGTCTAGTAATTTTGCCATTCGATCTAATCAAGTAGCTTACTTGAATGAAAAAATAGTACAATCACCCATAGCGACTTTGGTCTGCGGAGACTTTAATGATTCTCCAGTTTCTTATACCTATCATACCATGAAAGGAAAACTAAAAGATGCTTTTAGTGAAGCGGGCAATGGTTACGCCTATACTTATCGCTATTTTCGAAAGTTGATTCGAATCGATTATGTTTTTTTTTCTGATTCGGATTTTGAGGCAATAAACTATCAAACCGGTGATATCGGTTATAGTGATCACTTACCAGTGATAGTAGATTTTAATTTTGTTGAGTAATAAAGAAAGTTGTAAAAATGTCATTGCAAGGCGGTGAATATAAAAAAGATTGTCGCTTGCACCAATCAATTATTTTATATTTGAAAGGTATCACACAAACAAAGTAACTATAGGTAAAAGTTTAAGTTTTAATAGATAGTCCTTATTAAATTACCCTTAACATTTTGGAAAATAGTCAATTCAGAAAAATAGTAAAAACAGAGATTAGATGGTTTGGAAATGTATTTATGACTAATGCATTTGCTTATTATAGTATTTACTTTAATGAAATACTATTCATTTATTCGAGGCATTATGTTGACTCTTTGACGAGTAAGACCAGTTCATTGATCTTGTCTTGTTTAAATGCGTTAGAAGTAGTACGCATTGCAAAATTAAGAGAAGCTATACGAGTAATCTGTTGGGTGTAATTGATGTACGTTGTTAGAAGAAATAGATGATTAGAGTTGAAGTGTATAATGATTTCTTTCAAGAATTCGATAAATATTTATGATGTCAATTCTAAGAGTTCAATTTAATTCAATCATTCACTTTTTGGCTTTAACTATACACTTACTTTATGAAAAAATTAAGAAATAGGCTTTAAAACAACAGTACATTAACCCCACTAAAATTAATTTTTCGGTTTGCCGGATCACAATAAAAAGCAGTAAATAAGTAACAAATTTGTCTATTATGTATAAAAAAGTTTCCAAATGTGTGAATCTTCTTTTCAATTATAAACATTTGACAAAAATTAAATCGATTTATGGATATTAATTTTTCGGAGTATAAAGTCTTGATTGTGGATGACTGTAGGATTAATTATTTAATTATGAAAGTCATCCTGGAAAGAGAATCTTTGGAAGTTTCTCTAGCTAGTAGTGCTCAGGAAGCTATGGTTTTTTTGGAAAGTAACCGAGTTGATCTGATTTTGATGGACGTTTTGATGCCTGAAATGGATGGATTTGAATTTACTAAGTGGCTCAAGTCGAACGAAAAATATAAGGATCTCCCGATTCTGTTTATTACGGCTCTAAATTCTCCGGAAGACGTTATTAAAGGTTTTGATTTAGGCGGTAGTGACTACATCACTAAACCATTCAATCGGGAAGAATTGCTTAGAAGAGTCAAACACCAGATACGATTATCCCATTTCCATAACACCATTGTAAAACAAAATGAGGATTTGCAGACGATTATTGATAATCGCGATAGATTACATGCTATTCTGGCGCACGACATGCGGACTCCAATTTCTTCTTTAAAAATGATTTTCAGTATTTTATCGCTCAAAAATGAAGGCGATGTACTGGATGGTGATTTTATACGTATGCTCTACGCAGGTAGTGATATTGTGGAACAGCTATTCTCGCTTTTAGATAATCTTTTAAAGAGAATCAAATCCCAAATGGGATCTATGTCTTTGTTGCCCCAAATTTTTGATTTTGATGTCGTGGTAGAATCTGCTGTTGAGGTGTCAAGACCTGCAGCTAAGTTAAAGGATATTTGTGTTCAGGTAGATTTTCAGGATGAGATAGATGTATTTTTTGATATTGATGTCATGAAAAGTATTGTTCGAAACTTACTAATTAATGCAATTAAATTTAGTAATTCAAATTCTACAATACAGATAACGGTGGGTAAAGAGGATAATCAATTAGTTTTTGAAGTACAGGATGAGGGCATAGGGATGACGGAAGATGTTCAGGCTCGTCTGCGCAAGCGAATGTATGGTAACAGCGTTCAAGGAACTTTGAAAGAGGATGGTGTAGGACTTGGATTATGGATTGTACAATATTTTATTGATTCTCATAAGGGCTCTTTCTATTTTAGATCGGAAGAAGGTAAAGGTTCTCTTTTCGGATTTAAAATGCCGATAATTCACGATAAAAAAAGCACATAGGTTTAATAGCAGTATATATTTTATAGATGAAAAATACATTACGTAAGCGAATATTAGTGACAGGCGGCGCTGGTTTTATTGGTTCTCACCTTTGCGAACGTCTGCTTGGACTTGGATACGATGTGGTTTGTATGGATAATTATTTTACTGGATCAAAGTCCAATATTTTACACCTTCTCGACAATCCGTATTTTGAATTAGTACGTCATGATGTTACAGTGCCTTTTATGGCTGAAATTGATCAGATTTATAATCTTGCTTGTCCAGCTAGTCCCATACATTACCAGCATAATCCAATAAAAACGGTAAAAACTTCAGTCATGGGAGCGATTAATATGCTGGGGTTGGCCAAGCGTGTTGGAGCACGTATTTTGCAAGCCTCTACAAGTGAAGTCTATGGTGATCCTAACGTACATCCACAACCTGAAAACTATTGGGGGAATGTAAATCCTATCGGCATTCGCTCTTGTTATGATGAAGGAAAAAGATGTGCAGAAACTTTGTTTATGGATTATCATAGACAGCATAATATTGATATAAAGATTATTCGTATTTTTAATACCTATGGCCCCCGAATGCATCCTCAAGATGGTCGTGTGGTTTCAAATTTTATTATGCAGGCTTTGAAAGGAAAAGATATCACAATCTATGGTGATGGAAGTCAGACTCGTAGTTTCCAATATGTCGATGATCTGGTGGAAGGTATGTTGCGGATGATGGATTCAGATTCTTCCTTTATTGGTCCAGTAAACCTTGGAAATCCTGTAGAGTTTACCATGCTCGAGCTTGCTGAGCATATTGTAGCTTTAACAGGATCCAGCTCTAAAATCAAACATTTTAAATTACCAAAAGACGATCCAAAACAGCGTAAGCCAGAAATAGCCTTAGCAAAGAAAGAGTTAGGCTGGGAACCTAAAATACAGTTAGAGGAAGGATTGTTAAAAACAATTGCTTACTTCAAAGATATGGTTTAATTAATTACCTTGGGCACTATTTTGTATCCATAAAGTATCTTTAGTAATCCTTGATCTTACAAATAAATTGTTTTACCCAATTATTTCTGTGATTTACTAATAGCCTGAATTCGATTAATAATTTATTCCAAATTAATACTCGAATTCAGGTCTCATGTGGTATATTAACTTAAAAGGTGAGATTAGCGAAGCTAGTTAATCAGAAAGTTTAGATGTGAGACTCGTTTTGAATTCAGAAACTTTTAACATATTAACAAAGTATTTGGCATCTTTTAGATTGCTGTTGGTTCTATTTGAAAGATACTTTTCAGTATAGTATTCTGCTTGCTCATACAAGTGTTTTGTACAATCTATATTTATGGATATACCATCTTCGAACGATCCGTAAGAAAGTCCTTTTACAGCTTCGTTAGATGAAATGTCTGCAATTTTTTCTAATTGTATACCGGGAATATTTAGTGTAAGTGAAGGGTAATAAAAATGAATTTTGTTTGGGAATTTCACTTTTATTTTAATAGTACGGTTTTCGGTCGTTATTTCAACTCTAGAATGTTGTCTATTGTAATTATATTTGTAATACTCTTCCTGACTTGTCCCTTTTAGTGCGGCACATTTAATTTCCGTATTAAATCCTCCACTATAGGCATCATTTTGGCTCTTATTCTCATTTCCTTGTTAGTGATTTGACTAAACATTCTAGCGTCGG
>NZ_SMBZ01000050.1 GCF_004342685.1 Sphingobacterium alimentarium
CGTTATTCTAACAAACCGCCTTGGTACGGATCCGTATGCCGGGTGGTGTGAGAGGACAGATAGGGAAATAATCCCTATCTTCCTACTCGATTATTACATATTTTCTATTCACTGTCACAAATCTCTTTGAGCTTCGCTACTACATGATCTATTTCTTCTTTCGTATTATTTTTGCTAAAAGAAAATCTTACTGAAGGTCTATCCGGGTCAGCTTGGATAGCACGCAACACATGCGAACCGATATCCGATCCTGAGCTGCATGCGCTGCCTCCAGATGCAGATATGCCTGAGATATCCAGATTGAATAGCAACATATCACTCATATTAGTACAAGGCATAGAGACATTCAGCACGGTGTATAAAGACTGCTGAGGCTCTATATTTCCATTAAATTGTATAGTCGGAATTGCTTTGGTCAATTCTTCTATCATATAGCTTTTAAGGCCTTGGATATAACTCTGATGTTGTTCCATGTCGCGATAGGCAATTTCTAGCGCTTTGGCCAGGCCGGCGATACCGTAAACATTTTCTGTACCACCACGCATATTGCGCTCCTGAGCACCACCAAATATGAGTGGCTTAATTTTGTTATTTGAATTAATATAAAGAAAGCCTACACCCTTAGGTCCGTGAAACTTGTGCCCTGCACCCGTGATAAAGTCAATTTTCATTTGAGACAGATTATGGGGATAATGTCCCATTGTCTGTACCGTGTCCGAATGAAATATCGCTTGGTATTGCTGACAAATTTCAGATACTCTCTGTATATCGCTAAGGTTACCTAGCTCATTATTCGCATGCATGAGGGATACCAATGTGCGCGGATTATTTGCTAGTAACTCTTCTAAATGGGCTAAGTCAATATTTCCTTTATCATCCACACGTAATAGATCGAGGTGAATCTTGCCTGTTTTGGCGAGCTCTTCGAGGGTATGCAACACTGCGTGATGCTCAATTGGCGAAGTAATCGCATGCGTAATGCCGAAGGCTTCAATGGATCTGACGATAGCCATATTATCCGCCTCTGTGCCGCCAGAAGTAAAGAATATCTCTGCGGGTGCAGCATTTAGCAACTGCGCAATTGTTTTTCTTGCTTTTTCTACTATGGTCTTAGCTTGTCGACCATGCGAGTGAATAGAGGATGGATTTCCGTATTCATTTTGCATCGTTTGCACCATTACCTCAATTACTTCAGGGTCTAACGGTGTGGTCGCTGCGTTATCTAGATAAATATGCATTCGGCAAAATTAGGTATTTGATAAAATATATTTAATTAATTTTTTTGTTTTTAGGGATGTAAATCACCACAACAGAGAATAACATGCCCAGCAATCCTAAATAGGCAATGAGATCACCATATTTAGTATAGAAGGTGATATCATCGTTTAAATTTATTTCTTGAGTCAATGCAGCTGGTACCCACCATTCCGTACGTTGGGTGATATCGCCTTTTTGGTTGATAAAGCCTGATATTCCGGTGTTGGCAGACCGCGCTAGCCAGCGTCTATTTTCGATTGCACGCAGTTTGGCGTAGGCCAAGTGCTGGTCTTTTCCCGAAGTGTCTTTCCACCAACCATCATTCGTTATTACCGCAATAAATTGTGCTCCTTTGCCCACATATTCTGCTACATAATCACCCCAAATGGATTCGTAGCAAATCGTAGGCGCAACACCAATACCACTTTGTGCATACAATACCTTCGGCTCTGTATCCTTTCCATAACCGCCGGTAGTTCCTCCAAAATGCTCAAAGAAAGGTTTCATAAAATTCAATACGGTGCCAAAAGGGGTTTGTTCCACGCCGGGGACTAATTTTGACTTATGATAATATTGCAGCTTAGTGGAACCATCTATTAGAGTCGAACTGTTAAAATAATCTATATAGCTCGGTCCGAAGGGGCGTGCTGTAGGTGTCTGCGCTTCTTGATATAGGGCATAACTTTCAATACCAGAGAGTACATTACCATTGCGATAAGCGCTTAGAAAATCTACGATGCGTGCATAAGATGGATATTCCCGAAAATCTTCTTCATTAATACCGCCACGAGCCGAAATTGCTGTCTCAGGCCATATAAAAAATTCTGTATTCGGCTGCGCAACACTTTTGGAAAGATTGATGAGATTTTCCAATTGTTCTTCCGGCGTTATAGACCCAAACTTTTGGTATGGATCAATATTAGGTTGTACAACTACGATTTGCGCGGGGTTGATGGGTTCTTCATAGCTTATATATTGAATCACCGAAATCAATATCGGCATGAATGCTGCAGCAAGGGTTATTGATAGAAGCGCTTTTTGTGAATAGGCTTGTACCTTGTGCTTATACTGCCAGTAGAACATGAATGCTAAGATATTTACGATCCATATCCATAAAGTACCACCATATACACCCGTCACGCTATACCATTGTATGAGCTGGTGAAAATTCGCAAAACCATTCCCTAGTGTCATCCAAGGGAAGGCTAAATCCCAGGTTTGATGTAAATATTCATAACCTATCCAAAAAGATACCAAGCCAATAAAGCTGATCCTGATATTCTGAGTACGGCGCATGGCGTAGAATAACCGGAATGCCGTCGCCATTAACAAGGGAGCTAATCCGAATGGTATCAGCGCTATTAACAAAGAAATCCATGCAGGAAGTTGGGCATTCATCGCATTAAATACCCAATAAATAGACGCCGTATTCCACACAAATCCCGTTAAGAAAGCTGTCCAGAATATTTTTCGGCCTTTATTACGGTAGTCTCCACGGATGATATTTTCCACTGCCACGAGCAGAGGAACAAAGCCAATGAGCAATAATACACTGCTGTAAGGGATAGGAGGCCATCCTAACCAAAGAATAAAGGCACTTAATAGTGCCAGTAGATAATTTTGTTTCACGTGCTAACTATAACTGTGATAAGATTTCTGCTTTTTTATTTTCGTACTCTGCTTGCGATATGAGCTGTTTATCGAATAGATTTTTCAGCTTTTTTAATTTCATGGTAAGCTCATCCTCTTCCTCGGGTGCAGATGCTGCCGTCGCCGGAGTAAGTTGCTGTGGCGTCGTAGCTGCGACATAGGTGTTGTCTTGTTGAACAATAGGAGGCGTCACTATTTTTGGCGTCTCTTCTACCAGCGGTAGCTGAACTTCGTTGCTTGTATCCTTATAGATGTCGCGGACAGGTACGATGGGTTTTGAAATGACAGGTTTTGTCTCCGCAACGGTCTTTTCTGCCATTTCCGATCCACTGGATTTTATTTCTTCCAGCACTTCTTTGATGAGCTGATACAAGCGACGTGCCTGCGTCTTAGGGATATAATCAATACTTAAATTCTCACCAGTAAAAGGAATAACCGTTACTTTGGAACCAAAAATCTCTTCCTTAAAAGCGATATCTTTGATATCCTTCCAATTGAAGATCTCAAAGTTTGTTGCCAAACCAAGCTTTGTAAATTCACACAAGAAAATACGCCTATTACTGATGGCGATGCTATCCGGCAATAGGGTGACTGCAGGTTTTTTCTGCAACGCAATGTAGCTGATCACTTCATCATGATTCAACATTGTCGCTATTTTGCTGTGTATTTTTTCGACTACTTTCGGGTCTTGACCGTCTTGTATAAATTTATCCAAACTCATTTTTAATTATTAATGTAATTAATATTTGGTAAAAAAGCCTTAGCCATTAAATAAGGTAGCTTCCCTTTTATATTTTTTGCACATTATGATGTAGACCCACTCATACATCAATTACGCGCCTGCTACACAAAATACAAATTCTCCTTTGATTGGATTGTTCTCAAAATGTAATTTTAATTCCGTGAGCGTGCCTCTTACATTTTCTTCATACAATTTACTCAATTCTCTGGAAATAGAAGCCTGTCGCTCTGCGCCAAAGTATTCAATAAATTCTTCAATTGTTTTGAGCAGTCTATGTGGAGATTCGTAGAATATCATTGTGCGCTTTTCTTCTACTAATTGTTTCATACGCGTCTGACGACCTTTTTTTACAGGAAGAAATCCTTCAAAACAAAAGCGATCATTTGGCAAACCAGAGTTGACTAGTGCAGGAACAAATGCCGTAGCACCGGGCAAACATTGCACCTGGATACCTTCTTTTATCGCTTCACGCACCAAAAGAAATCCAGGGTCTGAGATGGCTGGTGTACCTGCATCAGAAATCAAGGAAATAGTCTGACCTTCTTTCAGAAATTTTATAATCTCTGAAACAGCTTTGTGCTCATTGTGCTGATGATGTGCAAAAACTTTTTTTTCAATGCCAAAATGCTTAAGCATAGGAGCACTCGTGCGTGTGTCTTCTGCCAGAATCAAATCCGATTCTTTCAAAATACGTATGGCACGAAAGGTCATATCTTCCAAATTGCCTATAGGCGTAGGGACTAAGTATAGCATATTCCAAAGGTAAGGAATTTTTATTCTTCTTTTACTTGGACAAAATGCGGTTTCCCGTAAGGAAAAGTCGACTGATCGCCCTAATCTTGCACCTTTTAATTTCAAAATTATTAATCGTATGAAAAAATTATTGGTATTGTCGGCCGTAGCTTTGGCTTTTACTTCATGTTCTGTCATTAAATCTGGAACTTCAAAATCTATGGATATAGTGGGATCAGGTGTTATTCATGTTCCAGTGATTGCGGATTTGGATGTGCAGCCTGCTAAACAACAAATGACAAAATCATATACAAAAGTCTTGTCCATGGAGACAGCAAAAAATAATGTTATCCGTGAATTATTGAAGCAATATAATGCAGATGTATTGATCGAGCCGACTTTTGAATCAGAAACAAAAAATGGAACAACCACGATCACAGTGAAAGGCTGGCCAGCTTCGTACAAGAATTTCAGACAGATATCCGAAAAGGATATTCAATTTTTGGAGGTTGCACCGTATTACCTTCAAAAGGCTACATCGGTATCTGTATCCGAAGAGCAAGGAAAGAAAAAGAAATAACAACGTTAATGCAAATATATTGTACACCTTCATCGAGAGATGAGGGTGTTTTTTTGTAAATAATAAAAGACTTAAACAGATCGTCTAAGTCTTTTATATAGGAAAGTTGTAATGGAAAAATTTATTCTACTACATATATAACGCGAATAAATACAATACGCTACAATATGGGTGCAATTTTGATTTTCGGTAAAATTTAAGGGATTGTCGTGCTCAGTTCTTATCTTTGTGCCCATAAACTCAAAATATATGTTGCAGTTAAATTATATCCGTGAAAACAGGGATGCGGTAATCGAGAGATTGTCCGTTAAGAATTTTAAAGATGTAGCGATGGTTGATCAAATCATTAGCTTGGATGAACAACGACGCAAGATTCAAAGTGAGTCTGACGCGATAGCTGCTGAAGCAAATTCGTCCGCGAAGCAGATTGGCGATTTAATGCGTCAAGGTAAAAAAGAAGAAGCTGAAGCCATCAAATCAAAATCCTCCGGATATAAAGAGCAAATCAAACAACTAAGCGAGAAATTGGCGGAGGTAGAGGTTGAATTGAATGACAAAATCGTTCAGTTGCCTAATTTGCCTCACCACTCTGTACCTGTTGGTGTAGCTGCAGAGGACAATGAAGTGGTGTTGACCCATGGTGAAGTACCTACTTTACTAGAAAATAAATTGCCTCACTGGGAATTGCTTACCAAATACGATATCGTTGATTTAGAATTAGGCGTGAAAGTTGCTGGTGCGGGTTTTCCGGTGTATAAAGGCAAGGGAGCGCGCTTGCAACGTGCTTTGATCAACTTTTTCTTGGATCAAGCAGCAGAAGCAGGGTATAATGAAGTACAAGTTCCCGTTGTTGTAAATGAAGCTTCAGCTTTTGCGACAGGACAACTTCCAGACAAAGAAGGTCAAATGTATCATGTCACGAATGATGAATTATATTTGATTCCTACGGCTGAAGTGCCCGTTACGAATTTGTATCGTGACGTAATCGTTAAAGAAGAACAGTTTCCTATCAAGCATTGTGCATATACTCCATGTTTCCGCCGTGAAGCGGGTTCATACGGAGCGCATGTGCGCGGCTTGAACCGCTTGCACCAATTTGACAAGGTCGAGGCTGTACAGATCGTTCATCCGGACAAGTCATATGAGGTAATCGAGGAGATGAGTCAATATGTACAAGGATTGTTGCAGAAATTAGAACTGCCATACCGCGTATTGCGTTTGTGTGGTGGTGATATGAGTTTCACAGCGGCATTGACTTACGATATGGAAGTATATTCAGCTGCGCAAGAGCGTTGGTTAGAAGTTTCTTCAGTGTCTAATTTTGAAACCTTCCAGTCCAATCGTCTTAAAGTCCGTTTCAAAAATGAGGATGGCAAGATGCAATTGGCGCACACGTTAAATGGTTCAGCTTTAGCGTTGCCACGTATTGTAGCGTCGATCTTAGAAAATAACCAAACTGAAAAAGGCATTAAAATTCCAGCGGTTTTGGTGCCTTATACAGGTTTTAAATATATAGACTAAGAATAAAGTTTAAATAAATAGAAAATGGCTACAGAATTCTGTAGCCATTTTTTTTATTGCGTCATTTCGAAAGGAAAAAATGAAGTGAGAAATCTAAAATTATAAATGCAAAGATTTCTCCTTTCGTAGAAATGACATCTAACGTTTATGTGTTCGTCAATTTTGACTTTATTTTTCCTTATTCTTCTGTTGCTCTTTCCATTGTTTTGCAAAGGATTTGTCTGGAAATTTTGGTAATTCACGATTTGTTCCCCATGATTTTTTGAAGAAATTTCGCATAAAGAAGTTTTTAAATTTACCGCCAAAGAAATCTATCCATTTTCTGTTTTTGATAGCAAAAGTAAAGCCTTTCCACATGCGCTGTTCAGTAACTGGAGAGAGGTTTTCTTGCACAGAGTCTCTGCGATTGAGTAAAAGCATTTTTTGAATATCGATGCCTACCGGACATACTTCTGTACACTTACCACAAAGACTAGAAGCATAGGATAGATGTTTGAATTCTTTCATGCCGTTGAGATGCGGTGATATCAAAGATCCAATCGGCCCTTGATAAGTCGTTTCATAGGTGTGTCCACCGATGTTTTGATAAATCGGACAGACATTCAAACAAGCACCACAGCGAATACAATACAGACCCTGCCGTTGATCCTTTTTCTGTAATACATTCGTGCGTCCATTATTCAGTAATACTACATACATTTCCTCGGGTCCATCTGTTTCTTGAGCTTTGCGCGGACCGCTGATTAGCGTGTTGTACACCGTAAGATTTTGACCTGTTCCATGTGAAGCCAATAGGGGCCAGAATAAGTCCAAGTCTGTCATGCTAGGAATGACTTTTTCTATGCCCACCACGGCAATGTGCACTTTGGGGAAAGATGTGCTAAGACGTGCGTTCCCTTCGTTTTCGGTAATGGCAATACTACCGGTGTCCGCCACCAGAAAGTTGGCACCAGTGATTCCGATTTCTGCCGTTGTGTATTTGTCGCGTAAGAGCTCGCGCGCTTTCATCGTCAGCTCTTCTGCTGTAGCTTCTAAGGGTGTGTCGAATTTTTCGTGGAAAAGCTTAGCGATCTCTTCCAGACTTAAGTGCATAGCAGGCGTTACGAAGTGATAAGGCTTGTGATTCAACAGTTGAATGATATATTCACCTAAATCACTTTCGATGGGCTCAATGCCTTTTTTTTCGAGAAAATCATTCAGTTCAATCTCTTCGGTAGCCATCGATTTGGATTTAATAACAGATCGGGCATTGTGCTTTTCAAAAATTTTCCAAATCTCTTCTCGTGCTTCCTCTGCGTCATTCGCCCAAATAATTTTGCCTCCGTTGGCTGTAAAATTTGCTTCAAAATCGACTAAGTATTTGTCTAAGTTTTCGATCGTACGCCATTTGATCAGATTGGCTTTTTTCTTGGTGTTTTCCAAATCGAAAAACTTGTTTTTTCCCTGCTCAAATGCCGCGTTGTATTTATCCATGTTATTGGTAATGATTTCGCGGTGACGGAGGTCAAAGGATTTACTTGTACTGTCTACTAAAAATTTATCTGCAATATTTTGCGCCATGCTTCTCTACTTATGCTCTTACAAAAATAAATGTTGGCTATTAAGTAACCAACATTTAAATATAGTGTAATTTGCTGAGTTAATGTTTGGTGAGTTGCTATTTTTTCCTCCACAAGAAAAACTAATGGGATTTTAGTTCTTTAGAGTATTTGTGCGCTCTACATCGTCAGCATCTTTAAGATTGCGAGGGAGGATTTGTTGAGAATAAATATTTAACTTATATTTAATTTGTGTTGCAAAAAGTAAAGATGATTTTATGAGCGTGTGTTTTGTTTTAATAACAAAACCATTGCATGCTCAGATTCTTAGTTTGGGCGCAAAAGCCCAAAAGGAGGTCATGTTTTAAACGGTGGTACATTTTGACATCGGAGATGCATCCTCAAGGTCGGCACATGAATATATGTGGGGGATAGATTATACAACAAAAAACAAGTATGCACCGTCCGGTATTATGCCGCAAGCAACGTATGGTTATCGACTTTGGGATGATAAACGATCGGAATTTTTTGTGATGGTAGGGAGTTCAGCGGGCTATAATTTTCAGCTTTCCCGGGACTTTTCGAACCAAATCAAAGTTAGTCCTTTCGTGTATGCAGAATATATTGGTGTCATCAATGTAAAAATTGGATATGACTATGCGACAAAAATAAACAAAGGTTTCCCTTTTATTTCTGTTGGATTGGGCGGTTTTCATGCTTTTAGAAATTTGTGATAGGCTTATAAATAGAAAGAGGCAAGTTATAAGCTTGCCTCTTTTGTATTGTTCGTAATATTCTATTTAGTTTTTCAATGCCAACGCTAGACTCAATTCATCTAATTGTGCATTGTCAATTGTTGCGGGCGCATCAATCATCACGTCACGTCCTGAATTGTTTTTAGGGAATGCAATGAAATCGCGAATGGTCTCTTGACCACCTAAAATCGCTGTCAATCGGTCCAAACCAAATGCTAAACCGCCGTGTGGTGGCGCGCCAAATTGGAAAGCATTCATTAAGAAGCCAAATTGCTCTTGTGCTTGCTCTTGCGTAAATCCTAAATGCTTGAACATTAACGCTTGCATATCTTTATCGTGAATACGGATCGATCCTCCACCGATTTCGTTACCATTCAATACCAAATCGTAAGCGTTTGCACGTACTTTACCTGGATCGGTATCCAATAAGTGCATGTCTTCTGGTTTCGGCGATGTGAAAGGGTGGTGCATCGCGTGGAAACGTTCTGTTTCTTCGTCCCATTCTAATAATGGAAAATCTACAACCCATAAAGGAGCAAATTCGTCCGATTTACGCAATCCCATACGGTTCCCTAATTCCATACGTAATGCGGATAATTGCGCACGAGTTTTGTTAGCAGGACCTGATAATACCAAGATTAAATCACCTTCTTTAGCACCTGTAGCTTCTGCCCACTTTGCTAAATCTTCTTGATCATAAAATTTATCTACCGAAGATTTGTATTGTCCGTTAGCTTCACATTTTACGTAAACCATTCCCGATGCGCCTACTTGTGGGCGTTTTACCCAATCAATTAGTGCATCAATTTCTTTACGGGTGTATGTTGCAGCACCAGAGACAGCGATTCCAACTACCAATTCTGCTGAGTTGAAAACGGCGAATTCTTTATGTTGTGCAACTGCGTTCAATTCACCGAACTTCATGCCAAAACGAATGTCTGGTTTGTCGTTTCCATATGTACGCATTGCTTCATCGAAGGTCATGCGAGGAAATTTCTCTACTTCGATGTTATGGATTTTTTTCAATAAATGACGGGTCAAACCTTCGAATACATTCAGAATATCTTCTTGCTCGATGAATGACATTTCGCAGTCGATTTGTGTAAATTCCGGCTGACGGTCGGCACGTAAATCCTCATCGCGGAAACATTTCACAATTTGGAAATATTTATCCATACCACCTACCATCAACAATTGTTTGAAGGTTTGTGGCGATTGAGGAAGGGCATAGAATTGACCTGGATTCATACGAGAAGGCACTACGAAATCACGCGCACCTTCGGGCGTGGATTTGATCAAATAAGGCGTTTCTACTTCACAGAAATCTAAGTTTGATAAATAGTTACGCACTTCTTGCGTTACTTTATGACGGAACAATAAGCTGTTTTTCACCGGATTACGGCGAATGTCTAAGTATCGGTATTTCATACGGATATCTTCACCACCATCAGTATCATCTTCAATGGTAAAAGGAGGAAGTTGTGCTTCGTTGAGAATGGTAAGTTCTGTGACCAAGACCTCCACTTCTCCGGTAGGTATATTTTTGTTTTTGGACTCTCGCTCGATGACAGTTCCTTTGATTTGTATGACAAACTCACGACCTAAAGACTTTGCTAATTGCATGACACTGGCTTCGGTACGGGCTTCATCAAATATCAATTGTGTGATTCCATAACGATCGCGCAAATCCACCCAAATCATAAAACCTTTATCACGTGATTTTTGAACCCAACCAGCTAGTGTTACTTCTTTGTTTACATCGGCCATTCGAAGTTCGCCGCAATTATGACTTCTATACATATTAAACTAGTCGAAAATATTTGTTACAAAATTATTTGTTTTGGAGGACAATAACGAATCCAATTGTATAATAAAAACCGCGCTTGATCTGTCAAGTAATTCGAAGATTTTGCTTGCTTTCAAATTGCTCCACTTTGTCCCACCGATAGCAAAATTTTGGCAAAATTCGACTTTTTTTCGTTCCAAATCTTAAAAAAACAAGGTGTTTTTTTGGGAAAAAAGCATATTTCTCAACTTGCTGAAAATCAATAAAAGGGCCTTCTGTCAGACTATTTTGCAGGTTTTTTTGCTCTTCCTTGTAGCAGAAAATTGATGTGGAAAACTTTTTTGTGGGGGAAAGTGGGAGTATGTGGGAGAAAGTGTATACTTTTACATTAATTTTGATTAGCAGTATAGACTAGCAATGAATTTTTTAATCGGAGAGTACGAATGCAAGTTGGACGCCAAAGGTAGAATGGTGGTTCCTGCAGCGCTCAAGCGTCAGTTGCCTGACGTGGAGCGTGAAGGGCTTGTTGTGAATCGTGGCTTCGATGGGAATTTGGTGATTTATACACGTGCCGAGTGGAATAAGTTGTTGTCGCAGTTGTCCAGATTAAATCAATTCCAGGCCAAAAACCGTGATTTTGTACGCAAATTCACAAGTGGTGCTACGGAATTGCTGTTGGATTCAGCTGGACGTGTTCTTTTGCCGAAGGTGCTTTTGGATTATGCGGAGGTGGGTTCGGAATTGGTGTTGGTGTGTAATCTAAGTAAAGTTGAATTGTGGTCGAAAGCGAAGTATGAAGAAAAGATGAGCGCTATTTCGGAGGAAGATTTTTCGGATTTGGCGGAGTCTGTAATGGGTGATTTTGATTTAGAAGGAGGTATCAATGTCTGATGAGCGAGTGTATCATGTTCCTGTGATGCTGGAGGAGTGTATGGATGCGTTGGCGATTAAACCTGATGGTGTATATGTCGACGTTACTTTTGGTGGAGGAGGTCATTCTCGGGAGATATTGAAGCGTTTGGGTCCTAAGGGAAGGTTGATTGCTTTTGATCAAGATCCGGATGCAATCAATAATTCAATTGATGATTCAAGGTTTTTGTTGGTGCATCAGAATTTTCGTTTTTTAAAAAATTACTTGCGTCTGGAAGGGGTGAAGGAGGTAGACGGCATCTTGGGAGATCTAGGTGTATCATCACATCAGTTTGATGATGCTGAGCGTGGCTTTTCAATCCGCTTTGATGCGGATCTGGATATGCGGATGGATCAGGTTTCGGATCTGGATGCGCGTAAGGTGTTGAATACTTATCCGGAAGAAGAATTGCATCGCATATTTGGGATGTATGGTGAGGTGCAGAATGCGAAATCGTTAGCGAAAACTATTGTAACGGCTCGATTGAGTCAAGAAATCAATACCGTTGCGGAATTGAAGGAGGTGATAAAAAAGATGGTTCCACGAGGAAAGGAACATAAATATCATGCTCAGGTATTTCAAGCTTTGCGTATTGAGGTGAATAAAGAGCTAGAGGCTTTGCAGGAATTTTTGGTGCAAAGTATCTCGGTGCTCAAAGAGAATGGTCGATTAGTGATCATGTCTTATCATTCTTTGGAAGATAGGTTGGTGAAAAATTTCATGCTTAAAGGAAAGTTTAAGGGTGAAGTGGAGAAAGATTTTTTTGGCAATGAAATAAAGCCTTTGCGTGTGATCACGCGCAAAGCGATTACAGCTTCTGAAGAAGAGCTGCAAAGAAATAATCGTTCGCGAAGCGCCAAGTTGCGCGTCGCCGAAAAAGTGAACCAATAACTGGAGGTATTGTGTCGAGAAGAAATACATTACGTGGCCAAGAATTGAGCGAAGACGTTCAAGAGGAGATTTCTGAATCGGTAGAAGAGAAAGTGGAGGAGACGCGTAGTTTTCTACGCAATCTGTTTTCTCCGTCTCGTTTGTCTACCTATTTGGTAGCACGAAATCTGCCTTTTGTAGCTTTTTTGGCTTTTTTGGGCTTATTGTATATATCGAATAGACACATGGCGGAGCGCACAGTGAGGGAGATCGATCGACTGGGGCGTGATGTGAAAGAATTGGGTTGGGATTATAAATCCTTATCTGCGGAGTTGATGAAGTTGACGACACAGTCGGAGATTGCAAAACGTGCAGATACACTTGGGCTGAAGGAACGTACAGAACCGCCAATTAAACTAGAAGTAGTAAAGGAACGCAGGTAAGCAAAATATAAAGAGTGAATATTAGGAAATCCATATTAGTACGTGTATACCTGGCTTTTGGGCTTATGGTATTTGGTGCTTTGGCAGTTTTTGCCAAACTCCTGCACTTGCAATATGTGGATGGAGATAAGTGGCGTAACATTGCGGATAGCTTGACTATACAAGAGCGCGTGGTGGAAGCGGCGAGAGGAAATATTTACTCGGTTGATGGAAGTTTGCTGGCTACTTCGGTGCCGGAATATGAAATACGCTTTGACGCGATGTCTATCCCAGCGGAGCATAGTGATGTGTTCAATAATAAAGTGGATTCGCTGGCGGCCAAGCTTTCTTCGTTTTTTAAAGATAAATCGGCACGTCAATATTTGGTGGTACTGAAAGAGGCGCGCAACAAAAAGCAGCGTTATGTATTGCTCAAAAGAGCTGTTTCGCATCAAGATTTAAAAGTGTTAAAGACTTTCCCTTTATTCAAAACATTCCGGGAGGGCAAAAGAAGATATTCGAGCAGCTTAGTGGCTGTAAGGCAAAATAAAAGAATTCTTCCGTTTACGAATCTAGCGGCTAGGACGATAGGTTATAAAAACGACGAATTCAGAGTGGGATTAGAAGGGGCGTATGGCGATTATATCGAAGGCAAAAGTGGTGCACAAATGATGCAACGTATTGCTGGTGGTGTATGGGTGCCGTTGAATCGTGAAGTGGAGGTTGCTCCTGTGGATGGTTCGGATATTATCTCGACGATCGACGTGAATATGCAGGATATGGCGCAGCGTGCCTTGGGTAAACAGATGAAAATCAGCAATGCGGATGAGGGCTGTGTGATATTGATGGAGGTGCAAACGGGAGAGATTCGTGCGATTGCCAACTTTACTAAAGATAAGGATGGAGAGTATCGTGAGAAATTCAATTATGCTATTGCACAAAGAGCGGATCCGGGGTCTACATTCAAATTGGCTTCTTACTTAGCGGCATTGGATGATGGATTGGTAGATACCTCAACGACTATAGATATTGGAAACGGTACATACAAAGTTCCGTCGCATACTATCCGAGATTCTCACGCACCTAAAAAGTCTATTGTGACTGTGAAGGAAGCTTTTGAGGAATCTTCGAATGTGGCGATTACCAAGTTAATCAATACACATTACGGTAGTAATCCAAGTAAATACACGTCAAAATTGCATAGTTGGGGGTTGCATGAGCCTTTGCATTTGCAGATTCCTGGTGAAGGCATACCTGTGGTAAAAACGCCAAAGAATAGATCTTGGAGTAAATTATCGTTGATACAGATGGCTTATGGCTATGAGTTGTTGTTGACACCATTGCAAACATTGACGTTGTATAATGGCGTAGCAAACAATGGAAAGTTGATAGCGCCATTGTTCGTGCGTGAAATACGTCACCTGGGTAATACGGTAGAGCGATTTGAAGCTAGAGTCATCAACAAACAAATGGCGTCACCAGAAGCTATAAGTAAAATCAGAGGAATGCTGGAAGGTGTGATGATTGAGGGAACGGGTAAACGCTTGACAAGTCCACTGTATACTGCTGGTGGTAAAACGGGTACTGCGCAAATGGCCGACAATGCGAGAGGTTATGGAGCTAGACGCTATCAATCTTCTTTTGCAGGTTATTTCCCCGCTGAGAATCCAAGATATTCTATGATTGTGGTGATTCGTAATCCACGTAATGGATATTATGGAGGTTCGGTTGCTGGTCCTGTTTTTAAAGAATTGGCAGATATGGTTTATGCGAATGATCTGAAATTGCAGGGAACGTTTGCTAATAAGAAAGTCAATACGGCGGGCATGCGTACGCCGCTCACATTGAATGGTTCAAAAGAAGCTTCGACTAAGGTATACCAAGCTTTAGGCATTAGTCCTCAAAATTGGAATGCTATCAGTCAAGGTGATTCGGCGGTATCGCAAAAAGGCTTTCCATTCATGGAAGGAAATATAAAAGAAGGCGTAGTGCCTAATGTAAAAGGTATGGGCTTGGTGGATGCAATTTACACGATGGAAAATGCAGGTTTCAAAGCAAAAATCCTAGGTAAAGGTAAGGTCATCGCACAATCCTTAGCGCCAGGTCAGCGATTGAAGATAGGTTCAAATGTGTCACTAGAGTTGAATTAATATGAAATTAAAAGAGTTGTTGCACGCTATTCCTGTATTGCAGGTGTTAGGTTCACTTGATGTGGAGGTGGAAGCTATTGCTTTTGACTCTAGACAAGTGCAGCGAGGAACTCTTTTTGTGGCTGTGCGTGGTGTACATACGGATGGACACTTATATCTTACTACAGCGATAGAGAACAATGCCTCTGTAGTGGTGGTAGAAGATATTCCGGAGACTACCAACCCGTTTGTGACATATATCCAAGTGGGTGATAGTGCATATGCTTTAGGGATTCTTGCAGGTAATTTTTACGATAATCCTTCACAGTCTTTAAAACTGGTTGGCGTAACAGGTACCAATGGCAAGACTACTGTGGCCACTTTGCTTTTTAATTTGTTTCAGCAGCTAGGTTACCATGTAGGGTTGCTTTCTACGGTGGAAAATCGAATTGGAACCGTGATAATACCTGCGACACATACTACACCTGATCCGGTTGCGCTGAATAAGTTGCTCCGCCAAATGGTGGATGATGGGTGTGACTATTGTTTTATGGAGGTGAGTTCACATGCCGTAGTACAACAACGGATAGTGGGTTTGAGGTTTGCAGGTGGAATTTTCACAAATATTACCCACGATCATTTAGATTTCCATGGTACGTTCGATAATTATATCAAAGCAAAGAAAAAGTTTTTTGATGACTTGGACGGTTTTGCTTTTGCTTTGACGAATGTAGATGACAAGAATGGGTCTATCATGTTGCAGAATACAATTGCGCACCGAAAGTCTTACGGACTTCAAAATATGGCAGACTTCAAAGCTAAGGTTTTGGAATCTCACTTTGACGGCATGCTTTTGCACATTGATACGCATGAGCTGTGGGTCAAACTAGTAGGTGGATTCAATGCCTATAATTTGTTGGCTGTGTATGCAACGGCAATTCTTTTGGAGCAAGAAACCTCCAAAGTATTGGTTGCCTTAAGCGAAATATCAGGTGCAGAAGGGCGTTTTGAGACGATTCGTTCGGGCAATGGTATTGTTGGGATTGTGGATTATGCACATACACCAGATGCTGTAGAAAATGTATTGGAAACGATTAAAGACCTACGAAATGTAGGACAACAGATTATTACTGTATTAGGATGCGGCGGCGATAGGGATAAAACGAAAAGACCAGAAATGGCAAAAGTAGCCCTGAAATACAGCGATAAGCTGATCATCACTTCCGACAATCCGCGTACTGAAGATCCTATGCGGATCATCAAAGATATGGAAGCTGGAGTGGAGGTCGATAAGAAGAAAAATACATTTAGCATAGCCGACCGTCGTGAAGCTATACGTGCCGCATGTCACTTGGCAAATCCTGGGGATATTGTTTTAGTGGCTGGTAAGGGACATGAGAAGTATCAGGAGATAAATGGAGTGCGTCATCATTTTGATGATAGAGAAGAGTTGGAAAAAACATTTAACGAACAATAAGAAAATCGATGTTATATTATTTATTTGATTGGCTACAAGAAGATTGGAAATTACCAGGATCTGGATTATTCCAATATATCTCGTTTCGTACTGCGATGGCAGTCATCGTGTCTCTCATTATTACAACGGTATTTGGTAGTCGATTGATTCAATTATTACATAAAAAACAAATTGGTGAGACTGTTCGTGACTTGGGCCTTGAGGGCGAAAAGACGAAGCAGGGTACACCTACTATGGGTGGACTTATCATTATTGCGGGTATATTGATTCCTACCTTATTGTTTGCTAAGCTGGATAATATTTACATCATCATCATGGTCGTGACGACCTTGTGGATGGGAGCAATTGGTTTTTTGGATGATTACATTAAGGTATTCAAAAAAAATAAAGAAGGTTTAGCGGGTAAATTCAAAGTAATTGGTCAAGTCGGTCTGGGTATACTTATTGCCTTTGCCATGTACTTTCACCCCGATATCGTGGTCCGTGAGCAAGTGCACGATCCGAGTTCGGACAAACCTGTTGAGATTGTTATCAACCCCAATACGGGAGAAACTATTTATGCAGACAATGTAAAGTCAACAAAAACCAATATCCCTTTCTATAAGGATAATGAGTTTGACTATGCAAAAGTATTGACAGTGTTAGGTATTGATAATCCCTGGGCTACGTTTGGATTATTCTTGGTGGTGGTCGTTTTCATTGTGACAGCGGTGTCCAATGGTGCCAATATCACCGATGGAATAGATGGGCTAGCCACCGGAACATCAGCCATAATAGGTATTACGATAGCGATTTTGGCGTATGTATCGGGTAATATCATTTTCTCGGACTACTTAAATATCATGTATATCCCGAATTCTGGGGAGCTGGTGATTTTTGCGGGCGCATTTGTGGGCGCGTGTACCGGTTTCTTGTGGTACAATGCTTATCCGGCACAGGTATTTATGGGGGATACGGGATCTTTGGCTATTGGTGGTATTATTGCTGCTTTTGCGATTTTGATTCGTAAAGAATTGTTGATTCCGGTATTGTGCGGTGTGTTTTTGATTGAGAATCTGTCTGTAATCATGCAGGTATCTTATTTCAAGTACACAAAGAAAAAATATGGTGAAGGAAGACGTATATTTTTAATGTCTCCTTTGCATCATCATTATCAAAAGAAGGGATATCATGAAGCTAAGATTGTAACTCGATTTGTGATTGTAGGTGTAATATTAGCGATTTTGACCATCGTAACCCTGAAAGTAAGATAGCATGAGAAATATAGCACATACATATTACCCACAATCTGGACGCTTGGTGATTCTTGGCGCTGGAGAAAGTGGTGTGGGTGCCGCCATTTTAGGAAAGGATAAAGGCTTTGATGTTTTTGTGTCGGATATGGGTGTTATCGCGGATTCGTATCAGGCGCAATTGGAGGAAGAAGGAATCGTCTTCGAATCTGGTCAACATACGGAAGAGCTGATATTGAATGCGGCTATCGTTGTGAAAAGTCCGGGCATACCGGAGAGGGCGCCGTTGATTAAGAAGCTACGTTCTTTAAATATTCCGGTGATTTCGGAAATCGAGTTTGCGGCGCAATATACCGATGCAAAATTGATTTGTATTACAGGGTCGAATGGTAAGTCAACGACTACGATGTTGACCTATTATATGCTGCAAAAGGCAGGGATTAACGTTGGTCTAGCGGGCAATATTGGTAAAAGCTTTGCTTTGCAAGTAGCTCGTTCACCCTTCGATACTTATGTGTTAGAAATATCCAGCTTTATGTTGGATGATATGTATCATTTCCGCGCCGATATAGCGGTGATATTAAATATTACAGCGGATCATCTGGATCGCTATGAATATAAGATGGAGAATTATGTGAATTCAAAATTCAGAATGATTCAAAATCAACGTGCAGAAGATTACTTCATCTACTGTGTAGATGATGAAGAAACGGTGAAGGCATTACCGAGATTTCAGATACAGGCACAACAGTTACCCATGTCACAATTGCAGGTGCTGACGGTCGGTGCATATGTAGATGAAAACAACAATTTGAAAATTAACATACCTAATAGAGACGAGTTTGAGATGAATATTGAAGAGTTATCATTACAAGGAAAGCACAATGTCTATAATAATATGGCATCTGGCTTAATTGCCAAAGTGCAGGAGCTGCGCAATCAGAGCATGAAAGAAAGCATGGGCTCGTATGTAAATATTTCTCACCGACTAGAGCATGTAGCCCTTATTGGCGGAGTGAATTACATCAATGATTCCAAGGCGACAAATGTAAATTCAGTGTGGTACGCGTTAGAAAGTTTCTCTCCAAACATTGTCCTGTTATTAGGAGGAGTGGATAAAGGCAACGATTACGAAATGCTTCGTGATTTAGTACGCCAAAAGGTGAAAGCCATTATCTGCATAGGTAAAGACACTTCGCGTATTCATGATGCTTTCGAAGATGAAGTAGACGTGATCGTCAACAGCTCATCCATGGAAGATGCCGTGAATATGGCGTCACATTTGGCATCAAAAGGTGATACTGTATTGCTGTCACCAGCATGCGCAAGTTTTGACTGGTTCAAAAATTACGAAGAAAGAGGTGATAAATTCAAAGAGGCAGTAATGGCTCTATAAATACTGGTTTATGGAACAAATTTTTTCAAAACTAAGAGGTGATAAGTGGATCTGGATTATCGTGATAATTTTGTCAGGATGGTCTTTACTCGCTGTATACAGTTCTGTAGGTACTTTGGCTTATAAAGAGGGTAAAGGCACAGAGATGTATTTGATTAAGCATTTTGCTATTATCGCTATTGGCTTGGTTTTGATGTATTTGTCGCATAAGCTTGATTATCGCTGGTATGCTGGTATTTCTAAAATACTGATGGGTATTACCATTCCTTTGTTGCTTTATACGTTGGTTTTCGGTAGTTCGGTGAATGAGGCATCGCGGTGGGTAACTATTCCGGTGATTAATCAGACATTTCAGACTTCGGATTTGGCAAAATTGGCATTGATTACCTTTTTGGCGCGTATGCTATCGCACAAAGCGCATGAAATCAAGGATCTGAAAAAATCTTTTATCCCGATTATGGGAACCGTATGTATCGTATTCGTTCTTATTGCTTGGGCCAATCTTTCTACGGCGTTGATGCTTTTTGGTACAAGTGTACTATTGTTGCTTATAGGAAGAGTTTCTTTTAAGCAAATAGCTATAGTGTCGCTTGGAGTGGGTGTTTTGGGGTTGTTGGTTATTTCTGTAGGTCCACGTCGTGCGACATATTTCAGTCGTATCGAAGGTTTCTTTAAGACAGAACAGGTGGATGGTGCGCAAGTAAATGTACCCTTCCAAGAGGATAAAAATTTCCAAGCTAATAATGCGAAGATCGCTATAGCGACAGGCGGATTGTTTGGTAAGGGACCAGGAAATAGTGTACAGCGTAATGTATTGCCGCACCCTTATTCGGATTTTATTTTTGCCATAATCATCGAGGAATATGGGACAATAGGTGGAGTCATCTTAATTTTCCTTTACCTGGTGCTGATGTATCGTGTCATTCGAATAGTAACTCTGAGTCCGCGTGCATTTGGAGCTTTTCTGGCGGCAGGATTAGGGTTTAGTCTGACGATACAAGCATTGGCAAATATGGCGGTAGCCGTAGGACTTGGTCCGGTTACGGGTGTTCCATTGCCGTTGGTGAGTATGGGTGGTACTTCGATTTTGTTTACCAGTGTGGCCTTAGGGATTATTCTGTCCGTAAGTAGAAGTATTGAGGAATTAAAAAATAAGGAGGAGTTGCAAGAAGGGTCAATCACAGCGCCCAAAACTCCTAAAAAAGTGGTAGTAGGTACTGTTTAATTTAAATATAACATGGCGCATAAGGTAATTATAAGCGGAGGGGGAACAGGAGGGCATATCTTTCCAGCGATTGCAATAGCAAATGCGCTGCGCCGTGTGGAACCAGATATTGAGATTTTGTTTGTGGGTGCGAATGGTAAGATGGAGATGGAAAAGGTGCCTGCAGCAGGATATAGTATCATTGGATTGGATATCCAGGGTTTCAATCGTTCTTCTTTATTGAAAAATATAGCGTTGCCTTTCAAAATGGTAAAAAGTCTTTTGAAAGCAAGGAAGATTATAAAAGATTTTAAAGCTGATGTCGCAGTCGGTGTCGGAGGCTATGCTTCTGGTCCGCTGTTGATGATGGCGAATATGATGGGTGTGCCTACATTGATACAAGAGCAAAACTCATATGCAGGTAAAACCAATAAGAGTCTGGGTCAAAAAGCACAAAAGGTATGTGTGGCATACGAAGGAATGGAGCAATTCTTCCCGGCCGAAAAGGTGCTGTTGACAGGAAATCCAATTCGTCGTCCTTCAGTAGATATTGAAGGAAAGAAAGGTGAAGCTTTGGTGTCGTTTGGTCTAGAAGGAGGTAAGAAGACAATTTTAGTGACAGGCGGTAGTCTAGGTGCAGGTACGTTGAATGATTGTGTGAAACAAGCTTTTGATAAGTTCAAAGACGCCGATGTGCAAGTCATTTGGCAATGCGGCAGTTACTATCACGAGTCATTGAGTAAGGAAATACAGGATTTGCCTTATAATGTGAAGATGATGCCATTTCTACAGCGCATGGATTATGCTTATGCGGCGGCAGATTTGATTATAGCTAGAGCGGGTGCCGGAACTATTTCGGAATTGTGTGTGGTAGGAAAACCCGTGATTTTAGTGCCTTCGCCAAATGTAGCTGAAGATCATCAGACCAAAAATGCTTTGGCATTGGTAAATAAAAAAGCGGCTGTAATGGTGAAAGATGTAGAAGCAAGAGCCAAGTTGATGGAAGAAGCTTTGACATTATTGGACAATGGAAGTAAAATGAATGAATTAGCAGATAATATTCAAAAGCTAGCCTTATTGGATGCCGATGATGTTATTGCTCATGAAGTTTTGAAATTAATAAAATAAAGAAATGATAAATATTGATCAAATAAAGCAAGTTTATCTTATCGGTATAGGCGGTATTGGTATGAGTGGTTTGGCGCGTTATTTCCAACATTTGGGATGTACGGTGGCTGGATATGACCGCACCGAGACGGATTTGACGATTGCTTTGGTTGCGGAGGGGATTGACGTCATTTATGAAGATGATGTGAATGCTATTCCAGCGACGTTTGATCAGCCTTCGGATTCGAGCTTGATTATTTTTACTCCGGCCGTACCGAAGGATTTAAAGATTAAAAATCATTTTGTTGCCAAGGGATTTGAGTTGTATAAGCGATCACAAGTTTTAGGTTTTATCAGTGCGAGTCGATTTACGATTGGCGTAGCGGGTACGCATGGTAAGACTACGACTTCCACGATGATAGCGCACATCTTGAAGGATTCGGGTTATGACTGTTCGGCTTTCCTAGGAGGTATCAGTTCCAATTACAATACGAATGTTTTGTACGGGGATAATAATGTAGTTGTGGTAGAAGCGGATGAGTATGATCGTTCTTTTTTGACGTTGCATCCTAATATTGCGGTAGTGACATCGGCAGATGCGGATCACTTGGATATCTACGGCGATGAATCACATCTGATAGACTCTTTCAAAATGTATTTGGATAGAGTCGTGGAGGGCGGTTATCGTATCGTGAGAACAGGTCTTTCTTTCAGTGGTGATATTTCCTACTCACGAGATGATAAAGGGGATGCACATGCGGAAAACGTAGCGGTTATTGATGGTGAATTTCATTTTGATTATGTAAAGGGTGCTTTGCGTATTTCAAACATTAAATTGGGTATTGCAGGTTTGCACAATATAGAAAACGCAGTCGCTGCTATTACGGTAGCGTTATTGTTGGATATCGAACAGGATAAAATCGTTAGGGCACTAGCAAACTTTAGAGGAGCTAAGCGACGTTTTGAATACATTGTTCGTAATGAAAAATCGGTTTATATCGATGATTACGCGCATCATCCAGAGGAGTTGAGAGCATTTTTATCTTCATTGCGTAAGCTATATCCAAACAAGAAATTAACGGTTGTATTTCAGCCTCACTTATTTTCACGCACACGTGATTTTGTTGATGGTTTTGCCGAAGTGTTGGGCATGGCGGATGAATTGTTGTTGATGGAAATCTATCCGGCTCGTGAGCTGCCAATAGAAGGCGTGACTTCAACATGGTTGTTGGATAAAATTACACTGCAAAACAAACGTGTTGTGTCACCGCAGGAAGTATTGGCATTAGTAGAAAGTGAAAAACCTGAATTGGTTGTGACCGTAGGTGCAGGGGATATTGATAGATTGGTGAAGCCTTTAAAAGCAATTTTAGATAAGTAGTATGAAGAATATCAGATGGGGACTAATATTCAATGTTTTCCTTGGTGTAATAGCCTTGGGAGGATTGGTAGTGCTCATGGGATTGATAAGCAGAAAAGATGCCGTTCAGGTGTGTACGGTGTTGAAAGTGAATGTGGAGGGGAAAGAAACGTTTATCGACCAACATGATATTTCAAGAATGATAAATAATCAATTCGGTGCCATAGTAGGTAAAGAATTGAAAGCGATAAAATTCGAAGAAATTGAAAACGCGATAGAAAAATTGCCTTATGTATCGAACGCTGAAATTCACGCGGATATGGATGGCACTATCAACGTCAATGTTCATCAGCGGGAGGTAATACTTCGGGTGATCAACAGAGATGGTAAAGAATTTTATGTAGATACGAAGGGGCATAAGATCCCTGTTACATTGAAATATGTACCTCATGTATTAGTCGCTAACGGCAAAATTCAAGAAGGTTATACCAAACCTCTGGAACCGATAGCAACCAAGATGGTGCATGACCTGATTCGTATCGTCGAACATATAAAAGGGGATGAGCTATGGGAAAATCAGATTGTACAGATTTTTGTGAATGAACAATCGGATATCGAGTTGATCCCACGGGTAGGCAAAGAGGTATTGGTGATTGGATCCGCGGATTCATTGGATTACAAGCTTAGCCGTTTGGAAATGTATTACAAAAATATATTACCAAAGGTGGGTACAGAAGCCTACGCCAAAGTGAATGTAAAATACGGAGGACAAATCATCTGTGAGCGCAGAGAGGGGTGGTACATGGACAGCTTGCAAATGAAAATTAACATGAAAAATTAAAAAATACAGCATATGAAACCAAGAATTACAGACATTGAAAAAGAAAATCCGATTATCGTTGGTTTAGATATCGGTACTACTAAGATTTGTGTTACTGTGGGACGACGCAGTGGGACAAATAAAATAGAATTATTAGGCGTGGGTAAGGCAGAATCTGCTGGTGTAAATAGGGGTGTGGTCGCTAATATTCAAAAGACTGTATTTAGTATTCGTGATGCCGTTTCTCTAGCAGAAGGACAATCCAATGTAGACATCAAAGTGGTCAACATCGGTATTGCAGGCCAGCACATCAAAAGTATTCAACATCGTGGTATTTTGACCAAAAATGACGATGATGAAATCAACAGATTTGATGTAGAACGATTGATCTCGGATATGTACAAGTTGGTTCTTCCTCCAGGGGAAGAGATTATTCATGTGTTGCCTCAAGAATTTACAATTGATAATGAGCCTGGTATCAAAGAACCAATTGGTATGGCTGGTCGTCGTATGGAAGCCAACTTCCATATTATTTCAGGTCGTGTGACCGATATCAAAAATATCAAGAAATGTGTAGACAACGCTGATTTAGAAGTGTCTGCATTAGTACTTGAGCCTTTAGCATCATCCGAAGCTGTATTGGATGAAGAAGAAAAAATGGCTGGTGTAGTTCTTGTTGATATTGGTGGTGGTACTACAGATGTAGCTATATTCCACGAAGGCATTATTCGTCATACTGCTGTAATTCCTTTAGGGGGTAATATTGTAACAGAAGATATTCGTCAAGGTTGTGCTGTCCTTCGAAATCAAGCTGAGCAATTAAAAGTAAGATATGGATCGGCTTTAGCTGATGAAAATAAAGAAAATGAAGTGATTTGTGTACCAGGAATCCGTGGTCGCGACTCGAAAGAAATCTCTGTCAAAAATCTTGCTTATATCATTCAAGCACGTATGGAGGAGATTATCGAGCACGTATATTACGAGATCAAGTCTTCAGGCTATGAGGATAAATTGATCGCTGGTATAGTGATTACAGGTGGTGGAGCTCAATTGAAGCATTTGGTTCAATTGGTTGAATACATCACAGGTATAGATTGTCGTATCGGTTACCCAAATGAATATTTGGCGAAAACAGATATGCTCAACAAGCAGACATTGGAAGAAATGAAAAGCCCAATGTATGCAACAAGTATTGGTTTGCTGATCAAAGGTATCCAGGCGGTAGAAGAGGAGATGGATATGGCGATTGAAGAGCGTGAGCTTAAAAAACCACGCAAAGAGCAAATCAAAGAGATTGCTGACAAGCAAAGCAAAAAAGAAAGTTGGTTTACAAAAATTATCTCAGAATTTATCAAGGATAATCAAGAAATTGATGACGAAACTTTTATAGGAAAAAAATAAATTTTCCACACAGCAGTGAGTTTTCCACATAATCACAAATGTGGAAAACTCTTGTTGAGAATTTGGTATTATTACATTCGAATTGTTGAGTTTGGGTCGGTAGGTTAAGCTTGGCAGTTCTTTTTAAACAGGATATTATTATGTCGATACAATTTGAAATGTTAAAGGAGCAATCATCTATAATCAAGGTTATAGGTGTAGGTGGTGGCGGCGGCAATGCTGTTAATCACATGTACAAGCAGGGGATAAGTGGCGTTGATTTTATAGTTTGTAATACAGATGCACAAGCGTTGGAATTAAGTCCTATTCCTAACAAAGTTCAATTGGGAGCTAGTCTTACTGAGGGTATGGGTGCAGGTGCTGATCCTGATGTAGGTGAAAACTCGGCTATCGAAAGTATTGATGATATCAAGAGAATGTTGGGTACAAACACCAAAATGTTATTTATCACAGCCGGAATGGGTGGTGGTACAGGAACAGGTGCGAGTCCAGTGTTAGCTAAGGCGGCGAAAGAAATGGGTATTTTGACTGTAGCCATTATTACAACACCATTCACATTCGAAGGTAAAAAACGTCGTTCTCAAGCAGAAGAAGGATTAAGCGAATTACGTAAATACGTGGATTCATACCTTGTGATTTCAAATGACAGATTGCGTGAGATTTTTGGAAACTTGACAATGACAGCTGCTTTTGCAAAAGCAGATGATATATTGACAACAGCTGCCAAAGGTATCGCGGAGATTATAACAATTCCTGGTTATGTAAACGTCGATTTCAAAGATGTTCGTACTGTAATGAACGACAGCGGTGTAGCGATCATGGGTAACCATATTGCTTCGGGCGAGGATAGAGCACTTCAAGCGGTGACAGGTGCATTGGCATCTCCATTGTTGAAGGATAATGAAATCGAAGGAGCGCGCTATATCTTATTGAATATTACTTCTGGTAGAAAAGAGGTAACAATGGATGAGGTAGCTATTATTACAGATTATATCCAAGAGAAAGCTGGTTTGACAGCAGACCTAATTTGGGGTAATTGTATCGACGAAAGCCTAGAGGATGATTTGTCTGTAACTATTATTGCTACTGGTTTCCAAACTTCGGAAGAGCGTCAAAAGGAAAAAGAGAACGAGAAAATCGCTTTGCCTCTATCTCCTGATACAGTTCATTCTTTTATCAAACCTGTTGTTCAAAATCAATTTGTAGAAAAACCAGCAACGACTACTTCGACTACAAATTATGTGACACCTGTGACACCGACCAATACTGTAGGAGAATCACCGCAAGTAGATTTGTTTAATCCTGTAAAACCTACAAATGCAGCTGTGCAACAAGAGAGCCACATCGTGCGTCATACGCTAGATGTTGAAGAAGATGTTGCGGCAGAAGAGACTGTACAAGATAATGGTGGTTTCGAATTGAAAACATCGCCTTCTGTATTTGAATTCAAACTTCCTACTGTATTTGATGCTTATGAAGATAAGGTCAACGAAGAAGTGGAAGAAGAAATAAAAGATATCGTTGATACGACATATACATCTACTTTTGTGAATACAACTAAAGTAGAAGAAGAAGTGAACTTTGAAGATCAATTGCTTAAAACTAAAGAACGTATTTTGCGTCTTAAAGAGTTGAGCATGAAATTGAAGTCATCAAACGGCTTACAAGAGTTAGAAAATGAGCCTGCTTACAAAAGAAAGCAAAAGCCATTGGATGATGTGCCTCATTCGGCAGATTCACAAGTGTCTCGTTTTACACTTTCATTTGACGATGGCGTAACGGAGATCCGTTCGAACAACTCCTTTTTACATGATAATGTAGATTAATAGTAAAATAATTAACTTGTAATAATTAAGGGGTTCAACAATGTTGAACCCCTTTTATTTGTGTGCCCAGCATGTGCAATAACTCTAGGGTGTAAGTCCCGAACACGCCTTTACAGTGGGAAGTGTTAGCTTAGGACAAGGGTGTCCACCGC
>NZ_SMBZ01000051.1 GCF_004342685.1 Sphingobacterium alimentarium
CTATATCTTCCGAAAAGAATGAAATATCCTTTAATGCCATTGCTTAAAAACCTTTTGTGTCCATATATGTCTGTAAAATAAGTGTCGCCGACACCGAGTCAACTAGGCCCTTATTCTGTCTTTTATTTTTTTTCATGCCCGATTGTGCTATGGCTGATGAGGCCATCTTAGAGGTAAACCGCTCATCAACTTCGACTACCTGGATAGTGGGATATTCACGCTTCAAGCGACGCATAAAGCCCAGTACATGTTGAGCCGACTCTGAATCCGTACCATCCATCTGAAGAGGTTTACCAACAACAAATGTCTCGACCTGCTCGCTTATTAAATAATCTTTGAGATACGACCAAATATCCTGGGGATGGACTGTCGTCAGTGCTGTAGCTATTAGCTGCAAGGGATCGGAAACGGCTATTCCTATCCTTTTTGTACCGTAATCAAATGCCATTATACGCATAGTCTTGAAATTTTAGCAAAGGTACAATTCATAATTGAGGATAAAAATCTATAACTTTGGTAGAATATATTCATCACTATGCGACTTATTGTAATTATCCTACTCAGCTTAGCCACTTTTGGTGTACGCGGCCAATCCTATCAGCAGCAGATTGAGGATTATCGATCCGCATTAAAGGCTTCATATACTAAGGATGATTATGGTCCTTTGCGCAAAGAAAATATTCAATACTTGGATTACTATACCGCTTCTGCGGACTATCGGGTAGAAGCAGAAGTAGAGATGCTTATTGGGGAAAAACCATTTCGAATGCCTACCTATGACGGCACGAGCGACGAATATAAACGATATGCTTTATTACATTTTATAGTTAACGGTCAAAAACATACGCTGACAGTTTATCAAAGTGTAGCTTTATTCCAAAATCCGAAATATAAAGATTATTTATTCTTACCTTTCCTGGACCAGAGCAATGGTGTGGAAACCTATACGGGGGGCCGGTACATCGAACTGGATGCTTCACAAATTCGCTCGGGAAAAATTTTTATAGACTTTAACAAAGCATATAACCCTTATTGTGCATATAGTTCGGGCTACAGATGCCCTCAACCGCCTGCAGAAAACACATTGACGACATCAATTTTTGCTGGCGAGAAAGCATATAAAGGGCCTAAAAATGAACGAGCAGTCAATAAATCTATGGCAAAAAACTTCACTGAAAAAGAAAAATCCATCATATTAAATGGAGACAGTAGCACCAAGCTGCATGTTTTCCAAATTACAAATGAAAAAGAACTCGCCGTACTGAAAGCGCAGTCGCAAGACATAAAACACGATGACCCGTTATTAGAAACATTAGAAAAGAGAATGTTCTTAACGGTGCAAGACCCAGAGCATTCAGGAGTGGGGATAGCGGCTCCGCAGGTGGGTATCAATAAAAATCTTATATGGGTACAGCGTTTTGATAAGCCTGGGGAGCCCTTTGAATTTTATATAAATCCAAAAATCATTTGGCGTTCACAGTTAACAAAGTCGGGCCCAGAAGGATGCCTTTCCATTCCCCAGAGAAGGGAAGAAGTAGAGCGTAACTACGTTATTCGACTACAATATTGGGACAAAAAAGGAAATATCAAGGAAGAGAATATCGAAGGATTTACGGCGGTGATCTTTCAGCATGAGGTGGACCACCTATATGGTATACTATTTCCCGATAGACTCCAGGAGCAAGAGGCAAGAACTATAGATTTTAAACCCAAGCTTTAAAAATAATTTTCTCGCATCTGCTTTAAATGGTTGGTAAGGATTGTTATTTGACCCGAGATCTTGCTTTTTTAGTGCCAAATTCCCATACCTAGTTATCAGAGGGGTAAGCAACAGCATATAATACCTTAGCTTGCAGCTAAAACATCCTATATAATAATATTTACACACCACCTACATAAATGCCTCCTTGAGAGATACCCTATATTTTAATAGAGATGAATCCAGAAAGAAGCTTTACTGCTGATTTATTAAATGATTTATATTGGGATGGGATAACACGAAGAATACTAGAGGTGTTTAACCTCACTTATCTCAAATATTACAAAATCACACTTTCGGCGTAAAATTTCAACAGGCAGAATATTTTTCCTGATTTTTTCGTTATGACTTTTAATCATGATTTGAACCAATAAATCTTCCCTAACCGTATAAGGCTCAAAGACTGCATGCTCCTCCAAATAATCCTGCTCGGTGAAAAGCATATTTACATTATGGGCTTTACAATAGTCTAAAGCTAATTCCAGAGAAAATATTTTATTCATATCAATACTTTTATATAAATAAAAAAGTTCTTTTTTATACCAATTTAGTATAAAATTAGACATTAAAGTTAAATTTTATATAAAAAACAACCTAATTCTCATGTTAACAAACACATAAACTGTTCGTTCACAACGCATTAAGTTATTTCGAAAAACCAGATTTTGTTTTAATCTTCGGGCATAAATAGTGAAATATTCAACTACCATAAAACAGTAATTTTTATTTACAAAAATCCACAAGATATCTACCACTCTCCCATTTGTAGAGTAAAAGAATAATTAACTCAGCTGCGTATTTTAAAGATTTAGCCTAGAGCTAAGGTTTTTATATATAAAAATCATTTTTAGTCAGAAGTACAATTTTAAACTTCTTTTTTTATAATTTAGTATAATACTGATATATGATTATACTGCATGAAAACTCATTTTCTATAAAATGATATATTTTCATAGGTACTCCAATTTACCTTAGGAACTACAATATTCTACTTACCTTATGAACTACAATATTCCACCGCAATACACTGGACTTACCCAGGAACAATTAGAGCATTCAAGAAAAACTTACGGGTATAATCAGGTAAGTTCTATTAAAAAGATATCATGGTATAGCATGTTGCTAGCGATTTTAAAGGAGCCTATGACGCTTTTATTAATTGCGGTAACGCTTATCTATTTAATGGTAGGTAATTATTCTGAGGCTATTTTTATGTCTTTTGCCATAATTGCAGTTTCAAGCATTTCATTTTATCAAGATAATCGAAGCAAGAAAGCTCTAGAGGCCCTAGAACAATTAAATGAACCCTTAAGCACGGTCATTAGAGATTCTGTGGTGATAAAAATACCTACTAATGAGCTCGCCGTTGGAGATCTATATATTATAGAAGAGGGAAAAATGATTAACGCAGATGGGGAAATAGTATATAGCAATGATTTTTCTGTCAATGAATCTTCTCTTACTGGGGAAAGCTACTCTGTTTTTAAAAGTTCAGAAACAGAAGATAAGAACGTATATAGTGGAACCATGGTGGTCTCAGGTTTGGCAATAATGAAGGTCCATCAAATTAGCAAGCATACCAAAATTGGCAAAATTGGTGAGTCCTTACATGCTATTAAGGAAGAGCAGTCTCCCCTGCAGATTCAAATTACCAAATTTGTGAAAGGGATGGCCAGTATTGGTATTATTGTCTTTTTATTAGTTTGGGCCTTCAGTTTTTGGCAATCTCGCAGCTTCATTGAAAGTCTTCTAACTGGATTGACTTTAGCTATGTCGATTTTACCCGAGGAAATACCCGTTGCCTTTACCACATTTATGGCCTTAGGAGCATGGAAGCTCATGCGTCAAGGCGTTCTAATCAAACGCAGTAGTGTAGTAGAAACTCTAGGGAGTACCACTGTTATATGTACAGACAAGACAGGAACTATTACGCAAAATTCTATGGGGTTAAAGTTATTATTTGATTACCAATCCAACAAGATATTTGCTGACCATGAATTTGATGCCGTTCAACTAGCAGACCTCATACAATACGCCATGTGGAGCAGCGAACCTGTCCCTTTTGATCCCATGGAAAAGACCCTACATCAAATCTATACAGTCACACAGGTCTCTGATTTTAGAAAGGATTTTCAGATGATTCACGAATATCCCCTGGAGGGGAAGCCCCCTATGATGACCCATATTTTTGAAAACTCTTTAAAAGAAAGAATTATTGCCGCAAAAGGTGCCCCTGAGGCCATTCTTGCTGTCTGTAATCTGAGTGAGCAGCAGAAAAACAGGCTACGACAAGAAATTTCAAATTTCGGTAAACAAGGGTACAGAGTATTAGGGGTTGCTAAATCCGATTATATGGAGAGTACATTTCCGGAAAACCAACAAGATTTACCTTTTGAATTTTTAGGATTTACGGTGTTTTACGATCCGCCGAAAAATAATATTCAGCAGGTATTTAAAAAAATATATGCTGCGGGAATAAAGGTAAAAGTTATTACGGGAGACAACTCGGATACCACCAGTGCAATAGCTCAACAAGCAGGAATAATAAATCATACAGCAGCAGTAAATGGATCAGAAATTATTTCCTATACCGAGGAAGAACTGAAACTCTTGTCCCGCAAAACTACACTATTCACCCGGATGTTTCCTGAGGCAAAACTAACGCTGGTTAATACATTCAAAAAGGACGGCGAAGTGGTTGCAATGCTGGGCGATGGCGTAAATGATGCCCCCGCATTAAAAGCCGCTAATATTGGCGTGGCTATGGGCATAAAGGGTACAGAAATCGCAAAAGCAGCAGCTTCCTTAGTCATTACCAATGATGATTTAGAAAAGTTAATTACAGGTATAGAGGCTGGTAGAAGAATCTACACGAACATAAAAAAAGCTATACAATATATCATATCCATTCATATACCCATCATACTCACTGTATCCTTACCTCTATTTTTTGGATGGATATATCCCAACATATTTACCCCCATTCACGTCATATTTTTAGAGCTAATTATGGGGCCAATCTGCTCGATTGTGTATGAAAACGAACCTCTAGAGAAAAATACGATGTTACAAAAGCCGCGCGAAATGTCAGACACCTTTTTAAGCTGGAAAGAACTTAAGTCCAGCATCATCCAAGGGCTAGCAATTACATTAGGGATTCTTTTTGCCTACCAGTGGGCCGTAACAGGCGGCAGTGATGAAGTAACTACCCGAAGTATAGTTTTTTCGACCTTAGTGTTTGCCAACGTATTTTTAAGCTTAGTCAACCGATCTTTTGTGTACAGTGTGCTTGAAAGCTTAAAAAACAACAATAAGCTCTTTCCAATCTTTCTGAGCGCTTCGCTAGTGTTGCTGCTGGCTATTCTATACATTCCAGCATTTGCCTCTTTTTTTCAAGTACGAGCAATTAATTTTCAAGAATTGATAGTTTGCCTATTTTTAGCTTTTGTCTCGGTAATGTGGGTTGAACTTTACAAGTGGGTAAAAAGAAAAAAGATGCCGATGAATGGTTCTCCGGCAAGCCAAGAGCAAGAGGTGAAATAAACTACAAAAAGAGATATTTTACGATAACTGGCGTATTGGGCTCTAACTCTTATAGGTGAGCAGGAAAGGCGCACTGTATTGCACTAATATTTTCTTTAAAAAAACAATTTATTGTATTTCAACTCCTTATGTTTAGTGGCTTTCAACAACAAAAACCGCAATAGTTTGTATTAATTGTAGAGTTGTATAATATGTAGACACAATTGTATATATTTATAGCATTTAACAAGTTCTCCGACTCTACATTTGCCTATGAAGTCTTATATGATATCGCTTATTTTAAGCGTTCTTACAACAATTATCCTCTACGGACAAACAGAAAGTTTGTCATCTGATGAATTATTTATGCGCGCTCGTGATGCTGCTTTTGAATCCAAAGATTACCCACAAGCAATTGAGCTCATAAAATCGGCCATACAAAAGTCGCCCGATTACACGGATCTGCATATTTTCCTGGGCAGGCTTTACACATGGAGTGACAATATAGATTCTGCCCAGATGGTTTTTGATAATCTACATAGTAAGAAAGTAAAGGATGAAGATTTTTACCTAGCTTATGGGTATTTACTTTATTGGAATAATATCAATCAAATTGCAGAAATAATCATTAATGAAGGACTTGGCGAGCATCCCACTTCCGAGGATTTACTGCTGCTTGATAGCAAGTTCAAGTATGGCATCAAGGCGTACGAGCAGGCGGAGAAATCCGTTGAGCGCTTACTGTCTATAAATCCAAAAAATACGGAAGCTCATTCTTTAGCGCAAAACTTAAAATCCTATACCGCAAAAAATGCGATAAGTATCAACTATGATTTTACACATTTTGATAAGCAATTCGCTGACAACTGGCATATTCTGGGTCTCAGCTATAAAAGAGCTACCTCCTTGGGTTCGATTCTATTTAAGACAAATTATGCAAATAAATTTGCAGACACCGGGGTACAATTTGAGTTAGAGGCCTATCCTCGCATTAGTAAGATGTTTTATTTATATGTAGGTGGCGGATATTCTGAGAATGTAGGGATATTCCCTAAATATAGAACAGGAGTTTCTCTTTATGCCAATCTACCCAAAAGCTTTGAAGGAGAAATAGGATACCGACAATTGTACTTTTCCAGCAATATTTGGCTTTATACCGTGTCTATAGGAAAATATTACCAAAACTTATGGTTTAACCTAAGGACCTATCTTTCCCCTGATCAAGATAACATATCACACTCCTATACAGGAACAGTACGTTACTACCTAAAAGGGGCGAATGATTATTTGGGATTACAGATAGGGACCGGTATTAGTCCCGAAGAAAACAGAAATAATCTTTTAGTAGAAGATACCTTTAAACTTAAAACATATAAAATAGGTGCGAATTATAATTTCTCTATTCAAAAGAGGAACTTAATAAATATTTCTGCTACTTATTTCAATCAAGAATATATGCCTGCCCAAAAAGGTAATCAATACGATTTGAGTATCGGTTACAGCAGAGTTTTTTAAGAAAACTCTAGGGTATATATTATCTATATGCTGTATTATGAAAAAGACTTTCCCTATACCTACCAATGAAATTCAAAGAATTAACAGGCTTCGTGAGTATGATCTCTTGGGCCTAGGTAAGGATCCTGAATTTGATATCTTCGCACAATCAGCTACCTTGATTACCGGATGCGCAGCTTCTTTAATATCTATAATGGAAGATGATATTCAGCGTATTCAGAGTTGTATTGGTTTAGAGCTTGATAAAGTAGATAGACAGCAGACAGTTTGCCAATATACCATAATGAGCAAAGAACCGCTTATTATACCTGATACCCGAAAGGATCCAAGAACATCCAGCAACTCAATCATTAAACAAGGGAGAATATTATTTTATGCAGGGGTTCCAATAATTGACCAGGAAGATATTGTACTAGGAACTATATGCGTCATAGATTATAAAACAAATCACCTGACAAAAGAACAAATCCATTCCTTACAGCTTCTGGCAAAAGCTGTAAGCCAGTTATATAGCCGTAAGAAAAAAGAGTTAGAATCGGGTTATTATAAAAATATATATGAACATACGCAAAATATGATTTGCGTTATGGATTTTGATCTCACAATTAAACAAGCAAATCCTATATTTCAAAAGCTTTATTTACAAAGTAAAGCCCCCAGCAACTATGTGAATTTTATAGAGGTTGTAAATTGTGAAAAAGATAAACTAATAAAGTATATTTCTAAAAGTATCAAATACGGTAAAAGTAATTGCCAGACAGTATGTGTAATAGACCATAAAGAGTTACATATAGACTGGACTTTTAAGTATAACTTGAAATTTAAAGAGATTTTTGCTTTTGGCAGAGATATAACTATTGAAAGTGTTGAAAGACAGAAATTGGAGTTCTCAGAACGCAAATTCAGAAACTTCTTTGAAAATAGTATTGGTCTGACCTGTCTGCATGATCTTCAGGGCAATATACTGGAAATTAATGAAAAAGGGTGTCAAATGCTTGGCTATAGTCTTGATGAGGTAGTGGGTCGCAACATCATCGATTTTATTCCCCAGGAAAGAAAAAAACATTTTCCCGCCTATTTAGCGGAATTCACGAAAAATAATGAGACCAAAGGTATCATAACATTAATTACTAAATCCGGGGAAATACTCTATTTCCTTTATCACAATATCGTGGAAAAAGATACCCAGCGTACCCCGTATGTGGCCAGCACCTCTTTAAATATTACCGAACAGAGAAAGCTAGAACTTGATTTAAGACACACCAAAGAGTTATTGGAACAAGTAAATGCTGTAGCTCAAGTTGGTGGCTGGGAAATAAATACAGCTAATCAAACTATTAAATTTTCAGCATCTGCCAAGTCCATTTTTAATTTCTCCAAGACTTCGGTAATAGACATGGCGGGATGGATAGATCTTTTTGAGGATGATTATAAAACATCCCTGGAGCATGCCTTAGAGCAGGCTAAAGAAAATATAAAAGGGTTCGACATACAGTTAAAACTAAAACAAAAAAATGGCGACTCTATTTGGGTACGTCTGAAAGGTATACCTGAGTGTCATGATGGCAAATGTTCACGTATATATGGGATTATTCAAAATATTAATAAAGGCAAAAAGCTTTATTTAGAGGTCGAGAAAAAGGAAGCTATGCTACGCACCTTTGTGGAATTCGTTCCCGCATCTGTCGCTATGTTAAATCACAATTTTGAATTTCTATTCTATAGTAAGCAGTGGTATGAAGAGTTTGGTATAAATTTAAAGCGTATCAAGAATAAGAATCTTTTTTCTCTATTCCCAAATCTACCTGAAGAACGAAAAGAAATATACTTAAATGCTTTAAAGGGCATTACCTACAAAAATAACAATGAGCGAATTCAATTTCGAGAGGACGAAGAGCCTAAACACTTAAATTGGGAGGTAAGGCCATGGTATATCTCCAAAGGTGTCGTGGGGGGAATCATCATCTTCGCTCAAAATATCTCTTCATATGTAAAGATTAATAAGGAATTAGTGGCCGCTAGGAAAGCCGCGGAGCTGGCCAATAATGCCAAATCGGAATTCATTGCAAATATGAGTCACGAAATTCGTACACCACTTAACGGTGTGATCGGTTTTTCAGAGCTACTGATGCATACCGCTATTAATCACAATCAGTTGCAATATCTGAAGTATATACACGAATCTGGCAATAGCCTCTTGCATATTATTAATGATATCTTAGATTTCTCAAAGATTGAAGCCGGAAAGTTAGAGCTCTTTGTCACGCAAAACAATATTTATGATTTAGTTACCCAAGTGATTGGTGTGGTGATATTACAGGCGGAGCAGAAAGGTTTGGAGCTGATAATCGACCTGGATCCCTTAATACCTAAATACATGATTTACGATCATGAGAGGCTTAAGCAAGTACTGGTTAACCTGATTGGAAATGCCGTAAAATTCACCAAGAAAGGGGAAATAAGACTTAGACTATTACTGCTTAAGAAATCAAAGACCAAAAGCAGGGTGCGCTTCTGCGTAGAGGATACAGGGATTGGTATCGCCAAAAATAGACAAGACACAATTTTTCAAGCCTTTTCACAGGCGGACAATTCTATTAATAAAACCTATGGTGGTACAGGGCTTGGTCTGACAATATCCAATAAAATACTAAAGCAGATGAACAGTAATCTTGCAATAGATAGCGACATCGGTCAAGGTAGTACGTTCTACTTTGATATGGAAATGGATTATAAGGAATCTGCAGAGGTTTTAATTATACCTTCTAACATTAAAAAAGTGCTGTTGATAGAAGCAAACCTAACCGTTAGCACAATCATAAAAAAACTTCTTACCTCCAGGAATATTAAAACAATTGAGCACAGGGATTTCATTTCGGCGAGCGCTATTTTGGAGGAAGAAAAAGACTTTGATCTGCTGCTAGTTGATTACAACCAACTTAATAATTCAGAAAAAGCTCGCCTAGGCGAGCTGAGCATTTCCACCCCAATCATACTTATGCACTCTGTTTCCAAAAATGAAAATGAGTTAATGGAATTTGAGAAGCACAAATCCGTCAATAGATTGTTGAAGCCATTTACTCCCGAATCTTTATTCCACACAATTACAGAACTGGATGAAAATGTGGGTAAGAAGAAGTCTTCAGATATCATTTATATCGAAAAGCTAGATATTAAGGATTTCAAGAATTTTGCACCTGTTATTTTAACGGCAGATGACAATGAAATTAATATAGAATTAAATTACAAGTTTATTAATGAATATCTTCCTGAGGCCAAAATATTGAAGGCCTATGATGGGGCACAAGTAATTGAGCTATGCAGAGAGCATAAGGTTGACCTGATATTAATGGACATTCAAATGCCGGTAATAGATGGTATTGAGGCTGCAAGACAAATACGGGAAATGGAAAGTTATCACAGCACGCCGATTATCGGCGTGACGGCAGGTTTTCTAACCCTTGACAATAAAAATGCGGAGGTGAAAAACTTTAATGAGATATTACATAAGCCCATAAAACTAAAAAATATAGAAAACATATTAATGAGTTACCTAAATTCTTTCACAAAATTTCAAGTAAGCGAAGAGCAGAACTTAGATGTTTCCGACTTTGATGTGAACACATTAAACCAAAACTTTGTGGGTGACGAGGAATTTAAATCCTATTTTATGGATTTAATAGTCAAAGAACTTAATTCTACCATAACGCAAATTAAGACCTGTCAAGCTGAGGAGAATAGGGAAAATCTAAAAGGCATATTGCACAAATTAAGGGGCTCGGCATCCACTATTGGGATGATTAAGCTAGCTCAAAAATCATTGCATTACGAAAAACAACTAGAAGAAAATGCGCTAAATGATAATTCAAGTGCATACCAGGACATCATAGCAGAAATTAAAAGGAGTTTAGCCATACTGGAAAATCTTAAAAATGAATAACATGAAAATTTTATTAGCAGAAGACGACGAATTAATTTTAAGAACTATTGAGCACAAATTAAAAAATGAAGGATATGATGTCATATTATGCCGAAACGGGCAGGAAGCTATTGATCAACTCTTAGAGACAAAACCTGAGCTCATAGTTACCGATATCATGATGCCCTTTGCCTCGGGCATAGAGATTCTCTCGGCTATACAAGAAAACGGAATTAATACCAGTGTAATCGTATTATCGAGTTTGGGCCAGGAAGATGTTGTTGAAGAGGCTTTCCTTTTGGGGGCCTCAGATTTTATGATTAAACCATTTAATCCCAATGAATTGGTATTAAGAATCAAAAGGTTACTGCGCTTTAAATAAGATGATACTCCTAAAAATTGAACTGCATAGTCTTACCGTTGCGCTCTCGGCATTGCTGCTATTAGTCATAGTACTTATAGTCGCTGTCATTATTTATGGATATAGAAACTTTCAGCTAATAAATAATGCGCGAGATTGGAAACGATTAATTGAAGATAAGTTGAGCTACGCTATTTTTAACGGTATAGATGCAATTTGGGCTGATCAGGAATTTATTGCACGTGGGAAAAGTAAAAATTTTAAAAAAATTTTTACATCCGTATTGATTGAATCGGATCAAAGATTTATTGGAGAGGCACATAAAATTCTCAAAGACATATTTTATAAGTTTAATCTCGATGAGATGGCCTTTAAGAATTTACAAAGCAATAATATTTATCACAATGTACGGGGCATACAGGTAATGACAGCTCTTGATGTGCAAGAGGCTTTACCCCATATTACCGCACTTTTGCAGCATAAAAATCCCTATGTATATTCCGAGGCGCAGTATAGTGTAGTTCGTTTTAATGGCTTTAAAGGTCTCACCTTTTTAGATACTTTAAAGCAGCCACTATCCTTGTGGCAACAAATGCGTCTTGTTCAAGCTATTCAGCTCGTTTCAGTAGCAGACTATGATGCTATAGCAGTATGGCTCAAGAGTGAAAACTTATCTGTTATAGCTTTTGCCTTATCGCTCATACGCAAATTTAGAATCCATTCATTGCATGAGCAGGTTGTAAGTTTATTGCAACACGATGCCATTGAGATACGTATCAATTCTGTTAAAACTTTACAAACCATTGAACAAACCGATACGGCAGATATTTTAATAAATAGCTATGAACGGCAGGAGATGCTAGTGAAAGTCCAAATTTTAAAATTCATAGAGCGTAGCGCAAATAAAAATTATAATAACTTCCTTAAACACATTTTAGAGAATGAAACGGATATACACCTACAAATTCAGACTGTCCGTCTTTTAAAACTGTTTAATGAAGAGGCTTACTTGCAGCAGAAAATACAGCAGATTTCTGTTGACCAAAGTCTACAAAAGGTTTTACAAAACGCATTAGCTCGATAATTTATGACTGATTTTTCGCATGTTATATATGAAATTGTAGTATGGCTGTTCCTGCTGTACTCCATTATGATATTCTTAATATATTCATGGGTAGGGATTTATGCTTTCGGGGCACTAAAGAAATACACCGAACTTAATCAATACACGGATTATAAGCTTATTGCTAGCAATCCCAATGCACCGACCTTCAGCATCATAGCTCCTGCTTATAACGAAGGGATGACTATTGTGGATAACGTAAGGTCGCTTCTGTCGTTATACTACAATAATTTGGAAATAATTATTGTTAATGATGGCAGTAAAGATGATTCGATAGAGCGGTTAATTAAAGCATACAATCTAGAACTTATTCCTTTTGACTTAGTTGAAATTATACCGACCAAGGAGGTTAAAGGTATTTATAGAAGTAAAAATCCTGCCTTCAAAAAGCTTATTGTTGTCGATAAATTAAATGGGGGAAAAGCAGATGCCCTTAATGTGGGAATCAATGTCTCTAAAGGCAATTATATAGTCTGCATCGATGTGGACTGTATTTTGGAGCAAGATGCCCTTTTAAAACTAGCTAAGCCCTTTATGGACCAAACCAAGGAGCGTGTGATCGCTTGTGGAGGTGTTATTCGCTTGGCTAACAATTGTAAAATTGTAAATGGTAAAATCGTCGAAGTAAATTTACCCAAGAGCTGGCTGGGGCGATTCCAAGCTTTAGAATATATACGGGCCTTTGTACTGGGCAGAATGGCTTGGTCACGGGCCTCAGGATTGATTTTAATATCAGGTGCTTTTGGCGCATTCGATAAAGATTTGGTGCTCAAATGTGGGGGTTATGACCCTAAGACCGTCGGTGAAGACATGGAACTCGTCGTGCGTATGAGACGCTATATGGAGGAGCATAAGATGAAATATACCGTGCTCAACATATCCGATCCGTTATGCTGGACAGAAGTCCCGGAATCTATAAATATTCTAAAAAAACAACGCAACCGTTGGATGAGAGGCACCATTGAGACGCTATGGAAGCATAGAAAGCTGATGTTTAATCCAAAGTATGGAAGATTAGGCATGGTGAGCCTTCCCTATTGGTTCTTTTTTGAATTCTTAGGGCCCATTGTCGAATTTGTGGGATACTGCGTCTTCATATTATTCTTACTGTTTGGCATTATTAATTGGCCTTTCTTCTTTACCCTGTTTATTCTAGTAGTTGCCTCTGGCATTCTATATTCTATCTACGCTTTAATACTTGATTTGATGTCACATCAAGTATATACCAAACTCAAAGATCTACTCCTTCTTATTGGCACAGCCATTCTAGAGCCGTTCTTTTTTCATGGAAGAGTGGTGATGGCAGGTGTATCGGGTTTAAGAGATTATTTTCGAAAAGAGCACAGTTGGGGAGAGATGACAAGGCAAGGGTTTCAACAGGCTACAACCAATGAAAGCTTGGGATCTAGAATTAAAAGAACAGTTTTCTGGGCCTTGCGCAACTATACACCCATAGCTTTTGCTTTTTTGCTCCTGTATATGGCAAATGTGGGATTAGAGGCTTACTGGTATAATACCAAGTTTCACGAGCAAATTTATTCGGCTGTATACTTTAATCTCTTTATTGACAATCTTACCTTTATTATACAGTTTTTAGCAGCATTCAGCATCATTTATCTGCTGCTATTATATATTGGCTTTAAATATATAAACGGTTTACTGATAAGTATATTCTCTATATTTATTTTAATTCAAGTTATCTTATTTTTATACTTTACGGAATCTCAAAACCTTTTGGGCGCTGATGTTTTCTTTTATAGTTTTGATGAGCTAAAGCAGATCCTCAGTACAAGTGGCATGTTAAATATCAAAAATATTGCACTTCTTCTACTGATAATTTTTATAGCTGTCGCACCTTTGGTTATTGTAAGCCGCTATAAATCAAAAAGACCATATGCTGGTGGGATTTTAACTCTCACCGGTCTTCTGTTAGTGATCTTACCTTTCAATTTCACAAGCAATCTAAAGGATAAGAATGAGTTTTATGCACATGCTTCGATCAGCAAATGGAAATATTTTCTTCAAACGAATTTTATAAATTATGTGGGCGCAAATTTTCCCTGGATGAATAATTGGAGTTCAGCTAACGGAAGCAGAAAAGAGGACTTAGGCCCATACCCCTTCCTTCGTGCTGATGATACCAAAGATCTTTTAGGCAAATACATGAATACTACGGATCGCAGACCCAATTTATTTATATTAATTATTGAAGGACTTGGTCACGCGTATAGTTCGCCAAATGGGTATATAGGGAATTTCACACCATTTCTAGAGTCATTAAAACAAAAGTCTCTATACTGGGAGAATTGTATAAGCTCCTCGGGAAGGACATTTTCTGTACTTCCGACATTAATAGGCTCCCTTCCCTTTGCTAAAAATGGATTTCTAGAACAGAATGAATATCCTTTGCACTTTAATCTGCAGAACATATTCAAACATAACGGTTTTACAACGGGATTCTATTATGGTGGTGATGCAACTTTCGACAAGATGAAAAACTATTTGGAATTTAATCAAGTAGACAATATCATAGATATTACGCGTTTCCAAGAGCCCTATAAGAAATTACCGGCAGCAAGTGGCGAGAGCTGGGGATATGAGGATCAAGCTGTGCTTAATAAAATGTTAGAAATGACAACTGAGCAATCCCCTTATGTGAATGTTATACTGACGCTCTCGACCCACAGTCCCTTTCTAGTTAATAAGCAGCAGTATTATGAGAAAATGTTCGATGACCAATTAAGCATCCTTAATTTACCCCTAGAGAAGAGAAAACTGGCCGTTACATATAAGAAACAACTGACCACGGTGATAAGCGTAGATCAAGCGCTGAAGGAATTTTTTGACGCTTTTAAGCAGCGCTCAGATTATGAAAACACTATTTTTCTTATTACTGGAGACCACAGTATGCCTGAAATTGTCCTACAGAATAAAATCGACAGGTATCATGTCCCTCTAATTATTTACTCTCCTGTTTTAAAATCTACGGCTACATTCAAACATATTGTCAGCCATTTTAATGTGGCTCCTACCCTTTTATCCTTTTATAAGAATAATTATAATATGCATACGCCCACGCAGGTTACCTGGATTGGAAAAGGACTAGATGTGGGCGGCTCTGCTTCAGGCTATGGGATCCCTATCATGCAAAGTAAGACGCAACTCGAGGATTTTATTTATGCGAATTACCACTTATCCAATAATGAGCTGTACAGGATAAATCCAGATTTAACTTCGGACAAGGAGTCTAATGATTCCAAAGCAAGTTTAATAAAGAATGAATTTGACAGCTTTAAAGCAAAAAATGAAAAATTTTTATTAAATAAATCATTAATGCCGGATTCGGTATACCATCGTTATTTCGATAAGCTTAAAAATTGATATTTCTTAGATGAAGAAAAAAAATTGGTATAAGTACGTGTATGGAAAGGTCGACGAGAATACATATTATAATAATGGCTTATGTTGGATTAGCCACACTGAATCAATGTACTGTGAAAAAAGCTATATCTCTGGAAAATGAAAACCGTGTAATTGATTTTTCAGGATACAATTGGATTGTACGGGACACCTATGATCGTAAAATGGGACCTGGACCGAATTTATTCAGTAATTCCGAAAAAAATGTTTGGGTAGACAAAACCGGTAAATTACATTTAAAAATAGTAAAGCGTAAAGGAGAATGGTATTGTTCAGAGGTTACGCTGGATAAAAAAGTTGGTTATGGGAAATATGTTTTCTATATAAACTCCTCGCTTTCATCATTAGACGAAAATATTGTGGCAGGATTATTTACCTATTTAAATGATCATCAAGAGATTGACATTGAATTTTCTAGATGGTCGGTGCCAGATAATGAAAATGCACAGTATGTGGTACAGCCACATGATTTCCCCGATAACCAGCATCGATTTAACTTGAATGATTCAACGCGAAACACCGTTCATAGCTTTGAGTGGTTAGAAAATAAAATAACTTTTGAAAGTAGTTTTAAAGATCATTCTGCTGAGCAGCACGTGCAGCAATGGGTATATAAGGGTATACATATCCCAAAGCAAAGTAATGAAAGATTGAAAATAAATTTGTGGTTATATAAGGGTAAAAGTCCTCAGCAGGCAGCAGACCATGAACTGGTTGTGGACAGCGTAAAATTTATACCGCTAGACACGAATTTCCGTTAAATTTCAAAAACAAATAGGGGCAGGCTTAAAGGGGAATAGTTATTGTTCGGTAAAAGTTTTTTAAGATAAAAAATCGCGCTCTGTTGGAAAAATAGAGCAGTCGTGCTCAAGGCGCTCTTGAAGTGATAAAACTTATTGCTCCATATTTATACGCTGCAAGCATTATTCGCGCAGTTGAGCGATAAACTATATTTGAGGAAAACGAAAAAGGAGTAAAAACGATTCGTTTCTACTCCTGTTCTAATTTATCTTATCGTTCTAAAAGTTCGATTTCATACAATTTCGGCCAAAGTTTTCCGGTTACAAAAAGACGTTTTCCTTGCCCATCGTAAGCAATGCCATTCATTTCATTATCTTCAGTCTTTCGCCCATCGGAATATAAGCCAACTAAATTGATCCTTCCTTCTACTACCCCTGTTTTGGGATCAATAATGACGATGATATCTTGCCCATATATATTTGCATAAACCTTGCCGTCAATATATTCCAGTTCATTGAGACTTCGTACGGGACCATTCTCATCATATACCGCTACTGAATGCTCTTCTTTGCCTGTTTGAGCATTCAAAAAAAACAATTGATGTGAGCCATCAGATTTTATCAGTTGGGTCCCATCATACGTCACCCCCCAACCTTCCTGACTTTTCTCATAGTTAAATTCGCCAACTTTCTCAAATGAACTTTTGTCGTAGAAGAATCCTTTATTTTTTTCCCAACTTAAAAACACTATTCTATTGCCCACTATTGTCATTCCCTCACCAAAAAATCCCGTAGGCTTCTCCATCTTCAGCACGTTTCCTGTTTTTAAATCGACTTTTCGAAGAGATGTCACAACACCCTGCTCTTGCAAATGACTCGGGTTTCCCGTTGTTTCATACAATACCCCATCGGCATATTGTAAGCCTTGCGTATATGCTTTAGAGTCATGCGGATATTCGTTAACCACCTTAAAGGCGTAATTTTTAGCACTTGAGGGTAATACGATGATATTACTGTAAGCAATATCTTCTTTGCCTTGAGCATATAATTTAGCCGACAGCGAACGGTCCCCATAGCCAATCTTTTTGGTGTCTAAAACGATGCTAGAAGTGTCTTTTTTTGTTAAATACGCCTGTCCATCAATTGAATACACTACAGAATCTAATGACGTAGAGGGGAAATTAAGTTTTACTATCACCTGCTCCCCATAAGCTACTCGCTTGCCTGATTCAGGGTGTAGGAATTCAAATTTTCCTTTTTGAGTTTTACAACCCGCCAACATGATTAAGGCAAATAAAACAAATCCTGAAATTTTCTTAAAATGCATATTTTCTATTTTTATCACTCTAAAAGCTTCTTATGATTAAACAATTTTTTTACATACTGAATAAGCGGCAGCACCATCTCTGCTCTAGCTACTTGGTGGTTATCATATTTATATCTTCTACTGCCCTTAGCTTTCAAATATAAAAAACTCCTTATTTATTGGTGCAGACTACTTTTTTAATCAAAATAAAACTATTTTATTTAATTACAATATTTCCCAGTAATTGACCAAGCATTTTTTCTGCTTCTTTTAATTTTTGGTATTTATGTAGCTCGATCTCCAAATCCTCAGGAGATAAATCTTTCTTCATTTCCTCGCGCACCTTAAACATTTCGCGCTCGAATTTTCTTTTTTTTATCCGATAGATTGCCTGTACCACTAAATTTTGAAGATGCTCGATTTCCTGAGTAACATATATCTTTCGCTTATCATCATTCCAATTGGGGCTTATCTCATATTTGCTGGCGATGCAATCTATAGCCAGGCTGGCTACATCTTTATCCGCTGAGGAAATAAAAAATTTAGCTTCCGGTATCTGATAATTTTCAGCCTGTCTTTTGAATTCATCTATAATCTTGCTGCATGCCTGATCCTCAAAGTCAATATCATCCATGCTTGCCAGCAAATAAGCTGCAACAGGTATATCTCCCTCCCCTTCCCATGTCACTGGCTCGGCACCATAGTTGAGAAAAATACGCACAATCTCCCGCTCTTGCAAGAGCTCCGAGGTAATGGTATTTGATTTATTTGTACCGCTATCGCTCGCCTCTTCTATCTCCTGCTGGGTCAGAAATAAGTCTGCAGGAGGCATATCTGGAGCCCCATCTGCAGTTTCAGGAAATGATCCCGAAAGACGGGAGGCAGCCTTCCTGTCCGCTGATTTCGCGCGGTTTATTCTTATTTTATTTAGTTCGGTAAGCAGGACTCTCTCTTGGATATCCAATAAGGTGCTACATTGCTTAATAAAGATGGACACCTTAATTTCATCAGGGATCAATGAAATGCTTGTTACCACCTCGCGGATCACCTCGGCTCGCTTTATCGGATCCTGCTGAGCATCTTTAAGTAGTATACGCGTTTTGTAAAAGATAAAATCCTCCTGATGCTTTTCAATATACGCTTTGAAAGCAGCAGAACCGACCTGTTTGGCATATGAATCCGGGTCATTGCCATCGGGGAAAAGCAAAACTTTTACGTTCAATCCCTCTTCCAAAAGCATATCCGTGCCGCGGAGTGACGCTTTAATACCAGCGGCATCCCCATCATAAAGGATGACTACATTTTTTGTAAAACGGGATATAAGCTTTATCTGCCCGGTCGTCAGCGATGTGCCGGAGGAGGACACGACATTTTCTACTCCCGCTTGATGCATGGCTATAACATCGGCATACCCCTCCACCAGGTAGCACAAGTCAGCATCCATTACGGCTTTTTTCGCAAAATTTAACCCGTAAAGTACATCTGACTTATGATAAATTTCGGATTCCGGTGAGTTAACATATTTCGGTGTCGATTTCTCCGTTTTGAGTGTTCTGCCTCCAAAACCTATAATGCGTCCAGTAAGATTATGGATAGGAAATATAACGCGTCCCCTGAAGCGGTCATAGAGTGATTTATCATCTCGCTGAATGGCCAAGCCTATATCCAGTAGATATTCATCTTGAAAACCAGCCTTTTTTGCCTCCTCGATAAGTTGCGTCCATTGGTCGGGAGAATAGCCCAACTCGAATTTTTGGATTATATCTTCACGGTATCCACGCTCTTTAAAATAGGACAAGCCTATGGAACGACCAGCTTCCGTTTCCCACAGCGTATTACGAAACCATTTGCCCGCCCACTGGCTAAGTACATACAGGCTTTCGCGCTTGTCTTGGGCCGCCATTTGTGCCGGAGTGCGTTCTACTTCTTGGATTTCTATACCATATTTATTACCTAGGTAACGTATAGCCTCGGGATAGGAGAACTTCTCCAGCTCCATTACAAACTTGAGCGAGTCTCCTCCGACTCCGCATCCAAAGCATTTGTATATACCCTTGGCAACAGACACATGGAAAGAAGGAGTTTTTTCATTGTGAAATGGACAGTTACCAATTAGTGAAGTGCCTCTTTTCTTTAAATCCACAAAATCCCCTACCACCTCTTCAATGCGAGCCGTCTCCAATACTTTCTCTACAATTTCCTTCTTTATCACCGTCCAGTTACTATTATATATATCTACTTATTCAAATTTAGAAATAAAAAAAGAAAGGTAACCTATACTTGTTACCTTTCCTATCTTTTAGTATCCTGGATTTTGCACCAAGCCCGGCTCTACACGTAAGCTATTTTCGTGGAAAGGCCACAAATAATTATGGGGAAGAAAAGATCTATCCTCAATTTTAAGGGATTCTTTCCTGCCATCGACTATTCGTGTATGCCCCATCGCCGGCTCATTCAATACATTTTCAGCTATTCTCCAACGCAAGATATCGTCGTAACGTAAGCCTTCTCCTGCAAGTTCAGTTCTTCTTTCATTTCTTATCAGCTCCACCCACTGCTGTTGCGTTTTGGAGGTTAAATTCACATCGGCGAGAGTCATATCTAATTTCGCTCTTCTTCTTAGCTGATTGATACAATCTTTAGCCAGATCATCGATATCATTCATCATGATTTTTGCCTCCGCATACGTTAGCAGAACTTCTGCATAGCGCAATAAAGGAAAATGCATATTTCCTCCTGATCTGAATGCATCGGTTTCATCCACAAATTTCTTAAACCAATACCCCGATTTGCTGGATCTTTGATTCTCGAAATACATTAAACTCGAAGGGTTATAAATATCAATTCTTTCGCCAGAAAACATGTCTCCATGGCCAAAGATACTCGATGCTAAACGGGGATCTCTATTAAGCTTTGGATTTAACTCATATTCCTGTTTGGTATGCAATGGGCAATTGTCTATTGTACGTCCTTGCAGAGTCCAGTAAGAGTCTACCAATGATTTTGTAGGCACTACATAGGATTGACCATTACCCGTACGAAATTGTGGTGCCAAATCTCGGAAGGAGTTTGTTGCTGAGTTGTTATGAGAGACCATGTCAAATTTCATAATAAATTCTTTATTGGTCTTGTCCGCTTTATAGTTAAACAAGTCTCCATAGGTAGGGTGCAACTGGTATTTGCCGCTATCCATTATTTCTTTAGCTAACTTTGCCGCAAGCTCATACCGGCCATTATATAACGCATAGCGCATGACCAAAGCTTTGAAAGAATAACGGTTAAACATATACGCGTCAGTAATGTATTCATCAGCGGGGAGTCTATTTGCAACTTCCTCGGCAAGGGGGAAAAGCTGATCTAGTATTTCCTCCTTAGGAGTCGGGGGCTGAATGGCCGATTCAATTGTTGCGGGCTCCAAAAAGAAAGGAACATTTGCCCATCGGCTGGTTAATTTAAAGTAGTGCCATATACGTAAGGCTTCTAATATACTTTTAAACTTGGTGCGCACAGCTTCATCCTCCACATAGGGAATGTGTGCGTTGGCGATAAAGGTATTCAAGCGGCCCATATGCTTCATCTGCAATTCATAATAATACAGGAAAGCAGGTGTATTGGCATTAAAGTTACCATTGGCTATTCGCTGGTGGTGGTCACCTTCGATTCTGCTATAAGCGTTATCACTTTTTCCATCCTCTAAATAAAAAAGGATACCTCGAGCCCCCACGGAAGTAAATACGTCGGTATAGCTGCTATAGACCACTCGTCTTAAGTCTTCTTCGGTATTAAAAAACTCTACAAATGAAGTAGCAGTCGGATCTGTTTTATCGAGAAACTTTTCGCAGCCCGTAAATGTGGTCGCTGCTAGTAAGCCAATTAATAGGATTGATTTTTTCATTTTTTTACTTAATAAGAATTAAAAAATTGTAGCTCTTATCCCAAAACTATAAGTAGCCATGCGCGGGTAATTACCGTTACCGCCATTACGTTCTGGTTCTAAACCTTCAAATTTGGTGAACGTTATGGCATCTTGGGCGTTTACATATACTCTAACATTCCGGAATGTATTTCCCCATTTGGGAAACGTGTAACCCAGCTGTAACATTTTAATACGGAAGAAAGAGGCGTCCGAAAGCCACACATCACTCAAGAAAGTATTTGTACTGGAGCCTGTCCAAACGCGAGGGAACCGGCTGTTTGGGTTCTCCGGCGTCCATCTATTGTCTGCATATTCCTGACGCGGTGCACCTAATGCATTGCTCGATCCATCGACAAGGATAGGATATCCCTCTTGTCCATTCAGACGTGCCGTGCGTCTTCCTACTCCCTGCCCTAAGGTTGCAAAATCCCAGCGTTTGTATTTCAAGCTCAGGTTCAAGGAATAATTCAAATGCGGGAAAGGATCTCCTAAGTTTACTCTATCGTCATCATTAATGATACCGTCGCCATTCTGATCCACATATTTAATATCGCCAGCAAGGGTGTTGGGCATCTTGGCTGTAGTATTCTCTATTTCTGTTTGGTCACGGAAATATCCCGCTGTCTGGTATCCATAATAGTTATCGATTGCAATGCCATTATACCATATTTTATCATTGGTGTCTTTAAATATCAAGGTATCCGCGCTGCTGTATCCGGCTTTTAAAACACGGTTTTCATTATCAAATAACATACCTCCAATGGAATATTCTACTTGCCCGACTTTATCGGACCATGTAGCCGAAATTTCGTATCCCTTATTTCTTACCTCTCCAATATTCACGGCTGAAGTTAGGTAGTAGGAACCCGTTAATGGTGGCACTGGAAAATCCGAGTAAATCAAATCATAGGAGAACTTATCGTAAACTTCGGCCGTTACGCTTAATTTATTATTTAGCAATCCTAAGTCTACCCCCACATTCCACTGCTTTTGTTTTTCCCAAGAGAAATTATAGTTGGGCACGCGCATGGTCCAGCCCCAGGTGTTAACAACTTCTTGCCACAAGTAGGGCAAAACATTCTCATTACCTATTAACCCATAAGATCCTCTAATTTTGAAATTTGTTATTGCTCCGCTACTGCGCACAGACTGCATAAAAGATTCGTTATGTAAGTTCCAGGCAATGGCTGCCGAAGGGAAAAAACCCCACTTTTGCCCTGGAGCAAATTTAGAACTCCCATCCGAGCGAGCTGTTAGCTCCAGTAGGTATCTATTGTCAAAGGAATAATTTAGTTTACCAAAAAATGAAGCTTTATTTACCTCCCTATAATCGGTATAATTATAACTCATCATCTCCGCTCCCGCCGTCAAGTATATTTTATCTCTGTCCTGCCGTAAATCTTTGGTGTAATTTACAAGGGCTCTGGCTGTAATTTGACTTTCGCTGACACCTTGGCTTGCTTCTACCGAATTAGCCCATATAGTGGCTGGTTTGCCATTTTGATCCAAAAATTTGAAGGTGGATCTTACCGACTTATTAGCCGATTTATTGATCATGTATGACACATTACCTTCTATATTCAGGTTCTTATTTAAGAAATATTTAGGACGCAAATTGATGGTACTTCTATCATGCAGGTAGTTCTTGGTACCCCCATGGTTAATTGAAGCTAAAGGGTTCAGGTTGTTATGCAAGATATAATGATCTGGATATTCAGATTCGAAATAAATCTGCTGAGTAGGGTTCATTCTCCAGGCAATCTGATATAAGCCATGTCCATCATCGTTGGCCAGCAAGCGGTTAACCTGAAGTCTGTGGGCATAGAAGTCTGCTAATAAAACGAACTTATCAGCAATATTTACATTTGTATTAAAACGTGCTGAAAATTTCCTTGAACCTTCTATATCATTAAGGCCGCTTTCATTGATATGACCTAACATAAGATTGAAAGTCCCTACACCCCCTCCCCCAGAAATACTTGCGGATTGATTCTGTGACCAAGATTTTTTTTGCATCACTTCACTCAGCCAATTTACTGAACGTGTTTCACCAGATTCGGCTTTGCTGATATCCTCCGGGGTAAACAAAAGATTTTGCCCCTGCATGCCGCGGGCTTCATTATTTAATTTCATATATGTGCCGGCGTCTACAAAATCAGGCAAATCAATTGCTTGATCAATTGCCCCCCAGGCATTCAAATCCACTTTGAATTGCCCCGTAGACCCTCTTTCAGTTTCTATAATGATTACGCCATTGGCCCCTCTGGAACCGTACATGGAGGTGGATGCCGCATCTTTTAGAACCGTTAGGCTTTTAATCTGGTTAGGATCAATATCCGTTAAGGATTGTTCCATACCATCAACGATAACCAAAGGTGCAGCATTTTGTAGCGTGCTGACCCCACGTATAGCTATGCTTCCAGGCACGGAGCCGGGCAAACTATTGCCTTGAAGCATGGTAACCCCTGGAATTGTTCCGCTAAAAGCCTGTTCCATTTTCATAATAGGTCTAGTTTTTACAGCATTCATATCCATTTGGGCAACCGAGGAGGCAACGTGTTTCCTATCGACTGAGGAATACCCCATAACCACGACCTCATCAATTCCTACATTCTTTTCTTCTAAAATAATGTTCAGTTGATTTCTGTCACCCACAGTGACTTCCTGATCTTCATATCCAACGGCCGAAAAAATTAATGTTGCTGTTGGACCGCTAATTCTGATTTCAAAATTCCCTCCCCCATCAGATACTGATCCGATGTTGGACCCTTTGATTAAAATACTGGCATTTGAAATTGGTCGATTTAAATTATCTTTTATAGTTCCTACAATCGTTCTGCCCTGCTGGGCAATAACGGTAGAAACACAAAAGATAACTACTACTAAAAATAATAGCCTTTTCATAGTGATGTTGATAATAAGTTGATTAATGGAAAACAAGATAGGGATTACCTTTTTAAATAGGTAACTATTGGTAAAAATTCACGAATAAAAAAGGTGTTACATTCCATCCTTTCTCCTGATTCTTTTAACAATATTTTTCTGCTTAAACCATTAAGCTATCCATTGTTTATAATAAAAGGAAGAAATTTATCGTGCACTGAGGTTGCAAAAAATATAGACTGTATTATAAATCTTTCGTACTTTTGTGAAAGTATTTAACTTTTAAAAAAAGTTGCACAATAAAAAGTGGAAGTGTAAAGCAAACTGTGTCATTGAGCTCTAAATAGATATAGGTCCCCTTCGGACCTATATCTATTTAGAGCCGCCGAAGGCTTTCATTCTC
>NZ_SMBZ01000052.1 GCF_004342685.1 Sphingobacterium alimentarium
ATCCATATTGTATTGCAAATATTGCTGTACTATTGCATTTATGGCGTAGCTTTTACCCGTGCCCGAGGATCCTAGTACAAATCGGTTTCTATTTTTAATCCGTCCGGTTTGCATGGGTAAATCCGATGGATCTATAGATACCGGTATTCCACTTCTATCGGTGAATGTTAACAGAAAACTGGATTTTTCGTCCACCAGAAGCCTTTCTTTAAAAAACAAGCAGAGTGCTGCATCTATGGTAGTAAGAAATTTATCATACTTCTTGAGTTCTGAGCTGTTGCCTGGTAGCGCGCAGCGGAACAATTCCAGCTGGTTGAAAGCATTACCAGAAGGAATAATCCCCTGTTGAAAGAGTGCCGATTCAATAAAGTTCGCCGATCTTTCCATACTTTGGGGATTACAACATATCACGATAGAATAATGCGCATGAACCAGCAGTTGGTTTTCGCGCGCCACATCGATTAATAGTCTGTCGATATCCTCTACGCATAATGTGTTGGCTGGATCCGGGATGCTCGAATGCCTATTTCTTTTAATCTCCAGGTAATTAAGGAGCTTGCGCTGGGAAGGTATTTCAATGATCTGATTGTAAATAAAGCAATGATACTCTGGGATGTCATATAGAAAAAAGAAGTTGTCTACGGGGAAGTTTTGTATACCGTTACTCTCCGTCTTGATGTGGTATGATCCTATTTTTTCTGGTAAATCTATTCGATCTGTGTCAATTAATGATATACTTCTTACTGCTTTTTTTCCAATATATACTTCGGTGTTGCCCGCCTGAATGTTATCATGGGCAATATGCTTGCTGGTGAAGTCCATGGAAAGTATACGCCTTACATAATGGTCCGTCTGCTGTTTGCTAAGATATTCTGGTTCGAGGTTGGCTTGCACAAAGAGATCATAAATTTTATTTATGCTCAGTAGAAAATTATTAAGCGTATGCTGATCGAAAGTATAAAACGCGCTTTTTTTCACTTGATGGGTAAAGATGATATAGGTTTGGATCTCAGTATATTTTCTTCCCATAAAATGCGCTTGGTATTGCTGCTCTAAAAATTCTTTTCGTGGCTTTTCTTGGTACCTTTTCCGGATGAATATATCTTGTTTCTGAATGGCATGATTCTCCCCTAATATTTTGCTGGCATTTAATAGTACGTGCTGATAATTAAGATATTGCTGAGGGTCCGCACAATACTGTAGTACGGAATTGGAAATTTTCATGACTATGGAATAGTCTCCATTCAAGGTATAAAGGACGTTATGCCCGTTGATTGTATCAATCCCTGCGTAGGGCAGCGTAAATGCTTTTTTATTGTTCTTCATAGGCTAGAAACATTTTATTGGGGTAGATATATAACCCCAGGTTTTGCGTTTTTGCGGACATTCCGGATCGCTGCTTATAAAGGGTGAATGTTATCCCTGATGCCATGATGCCCACGGCTGTAAGTCCAGATAATATCGGGTTGGTTACAGCGCCCAGAATACACCCTACAATAACCCCTAGAAATATCGAAGCCAGAGCCCAGTATATATATTTCCCCTTAAAGCCCTTATACTGTAGAGGCTTCTGTAGACCCTTATAAATAGGGTGGCCCGCCGAGATCATACGCCAAAGAAAGCTTTGATAACCACACTTACCAGCACCAGGAATAAACAGGATCCACCCCAACTCATGAGTTCTTTGTTTATATCTTGATCCCCACTATTCCATTTGATGAACACCCGAACACCTCCTATTAATCCTACAACTGCACCTATGGCCAGAATAAGGGTAGACATCGGGTCGACGTAGCTTGTCAGTGAGGAGGTCGCTGCATTAATGCCAACTTGCGCTCCTTGAGCAAATAATTGATGGATGGAAAGAAAGGCCATAGCGATAGCCAGGCAAAATTTTTTGTTTAATTTTTTCATGTTTTTTGGGTTTAATATTAAATTATCGATAGCTTTTTTAAGTCTTTTCGGGCTCACAACGCTCACAGGTGAGCGGTAGATAATACTTGCATATCGCTTATGTTCAGTAAAATGGCGGGTGTATCAGCTGATGCTGCTATAAGGTCAACCAGTGTGTTATTGTATAAAGCAGTTTATGTTCCCATAGGTACTATCAGGGTAGCTAATAAGGAATAGCTTTACTATATTCAATAGCCTCTTTGTTGATCAATGCGAGTAGATCCTGGAAATTTACCCCGCCGGTGGAATTAACTAGGGGCAGGGGAAAGATTTCCGAAAGGTCGCCGGGAGTTATTTCTTTTAAATTTAATTGGTCATTTGGAATGCTCTGACTTATATAAGCAACTTTTTCGGGGGGAGGCTCTTTGGGGGGAACTATGTCGAAAGGTTCTTTGTGGCTTCTGCTTTTATTTCTATTGCTGAAATAAGCATCTTTTAGGAGATTAAACACATAGTAAAGCGTGTACACAACTGAAAGGGATGATAAGAAATTAATCCAAGTCATATCTATAGTTTTAAGGGTTCAATTTTTTTTGATCATGAAGGTTTCATATAGGTGGTCTAAAGCGGGTAACAGCGTTGAAAGAAGTGTTGCAGGCGTATGGACGTTGCTGATTCGCTGGAAGTCTATTTTATCGTAAAGTGTCGGGCTAATCGTTCCAAAGCCGCTCAATACTTTTTCTATCTCTTGTTTTGATTCGATAAAAACATTTTTTTTTATCCTGTTGGGAATGAAAACAATGGGTGCTAGTGGATTGACTTTTACGGCCAGCAAGGCAAATAAAAGTGTGGCTTTAATTGTGAATTCATCATAGGCAAAGGGACAGCAGATCAAATCGGCCGAGCGTAGGAAGCTATAATGTGCTTTCGCATCCAGATAGCAGGGTAAATCCACAATAATATTCTCAGTGGATTCAGCTCCAGAAGCTTTCAGTAATTCAGATGAAATGTTTTCCTTTGCTTGGATGGGGTATAGGGGGCTGATTTCTAGTATTTTTGTTTTCTCCGCAATATCAACTAGGGATTGCTTGAAGTCCAGGTCCAAAACACGAAGCTTTTTTCTATGTTCTTGCGTAAGATAATTGGCCATGGCGAGTGATAAAGTGCTTTTTCCTACACCCCCTTTAGTACTTCCAAATACTATAATCATATACGATGAAATTTATTAGGATGTTAAGCAGATCTTTTCTTCAGAAGTCTATGCCGCAGAAGCGATCTATCATCTCTATCAGGGGTAATTTCAAAATTTAGGTTGCTTAATTCTAATAGGGTTTCCCGGATTAGCTGTCGGCTGGCTGGTAGGTTATAGTTTTCACCAAGATCGTCTGTTAGCGTATATTCTTCTGATGCCATCGTTTTCACTGGCCTAATTAGGCTCTCTATAGGCATTATGTCTTTGCCGTTAAATACTTGCTTTGTCGCATGGTCTATTATCGCATAATCTGTTGGAAGCCGGTTCTTAGTATAAGAAAATACAATGTCTATTTGATGCCTTTCTTTTAAGGCATTGATGAAATCGGAGGTGTACTTCAAGGGAGAGAAAAAGGGATTTTTAACCAGCAATGGTACTTTTTTTATCCCGGTGCTATACTGATTTTTTAATTCATTAAATAGATCTCTCAGCACATCTCTGCGAGGTAGATCTATGGGGTGAGCACTGAGTTTATTATATATCTTATCGAGATTTATTTGCGCTTGAACTTTACCGTACCGGATCATAAGTAAGTTATTTCCTTTAAACCTTAAAATGTATTTCTTTGCATGTAAAAGCATGAGAAATTCTCTTCGAGAGGAAAATTTATAGTTTGATGCCTCATCAAAATCGCTTAACGCTTGTCTTTTAGTATCTAAACCAATAATGTCAAATAGATGCTCGTATGCTCTTAATCCTTCATAAAAGGTGGGTAAATAGTTACCCTGAGCGTTGACTCTTGAAGATACAATATGGACGTGATTTCGCGGGGTGTCGTAATGGAAAAATATCAAGTAAGGCTGCTCTTTGTATCCCATCTTTTTCATCCATTTGTGCGCTATTTCGCTCAGCTCAAACTGGTTCTTTTCTCTGCCTTTACAGATGATTGTAGCATGGAACTGGATTTTTTTTACGCGGTCAGAACTTGATTTAATGAGTAGGTAGTCTAGGAAGTCTTTGGCTTTTATGGTTTTCAAAATCTGAAGCGCCTGAAAATTATAAGAGGCCATGAGTTCGGCGCGGTTATGAGCGATCTTGTTGAAATTGTAAAAAACACCACTGAAAGAGCTTTGAGAATTAAAGATTATTACCTTCATGACATTTTTTTAAGTAATGCAATTATTTCACGAAAGGAGGTCTCCAGATAATCAACCTTCTGATAGTTTTGAAGTATGCGCAAAGATATTACCTGTAATGGACAGTGTTGTTTACTATCCTGCTGCTGCTGCACTTGCTTAATTAAATCTGCCATCTGCCGATTTTCTTCTGCCAGTTGAGCGCCTATAAGATCTAATTTTCTTAAGACTTCAGGAGCATTGCACAGTATCATATCGGCTTTATCCATAATCAGCTTCCTAATGAACTTGGCTTTAGACATGTTTAAAGTTTGTGAGAGTTTTTCTATTTTTTGATTTAACTCTAAGGATACTTGTATGTGTAAGTTATGGCGCGTTGCTTTGCGTTGTTTTGTTTCTAACATATTTTGTCACCTTTTATAACCAATTTTCGTGTTGTGGAGTTGATCCATCAACATCTCATTATAATCTTTGTAGCCCTGATAAAGGAAAGACCTATCTTGGGCATGGGGATATTTATCAAGAATTATACGTGTGGTTTGTTTCCCCGGTATATCATTATCCAAGAAAAGTTCTATTCTATCCATGGAATCAATCCTTTCCAATATTTTTTTTAGATGTATTATAGAATTCAAGACATATGCGGTGGGCATGGGCTGTTGCGGAGAATTTAATTTTAGCCAGCTTAAATAATCCATATATCCTTCAAAGAGTACTACATGGCTTTTTAGGTTGCCCGGGATGATGGATATTCCTTTTTGTCCAATACTACTTTTGAACCCCCAAGGCGTGCTGAACTCCCAATTGTTATGTTCATTTTTCCACCCAATGGCCGGGTATATTTTGCTGCCACTGTTCTTATTTTGATTTATATAGTATATTTCGTTTAGATGCCTAGAGGAGATATCGAATATTCCTCGGGATTTGAGGTAGGCTGTTAATCTCCTATTTGTTCCCAAAGGCTCGGTTTTAAAAAGTTTAAAAGCGTAGCTTTGGGTAAGATTTACAGGATTAACCTGTAAATAAATCGGTTTTACTTCATCAAAATGTATGATATTTAAGGTGTGGTCTATATTTTTTAACACCTCAACAAGCGGTAGGTTTTTCCAATAGGCTTTAGCAAGTTGTATGATGCCTCCTCCGTATATGCCACTTTCATTTGGCCCGCCTCTATCTATCCATTTTCCGCCCTGGTCCCACACGCTCAGTGATGGGGTAATTCTGGGGGTATCTCTAAGCATACTGTGATAGAAGAGTTCTTTCCCCGCTTTTTTGACGGGATGATAGCCTAGTTTAGCTAAGAATTCTGCTATACTAATATCCTGATAATTACTAAAGGGAATGTTTTGTGGCATAATAACTGGATTTATCTAAGTCAAAGAATGATCAGCGTGATGGCAAGATAGCTTGAAAGCCAACAATTCGTTTTTTCAGCTTAATAAGCAGTAGGGGAGAAATTACTTCTCCGACTACTGCTATGATATAATAGTTAATGTAGGTTTGTTATTGATTTGTTGTTTTGGAATTACTCACGTCAGCCCTTACGGACCGGGTATCTCAACCTGCCAATGCGCTTTCGGAATATTGGATAGTACTATCCTCACCTTCGCAAAATTCCCCTTGACTGGGGTAATGCTTCATTCCTGTATGTCAAAGAACATGGCTCATCAATCATGCGCGTGTTCCACTTAGGCGTATTTAATTGTGATGAACCATTTACCTAGCTCTTACATCTGTTACTTAAAGCTAAACTGCAAGTATTCAAAACTCTAGGTTTGAAGGACCTAATAAAATTATGTCGTTCTAATTGCTTGTAAAACAAATAATTAAATGTGGTAATTAACAGTGCAAAGGGGTGAAATTTCTATTTCACTCTCAAAAAAAAACAGTCGTAAACATTTGATTACTAAGTTGTAACAGGGTTGTCGATGCTTTGATTTTTTTAAAATTTTTGATTATAATGGGCGATAGCGAAGCTTAATTTCATAATAATTATATATACAGCTCAATCCATATTTATAATCATTCAATTAAAAAACAGTAATTATTGAAAATATTTTAATGGCGACCGCTTTTAAAAATAATGATTTGCAATAATTGAAATTGTGGGCGTTAAAAATTGCTAAATATATAAAATGGGGTTCGTTGGATTTATAAATTGATATACCTTTGGGTTAAGATTTAACCAGCATTGCCTAAAATGATAACAGAGCAGTTAGTACAAATTAGAAATAAGCAACAAGAGTGTCTTACCATTAATCTATTAGCCAGTATATTGTGGAAGGATAGGAACATTCTTACTTTATATCACGAGCATAGTCTAGTGGAAGTAAATAATTGCACATTACTACAGCTACATAAAAGTGTGTCCAATATAGCTGCTCTTGAGTCTTTGCGTACTATAACAGGTATTCTTCAAGAATTATTGCTATTACCCGAGTTGCCGAGCGTTATTGATGTGGGCGTATTAAAGGATAGTTTTGAAGATGCTCATCTTATAACTAAGGAATCCTTAATAGCCAAGTTATGGTACGGCCATTTAAGTAATACGCCCGAGCAAAAAGACATTGTTCTATTTGGCTTCGGCCCCACAGCCTGCTTGCTGGCCCATGAGATGTGTGAAGATCCGGCTACGCGCGTTAATTTGAACCTGCGGGCAATTGTTATTAAAGAGCAAGTGGGAGTGGAGCAGTTCAATAAAATGGCTTCATTGATAAACAATATTTCAGGCAATACCATAAAAAGATCTATTGTTGAAATAGATGAAAAATATCAGGGACTTATAATTAATGGACATTTTGTTCATGTCATTCATGCTAAGGATACCGGTGAGGTGAATTATAAAAGCTATGGTATAGACAATGCATTACTCATTGACACCTCTTGGGCTGGTTCTAGCGACAAACAATGCTTAAAGCAGCATTTAAATTGTCCAGGAATAGCAAAGGTCATCTTTGCGGGGTCGTGCCCGGACATCCCACATATTATATTTGGTGTTAATCACGATTTGATAGCAAGCCTAGATAGTAATATATATGCTACTGCATCATCATCAATAAATGCGGTAGCTCCAGTAATAAATATCCTGGAAGATAAGTATGGCATTATAAAAGGGCATATTGAGTACATCAGCCATACCAGTGATGAGCTGCAAATAAATGATGAACGCCAGCATTCTGAAAAAGGATATAATCTTAAAGATTTTAATGATATAACAACTGAGGTAAAGGATTCTAGCATTATGGCTGAGATATTCCCTTGTTTAACAGGCCGTCTTACCTGCAATGCCATACGCGTGCCTATACTAAGGGGATCAATCGCCATCCTGGTATTAGAAATGAAAAAAAAAATTACACTAGAAGATATTAATGAATTTTTTAAGATGAGCACAGCGTCTGCAAACAAATCTAAAGTGTTGGATATATGTTTTGATAATAATTTCGATTCCCATTATATCCTTCAGGGTAATCCTGGGGTGGCAGTAATAGAAGGACGCTCCACTAAAGTTTCATTTGATGGTAGCATGCTGACCTTATATATATGGTATGATAAGGATTATAGTTATTGTAGGCAAATAATAAATTTAGCACGCATTATAGATGTAAAGATGCGCTCTAAGCAAAAAAGTAGGGGAGATGCTTTTTGTTATAACTAATGCTTATAAAGAATGAAATTACAATCACTGCACCAGTTTTTATGGGATAAGTTGCAGGCGGAAACTATTTCTGTCGATCTTATAAACGTTATGTTGGACCTGGTATTAGCAGCAAAGCTAATAGGTTATAACATTTCAAGGAACAAGTTATTTGAGGTCGCGAGTGGTCAAAACCAAAGCAGTCTTCCAGGTTCGGAGGGGCACCCATTAAATATATTAGCTCATGATGTATTTAGAAGTTACCTCGAAAAAAGTGGCAAAGTTACATGCCATTTTTCTTCTGAGATTACCCGTAAGACGGTAAAGCAAGATAAGAGTCCACATGCCAGTTATATAGCTTTTATAAATCCGTTGGATTATTCTAATGCTTTGGATACCTTAGAATCCCCCGGCTCTATATTTAGTGTGTATCCGCATCTTGAAAATCGTGGTGCTGTAAAAACAGGGAGATTACAAAAGCTTGCGGGATATTTTCTGTATGGTAATACCATTACGCTGGTGCTGAGCCTAGGGGAAGGTGTGCAGGTTTTTAGTTATGATGCCCATATCGGAGAGTTTTTACTAACCCATCAGAATTTGAAAATTAGTAAGGAGTCTACTACATATTGTCTCATAGAAGAGAGTCAAGAAGAATTTCCCGCAGAGATTCAAAGCTATTTAAATACCTTAAAATCCTTTAAAGTAGAAAATGCTCCCAGATATATCAATAAAACGAAACAATCATTGATTGCCAATATGCATCAATGTCTTACCGGCGGCGGATTAGTGCTATATCCACAAACAAAAAGAAATGCCCAAGGTTCTCTAAAGTTGATGTATGCAGGTAATCCTATGGCATATCTTATCGAGCAGGCAGGAGGGCTAGCCATCGACGGGATGCATCCCATATTAGATAGGTCAGCTAAAAATAGTAATCAATATGTACCTTTTATTGCAGGGAGTTACCAAATGGTCAAAAGGGTATTGGAGTTTTATAAGAATAAAAGTTTAAGTATTCATAGTATTTATTGTTGTTAGTTTTTTCTTAGTAAATGTTAGTATGGGCCCATGAGAATGGGCCTTGCTTTATTAGGGTTATAGGTAATAAACCAAAACGACTGTACGTTATGCGCTTGACTATATATAGTGTGGTACATTATCCGCTATTATGCTTGGGGGGCTATTAAATTCTTTTTTCTAGCAATTATAAATCGAATGATAATATTTACCAGTAGTAAAGCAGCCATAAGAACTGATGAAGCGAATAGGAGGTTAATTCCTGAATTGGCCACTGCAATGGCCGAAAAAGCCCAAACGGCTACCATAGCTGTGAAATATAGTCTGTACTTCCATATCATATAAATATTAATAAGCGCAGCCACAGCTAAAAGTAGAATTGTCCAATCCTGAGGGGATATTCCAAAACCTCCCCCATTGCGCTTTCTTTAAGTATATAGCCATGTTAGCAATGAGTGCCAAAGATATCCAGCCTAAATAAATGGAAAATGGTGTTACAAAAAACAGGTGCATATACCGATGATCAACAGTGTGATAATGTAAATAGGCGGATATTATTTTAATAAGGGATAGCAGGAGTATAAGCATTAATAGTACGGAAGTCAGTAGATGGTCATTTGTCCAAGCAAATACCCAAAGTGAATTTGCCAGGCAGGATATAATCAGCCATACGCCTGTTTTGCGTATAATTATTTCTTTTTTATCGTTAGCATTTACCAAGGGGCCGTAAAAAATAACAAATGCGAATAACAGTATATAGATTAATCCCCAGATGCTAAAAGCATAGCCTGCAGGTGTAAATAGCGTATCGTATTTCTTAGATATATCCGATATGGTGTTACTACTGAATATCCCTAAATTCGATAAATAATTAATGAGTATGGTTGCTAGCAGAGCAATTGCATTTGTAATTTGAAGCGTACGTACCATAATTCTTTTTAGCTTGATAATATTTTGATCAGTATGTGCAATTCGCATTTTGCTGATTTACAATTCATAACAATCTATTGAATTTTAAGTTTAGTCGTACCCTTAGCTCCAGAGGCAATAATTCACGGCAGGAAAAAGTAAAATTAATTCTTATTAAAATTGCTAAAGCGATTACTATCCTTTGTGGGCGTCCACTCCTTGCCTTGAACTGGATGCACCATAGGAAAGGTAACTGTAAAAAGAGTTCCAAAATCCTTGTTGCTGGAAATGGTCAAACTACCTTGGTTTAAATCAATGAGCTCTTTACATAACATGAGTCCTAAGCCTGCCCCCGGTTCGTTATTGGTGCCCGATGATCTGTTCTGTATTTTTTTAGATATAGCATTAATTTTGGAAGAGGGTATTCCCACTCCATAATCTTGTATGGTGATGTGAACGCCATTTTTTGCCTGCCTACTGAATATATTTATCTGACCTTCAGGATAACTGAATTTAATGGCATTACTTAAAATATTTCTGAATATTATATTTACATGTTCTGGATCTGCTAGGATGGATATGTAAGGGGGTATATTACATATCACTTCAATATTTTTATTTTTTAGAGGTACCTCAAAGTCATCCAGGAGTGAAGTTATCACTTTATTAATAGCGACCACACGGGCTATACTACTTTCACCCATCATCTTCCGGCTACTCCATTCCAAGATATTTTCCAACACTCTATTTTGATCGTTAATCTGCTGTTTGATGGAGTTAATAAAATCGTTTAATTGCTCGCGCGATAGGCTCGTGGATTGAAAAGCTTCTAATAAGCTGGAGGCATTATGCAAAGGAGTACGTAAATCATGCGCTATAATGGAAAATATTTTTTCTTTCTCTATATTCAATAGGTTGAGCTTTTGCCTTTGATGTTCTATAAGTTTTTTATCATGATAGATTACATTCTTAAAAAATATCAGGGCAATGATACTTAATATTAAAGCACAAACAATATTATATAACCCTCTGTCATAAGGAACTGCTGGGAAGAGATTCAAATCAGGAAAAGCATAAATTACCAAAATAGCAATTACCAGTATGATACCCCATATCACTAATTTTATGGAATTGTCAAATAGCAGCATCGATATGATAAAAATACTGATTAAAAAATATTCACCTGCATTACGAAATAATAAAGCGCTTGTAAAAAAAAGTAAGAAATTAAAGCCTACCAATAAGATTTTGGCAGCGTTTTGTCTATGGTGGTACTGCAGAAATATTACTATCAGATAACTAAACGAAGTCAAAAAGTTTATTAAAGCTAATAATAGCCTGCCATCATAGAAGTTTATAATAGAAAATATTAACGGAGGGATAATGCAAGTAATGGCTATGATGTTTACCATTTGTACTTGCTTTATCTCTATATAACTCGCATTATCTGTGGTGCCAATTTTCGAAAGGCCCAGTAAGTATTGGAAAATTTTTTTCATTATTTTTAGCAGATAGAGTATAACGAGTTGAATTCAAAGATAAAACAATATTTATAGCTTTTCGTCGAAAACCTGCTCATATTATTACCTAAACATTATGAAATTACTATGTTTACATACTAAATTCCATGTACGCTTGAAGGAAGCAAGAATATTTTGTATATTATGTATAATTAAATATTTAATTACCACTTCAACTACGATGAAAGATGAATCAGATAGAAAATATAGAGTCGAAACTTGAAAAATTAATAGATAGCACAATTGCTTATCTGCCCATCCTATTTGGCTCAGTTATATCCGCGATAATTGTTTTATTATTAGGGGTGTGGTTTATACGCTTAGTTCGAAGACTGGTAGATCGTATATTTGTGCGAAGGAATGTGGACCCTAGTATTAGGACATTCCTGGGGAATATCATCAATTGGTCTCTGCGCATTATATTATTTATAATTGTCATCAGCCAATTGGGGGTTCAGACCTCTTCATTTATAGCTATTATTGGCGCAGCGGGACTGGCCATTGGCTTATCCCTTCAAGGCTCGCTATCGAATTTTGCGGGCGGGGTGTTAATTCTTCTTTTTAAACCCTTCCGAGTAGGGGATTATATTTCCTCGTCCACAGGCGTGGATGGGACTGTTAAAGTTATTGATATCTTTAATACCAAACTGGTGACACCACAAAATCAAGTTGTTGTTATCCCCAATGGTTCATTGTCCAACAGCAATATTACCAACTATAGCGAAATGGGCACGCGCAGAACATGGTTTGACATTGGTGTGGGCTATAATACCGACCTTAGAAAAGCAAAGGAAATTCTTTTAAACGTTATTGAGAAAAATGAATATGCTTTTAAAGATCCTGCTGCAGAGGTGGTAGTCACTAAATTAAACGATAGTTCGATAAATTTGTCTGTGAGGGTGACTGCCAGCAATGATGTCTTTTGGAAAATGCACGAACAATTAATTATCGATTGTAAGGAGGCGCTGGATGAAGCAGGTATTGAAATTCCATTCCCTAAAACAGATATCTATATGAACTATCCTTCCAAAACCGAAGGGTAATCGTCTGCGCAGCCTATTCTACATAAAATTTGTATACGCTGCGAGCTGACAGGTGATTGGCCGTGGCACAGCTTTTATAACCTGTTGACACGCCTAATCGTGAAGCAATCTGACTTACGGCTTGCAATCCCAATTTCAAATTCTGCGGCTTGCCCTTTACATGCTGTAGTATGCCGTCTGTTCTATAAACTAAAAGGGGTAGCAAACTAATTTGTTACCCCCGTAGCTAATTTCAATGCAGTATTTATTCTGTTATTTCCATTCTTAATTCCTCATGCATAAGTTTTTTTGTCGAACCAATTTGGTATTCATAACATAGCGTAAATACATTAAATTTTCGACCGAAAGACTCTTCCACCTTAAATTCATTGGGATAGCGTGAGTCATTATCTATTTGACGTACCACAAGATCTTTATAAGGCTTTATAGTAACTTTATTATCTGTGCCAACTTCTAGTATGATTGATGTTTTTGCTATACTTTGCTCATTGCTAGCAAACGATTCTATGCCGGCTATAACGCGTACACTATTTTTCGAAAGAGGGAATAGCTGTTTGTTGGCTGCAGTTATGGCTCCATCCTGAAGGCCCGTCATGCTGTAGAAGGAGTTCTTGGCCTGCGATGCAAATTGATTATAAATCATCACCTTGTATAGCACATTACTTTTGGTGGGATTTATTTCTACTTCACCTTCAGGGAATGCCTGTAAACTAATGAAGTAGGTGGAGTCTGGCGATAACCCATCAGGTCGTAGTTTAACCAAGGCCCGCCCGGTACGCTCGCCTGCTTTTATAACTATTTTAGATTCCGGAATCTCGTATTTATCCTTTGCTAATAATTTTGCATAGAGTCGGGTATCAGCATCAAATAAAGACCAGTTGTACCTATCGAAAGCAGTATTTTCTTCAATAAGCTTAACCGTCAAGTCGCGATCCGGAGCATAAGATCCCCCTACGGAGGCTGTGATGTAGCCTGTTACCTCCTGCCCGTTTAAGGGAACTATTTCCTCAAAATTATTATGATAAGAACTACTTATTAGAGCAATCACATTTTTATACATTTCCTGTTCAAATACATCTTTATCCTCACATGAAAACAGAAAAAATGGTAATATTAGCAGTGCTGATATTTTGCGTTTCATTTTATTATTTTAAAGTTTAACTATTAATACCCTGGGTTTTGTGATACAGAAGGCAATCTTCTTAATTCCGCTCGGGGGATGGGAAGCCATACCAATTTTTTGTTTACCTCTCTTTTTAAGAATGAAGATGAACCAGGAATCACACGACGATAGTACGTTTCGGGGGTTGCGCCATCTGGATTCATTCCACTCATGGGCTCACGTTCTGTATCTTCATAAATTCCCCATCTACGAACATCATAATAACGAAGATTTTCCCATAGGAATTCTACCATTCTTTCACGTTGGATTTGTTCTTGCATCAAGTCAGAATTATTCAATTGTAACTGTGTAAGTCCTGGAAGGCCGGCACGATAGCGAACTTGGTTAAACGATTTTTTTATTTCCTCAACATTACGACTCATGACATATTCTTTGTTACCTAAGGTAACAGTATGATTACCTTTAAGATTATTCAACGCTTCTGCGTAAATCAATAAAATCTCTGCATAGCGAATTATTGAATAGGCTTTATCAATCCGGCGAGCACCCGTTCCGGTTAAGGCATCCATTGGGTGGTTGTATTTTTTTATTACGTAGCCCGTAATTGGATAATTAGGAGAAGATGCTGTTACGCCTCCACGACCATCGGCTCCTTGGTAGAAGTAGTCGGCTGTGTGGTTTGTTTTGGAGACTACGCTTAAGTTTTGCCAAACAGCGCCATTGAAACCCACAGAAGCATAAAAGCGCATTTCTCTGTTCGCATACATATTATAAACACCGGCATTCAAAGGGTATCCAGAAAAACGTTTGGCTTGGGTAGTGAATCCCGTTTCAGAATAATAACCGTCAGCAGCAGCCTCTTCCTTAGTACGTCCATCATCCATTAGGTATGCATCTACGACTTTCTGTGTTACACAGAATCTGCCCCATCCCCCTAAAGAAGGGGGAAATGCACCTTGATTAATGGTTGTATTGAGGTATGCGGTGTTTCTGGCCCAAATAAATTCAGGGTTAATGGCAGCATACGCCTCGCCCGTGAAAATATCAGAGTAGGAGCGGAAAGCGTCTATTCCTGCTGCGCCATTAGGATATGTGGCGTAAAAATTAGGATCAGATGTTACACCTTGAGGCAAGGGAGCTGTTTGTTCATCGGCATTTACGGTATACAGTCTATATTTTCCCATATCCATAACGCGTTTAGCAGCAGCAGCAGCAATAGCCCATCGCTTCTCATCGTATTTTTGAGATACATAATGTATTCCATCTGATTTGCGGATCCATGAGCCAAAATATGAACTTGCCACAGCACCGCCATTATATAAGGGGCTTGCATGCATTAATCTCAATCGAGCGACTAAAGCATAGGCGGCACCTCGAGTAGGCTTCCCAAAATCCAGAATACCAACTTGATCAGGAATTAATAATGCTGCGGATTCAAATTCATTACATATGTATTCCATTGCTTCATCCATGGTAGCGCGCTCCCGATCGTAATAGGCTAACTCCTCATTGGTGTTCACTAGCTCATCGCCTAATAAGATCGGAGGGCCATAATCCAACAAAAGATAATAATAAGCATAAGCTCTAATAAACCGGGTATATCCTTCTATTCTTGCTCTATTTGCATTGGTCAAGTCTTCTGGGGTATCTAAATTTTGCAGAATCATATTACACTTTCGAATTATTTTGTAATAATTGCCCCATTGATTTAAATTGGTAGCACCTTCTCCATAAAAATCAGGTGAGATGCGCCCTGTTGCAAAATCCATTCCGTGGTAAATATTTCCACTACCATTTGCATTGGTTAAGCCGTTAAAACCTTCGTCTGTTGCCATCGGACCAGGTGTGAAACTGTTACGAATTGTTTGCGATTCATCTTTGAACATTGATGCTGCCCCCCACATATAAGCTTCTATATTTCGAGTACTACTGAAGGCCGAGTCTATCTTAAATTCGTCATCAAAATAATTATCGATATTTAAATAATCCTTACACGATGTGCTGGACAATGCAATCATTAATGCTGAGGCTCCAACCACTCTTTTTAGAATTGAATTTTTCATTTATTTGATTATTACTTTCCCAATTAAAAATTAATGTATACCTGTACTGAATAGGTTGATGGTATAGGGTATTCACGACCATTGAATCGTGCTTGTTCCGGATCGAAAATTTTTACAGTATCCCAAGTGTATAAGTTGTTTCCCACAAACTGTAAATCCATTGACTTGATGCCCACCTTTCTAAACAAAGAGGGATTTAGGTGATAGTTAATGGTCACCTCCTGCAGACGAATATACTTGGCATCACCTTGCCAGAATGTTGAGGTCTGATTGTTATTGGAACTGCCGCCGTAGGATAAACGAGGGAATTTCGCATTTGGATTCTCTGCCAAGGATGGGTCAATACCATTTTGCATGGCGTATTCCATGGGAATCCAACGATTAGATGGATCGGCTACGATATCTAAGACATTTCCTGTAGCACCTTCATAAAATGGTCTGTAGCCAATTCCTCCGTAAAAGAAAGGACTACTTCCTGTGCCTTTAAATAAAATTCCTAGAGAAAGATTTTTGTAACTTACTTGCCCCCCAAATCCATACATTATTAATGGAATTTCATCGTTGTGAGCCAGGGGCACTTTATCTAAATTGTTAATGATCCCATCACCATTCACATCTTTGTATTTAATGTCTCCCGGCATAACCGCCCCAAAGGTTTGCTGCGGGCTATAATTAATATCATCTTGGTCTTTGAATAATCCCAAGGCTTGAAAACCACGAATGGATTTGTGCGGGAAATTATTGTACTCTAAGTATGGGTATTCCAAGTAAGCTTGCTCCCAGTTTTTTACCATATTCTTCGCATAGGTAAAATTACCGCGTAGGGTGAAATTTATATCTGGAGTTATATTTCCTTTGTAAGAAATATTTCCATCCATCCCCGAACTTTCCATGCGTCCTACGTTTGCAAAGGGATTGTTCATCACACCTACGTAATCAGGAACCTGCACCCGTTGTTGGAATATACCATTCCTTTGGTCTTTGAAAACATCAAATACAAAATCTATTTTGTTGTTGAATAATTTACCTTCAACTCCAATGTTTGATTTTATAGCTCGCTCCCAAGCTAAGTTGTCCGCACCTATGCGTGTCTCACCGATTGTCTCAACGCCTCCTATGCCCCACAGATCATTATCCGAGTTCAGCTGGGTGGTACCTTGATTTACTTTTGTCAAATAAGGGAATCGAGTGTTGGAGATGCGGTCATTACCTACAGATCCATATGAAGCCCTAATTTTGAAATAATTCAACCATGGGGCAGACTCTTGAACGAGTTTATAACTTGATGGCACCCACCCTAACGCTACTGATGGGAAAAATCCATATTGGCGTCCAGGTTGAAAGTTTTCAGATCCGGTATATCCAAAGTTTGCATCTAATAGGTAGGTGTCTTTATAGCCGTAAGTAAAACGACTTGATACGCCTTGATAGCGTAAAGGAATTGCTTCCAGATTAGAGGTGGCATCTTTAGTGTCTTTTGCATCACTTAAATAATAGTATATCAATGCAGAAGTTCGGTGGTTAGTACTAAAGACCTTATCATAATTAATTACGGACTCAAAGAAATATTTACGGAATTGTCTGGTATCTTTTTTATAGCTAGCCTTTTGTTCAGGCACCGTAAGGATAGTGATTAACGAACCATCAGCAGCTCTGCCAATACCATTGTATAGGGCAGGCTGAACTCGACGGCGTTCATTAAAGTAGCTATAAATATCATAGGCCCCCTGAACTCTAAATTTCAAACCCTCCAATACGGAGGACAGATCTTGGTTTAGCGCTAAAGTGGTTTTTCCTCTATATTGTTCGTCAGCGGCTTTACCCGTTCTATTGATCATGACATAAGGTGAAGACTGATCGCCTGTGCCACGCCCTGGAAGTAGCCCATTAGAGAATTGAGTAGGTATGCTCAATGGTGTGAGGCGAGATTGGGCGCCCCAGATGTAATCTGTATCTGCAACCCCAGGCTGAGTTAAGATAGACAAGAAACCGTCCGAGCCCAAGAATACTTTTGTAGATTTAGTCAGGTTAACGTCCAAATTTATACGGTAATTGTAGGAGTTAAAACCCACATTTGAACTGTATGGAGAACCTTTATCCACCTTATAAGCCGCCGTTTCTGACTTTCCGCCTAAGCTTAAAAAATATCGCGCTACTTCACTTCCCCCTCTACCACTTACATAGTAACTATTAGACCAAAAGTTCTTATTCAAGATTTCATCTTGCCAGTTCACGTTCGGGTATAAGTCAGGATCCAAGCCATCTTTTATTATTCCCATCTCTACTTGGTTGTATAAAGGCGAATTTCCTCTAATAACATTTGCCTCGTTGGCCAGTAGCGCGTAACTATAGGCATCTAAATATTTAGGCAGTCTATTTAGAGTGGATAAGGTAGTATTCGCTCTTGCTGTTAATTGAATACGGTCTACCAAACCTCTTTTTGTAGTCACTAATACCACACCGTTTGCGCCACGGACACCGTATACAGCTGTGGCCGATGCATCTTTTAATATCGAGAAACTTTCAATGTCCGCTGGATCAATCGTATTTAAATTTCCTTCTAAACCGTCGATTAATACTAAGGCGCTATTGTTGGCGCCGAAAGTACCAATGCCCCGAACCCAAAATTCTGCAATATTTTTACCTGGCTCACCGCTTCCCTGCATGGAGATAACCCCAGCGGCACGTCCTCCCAGTAGATTGGTGATGGAGGGAGCTGGTGATTGCAAATCCTTTGCATCCACAGAGGTGATTGCACCGACAGAACTTATTTTACGTTGCACATTGCCTAGGCCTACAACAACCACCTCATCAATGGTGGAATTGTCTTCATTTAGCGTTATGAGCAAATCAGTTTCATCTTCAATACTCAGGTATTCTTGCGTTTGGTATCCCACGAAACTAAACACGATTTTGTCACCATACAGCACTTGAAGACTAAATTTACCCTTATCATCTGTAGATGAACCTGTAGATGGTTTATCTTTTATGTAGATGGATACGTTAGGCAAGGGATTTTTATTCATATCTACAACAGTACCTGTTATGGATAATGCTTTACCTTGCTGTGCAAAGCAGGGTATGGTAAACCCCACCATTAATAGCAAAGCTATAAATTGAGAAACTTTCATTTTACTAATAAGAGGTTGATTATTCTATAACTAATTTTCGGATTCTAGCATTTGACCAGTCGGCAATATATATGTGTCCCAACTCATTTACTGCTACTCCCCAGGGTTGATTAAACAAAGATTCAGTTGGTCCACCATCCTTGTAGCCTGATTTGCCTGGCTGCCCGGCCACAGTAGTTACTACACCTTCAGGAGAGACCATGCGAATACAGTGATTGCCATAATCGGCAACGAACATATTACCATCATTATCAAATTTGATGTCTTTGGGAAAATTGAATAAAGCGTCTTGGATAGGGCCATCTTTGAAGCTGGAGCCTCCTGGAGCATTTAATCTTTTAAATCCACCTGTGCCGTCTGGATCTCTAAGGTCCAATACCATAATGCCCTGTCTGAATTCAATGGGGCTTGCATTAGAATGAAGCGTTATATATAGCTCCCATGGTTTTGCTGGATTAATTGCTTGGCCGTATTGCGAACCATAAGGTCCTTGGTGTATTATGGTAGCTACAAGCGTCTGGGGATTGATCCGTGCTACTTTACCATCCCTATAGCGCGTATATAAATGGCCATCCCAAGGTGAGAATGTGATAAAGTTTTTATATCTATCACCAACGACTATTGAGGCATAGTCACTGCTAGAATACTTCATATTGCGTTGACGAGGATACCAAGCTTCCTTAGGGTCAAAAGTAAACATCACCTCTTGCACGGACTCATGCGCCGCCGTGAGAACACCTGTAGAACGGTCCACTGTAAGCCCATTAGCATACAAAACACGTGTTTCTGCGGGAGCTTGAATTAAGGGAGTAACGATATTCTCGGCTTCATTTATTCGAGCCACACCGAAAGTGGCAGCAGAGCTTCCCGCTGTGTTGCCATCACGCCATGACATGAATATATTACCCTCTCTGTCTAATTCTAAGTATTTACCATACACAGTAGCTTCGGAGAGTGTTCCCGGAGTAAAAGATTTCACACCATTACCGGTAACCGTACTTACTAATGCTTGCGTGCGATAAACAAACTGCTGTTGGTAAACGACTGAATCAGCACCTACTACAACAGAAATTTTTGGGTCCGCTCCTGGTAATCTTGGGACAAGCGCATAAATGCGCTCTCCACTACTTGAAATAACTTTTGCCTGTGCTTTGTTGAAATAGACTTTGATTTTTGAAGGATCTGTTCCGAAGTTCTCGCCGTCTAAAAGGATCTTGTCTCTTGCTCCCCCCTGCAGGGGATAAAATGATGTTAAAACAACATCTTTGGTAGGATCATGTGCCGCTGAAGAAGAAAGTATACTTTCATTTTTACAACTTGCAAAACTTATTAAGGTGCTCAAAAGGCAGGCCTTTAATAGGTAGTGATTCATAAAATTATAGATTAATTGAATTTGTTTTTCTTGATGCAAGGATAGCCCGCGTACATCAATAAGCTATTAATCGTGTATTATCAAAATATTATGAAGCCTAGGGTGCAGGAAATATAGACATAACATAACCTAGTTTTCACTGCAGGTGGAAACAAAAAAGGATGGGTAAAAGTCCCATCCTGTTACATACCTAAATATATCCTAAATTATTTTACTACTTCGATAGTTATGGTTTGCGTATGTACTTTTCCATACATATCTACCGCTTTAATCTGCAAATCATACTTTCCAGCACCCAGTTTATTCGGGAATTTAGCTTCCCACAAATGCGTAGAATTAACAGCATTAGATGGGCGTTTTCCTTCGATAAACTTTTCTGCTGTATCATATTTCAATAATTCATATTGATACGCTGGGTCTGGTTGTTCTACATACTTCATTTTTTTCCACTCGTCATTACCAAATCTATATTGCACCCCGTCACCTTCCTTACCCATAAAAAAATTGACAGTGATTTTAGAATTACGTACATTTTTTTCACTCAAAACACGGGGAGCTATAATTGACATTTGATAATCTTTGGGTTTGCCAGCAACTTTATAATCAAATGAATAAGTATTATTATCTATGTTTAGTATGGCGTAACCTTTAGGCGTGCCATCTCGCATTGTGGAGCTAGGTACACCTTGATCGTTGCTTATGCCTGAATACCAGTCTCCTGATGTAGTACCTACATTATACTCATGATGAGGAACCTCTTGCTTCCAGCCATCTTCATGACCATAGAAAGTCTGTTTCTGGAAATGTGTATGCGCAGACATGGAAACGGTATGTTTAAATGGTTTCAAAATATCGAATAAACGCTGTCTATCGCTATGTCTAAAGGATTCAGAATCTTTATTTCCTAAAGGAATGTGAAAACTTAAAACAATTAACTTGTCTTTTGAAACATGTTTTAGACTATTTTCCACGAAATCCAATTGATCTTTTCTAAATCCGCCTAAATAACCCTTTCCCGTATTTGGATTCGGATACAAAATGTTGTCTAACACAATAAAATACGCATTGCCATAATGAAAAGCATAGTTGTTTGGCCCAAAGTGATATTCGAATGTCTCATCAGACAAGGAATCCACTGTTACGTCATAATTCATATCATGATTACCCATAACATTATACCATGGCTTTCCAATTTGTTGGATAGCATCCTGATATGGTTTATGAAGCACTAAATGGTCGCCCACTAAATCACCTAAGCTAATCCCAAATTTAATAGCATTATCGGCAGTAATATCTTCTACTATGCCTTTTTTGAAATAGGCAATTTCATCCAGATTATACGCTTGGGGATCACCAAAAATTAAAGCTTTAAACTTTGTATCTTCTTGCTGTTTATATAATGGGAAATTCAGCGTTTTAGGAATTTTTCCTGTTTCACTTACCGTCGTATACTTTAATTGGGGCGAGCCAGCAGGTTTATGTATATAATAAAACTCAGGGAGGTTTTTGTCATTTAAAGGAAAGGAATAATTCGTAGGCTTTATAACAAAGATTATATTATCGTTACCTACTTGCAATTTATACTCCCCATGTTCATTGGTTTGTACGACATCCACCCCATTACTTACAGAAACATTTTTCAATCCAATTTCCGTTTTATCCTTTTTTCCGTTCTGGTTGGTGTCATCGTAAACAATTCCTTTGACAAAATCTTGGGCCTGTGCAAATCCTAGACTAAATAAGCCAGCAGTTAATAATAATTTGAAATTCATAGTTCGTTGTTTGCTCAAAAGTAAAGGACACAAACTAACAGCGTATAAAGTAATTATTAATTATTGGTTAACAAGTGTTTTTAAACTTCTTTTAAAGGCTAAAATAGGGGCTGGTAAAATAGTCTTTGATCACCTAATTGCTACCAGTAATTGGGTTATGTGCAATGTTGTTAATTCTTTGTTTTGATTAAAATAGCTTTTGCTGAATCCGAGGCAATAATAAAACCAGCGGCCATCATGATGATATCTTTAAGAACTAATCTTCCAGCGCCAGAAAGATAGGGAAAACCATAATGCGGAGTGGGAAAATCGCCGCCCAGGTTGGGAACATATGTTTCCGGTGTTGTAATTAGAAAAGATAACGTAACTATTGACATACCGACAGTTAAAAGTCCACCCCAAAAACCAACTTTTGGAATCCAGATACCCAATAATACGAGTATACCGATTAATACTATAACTATACCTAAACCATATGAAAATAAATAGGTGTTATTTTTTACATGCCAATCTATATTTTTTTGAACAGTTTTTCCTTCGGGATTTTTATACAGACTGTATTCCAATACTTCCTTACCTTCTTTATTGAATACTTTTGAATTAGATTTTTCATAAAAAAAACTCATAAAAGGGGAATTACTTACGAAAGGAACGATTCCATCTGCTTCATACGGGAAAGCTTTTAAGCCTCCTATCCATGCCATTACAACGAAAACAGCTATTCGCGTAAAATTAGTAAAGTAACCTTCAAACTTGATACTTAAATTATAGATCTTTTCCATTTGATTGAGTTTAGAACTCAAAAGTATATTTAAATAGCCTTTTTAAACATGGTCAATTCCGTAAAAGACATGTACTATTTTGCCACAATAGAAATTCCAACCTTTTGCCGATATAATTTAGGAGAAACACCAACCTCCTTTTTGAAGTATTTGCTAAAATAAAATTCATCTTCAAAGCTTAATTCATATGCTATTTCACTTATGTTTTTATGCGTTAAATGAAGTAATTTCTTAGCCTCAAGAATGAGTCGTTCCCGTATTATAACACTTGGCGGCTTGCCATATAATGTTTTTATCTTTTTACTTAAATTTCCGGAAGTAGTTTGGTAATAATTGGCATAAAATCCCAAGGATCTTTGTTTGATATAGAACTTTTCGACTATCTCATTGAAATTAGCATATGGACTTATTACTTCAGAGGATTCAAGTGGACTGGATTTTTGTTTTTCTTTACTTGAAAGAGCTAACAAGACCTGTAAATATGCTTTAATTAAAGATTCTTCAAATGCTTCAGTGCGCTCTTGTAGGCTATTAATTTTTTGAAATAGTTCCTGAATCTCTTGCCGTAATGTCGGCTTTAATTTGATGTATGGGGCTGAAAATATGTTATTGAACAAAATGCCATTACAAGCTACTTCCTTTTTATGGTATTCAATGCAATAAAAATCTCCGTGAAAAGCAAGTATTGAAATTTCTGAAGGCTCTAGGGTTACAAATTTTTGATATGGGCTTAAAAATATACAAACCGATCTGTCGACACTATAGGGGATAAGGTCAACCATAAAGTGCATGTTTTGCTTCAATAAAATTACATGGTACAACGGACTAGAAATGGTGAAGTTTCTAGGTGCCTTTATATTTTCCGTTACAGTTATTCTATTCATGTTTTATAGTTAATTACTATTAAATATATCACTTAAACTGTAAAACAGATGAAAGGTCAATTTTTTGTATCAAAACCTTGGGTATTGTGCGCAAGCGTGTAACGGTCAATTTCTCCAATGCTTACCCATTAAATACAGTTAATAAATCTTATTCTTTTTCAAAGGACATGAGGGCTCTGTAGCGTAATTTTGACTTGTTGCTTTTGTTGTACCCTCTGATTTATGAATTGATAAGCTACAAGCCGATTGGATTCTTTAACAAAACCTATCCATAATCCAAATCATGCAGTATAGGATTTAGTGGATATTAAAAGAAACAGCTACTCTTAAATAAACACCAATAAGCAGTGCTGTATTGGTGTTTATTTTGAATTTGATCAGGCGAATGATTTTTATATCTTTTTAGATCAGAAGCGTCCTAAATAAGGGAAAAAATGGCGGTGTATTTATATAGCAGGGATTGCTATATTTAATTCGCTAAAATTCAACTACCGCCATGGTAAATATAAACGTATTTTCTCAGATATTAAGTCTAGTTGACCGTGACATTTTTAATAAATTGGTTCAAAAGTACCAATCCGACAAGCACCACAAAGGGATCAATAGTTGGTCACATTTTGTGAGTATGCTTTTCTGCCATCTTTCCTCTGCTGATTCCGTTCGTGACATTTCTAATGGGCTTCGTAGTACTACAGGAAACATGAGTCATATGGGAATTTCTAGAACTCCTAGCAAGTCCAACCTCTCTTACATCAACAAACATCGTGATCATGGCCTATTTCGAGATTTGTATTATAAACTTTTGGATGATTTGTGGCGTAAAGATTCTCCAAGACGCGCAGAGCTTAACAGGCTTAAACGTAAAGTCTATCTCATGGATGCTACTATTATTCCATTATGCTTAAGTGTATTTGACTGGGCTAAATTCCGCAGTGCTAAGGGAGCTGTAAAACTTCATACTATACTTGATTATGATGGCTGTATGCCCAGTTTTGTGCATATCACAGATGGTAAACAACATGAATCTAAAATCGCCAAAACTATTTCATTTCCTAAGGGCTGTGTGGTGGTTGTGGATAGAGGCTACGTTGATTATGCTTGGATGAACGTTTTGGATTGTTATGACTTTAACAAATAAATTTTATTTTTTTAAGCCGCCGCTCCGCTATTT
>NZ_SMBZ01000053.1 GCF_004342685.1 Sphingobacterium alimentarium
ACCTTGACAGCAACATAATGAGCCACTGCCGATAGTTAGTTGCCAAGACAAAATCGTTATCTGTTTATATAAAAGCAAATCTAAAGGACAGCAACCAGAGCTTCTTTGTCACACGGAGTAAAAGTAACATGAAATATACTGTCGTGAAAACATTTCAAAGTGAAGCACTCAAGAACAGCGGAGTCCTTCAGGATCAGATCATTGAGCTTGATGGGGATGCCAAAAAGCACTATGAAGGAAAGAAAATTCGTCTAGTTCGTTTTTGGGACAGCATAAATAATGCTGAATATGAGTTCTTAACAAATAATTTCAGCTGGAAAGCATCAACAGTAGCGGCCTTATATAAAGAAAGATGGGAGATTGAAACTTTCTTTAAGCATCTAAAACAGCGTCTGAAAGTAACTAGTTTTGTAGGAACATCAGAAAATGCTGTCTATATCCAAATTTGGACTGCATTAATAGGAATACTACTCTTTAAATACATACAGAAAAAGGCTAAATACGATTGGAACTTATCCAATCTGGTGAACTTTATTCGCTTAAATATATTTGTAAAAATTGACCTATGGAAATGGGCTAATGATCCATTCTTTTCAGGTAAACCCCTGATAAAAGTGGACAGTTTAAACTCTTCTAAAAGTAATAGAGAGGGTATAATTTGGTAATAGAGAGGGTATAATTTGGATTTAAAAAATAAAACCTATCTAGAAGCTAGATAAGGGGGGATTATATGTCTAAAATTTTTATTTAGGACACTTGTGAATTTTTACTTCAAAACAATAAATTATATTCTTTATTTTTAATAAATTTAACTTAAAATAGCATTTGATGAATTACTGTTTTGCATCATGCATATAAGCTGTACGTGGGATTTTACAAAAAAACGCTAACCAATAACACATCAAGAATTATTAAGAAAATTAGAATGAAAAGACTTAAAAAAGTTGACCATAAGAGAAATGTTAATAGAAAACAACCTGACCATACCTTGGATTTTAATTTCTATTACGCTTGCCTATTTTGAATATTATATTTTGGCACTCCCTTTTTCAGCCTTTTTCTTTTTGACAGCCTTAAGGCAAGTGCATAATGGCTTTCACAATTCATTGGCCACCAATAAATTTTTAACCTGGTTATCGCTTTACATCAATAGCGTTCTAATGTTGGTTTCCACTCATGCCGTCAAATTTAATCATATTAGACACCACAAATATTGCTTGTCTGAAAATGATTACGAGGGTAAATCAGCAACAATGACCTGGTATGGAGCAATCCTATATGGTCCGGTTCATATGTTTTTAATTCACAAAGTAACATGGCAATTAGGCAACAAAAATTATCGACAAAACATGTTGCTCGAATTAATCTCCATAGTGATTTTAGTATCCCTTATTTTCTATTTCAGGATTTATTTTTTGATTTATCATATTATCGTGATGCTAATTGGAGAATTTTTAATGACATTTTTCGCGGTATGGACTGTACATCATAATACGCATGACCATCCTGAATTCGCTAGAACGCAACGAAGTTGGTGGAAAAATAAGTTAACGTTTAGTATGTTTTATCATTTAGAACATCATATGTTTCCAGCTGTACCGACCATAAAACTTCTCGAACTTGCAAAAAGAATTGACGAGGCATTTCCAGAAATGGAAAAGAAAAACACATTTTAATTCATAAAATTGTCAATGGGCATACCTCTTGGTATCTAAAAAATATGTAAAATGTACGCTATAAAAACAGCAGCTTAGGATTGTAAAAGGTTAAATATTGAAGTTTTATCTTTCCATTAGTGCCCTCAAGCCGCCGTTTGTTAATAAGATTTAATCTCAGATCAATCTGTTGACCTGAGATTAAGCATCTTGTTTCCAATGTTTCTGCCCTTTGAACGCTGATTACTTCCAGAGTTAGCGAAGAGGTTTTAAGCGTACCGTTTCAACCAAGCTTCCTTTTTGGTCAAGGACCTTGATGAGTCCCTCACTTTCCGAAAAGCTGGCCTTTATCACGTTATTGTTAGAATTCACAAGAACCGGAAAGTTTACAGTCGCTGATTTTTGCTGTAATATATGTTTGTGCAGATGTCCTGAAAGCATAATTTGTACACCAGCTTTATTTAAGATAGGTACAAATTTATCGAGGATATCTTGTTCGCCATGCCAGCCTCCAAAAGGCGGCATGTGGCAGATTACGATTTTATACTGGGCATTTTTGAATTCGGGATTTTCTACCGCTTGCGCAAGCCACTGCGCCTGCTCCGTTCTATAGTCGTCCATCGCGACAATCCCAGCATATTCGATATCACTATCGGGCTTATCCTCTCCACAGTCTAATACAATCACCCCCATAGGGCCATGATTAAACTGATAATATAGTTTGTTGGTGGGTGTAGGAAAATACCGAGGATATTCAATTGCAAATGACCCACGGGTTTCGTGATTTCCGCGTGCGTAGAACATTGGAGTTTCACTCGCAAACCGGGAGATACTAGTATCCAAAAAATCCGAAAACATCTGTTCTTCGCTCAATAAACTGTTGGCCATATCCCCATTAAACACAACAAAATCAGCATTTTTCACTTCGCCAATATCCAATAATTTATTCATGACCTCATTACGACCATGCATATCATTGATCACAATAAATTCGCTCCTACTCTCCTTTCCTAATGTTTTAAAACGCAGTGGTGCCTTTCTGTACACATTCGTAGCAATCACTTTACCATATAAGACATCCGTACCTACATGCTTCAGTACTTCCTGATTGTACACGCGATAGCGGTATGTAGTGCCAGGTTGTAGATTATTTAACGTAACCTGGTGTAAAGTTCCGACCTTTTTAAAACCATAAGCTGTCGCAAAATGCTTGGGACGCTCGGTATGGTAAAAATGACTACTATCATCGGGTGCAATCTCGACCCAGGCTGTTGCCGGTTTATCGGTCGTCCATAGGATATGTACAGATTCCGCGGTAAGTCCTTGGATGTATGGCTTGTGCGTAATTTTAATCTGATTTTGTCCATACGAAAGGGTGCTATTATTTACCCATAGGAACAGAATTATATAAAGGATCTTTTTCATTAGTATTCAGGAATTTGAATAAGTAAATTGTTTATATAGATACTATTAAAAGCATCCAAATCGCCCTCTCGGAGCCTTTCCAAAAGGATTTTATTGTCATCACACATAATAGCAAGAATATTTACAATTGGTCAATCGATTAGAAAACAAAATAATAAATAATACGCAAGAAACGAAATTATAAGCTGTTACCCCCCCATCAGCAACTTAATAATTCAAAATTAAGACCAGGGAATAAATTGAATATGAAGTAATGATTAAATTATGAAGTCATAATGTGCATAGACAATCTGCATCCGATTAAAATATGAGGAGAAAATTTATCTTCTGCATAGTCAAAATTGTATCGGATTTGTAGTAAATTTATAACAGGTACCCAAAATTTATTTATATCATACTTCATCGAAGTGGTCCTATAAAAATCAAGATTAATCAATAAGTAAGGCCACAATCTAGAAAAGTAAATGGAACAAGACATTGAAAAACTGAAATATCCGCTTGGTAAATTTCAAAAACTGAGGGAAATCTCTCAAGAGGATATTGATCATTGGATAAAAATCATCGCAGAATTTCCTCAGCGCGTAAAAAGTCAAGTCGAAAATCTTTCCGAAATAGAACTTAACCAACAGTATCGACCCAATGGCTGGACGATCAGGCAAGTTGTTCATCATTGTGCCGACAGTCATATGAATAGTTTTATGCGATTTAAACTGGCACTTACGGAGAATACACCAACTATAAAACCATATGCTGAAGATTTATGGGCTGAATTTTCTGATGCTCAGAATTATCCTATCAATGATTCCTTATTAATTTTAGCAGGTTTACATGGTCGCTGGGAACAGTTGTTGAAAAATCTAACGGCAATGGAACTCGAGAAGGAATTTATACATCCTGAGAACAACGAACGTATTTCTATAAAAACTAATATTGGTATTTACGCCTGGCACTTTGAGCATCACCTTGCACATATCATGGTTGCCAAAGAACAACGAGAAAGGTTTGGCGCTTCGGATATAATCTCCGAGTAAATATTATTCTCTGATGCTAGGAAAATACCTGTCGAAAATTTATTAAATTTACTTAAAACCCATTTGCAAAATGACCGATGACAAATTAGCCGTATTGATAGATGCCGATAATGTTCCATATAGCAACGTCAAAGAAATGCTGGAGGAGATATCAAAAAATGGAACACCCACTATTAAGCGCATATATGCGGATTGGACCAAACCTACCGTTTCTGGCTGGAAAAATGTATTGCTCGAAAATGCAATTACGCCCATTCAACAATATAGCTATACGACAGGTAAGAATGCTACGGATAGCGCCATGATTATCGATGCCATGGATATTTTGTATTCGGAAAAGGTAAATGGTTTTTGCATTGTATCGAGTGATAGTGATTTTACTAAACTGGCTACACGATTGCGTGAAGCGGGCATGAAAGTTATTGGGTTTGGAGAAAAGAAAACACCCAAACCGTTTATCGCGGCCTGTGATAAGTTCATTTATCTGGAAATACTAAAAGCTTCACAACACACTTCTTCGGAGCAATCTCTCACTCCTTCCAAGAAGACGAGAAAAAACAAGACTGAAGAACCAATAAGTAAAGTAGATAAAGAGACTATACGAATCTTAACAGACAGTGTAAATGATCTGGCCGATGAGACAGGTTGGACTTTCTTAGCACATCTAGGAAGTTATATACTAAAGAAAAAACCTGATTTTGACCCTCGGAATTATGGCTTCCTCAAATTACTACCATTAATCAAGGATACCAAAAAATTCATTATTGATGAAAGAGAAGCTGGTGTAGGTAATGTGAAGCATATCTATATCAAAGAAAAATAACAAATATTCATTACAAGAGCGATATGTATTTGGGATCACTATCTCGACAAAACTAATAGTAAATCTACTCAACATAACTAAGGGGCTAATAGAATGAGCGGATATGTTTCTGACATATCCGCTATTTTTTATTCAACTAATGTTCATTCAGTTGCGTTTTTGCGGCTTGTAGATGGGTCGCATCTTGCGTTTCAATAGCAAAATATCCACACGCCAAGGCTGATGCTGCTGCACGTTCACGGCTTGTTTAAACAAAGTACCCCAAACCTCCCCACCAGATTTTTCGTAAGCATCAAGTAATTCTCTAAGACTTTTCTCGCCAAATACAGACAGGTGACCAGAAAAATCCTGAGCTATATCACTCACATGCGCAGTAGACCAATCAATAATGCCTGTTACTTCTCCATTAACATCGGTTAGGAGGTGTCCCGCATATAGATCGCCGTGAATAAATTTGCTGAAATTCGGCCACAACGCATCATTATCCAGCCATTTGGAATAGCGTGTTTCGAGTGCACTGCTCATACCCAATTCTGATTTTACCAGATGTAAGCGCTCCGCTATTTCACTTCGCACCTGCTCCGGAGAACATATTTTCAAGTCGTGGCGACGCACCTCCTCTTCAGGAATAGCGTGAAGCTGAACCAACACCTTGGCTAAGGATGGAATGTATTGTGCGCTGTCTTTGTCCATGTTCCAAGTGACTTCAAAAGTCTTTGCATCAAAAGTCAATACGGGTTTTCCTGCCAACAAAGGATAAGCAACCAACTCGTCATTTGCAATTTGCCAATCAGGGACCTGCACCGATAGGTACTTGGAAGCAAGCTGCAGAATACGCTTTTCTGTTGCGATTTGTTCACCTAGATTAGCCCTGCGCTGGATACGTAATACGCAATCGGTACCTGAAGTATCTTTAGCAAATCCAACTTTAAAGTCGATTCCCATATCATTAAAGCTCATTGTGCCCGAGAGAAATAGTCCATGTCTCTGGGCTAACTTCTGAATATTATGATTTTCCATAAGATTTATTTTTAGGAGAATTCCGAGAACAGTCCTTATACGTCCCTAAGAATGCTATTAATTATAACGGGATAAAAATTGAGTATGGTGTGTACTATACGATTATGATAAGCGCAATTACAGGAAGAGAACGCTTATTACAGCCAAATTTTGGTGATCTGTAGCATAATTATTTGATTATGATGTATTCAAATATTGAAAGTTATGAATTAATAAGCAATTAGCTTAAGGAAAGGTTTCTATTTTTTTCCTAAATTAGTAAGCACTATAACAAACTTTTTTAAAGCTGCTAATATCCAATTATGACAGCTATTCTATATACAGTCATCCTATTTGCCGTACTGCTGACAGCATGCACTACTCCTTCTACTCCTCAAGATATTATACCCGATCATGAATCGTGTAATATACGCTCTCAGCAGCTAAATGAAGAGCGCGTCATCAGCATATGGACACAGGCAGATTACAGCAATAGCACCGACTCCTTACCTGTTTTATATATGGCCGATGGTGGTCTTAAGGAAGAGTTTCCACACATTGCCAATTCGTTGGAGAAGCTCATAAGAGAAGGAAAAGTAAAACCGCATATTCTAGTGGGAATAGAAAATACACAAAGACGCCGTGACTTAACGGGAATTACCCAAGGGGACAAAGACAAAGAAATTGCCCCCGTAGTAGGTGAATCCAAATAGTTTAGAGCATTTATCAAGGAAGAACTTTTTCCCGCAATTCAACAGCGTTAGCGTACCAAAGCACAAAAAAGTATTATTGGCGAATCCCTCGCAGGACTATTTGTCATGGAAACATTCTTACTACATCCTGATATGTTTGACAATTACATCGCTTTTGACCCGTCCTTGTGGTGGAATGATCATGCCTTGGTTAAAAATGCACAACAGTACCGTAGTACATTTCCACATACCAAAAAACAACTGTGGTTTACAAGTTCAGATGCAAATGATATCATTCCTCACACACAACTACTAGCACAGATACTTGAAACCAATAGCAGTCCGAATATAAGATGTTCGTACCATGAAGAGACCAACGAAAAACACCATACTATTTTCAGAGCGACAAAAGAAAAAGCGCTCATTTAGGCATTAGGGCAATAATATACACTTCGCCCTATGGTAAGGGCTAATAGCCTTCCTGCACACATTTTTGTATGTCGACATAGCCTAGAGGTCTTAACTTTTTGGGTACAGGCTTCTATATACTGAATGTACCTTCTCTCCTCCTCAACAAATTTTCTTCTCAATGGTTATTATGTAAGAGAGCAAGGATGTACTTACTCCGACAGTTTAAATAGCTAATATTCTATATATGCTCACGACAGAAAAAGAGAAAAGAGAATCTACCGAATTCTACAAAGAAGCGTTAGAAATGTTGAATGCCAGCGGTTGCCAATATATGCTTGGTGGGGCATTCGCCATGTTTCAGTATACCGGTATTTTTAGGGATACCAAAGATTTGGACATATTCTGCAAGAGCAGTGAATACCCAAAAATATTAAAATATTTTGCTTCACAAGGCTATAAGACAGAACTGACAGATGTCCGTTGGCTGGCTAAAATTTTCCATGGAGAATATTTTATAGACATTATTTTTGATACGGTCAGCAATATTTGTACGGTGGATGATAGCTGGTACGAGCGTGCGAGTACTGGATATTTTGCAGATGTTCCAGTCAAATTTATTCCTGTAGAAGAATTGATATGGTGTAAGATCTATGTACAGAATCGGGAGCGCAACGACAATGCTGATATTAACCATATTCTGCTTAAATATGGTAAAAATGTAGATTGGAACCAACTTCTATTCCGATTGGACACACATTGGCACTTATTATTAGCGCAGATTCTCATCTTCCAATTTGTATACCCAGCTGATTTTCATGAGATTATACCCAAATGGCTATTTGATGAATTGATGAAGCGGGCCAATGAACAATATGAACTACCTCCACCCTTGGAAAAAGTTTGCCGAGGACCTCTTATTGATCAAACCCAATATCAAGTTGATATCAAAGAATGGGATTACAAAAGTTATACTATCAAAACCGTATAAGCTATGGCTACAAGAAAAAAAACAAGAATAGCCGCAATGGCGGATATACATACCAAGAGCACGGATAAAGGAATCTTGCGAAGCACTTTCAAAGAAATAAATGAGAAAGCAGACATCTTAGTCATATGTGGAGATTTGACCGATACAGGTGATGAAGAAGAAGCAAAAATTTTGGGAGAAGGCCTTGAAGTGTTGCAAGTACCGGTTATCGGTGTGTTGGGTAACCATGATTACGAAAAAGGTCGCCAAAAGATTATCAAGCAAATTTTGGCTGATCATGATATGACTATCTTGGATGGTGAATCCATAGTTGTCAACAATGTTGCCTTTGCAGGTGTCAAAGGTTTTGGCGGTGGTTTTGAGCAATATATGCTCTCCCTTTTTGGTGAAGATGTGATGAAACAGTTTGTGCATGAGGCAGTAAATGAATCATTGCAACTGGATAGAGCGTTGACACGATTAGAACAAGAATCTCCAGAACTTCCAAAAGTTGTGCTTATGCACTATGCCCCTATCAAAGAAACAATCATGGGAGAACCCGAGCAGCTTTTTCCCTTTCTAGGTTCATCACATCTCGCCGAACCACTCAGCAGAAGGCAAGTGACTGTAGCTTTTCATGGTCATGCGCACGCAGGATCTCCGAAGGGTGAGACAGCCACTAAAATTCCTATCTACAATGTAGCCTTGCCTGTATTAAGAAGACAGAAGAAAGATCAGTCGTTTATTGTAATAGAGGTTTAAAGAGTGAACTTTTGTTTAGTTGACACTTGCGTTTTGGCATAATGGACTTTTTTTCATTTGAGTCGCGAGCACGCGAAGTCGCCATTCTGTCCAACTCCCCATCATATTCGTGACCCAGTACTAAAAAATTAACACTTGATTTTGCCAGAACATCCTCTTGTATTTTATCTTTACATGAGTCTAAAATCAGCGTATATGCAAAGACATACAATAGTGCTATTGTTTTAAATTTTGCTTTCATAGTCGTGAAGATTTGATCGATTACCAATTTAATGGCTTTTCATCTTCGGGATCGACATCCTAGGTCTCCCTAAAGTCTTTAGGTTCTTCACTTAGAATCAATGTTCCCGATGAGTTGTCACAATAGATTCTTCGAAGTATGTACTGTAATAGCACATACGTGGCGCAATATAAATACGTAAAGACTTAGGTGATCTTTCAACTTTTTTCATAGGTATAGTTTTAAGTTACAATCACTTGTCTAAAACATTATTAATATAATTTCAAACGGAAAACAAAATCGATATAAGAAATAAAAATAAAACTTTCATATCTAATGAATTTATCAATACAATCGAAAAGATAAATAGTGTGATATTAAATCCAAATTGTTTCTTTTGAAAACAAAAATCATAAGAAAAAAGGTTCATAAGCCAAATTAATAATTTGATTTATAGTCATTTAGATAATTCAACAGAAAACACCATACTCCTACCTATATACGCGCTCCTTCTCAAACTATAATACTGAAAGACATCAATAAGATTTTAAAAATACTTTTGTAAGTACCTGATAATGTATCAATTTGAACGGCTGCCAAAACGTATTGACGATACAAAATCCTTTAAATTGATTAATTAAACAATCACTCAATTTTTCATTGAGATATAATAAAATTTTAGAGGAAAGGACTTGACAATTTTTTAATTGATTATTATTTTGGCATCCAGTTTAACCACTCCTTTTGGATAAGCGAGTCGACATGTTTTTGAAAGCTATAAATCTATTTAAGTATAAATTTTAGTTAATAAATTATGTTAAATCAATTATTTAATTCAAAAGAACGCCAAAAATTTCTTTTAAGGCTAATCGTATTTTTATTTTTTAGTTCTTCTATCCATGTATTACAAGCGCAAACCAATACGCAATCTTCACTTACTGCGCGTTTGGTGAATATCGAAGCGCCGACCAATGAGACATTTCGCTACAACGGCGTGCTTAGTAATGCAAATTCGCTTCGTCATTACAACTTATCGGCCAACATGCCAGCGGGCTGGCAAATCACCTATCGTGTAGAAGGTGTTGCTGTGACTTCTCTACAAATGGATCCAAACACCACTAAAGATATAAGTTTTGAAATCACCTGTCCCATCGCAACCAAACCTGGCACCTACAAGATACCTGTCTCAGCCATTGCAAGCAGTGATACGTTAAAAATCGACTTGGAAGCTGTGGTGAAAGGATCCTATGCGGTGGAACTGACTACACCTTCAGGGCGATTGAGCGATGAAATCGTTGCCGGTAGCAGCAAAGAAATTCTGTTGGTTGTTAAAAATACAGGAACATTACCGCTTAATAATCTGGAGCTCAGCTCGCAATTGCCGAGCAAATGGGAAACAAGCTTCTCTCCTTCCACTATCGAACAGTTACATCCGGGGCAACAAGCTGATGTCAAAGTCACCTTGAAGGTTCCTGAAAAAACTATAGCTGGAGACTATGTGACCAAAATGACGGTGCGTGCATCAGCGAATTCGTCCGAAGCGGCTATACGTATCATGGTCAAAACATCCCTACTATCAGGCTGGATTGGTTTGGTTATTATTCTTGTATCCGTAGGTTTAATTTATTTATTGATTCGCAAATACGGCAGAAGATAACCTACATTTTTAATTTACTAACAACAAAACATATCACATGAACAATCCTATCATTCAATTGACGGATTTGACTAAGTGCTATGGCACAAAAAAAGCTGTTCACAAGCTAAATCTACATATACATGCTGGCGAAATCTTTGGGTTATTAGGTCCGAACGGAGCGGGAAAAACAACGACAATCTTGATGATGCTGGGACTTACTGAGCCTACGTCAGGAACAGCTATGGTATGTGGATACGATGCCACTCGCAATCCATTATCCGTCAAAAAGCAGGTGGGATATTTGCCCGACAATGTGGGGTTTTATCCGGATATGACCGCTTTTGAAAATTTAAGGTTCATTGCTCTGCTCAATGGACTCCATGAAAAAGAAGCCGAGCTGAAGGCTCGCGACTTACTTCAAACCGTAGGTTTAAGCGCTTCGGCTAACAACAAAACCGCTACTTTCTCTAGAGGAATGAAGCAAAGGCTTGGGTTGGCAGAAGTCCTTATTAAAAAACCAAAAATCGTGATCCTCGACGAACCTACATTGGGTATTGATCCAAGAGGGGTAAATGAATTTTTGGAACTTATTCAAAAACTAAGTAGAGAACAAAATCTCACCGTATTGATGTCTTCACATCATCTGCATCAAGTACAAAGGGTCTGCGATCGAGTGGGCATATTCGTTGACGGTAAAATGATGGTGGAAGGTGCTATAGATTCTCTGGCGCAAAGCCTGCATATCCGTGAAGGTCTGAAAACCACGATACAATTGGCAAATGCAGTAAATTACAAAGTTATTGAACGTCAGCTGTCCACGATTGAAGGTTTTGAGTCACTAGCCTTTCACGATGGAAAATTAACAATCACATCCCGCAAAGATATCACCGCTCAGGCAGTCCGTACACTTGTTTATCAACAGGCAGATATCATCGCTGTACAGCGGGATGGTGATTCATTAGATGCTATTTATAGCCAATATTTTGAACAGAGCACGCTAAGAAAGGAGAAAGATGGAAAATAAAAATTGGATATCAACGCCACTACGCATACTTATAAAGAAAGAAATAGCATCGCATATCAGAAGCTGGCGATTTATCATACTTATTGCCTTAATTGTATTGACGTGCTGTGCCTCCTTATATGTGGCTTTTTCTGATCTGCGCACTACGATAAATAATGCACAGGATCCCGACAGCACTTTTGTCTATCTAAAATTATTGACAAATAGCGACAATTCTATCCCCCCGATGCATGTGTTTCTGAATTTTCTAGCTCCCTTGTTAGGTATTGCTTTGGGGTTTGATGCAATCAATTCCGAGCAAAATGGAGGCACACTAACCAGACTGGTATCGCAACCTATCTACCGGGATAATTTATTGCTGGCAAAATTCATTGCGCCACTCTGCATAGTAAGTATCCTATTTGCTTCTTTGATCATGCTGATGATCGGTATCGGTATGATTACGATGGGTATTACCCTAGAATGGCAAGAGGTAATACGTATGATTGGCTTCTTAGGAATAAGTATAATTTATGTAGGATTTTGGCTTAGTCTAGCCATATTATTATCGATCATCTTTCGTCAGGGAGCTACATCTGCTCTGACAGCCATCGGTATTTGGTTGTTTTTTACCGTTTTCTTTCCTATTGTTGTCAATTTTGTGATCCGTCCATTCATCCCTAATCCAAATTATATCTCGGAATCACAATATCTTGCATATCATGAACTCATCCTGAATCTACGGCGACTATCGCCAAGTCAGCTCTACACCGATGCAACAACAAGTATATTAATGCCATCGGTACGCAGTTTGGGCCCTGTATCTATGGAACAAATGATAGGCGCACTACCTACTCCATTATCATTCAAAGACAGCGTAATGATTATCTGGCCTCAATTGACAGGCATCACAGCAGCAATGATGTTGTGCTTTGCACTTGCCTATTTTCTATTTATGCGTCGGGAAATACGTTGTTAATGCCTATAATACAAAAAGCTACCAAGAGGTAGCTTTTTGTATGAATAAGACAATTATATCAACTACTTGTTAGCTGTACTAAGTGAAAATGGAAAATCTGTCGCTCCGGTACCACGTTGGGTATTCGGCTTGCTATCCATGACAAAATTTATGACAGCACCTTTAGTGATTTCACTGTGCTTTACATAATTCTTACTGTAATTTTTACCATTTAAAGTCATCGATTTTATGTAACGATTTTCAGCAGAATTTTGGGAAGCGTTAATTTCTACTTTTTTTCCATTAGAAAGGTGTAAAATTACCTTATCAAAAAGCGGAGAACCTATAACGTATTCATCTACAGCAGGTGTCACCGGATAAAAGCCTAAAGCTGAAAACACATACCAAGCTGAGGTTTGTCCATTATCTTCATCCCCACAATAGCCGTCTGGATTAGGAGAATACATGCGATCCATTGTTTCGCGCACCCAATATTGGGACTTCCATGGAGCTCCCACATAATTGTATAAATACGTCATATGTTGTATAGGCTGGTTACCATGCGCATATTGTCCCATATTCACAATCTGCATTTCTCTGATTTCGTGAATCGGAAATCCATAATAACTATCATCAAATATTGGTGGCAATATAAAAACAGAGTCCAGCTTATTTTCCATCGCTTTGTGACCACCCAATAATTTTGCTAATCCCTCAAAGTCTTGGAAAACGGACCAACTGTAATGCCAACTATTTCCCTCGGTGAAGGCATCTCCCCATTTGAAAGGGTTGAACGGCGATTGCCATGATCCATCTTTATTTTTGCCGCGCATTAATCCATTTTGCGGATCAAACAATTTCTGGTAATTGTAAGCACGCGACTCATAGAAAGGTATGTCGTCTTTTTTATTTAAATCCTTTGCCACTTGATAGATCGCAAAATCATCGTAAGCATATTCTAGACTTCGTGCTACATTCTCGTGAATCTTCACATCATAAGGCACATATCCCAATTCATTGTAATAATTAGCGCCAGCTCGACCCACAGCTGTCATCGGACCTGCATTTTTGGAGCCCTTCACGAGTGCTTCATATAGCGTTTCAATATCTTTGGAGCGTACACCTTTTACCCAAGCATCGGCCACGACAGAAGCTGAATTGTTACCCACCATAATATTTCTATAGCCTGGACTAGCCCATTCCGGCAGCCAACCACCTTCGCGGTAAGCATTAGCCAAGCCTTCTTGCATCTTCAGATTCATCTCTGGATACATCAAGTTCAGAAATGGAAATAATGAACGAAATGTGTCCCAAAATCCTGTGTCCGTAAACATATAACCCGGCAACACCTGACCATTATATGGGGAATAGTGTACGACTTGATTATTCGCATCGTACTCGTAAAACATCCGAGGGAACAACAACGAACGGTATAAACAGGAATAAAAAGTACGTATCTGATCGATAGTGCCGCCTTTAACTTCAATTTTACCCAATTCTTTATTCCAGATATCTGCCGCTTTATCTTTGATTTGGTCGAAACTGGCGCCTTTTAGTTCGCGGAGATTCAATTGAGCCTGCTCGTGGGAAATAAAAGAAGAAGCCACTTTCAACAGCACAGGATCTTCTTTTCCAGCAACTGAAAATCCCAAGATAGCGCCAACATGTGCAGCTTTGACTTTATAACGATTATCTTGCAAAACAGAGTCAGCAAAAGTAGCCACATTCTTGAATGGCTTGTTAAATTCTAATACATAGTAATTTTTAAAATTTTCCGGAACTCCACCACTATTTTTGGTTGAATAACCAATAATTTTATTCTCTGCAGGTATCACTTCAACGTAAGATCCCTTGTCAAAAGCATCCAACAATACGTAAGCTTCTTCCGACTTAGGGAAGGAAAATCTAAAGTATGCCGCTCTTTCCGTTGGCGTCACTTCTACTTTAGTGTCGTAGTCGGCTAGATAGACCGAATAATAATGCGGTTTAGCGACTTCGGCTTTATGGGAAAAATAACTGGCACGCTTATCTTGATCAAAAGTTTTGTTACCCACCATGGCCATTATACTGAATTGACCGTAGTCATTCATCCAAGGCGAAGGTTGATGCGTTTGTTTTATACCACGGATTTTTTCGGCAGTGTATGTATACATCCAACCATCACCCATTTTCCCTGTTTGGGGACTCCAAAAATTCATACCCCAAGGGACAGCAATTGCTGGGTACGTATTTCCGCTCGATAGAAAATAAGTCGATTGTGTACCAACTAAGGTACTGACGTAATCAAGAGGTTTTCCAATAGTAGCTACACGCTGTGCTTGTAAATAGCTAACAGGAAAAATAAGACAAATGAGAATGAAAAGGCTCTTTGGGTTCATCTTGGTTATAATTATAATTTAAAACTAAGATGATAAAAAAAACCAACAAAACAAAAGCTAAATTATTTTAGCATCCTAAAAAACTAGCACAATCTTACCCAAAAAATCACCACTTTCCATAAGTTCGTGCGCTTGCTTGGCCTCTGTAAAGTGAAATTGTTTGTATATTGGAATTTCAAATTTTCCTGCTGTGATCCATGGCATTACTTGTACTTGAATGGCTGATGACAGCGATTTTTTAAATTCTGCAGAACGATTGCGCAGCGTACTGCCCGAGATTGTCAGTCGCTTTTGCATCAGTTTGATGAGATTCAGATTTACCTTTGCGCCGCTCATCGCATTGATATAGATCAATCGCCCATCTTCATGTAAAATATTAATGTTTTTATTGAAATAATCACCACCAATATAATCTAGAACCAAATGCACTTTCGAGTCTAGTAGATTAGACTCAAAATCCTCGTTTTTATAATTAATAATTTCGTCGGCTCCGAGTTTTTTCACAAAATGGGCTTTCTTTTCCGAACTGATTGTCGTGACTACCTCCGCCCCGGATAGCTTCGCCAGCTGTATGGCGGTAGAGCCTATCCCTCCTGCTCCACCATGAATGAGCACGCGTTCTCCTGTCTGCAATTTGCCGCGTTCAACCATATTGTGCCATACGGTATACATTGTTTCGGGTAAGGCTGCTGCAGCAACCAAATCCACTGAATCTTGCAGGTGTATGCAAGAACCATAATGTACCGAGACGTGCGATGCATATCCGCCTCCTGGAACTAATGCAATTACTCGATCGCCTATTTGAAAATCGCGCACTTCACTGCCTACCTCCTCAATAATTCCAGATACCTCGAGTCCTGGAATATCTTGAACCACGGAAGGTGGAGCTGGATATTTACCCATCCGCTGAAAAACATCCGGACGATTAATGCCCGCCGCTTTTACCGCTATCAGAACTTCATTTTCTGCTATAATCGGGATAGGTCTATCTTCTACCTGCAGCACTTCTGGACCACCAAACTGCTTTATCACCACGGCCTTCATCATATCTTTTTATTTTTGGAGTCGAATATTAAGGGACAGCATGAAATACCGACCTAATCTATTTTTTCTTTCTTCGAATACATCATTGCCGATGTATTCCGAATAGATCCCCATTTGTGTATTTTGATCAAACAAATCATAGGCTTGCAAGCGCAGCATGGCCGTTCGATTGTGCAAAAATGTATATTCCATAAAAGCATTCATCATGGTCTGATTGACATTCATGAATTTATTAATGTAACCCTCATTATAGCGTTGTGACATTTCAAAGCCTAATGAAAAGTTATCCTTCACATAACCGCGTGCCCCCAATCCCATGAAAAGTGTTTCGACATTAATGGTTGTGCGAAATGGAATATCATAGCTCGCTTTATTGCGAGAATAATTGGCGTTAAACACACTTTCAATGTAGTTATTGAGTGAATATTTTAATTGTAGTGACTGATTGAAAACATACTGTTTAGTTTTTCTTTCACGATCTTCAATAAAAGAAAGATTATTGTAATAGTCCAATCCTCCCGCCAGCTCCATCATCCAATTATCGGTCACAAATGGCGTGTTGAATATATAGTTGAATTTATAATCGTAGTAGCCCTGCGCATTGCGGAAGGTAGTCTGCTGGATCGTCGTATTTTCGACAGGTTTTTTATCGGTTACAATTTTGTCTTTTACGTAATTGTAGGCAAAACTTGTCTCAAAATACTGCATTTTGACCGGTATATATGCGCGTAAAGTCGTCACCAAACCGTGTCCAAATTCAGCTTTCAATTCAGGATTACCGATGACTACATTCCGGGAATTTGTATTATTCACCACCGGTACGATCTGCAAAAAGCTCGGCTGATTATTACGTCCACGGTAGCTGATTTGAAAATCTACATTGTTGGATAATTTATAATTGAAATTGGAGGTCGGCACCAAATTGATGTTATCATAATTATAAGATAAGGTATCATTCAGCACTTTACCTTCCATCGCAATGGGCTGTACCGCAAAACCGATGTTGAATTTGACTTTTTTATTTGGGATAAACTGATACAATATCCCTATTTTATTGCTGTTGAATCTGTATCCATAATCGACCGTTAGCGAATCAATGATGTATGTCGTAGTGCCATTCATCCAATTGTATACATAGCGTTGCGCATCAATGAAATTGTAATCATGCTCATAGCGGAACTCAAATACACTATGGGAGAAAAAAGGCTCTACATACGAAACCGAAATATTATTAGCATGATTTCTATTATGCTGGTCAATGAACTGATGATTGAGCTCGTCTGTGTACTCGGGATCGAATTTGCTGTATACGGAATATATCTCATCGACAAATTCACGGTTTTTTAAGTTATTGGTCTTAGCAGATGCCTGTGCAACGAGTTTTCTATCTTTCTTTTTAAAATACTTGGAATATAGAACTTCTATATCCGCGATTGGAATAACTTGGTTTGCCGAGTCTTTATTCGTTCCCATATTGATGAGATTAGAATTACTCAGCACACTTTCCTTATTGATGAATATAGACCGTATATTGTAGGTTACATTACCATCAATTTTAAGTACGTCCTTGTTTTCAAATTTTCCATCAAAAAATAGTCTTAGTCTATGGAGATTATCCTCGTGCTGCTCGATATAATCTTCATCCTTTGTGATGACATTACCAATATAAGTGGATCGCATACCCGAGAATCCGCTTATATCCGTCTGTTTATTGATAAAACTATATGAGCTATTGAATCTAGACTGTTTACCAACTTTTCGTGCGAGGTTGAATCCCAGCGAGGATGTGGTATTTATACCATCTTCGGGGTCAATAAATTCACCTACTTCCAATACCGAAGATGAAGATCTTCTACCGCCGGCGATATCCCCATAGGAGAATAAATTTGTATTCGTATTATTGAAAGATCCTAGCAATGATAACTCATTACCATCATTGAATCGATTAATACCAAAACTACCCAAATATCGCTGATTCGTGCCTCCACCGAAAGTAAGCTGCCCAAAATGTAAGATTTTGCGGTCTTCTTTTAAGTTGATATTGAGGAGCTTTTCTTTTTCCTGCAAATCCAAAATTCCAGTTTCCGCTCCATCATTTTTGTTGGTCAATTCAATGAGTTGAATGTTGTTAATATACTCGACAGGAAGATTTTTGGTTGCAGTGATAATATCTCCACCAAAAAATTCAGTGTTATTTACTTTGACTTTTTTGATGTTGTAGCCATTATAATATACCGATCCATCCCTCGAAATCTGAAATCCGGGAATTTTCTTCAATCCATCTTCCAATAAAGTTTGCTTATGGAAAGTAAACGCTTCCAAATTATACTGTATGGTATCGCCATTGACCACCATAGGAACTACACGTGTCACAGGCACATCTTGAATCTGGTAAGCGACTTTTTTGAGGATGACGTCGGGCAATACAACGTCGTTATTATCCAATTGATACGACATTTGTTCGCTCAAATAGCCAAGCATATTATAGCTTAGACGTACTTGAGTAGATCTGCCCGCGGGCAATCGATATATACCCAACGCATTGGTGATGCTTATGCTGGTATCTGACTCCGTGTACAGTCGTACGATAACATCTTTAATGGGATTTCCGACCGTATCTCTTACTGCGCCGGTTATTTTAGTTTGTGCATACAAGGAATGGGTTGTTATCAATATAACAATCCCAATATAAACGAGTATGTTTCGCTTTGAATATGACACAAATGAATACGTGAAATACTGTTTCTCAATATAGCAAATAAAATGCATTGAAAGTATCTTCAATGCAACTTTTGTTTATAAAACGTTAAACTAAACTTTATAGTATGAGAAAAGGAGATATTGTTTGTCAATATCTCCTTTCCTGCTGATAAATAAATTCAATTTTGACTATTCACCGTCAAATGCCACTTTTACTAAATGTCTGTCTATTTCCCAACGACCAGTTCCTTCTTCGCCGATGACGTCAAACAATTCTAAGATTCTACGTGCAATATATTCCTCTTCTACTTGCTCTTCTAAGAACCAGCTCAAGAAATTGAATGTTACGTAATCATTGGCTTGTTGGCATCTTGCTGCGATATTGTTGAATTGCTCAGTAACAAACATCTCTTGTTCTAATGTTTGTTCGAATATGCCGCGGAATGATTCAAAATCTGTAGGAATATTTGTCACCTCCGGAGAGATAGGTTTACCACCACGATTGCTAATATAATTGAAGATTTTAAGCATATGCTGGCGCTCTTCGTCAGATTGTTTAGCAAAGAATTTAGAAGCATTGTCAAGACCTTGATCATCACACCATGCGGACATCGCTAAGTATAATGATGAAGAATGTGCTTCTACCTTGATTTGTGCATTTAATATATTTTCGATTTCTTCGGACAACGAAGATTTTAATTTCAATAAATCTTTCATATGCATAAGCGTTTAATTGTTACAACTTTTGTTAACTGATAATAAGCAATAGTTATACCACTCATTATTCTTATACAAAGATAATGCGAAAATGAAGGATTTTAATGAAAAAAGTGTTATACGAATTCAGTCTAAATTAGACTTGAATAATCGTAAGTTATTTGGAATCAGTATAATTAAAATTAGAATGCACAGATTGCGCCACGTCTCATGATTGATTTAATTTGTCCGTTCAATTCAATCATAAATTTAGCTCCATCCAATACCTCGCGTAAATTAAGTATATCTGCCACAGTCAGTATAAAACAACGGTCTGTGCGGTACGGCATAATAATTTCGAAGTCTGAACTGCGTGAGGAGTCACACAGCATTTGTTCGATGTCAATGCTATCAACTCGTCTTTTAAATAGAAAAAAATCACTTACACTGAAAGATGTTGTGGAATCTTGGAACTCCAACCAATAGCAGTTTTTTCTGCTACATTGGTATACCGCACCATTCTCTGTTTTAAAAACTTCTTCTACGTTAGCTAATGGACAAATCATTTCTCGTTGACTATTCAAATTGACAGCACAAATATAAACCTTATTAAGACTGAATCCAAATAAAATTGAACTATAGAAATTTCTAAAAAAATTTTATTTCATGCAAGTATCCTAGTAGATTTGCGGCAAATGAAAACCTGGCTTGTATATTTGCTACTTCCCATCATGTTGATCCAATGCAACATGACTTTAGTAATATGCACCTCTTTCTACTATAATCAACACTACATCGAAAAGTACCTCTGTGTACAGCGGAGTATGGAAAATAACACCTGTCATGGACAATGTTATCTAATGCAAAAATTGAAAAAGCAGCAAGATCAAGAACAGCAGAGCTTTAAGATAAATCTTCAAGAAGGTCTTGCGGTTTCCACCAAGTTATTTGCGTTTGACCTACCTGTGGTACAATTACAGGATCAAAAACAGTTTAGCATTTTCACATCCAAATTAAATCCAAGAGACTACGTCTATATCTTGGATCGCCCTCCTCTCTTCGGATAATAACCTTATTTCTCTTATTTATAATTGGTTGTATATCTACTCAAGTAGGTATGCCCTATTCGTTATTATCTAAAATATTCTCATGAAAAAAATTATAGTGGCTTTTGTAGCAGTATTAAGCCTATTAACTGCGTGTTCAAAAAACAATGATATTCAAATAGATAGCAATAAATTCGGACAGGTTAAAATCAAGTTCGATCATATTGTCAATAGTAAAAAGTTAGTATTAAATGACTATACCTATTCCAACAGCCATAGTGAAATTTTCAACGTCACGACGCTCAAATACTTTGTCACTAATGTGAAATTCACAAAATCAAATGGTGAGACCTATACCGTACTTAAAGAGGATTCCTATTTTTTAATAGATGCGGTAAATGCGCATTCGTTGAATCCAAATATCCTTATTCCTGAGGGAGAATATACCGGGCTAGAATTCAATTTGGGCGTGGATAGTCTAACAAATACTTTACCTGTCGAAAAACGTACAGGCGTATTAAACCCAGCTACTAACGGCATGTATTGGGAATGGAACTCGGGATATATTCATTTCAAAATCGAAGGAAATTCGCCGCAGGCAAACAACCCAAATAATAGCTATAAGTATCATATAGGCCTTTTTGGTGGGTATTCCACTCCTACTGTAAACAACAATAGAATTGTGAGAATAGACTTAACGAAAGCGGGTATCAGTAAGGTGCAAGAGCATCTTTCATCAGACATTCATTTAATGGTTGATATCGGTAAAATATTTGACGCTGTCCATCCCATTTCTATACAAAAAAATCCGGTAGTCATGCAGAGCGGTCCTCATACCTTCATTGCCGACAACTATGCGCAAATGTTTATGCATGATCATACCCACAATTTCCAAAAGATTGTACAGCATGAAAACTAAGAAAAAGTTAAGCGTCATTTTACTGATAATCTGTACCGTCTGGGCTTGTAAAAAAGCCGATGATTTGGCGCCTGATGATTTCCTAGGATTCAAAAAGCCATCCTATTTTCCAGAGCCGGCTTATACCTTCGAATCTACTCCATTGACTAGAGAGACCGTAGAGCTAGGCAGGAAATTATTTTATGATGGTATATTGTCTCGCGATCACACGATTTCCTGTGCCAGCTGTCACATCAGTCAAAATGCATTTACCCATCACGGCCATGATGTAAGTCATGGCATTGACGATCAATTGGGTATTCGCAATTCGAGTTCTTTAGTCAATCTAGCTTGGTCTACTTCCTTTTTCTGGGATGGTGGAGTACCTACCTTGGATCTAAGTCCAATTGTACCCATTCACAATCCCATTGAAATGGATGGAAATTTGGAGAATGGGTTATTACAACTCCAAACGCATCCACAATATCCATCTCTTTTTCAAAAAGCTTTTGGAAGTACGGCTATTGAGACGCATCAAGTGTTAAAGGCACTATCCCATTTCATGGTAACGCTAGTTTCTGATAATTCGAAATACGATCAAGTCCAAAGAAATGAAACAACATTCACCACGCAAGAAGCGAGAGGTTATACGCTTTTCCAGGCGAAATGTAATGCTTGTCATCAAGAGCCTTTATTCACTGATTTTTCTTTCCGAGATAATGGTCTTGGTATCAATCCAGCGAAGGATTTGGGTCGTTATGAAATTACTCAGCAAGAAGAAGATAAGCTAAAATTTAAAGTGCCTACGCTTCGCAACTTGCAGTATACTGCACCTTATATGCACGATGGACGGATTTACACCTTACAGGGCGTCTTGAATCATTACAATAAGGAGATTGTACTGACAGACAATCTTGATCCTATATTAAAACAAAACAATGGAATCCCCCTTAGCAGGGAAGAAATGGAAGATCTTTTGGCCTTTCTTCTGACGCTAAATGATGAATCATTTATCACAAATAAATCATTTTCACAACCATGAAAAAATTAACACTCCTCTTTACCATACTTATTAGCACGACCTCTTCCTTTGCATGTGATATTTGCGGCGGTGGACTCGGAAATAATTATACCGGATTATTGCCCAATTTTAACAAAAGGTTCGTAGGGATACGCTATCACTTTAATGCAATGTATACGCAATTGGATGTGAATGGAAACAAAACCGCATTGAGCAATAAGGAACAATATCAAACGGCAGAATTGTGGACGGCATGGAATATTGGTTACAAGTGGAGGATAATGGGCATTGTACCCTACAGCCATATTGAGAAATTTAATTATGGCACTTCGACCAAGACACAAAAAAATGGTTTAGGTGATATACATATCAGCGGGTATTATAATCTTATCAATACAGCTTCCGATGTAGTGTCACAAACTTTATGGGTTGGAATTGGTGTTAAATTGCCGACAGGTGAATATAATAAGTCCGAATATATAGATTCCAATTCTCCCAATATTTACCAACTGGGGACTGGAAGTACAGATTTCACCACGAGTGTCAACTATGATATAAGGCATAAAAATCTGGGTCTAAATACGAATGTAAGCTATAAGATAAATACAGAGAACGGGGATGAATATTTATATGGCAATAAGTTATCCTTGAGCGGCAGTCTGTATTACAATTTGGTCCTAAATGAAAAAATCGTTGTCCGTCCTAATATCGGAATGCTGCACGAAACGCAGCAAAGAGATTATACGATGGGATACAAAATACAGGAAACAGGTGGTTATAATACGGACTATAACGCAGGGCTGGAAGCAAATATTAAAAATATTGCTGTTGGATTTACCTATCAAACACCTGCTAGTCAACATATCAGTCAAGGTCGCACCGAATTGATTAATAAATACCTTACGCATATCACATATACGTTTTAACCAATCGGATAGGAGGAACGGGATTAATTCCCGTTCCGACCTTCCACGGCACCGTACGTACCGATCGGTATACGGCGCTTCCTTAAGTTTTAACACAAACTCGCTTGTATTCTGCCAGTAAAGATGGGTATCCCAGATGTTTAAGATAATCGTTGGAAAGAGTGGTTGACAGTATCCAGCTTTTTGCTGTGTGCCAATAACTTTTCCGTGTATGTGCCCATTCATGCGCCTTGTACTTACTTACCCCTAGTTGCGTCAGCTTAGTGACTTTAGTCTTGCTATGTTTCCATTGTTTCCATTGGACCATACGTAGCCCACGGCGATACCATGTATCCATTTTTCGCAGACTCGACTCCATGTCCACTAGTTTAAAGTAATGCATCCAGCCAGTGAGGTATTCCCTCAAGTAGAGAATTCGCTGTTCCTCGCTCCAACCCCGACTGCGGCCCGTTAGTCCTTTAATCTTAGCTTTCATATTCCCTAGACTTTTAGGGTGAATACGTAAGCGCGACTCCCCTCTGTAATTGTAGAAACTGTAGCCTAGAAATTTAATCTTGGATACATGACCAACGACGCTTTTCTCTTTATTGTCTTTAAGCATCAGCTTACCTTCAACAAATTTTGTGATCGATTCCATAACCCGTCAGGCACTCCGTTTACTACGACAAAGTATCATAAGTCGAGTAGGCCTCAGGAACTGCCCCCGAAGCCCCTCACAGATCCGGACGTGAGACTCTCGCCTCATCCGGCTCCTATTATTCAGTCTACAATTTTCTTCGTTTATGATTAGATCATTGCTGGTCGTACAACTAGTCGCCAGTGCGAAAATAGATTGGGTTTTTGTTTACACATTCTCCCGAGTAATCGTATTGCTCTGGTTCGGTGGCCTCTTAC
>NZ_SMBZ01000054.1 GCF_004342685.1 Sphingobacterium alimentarium
GCTGTACTTATCTTTTTTTTAACCCCCTTCGTTTCCGACGGGACTGCAAAGGTAGAAACTTTATTTTAAACCGCAAATTTTATTTGAAGTTTTTTTTCTTTTGTTTTAACTGATTTCGCAGCTTAAACCGTATCTAACTCTGTATTTCATGGCTCCGAAGAACCGCTGCTCCCTTGCGGAGTGGTGCAAAGATAGGCAACATTACCTATTGCTTCCAAGCTTTACACAGATATATTTTTATATTATCACTTAACTCGTTGGAATAGCGGGGGATAAAATTGTTTTTAAAGAGGTAATTATAAAAAAGGGGGGCAATGTGATATTACCCCCTAGCTAGAAAATTAAATAACACCTATTTCCAACCTCCACCGAGGGATTTATACAATACGATTTGATTTAATAAGTTATCTTTCATAATATCAACTTCAGAAATCTGCGCCTGGATAACACCTTTCTGAGCTGTGATAATATCTAAGTAACTTACTCTACCTGCAATAAACAATTCCTCAGCAGCAACAATTGATGCTTCCAACGATGCCACTTGCTCTACGATAAAGCGCTTGCGCTCATCTATTATTTTGTGAGTCTCTACGCCCAGGCTTACTTCATTGACAGCATTTAATACCTTTTTCTCATATTCTACGAACGCTATGCCGTATTGACTTTTCATTCTTTCGTATTGTGATTTTAATTCTCGCTGATTCAAAATGGGCATAGTCAGTCCACCCATAAGACCATAGGCTACCGACTTATCCACATGAAACAATTTGTCAAAACTAAAAGATTGCAAACCCAAGTAAGGGCTAATAGCCACCGCAGGTAAAAAGGATAAACGAGATGCATCTAACTCCGCAAAATTGCTTTTCATATCCAGCGCCGCTTGACGGATGTCCACACGATTATTAAGCAATTGATCAAATGATCCAACTTCTAGGGTTGAAAACAACTCTTTGCTTAATAAGGTGTGTGCCGATCGCTGAATGGGCTGGTACACCCTCCCTAACAGCTGATTGATCTGATGCTCATTCTTAATAATTTCTTGAACGGCCCAAGCGCGACTTGCACGGGATTCTGCCAATATGGACTTAAATTGCTGTACCGCCAATTCGTTTGCCCTACCCGCTTCCTTCTGCGCTTGCACAATTTCCAGCGCTCTTTCGTGAAGTTTTATATTTTGCTCATAGACTTCTATCTTTTTATCCAGAGCCAGCAGATCATAGTAAGCAGAGGATATACTACTTATTAATTCTGTCTCTACCAATCGTTTCACTTCATACTGTGCTAGATAGTCAAAATATGCCGATTCACGACGCTTACGAAGCTTACCCCACAGATCCAATTCCCAGGACGAGCGCACGCCTACAAAATAATCTGGGATGAAAGGTTCGGGAAGTTTTTCATCCGCAGTCAGGTTTTCCGAAAAATTAGAATCATAGTTACCAATCCCAGATTCTGTATAATGTCCATACTTTCTAATACCACCTTCTACCGCAGCATCCATCGATGGCAACAAAGCCGCTTTGCGTTGTTTGAAGTTGGCTTGTGCAAGCTCTATTCGAAAGATAGCCTGCTGCAGATCTTGATTATTCGCTAAAGCAATGTCAATGAGCTGAATAAGGTTGGTGTCGGAAAATACATCCTTCCAGGGGATAGTTCCCACTGATAGAGAATCTTTCAATATAGCTGTGGCTACTTCCGGCAAATCCTCTTTCAGTTGATGTTGCTCCATCTTTTTAGGCACCGAACAAGACGAAATCACAAGCATACCCAATACAAGGACTGATAAGGTTTGGTTTAATTTGACTTTCGGTTTTCTCGACACGAGCACCACTAATCCAGGAATGATGATGACACCAATTACAGTACCTATAACCATCCCACCTACCGATGCAGTACCGATTGTTTGATTACCAATTGCGCCAGCACCTGTAGCCAACATCAATGGAATCAAACCAGCAGCAAAAGCAAATGAAGTCATCAGAATCGGACGCAAACGTGCCACTGCTCCTTCGATGGAAGCAGTAACCACATCCATACCCTGCTTGCGCTTTAAGTTAGCATACTCTACGATTAGAATCGCATTCTTCCCCAACAATCCAATGAGCATGACAAGAGCTACCTGGGCATAGATATTATTTTCTAATCCTAATACTTTTAGGAATAAGAATGCTCCAAAAAGTCCTGCTGGTAGACATAATATAACAGGCAATGGCAATAGAAAACTTTCGTACTGTGCTGCTAGCAATAAATACACGAACACCAAACACAATAAGAAAATATATGCAGCCTGATTTCCCGATATTTTTTGCTCTCGTGTCATACCTGACCATTCAATCTCATACCCTTGCGGAAGTGATTCGGCGATTTTTTCCACCGCCTCAATAGCTTGGCCCGAACTATAACCTTCGGCAGCCTGACCTGTAATCATTGCCGAATTAAACATATTGTAACGCGTGATTTGCTCCGGACCATACACTCTTTTCATGGTCAAGAATGAAGAATATGGCACCATCTCGCCATCTGCTGTCTTCACATACAAAGCCAAAACATCCTCTGGCCTCTGACGTGTAAAGGCATCAGACTGCACCATCACCTTATACATCTGACCATAGCGAATAAAATTGGTCGCATATTGACTACCCAGCAATGTTTGCAAGGTGTTCATGGCATTTTCTACTGAGACTCCTTTTTTAGCAGCCAAATCATAGTCAATTTCTAACATATACTGCGGAAAACCCACATCAAATGTTGTACTCGCAGATTCCACCACCTCATCTTTTTCCAATGCCTTGAGAAAATCGTTTACCACTAAAGATGTCTGATTTAAGTCTTCATTACCACTTTTGTCCAATAATCTCATCTCGAAACCGGAAGAGTTACCAAATCCTGGAACCGTCGGTGGCGGAAAGAATTCTATAGTCGCATCCGCAATATGGGCAGTTTTCTCGCGTAATATAGCCATGATATCATCTACAGATTCGGGCCGATCATCCCATGCTTTAAGATTGATCATTCCCATACCATAAGATGCGCCCGATACTTCAGTCAATATACTATATCCCGCCAGGGTCGATACGGTTTCCACCACATCCATCTCACGAGCAATAGCGTCTACCTCATCAAGCACAGCTTCTGTACGATCCACTGTTGCACCTGGAGGAGTCGTTACGGCTACATATACCATTCCCTGATCTTCAGTAGGAATAAATCCTCCTGGAACAATTGACATCGTCCCGTAAGTTGCTATAAAAAGGACTATCAAAGCAGCCACAGTCACTATTCTGCGTCCCACTATACGAGAAAGTAGATTTTTATATTTTCCAGCTATTTTTTCATAATAATAGTTGAAACCTTTGAAAAACTTGCTGATTAACCCTTTGCTTTCTTTAGCATCGTGTGGAGATTTTAAGATTAACGCACACAATGAAGGTGTCAAAGTCAAGGCATTGATACCCGAAATGACGATTGATGCCGCCAAAGTCAAAGAGAACTGACGGTAGAATACGCCAACTGGTCCTGAAAGAAAAGCTACTGGAACGAATACCGCCGACATCACCAACGTAATGGCAATCACCGCTGTTCCTACTTCTTTCATCGCTGCCAGAGTGGCTTCCAAAGGTTGCATATGCTCCTCTTCCATCTTCGCATAAACGGCCTCCACCACAACGATCCCATTATCTACGACTATTCCAATAGCCAACACCAATGCAAACAAGGTTAACAAGTTGATTGAGAATCCCATAATCTGCATAAAGAACAATGCGCCAATGAGACATACGGGTACGGCTAAAATCGGGATGATGGTCGCTCGAAAGTTTTGCAGGAAGACATACACAACGATAAACACCAATAAGAAAGCTTCCAACAAGGTAAACATCACCTTAGAGATAGACGCGTCCAGAAACCGCGACACATCGTACCCCATTGTATAGGTCATTCCGGGAGGAAAAGTTGTAGACTTCAACTCTTCCATACGTTCCTTTACACGCTGGATTACTTCCTGCGCATTCGATCCGGGCAACTGCTTAAGCATGATGGACGCCGAGGGCTGTCCATCGGTTTTTGAAACCATCTCATAATCTAAGGATCCAAATTCTACCTCTGCCACGTCTTTCACCCTAATAATAGAACCATCAGCATTAGCGCGAATGGGGATATTTGCGTATTCTTCAGCTTCCGTAAATTTACCCGGATACCGCAGCACATATTGCTGCATATTACGCGCTTTATCAGATGATATACCGGTCTGTCCTGGTGCCGCTTCAATGTTCTGTCTTCGCAAAGCTTCTACCAATTCTTCTGTAGATATCGAATAGGCCGATAGCCGATTCGGCTTCACCCAGATACGCATAGCGTAATCTTTGGCTCCCATAATCTGCGCAAAACCTACACCTTCAATACGTTTTAATTCTTTCAGAATATTGATGTCGGTGAAATTGTATATGAATCGTTCATCCGCAGTTTTGTCGTCAGTGAACAAGTTCAGATACATTAACATCGAGTTTACTTCCTTCTCTGTTGTAACCCCTGCTTTGATTACCTCTTCGGGCAATTCATCCAAAACTGTTGTCACCCTATTCTGCACATTCACCGCAGCAATGTCCGGGTCTACCCCTACTTTAAAAAATACCTGAATCAATGTCGTACCATTGTTGGTCGAAACGGTATTCATGGAGGTCATACCGGCAACACCGTTGATGGCACGTTCCAGAGGAATAGCTACTGCATTCGTACTTACTTCAGCATTCGCTCCCGTATAGTTCGCTGTTACGACTACAGATGGAGGAACGATATCAGGAAATTGGGTGATAGGCAAAGTAAATAAAGCCAGCAGTCCCAGTAGGGTAATGAAAATGGATATGACCAGCGATAAGACGGGCCTACGAATATATGTCTCAAACATCTATTTCATCCCTCCTTGACTTGTTGTAATAGGTTTTGGTTGTATCTGCATTCCATCTCTTAGCGCATGCACTCCCTCATATACCACTTTCGTATTAGGTTCTAAACCATCTTCCACAACATAATAATGTCCCACACGCTGACCATTCTCAAAGGGTTGCATCTTTATAGTATTATCACTGTTAACGACATACACATAGGCTTTATCCTGGATTTCTAAAACGGATTTCTGATGAACAAACGTCAAATTTCCAGTATTGCTCGGTACAGCAATACGTCCAGAAGCCCCATGTTTCAACAACCCTTTTGGATTGTCAAATCTTGCTCGCATAGAAATCGACCCCGTGCTTGTTTCGAATTCGCTCTCTACCAATTCTGCTATTCCACCGTATGGATATAGCTCTCCGTTGGCCAGAATTAATTTAACATCTTGTTTGAAAGTGTTTTTGTCAAAAGTGGGACTAGTCGCTATTTGCAGATACTCCGATTCGGAAATATTGAAATACACATTAACCCTATCCAAATCCGAGATCTTCGTAATAAGCGCCCCCTCATTCAATAATGAACCTTCCTTCAAAATAATACGATCTATCCGACCATCAAATGGAGCGCGTATCAGTGTATAATTTAATTTTGTTCGTGCTTGGTTTACGATAGCTTCACCTTCTTGCACTTTAGATTGTGCTGCTCTCAATTGTACATCAAGAAGTTCAGCTTCTGTACTGCTTACGATTTTTTTCTCTACAAGCTTCTTTGTGCGCTCTATTTCAAGTTCAACTTTTTTCACTTCCGCCCGAGCACTATTCAATGCGGCCTGAGCCTGCGCATAATCAGCCTTATATTCTTCATCATTCAAAGCAAATAATATTTGACCTTTGCGCACATAGGCACCTTCGTCTATGTATATTTTATTCAGGAAACCCGAAAGCCGCGAACGGAGTTCTACATTGCGTTGAGATTGTATATCCGCTATATACTCTTTGTAAATAACCGTATCCATCTGGACTAGATTCGTAATAGGCACGATCTTAATCTCTTCTTTTACTTCTTTCTCTGATGCATTAATACAGGATGCAAAAAGAAACGCACACCCCACTACAGGATGCCAATAACGTATGTGTTTCATAGTTAATAAATGATTTTCAAAAAAATATTAATAAGGAAAATAGACTACATAGGAGATGTAGCCTCTAGAAAAAGTCTGTAGGAAACTTAGAATAAGCGGTATCTATACAGGAAAGTATAGTAACCCGGTAGGATCAAGCGCTTGAGGTAATAAATAAGATGCTTGACTTTATCATTGGCAGCATACACCCTGCGCAATAACCAGGTAAAATAAAAGACCAAAGGAATAACCCCAAGTGCCAAAACCATTATGCGATAATCATCGAACATAATTTCGGGCACCCGTTCTTCGCCATCTTGGTGCTCAAGATTAAGCATATCTTCCAACACGACTTCGATGAGGGTCTCTCCTGCTGCCATGGGCTGAAAATGGAAGGAATTGCAATACTTCACCTCAAAACAAAGTATGTTGAGATAACTGATTAATGCAATAAAATGTACCATTCGCCACATATCCGCAAAGATAAACACTAAAGGTTGCTATAAGTAAAAACATTGTAAAAAAGCTGTGATATCGGGCTAATATTTTTATTGTAATTAACTATTTGTAGAAAGTCTGGGATTTTGTTTTGCAATAGTCTATAATATTCCTACTTTTGTTATTTAGAATTAATTTAAATAAAATTAACGTTTTAATACAACATGAAAAAATCATTTCTCTTCTCGCTTTTATTAGCGACCTCACTATATGCTAATGCTCAGGACAACACCCTCCTTTCTGGTGATTTTTGGAAAGGAAAACCAACAATAGAAGCTATTAAAGGCGAAATTGCTAAAGGAAATAATCCTGCAGAACAAAATGCAGGCTTCCACGATCCCGTAACAATGGCTATCAACAATCGGATTTCCAATGATGTAATTAAATATTTGATCGAGCAAGAAGGGAATGACGTAAATAAAAAAACACACCACAGCAGAACCTATCTTCAATGGGCAGCGGCTGCTGGCAATTTAGAATTAGTGCAATACCTGATTGACAAGGGTTCGGATGTGCATTATAAAGATAGCCACGGCGATGCTGTCATAGCTTATGCGGCGGGCTCTAATAAGAACTTAGCGGTATACGATGCGCTTTTTGCAAAAGGAATCGACCCTAAAGCGAAATATGAGGATGGAAAAAACCTAATCATGTATGCTATTGCAGGAGATACGGATCTGAAAGTTACCGATTACTTCGTAGCTAAAGGTATTGCTATTAGCGACAAAGACAATCATGGACGTACGGTAGCAGATTATGCTGCAAGATTTGGCAATCTCGAAATCATCGAAAAATTAGTAGCAAGAGGTGTCAAACCTACTGATCAAGCGTTATTTTTTGCGACACAAGGATCCCGTCAGAAACAAAACGGATTGGAAGTATATCAACAATTGATAGAGAAATACCAACTCAATCCAACAGCAACGAATCCAGAAGGTGAAACCTTATTGCATATTTTGGTACGCAGACCTAATAAAGAGGTACTGGACTTTTTCTTAAATCAAGGCATTGACATCGCTAAAGCAGACAACAATGGCAATACCATTCTGATGAATGCAGCCGCTGCTCGTGATGCTTCATTGATCGAATCATTATTAGCAAAAAGCAGTAACATCAACGCAAAGAATGAAAATGGCGAAACAGCCTTATTAAAAGCTATTGCCTCAGGATCGGCTGACGTTGCAGATTTATTGATCAAGAAAGGTGCTCAAGTTGATGTCGTGGACAACAATGGCAATAACCTGGCTTACTACTGGTTTAACTCCTTTCGTCCTGCTGCTCAAGAGGATTTCACGAATAAATTAGAGGTTTTGAAAACTGCTGGAGTTAATGTAACAGCTCCTCAAGCCAATGGTAGTTCTCTATTCCACTTGGCCGTAGAGAAGCAAAATGTGGAATTAATAGATAAAGCAGTAGCATTAGGTGCAGACATCAATGCACAAGATGAAGAAGGCAACACGGCACTACACAAAGCAGCCTTAATCGCCAAAGACGATTCTATTTTGAAAAAATTGATAAGCTTAGGTGCTAAAAAAGATTTAAAGACGGAATTCGAGGAGACTGCTTTCGATCTAGCGAAAGAAAATGAATTCTTAGCCAACAACAACGTATCTATTGACTTTTTGAAATAACAATAAATTATAATGAAATATTCAATTAAATTTTTCGTGTTTGCGCTATTCGCGGTATTTTTCACCCAGCAAGCAGTTGCGCAGACCATCAAATACAAATGCATGATCCAAATGCAAAACTATTCGGGTAAGGAAGCCTACGTTATTATTTCTTTGATTAATTCAAAAGGACAGTATGAAAAAACTTTAGGCGTATTAGGACCTGACCAAGAATGGTACAATACCTTGAAAGAATGGGATAAATTCAGAACAAAAAAGAAAGAAAAGTTAAATGCAATTACGGGCGCTTCAATAGCGGGAGGGGCACGTGCCACTCGTGTCATCGAATTTGACACTGCAAAATTGAATAAAGGCTACACCTTACGCTTCGAATCCGCTGTGGAAACACAAGACTACCATGTGAAAGATGCTGAAGTGACTCTTTCTTCGGCAGCGTTGGATGACAAGGCGGGTATCAAAGGCAAAGGTTATATACGTCAAGTACGATTTATAAAAGTTCAATAAATATATGACGCTATCGATTTGGAGATATGCGCATTTACTGCTAGCGATAGTATCTTCTGTATTTTTGCTGATCCTTTCCGTCACGGGTGTGATATTAGCCTTTGACGCTATTCATGAAAAAACTCCACGCTATAGCGTAGACAATTTTGAAAATATTACGCTCGCGCAAAGCCTTCCTGCTTTGCGTGATGCGTATTTTGAAATATTACATGTCACGGTAGACCACAATGACTTCGTCCTTATCGAGGCCATGGACGAAGATGGCAACACCATACAGGCGTACATCGATCCGCTCACCGGAGAAAAGCTGGGCGACGTAGTACCCAAATCGCAGTTTATCCAATGGACTACTGCCTTACACAGATCCTTATTTCTCAAAGAAACTGGCCGTACCATCGTAGGCGTAGTGTCCTTTCTGCTGATGCTCATTACCATCAGCGGCTTGATTCTGATTATCAAACGCCAACAGGGGATAAAGCATTTTTTTGATAAAATCAATAAAGACTTCTTTTCACAATACTTTCATGTGGTCACTGGCCGCTGGTTGCTGATTCCTGTCTTGATGATTGCCCTCACTGGAACAGCTATTTTCTTAATTAGATTGGACTTTTTCAAGTCCGAAAATACCGAAATCGATCACCAACCTATTTCGGAGGACGATGTCTCCATAGCGCTCCAAGATATTGTCTTTTTCAAAAACACAAAACTTGCCGATGTCAATAAAATAGAGTTCCCATTTATACCCGATGATCCCGAAGAGCCCTTTATTATCACACTGAACGATCGATCTGTATCGATTAATCAGGTAAATGGCGATTTGATGCAGGAAACCAAATTTCCATACTCCGCTGTCTTGGAAAAATTGAATATCGACTTGCATACGGGACGCACCAATATCATATGGGCAATTATCTTAGGATTAGCTTCGCTGAATATTGTGTTTTTCATCTACACCGGATTTGTCATTACATTCAAGCGTACCCGCACGAAGATTAGAAACAAATATAAAGCGGCTCAAGCGGAAATTGTGATTTTAGTAGGTTCGGAAAATGGTTCTACCCTATTCTTCGCTAATCAAATTCATAAGCAATTGCTAGCGGATGGGAAACGTTCATTCTTGGCAGAAATTAACCAATACCAATCCTTTCCCGCCGCACAACAGCTATTAATCTTTACCTCGACCTATGGGCTGGGAGACCCGCCGAGTAACGCCAGCAAATTTGAAAGTTTGCTCCATAAATTCACGCAACAGCAAGCGATATCATACAGTATTATAGGTTTCGGATCAAGAGCTTACGCAGACTTTTGTGCATATGCGCAGCACGTGGAACAACTTTTAAGCACGCAGCCTTGGGCAAAAAAATTGCTGGATACACATTATGTAAATGATCGATCGACCAATGATTTTGTAGAATGGGCAAGTGACTGGAGTGCAAAATCTCTCCATGCCGTAGCTACCGCACCAGCAGTATACAACAGCAAAGTGCCGGATTTAAGAAAATTCAAAGTAGTATCAAAAACTCTCGTTTCTGACGACAATAGCACCTTTAAGATTATTCTAAAGCCCGTCAAAAGTGTGAAATTTGATTCGGGAGATTTACTTGCTATATATCCAGCAAAGGACAATCGTGAGCGATTTTATTCAATAGGTCGTCAAGGTAAAAACGTACAACTTATTGTAAAACTTTTTCCTACTGGATTGGGTTCAAGTTATTTGTATACACTAGAACCCAATCAGGTCATTGACGCGCGTCTCATGGCCAACCCAAATTTTCATCTTCCGAAGTTGACCTCAAAAGTGGCTTTGATATCCAATGGAACCGGTATTGCACCATTTCTTGGTATGGTCACGAATAATAAAAACCTTACGGAAATTCATCTATATGCCGGTTTTAGGAAAAATAACGAGCTTATAGATTCTTATAAAAAATTTGCCAAGGAGTACCAAGAATTAAAGCAATTGACGCGTTTTGAATTGGCATTTTCGAGAGAGCATAATAAAGCCTATGTTATGGATTTGATCTTGAGGGATTATTTCTTTTTCGCTAACTTACTGCAAGAAGGTGGTGTCATCATGATATGTGGTGCATTAAAAATGCAAAAAGACGTGGAGCGAACACTGAATGAAATCACAACAAATCATCATGGTAAATCCTTACAACACTATATAGACAATAATCAAATTTTGACAGATTGTTACTAGCAAGATTCTATAAAATGAATGGTATACGCTTAGCATTTTACATGTTAAGCGTATGCTTAATATGCACACCATCCCTATTTGCCCAATCAGACATTCAACTGGAACGAGACACCATTTTAATGGGGTCTAAATTCCAGATAACAATAGTTACCCCAGATAGTGCGCTAGGAAATCTACAGATCGATCAGGCAATCGCCGAAATAATACGAATAGAAAATCTGATCTCGGAATGGCGTTCGCATACGCAAGTATCGGAAATTAACCGACAAGCGGGAAAACAAGCCGTAAAAGTGGATAAAGAGCTTTTTGATCTTACCAAACGCGCCATTGCATATTCCCAAATGACCAACGGAGCATTCGATATCAGCATCGCAGCGATGGACAAAATATGGGTATTTGATGGCACAATGACCGAAAAACCTACCGAACAAGCTATTCAAAAATCCATTACCAATGTCGGGTATCAGCATATTATTCTCGAAAGCGTGGCATCTACGATCTTTCTAGCCAGAGAAGGAATGAAAATAGGATTCGGATCTATTGGTAAAGGCTATGCTGCAGACAAAGGACGTGAACTATTACAGGCCCAAGGTGTGAAAGGAGGCATAGTCAATGCATCAGGAGATATTGCCCTCTGGGGAACACAGCCCAATAGAAAACCGTGGCGAATCGGTATCAACAATCCATTCAAAAGACACGGCATAGCTAAGATATTAAAACTGAAAGAAGCAGCTATCGCTACCTCCGGCAGTTATGAAAAATATGCTGAAATTGATAATATACGATATTCGCATATCATCAATCCAACAACTGGATATCCAGCAACAGGCCTTACCAGTGTTACTGTATACGGACCCTCCACAGAATTTGCTAATGCATTAAGTACTTCTATCATGGTACTTGGTCTTCACGAAGGGAAAAAACTAATCAAACGCTTTCCTCACTACAAAATTATCATGATTACGGACAAAGGAAAAATCATTAAACGGTAACTCTGCTTTCCTTTTTATTCGCAGTAAAATCATTTCTCAAAAAGTAATATTATTGATATAATTGTGTGTAAATCTAAAATAGAATAGATTTCTGCATGGCACATCGTATATACGTATATAATATTGATACCGATACGAAAGAAATGTTTCCTTTCGAATTAGCAGAGTGGAATTATAATATTCCACCATTGATGGTACTCCTTTTCAGTCATAATATCAGATCCAAAGGGGTGTACTTGTATGCCAATAAGGAGGAAGGGATTCTCAATCTACTAAGGTTTTACGATTTGCTCGGAGAGATCTATCAACTTCAGTATAAAAAGGTTTTCCATGAACCGGTCAATCATATGGTCAGTTTTTTAGAAAATCTACCTTATGACACATTCAAAATTGACGCGACAGATGTGTTCAACATGAATGAAGATAAACACAGCCAACAAGCAAAAGAGTGGGTTTTAGAAATCCAGGAACAAACAGAATGGTTTGAGCAAGCTATACGTGAGCAGAATTTGGCACCTTTGCAATCATTTCTCGAAACCTTTTTTTACTCTTCATTTTTGCAAGTCTTACAAACCGATTGGATCAATTACGGACTGGGATATTGGAATGATGAAGCCTTCAAAAACGATTATGTCCTATATTTTAAAGAAGGCAATCTGCATGGTTTCACCGATGCCAAAGGCAATATATTGGCTCCTGCCATTTATCAAGATATTTATCAGTTTGTGGATAATGTTGCTGCCGAAACAAAAGACAACAAATCGGGAGACATCAATACAAAAGGTAAAATTATCATCCCCCTCCAATACGATGAGGCTTATGATGTGTTTACCATATATTACGGCGAACAAGTGGATTACAAATTTCAACATGAAACAAACGTAGCCATAGTCGGTCAGGACAATCGATACGGCTTGACAGTGATTCCTGACCATGAATTGATTATCCCTATTGAATACGATGAGCTAGAATGGTTGACTCATAATCTTTTCAATGCAAAAAAAGGAGACAATTATTACCTCATCAATCACCGAAATGAACTTCTCATTTCCTCACTTAGCGATTCCCCTTTCCGCTATGAAAATCATTTTTTGCTTTTCACTAAACTCCAAGGAAGTTCCAAATGCAAAATATTCAACCTTGACGGTGTTTATTTGGGAGATTATAACCCCAAAAAGATAGAAGAGTTACCACATCGACATTATTATCTCGGCCCTAGTAAATGGCAGGGTAAAGCAGCACTATTAAAACCTGATGGCGCACTGCTGCAAACAGAAGTTGACCGTGTACTGAAGGAAGGTAATTACGATACGATAGCTTATCAAAAAAATAAAATCTGGCACTTTTATAACCTACTTGAACAAAAGGAAATAGTACTAGATGCCGATGTCATCAAAATTGTAGATAGCAAAATCCACTATTTTATCAAAAACACCTACCTTTTGCAGACAGCGCAAGGGCTTGGATTATTTGACGCCATGCGTAATATTTAGTTAGTGTGCGCATGCTCAGACTCAAGAAATCGTAGCTATCAACGAGAATTTCTTCGGGTAAAGACGAACGAAAATTCTCGCTATTATGATGTGAAAGCCCATGCCCTCAGCGAACCTTATGATTACGTTACAAAATCTTTTAATGATTCCGATTGTCTCTTATTATTCCAACATCTGTCTATATACAAGCTACAAAGTGACGGCAATATTGTGCCGCTGACCAACCATGAAATAGGTAATCTTTATAAAAACAGATACAATTTCTTTGACAAAGACCTCAAATTCTTTAATGACTTTTATACAAAGTGGAAGACTGCATTGGGCATGGAGTATTTTCAGTTTTTCGATGATGAAACCCTGTACGAACTAGCGTCCGATCTCTGTCAAGCAGACAAAATAGATCAAGCTATCCCTATCCTACAATTAGGCAAAGCGCATCAACATCCGTATATGATCAGCAAATTGGCCTCTATCTATGCTGAAAAAGACCTACCGCAACACTATAATATAGAGGAGGCGTTGCACCTATACGAGCTGGCAGGTGAATTGGGCGATGCGGGTGCATGAAATGACCTTGGATGTCTCTTACAAAATGCGGAAGACTGTGAAAGAGACATGACTAAAGCTCTGTTAGTGTTTCAAAAAGCAGGTGAAATGGGCTGTTGGCTGGGATGGACCAACCTGGGGGATTTATATTATTATGGAGAGCATGTCCCCAAGGACTATGACAAAGCCCTCGAATATTACCTCAAGACTAGGTCTGGAAGAATAAACAGCGAGGATAAATTGGCGGAAATATATTTTGAAAAACAAGAATACAACAAGGTTTTACCTGTGTTGAAACAAGATTATGAAGAAAGATTTGCGCCAATATATTACGGGATAATGTACGAAATGGGCTTGGGTGTAAAAGTCAACAATAAAAAAGCCATTCACTATTACGAAAAAGCCATGCTGATCAATAATTATCCAACGGCTGTGCAACAGTTACTAGTGTATTATCGCAAAGATTCGGAATACGCCAATGAAGAACGGTTTAATTATTGGCTGCAATATGCGGAGGAAAATGAAATTGAAATAGACCGTATTGCTTTAGGACTCGAAGAGCCTAAAAAAGATTCTTTCTTTAATAGGCTATTCAAACCATAGACGATTTCCTCACGGGGGTGAGGAGTCGTAATGATTTTAGCTATGATCCGCTACGGCCAGTGAAAACTTCACTGCTTTTTGAGGATATTTTTCAGCGCTTTTAGCACTAGTGTTGCTAACTACTTTTTTGACACTGATACGGTCTCCTAGTTTGAAATAGTATTTCGCTAATTTGTAATCCAATAATAAAGGACCACAAAAATAATTTCCATCAGCGTCTTGTTCTATGACTCCTTGGTATAAACCTTCACGTGTTTCTCTTGCCATTTGTTATTATATTTTGGGACAAAGGTACAAAGAAATAGACCATTATTTTAATTTATCTATTTGCTCCACCTCTTTCACCTCATCATCGAAGAGTATCCGCACCGACGGAGTATAGGTATCTTCATACTGTTTGGTCTTGTTTGCCCAGAAGAAAGCACCTAAAAATATCAAGGCGATCAAAACACTGAAACCAATAAGTAGAAATATGATGTTCATTTTATAAAATTAAAAAGTAAAAATTAAAAACAGATCGCTCACTACGTTCGAAATGACGTTTATATCAATCCTCTTTTCTTACCATACCAGCGTGTCATTAAGCTGGTGAATGAAATAATTGTCACCGTACTAATCGGCATCAATATGGCTGCAAAAAGTGGTGACATCGTTCCTTGAATCGCAAAGCTTATACCGATAAGGTTGTACATCAACGAAATGATAAAACTCATTTTAATGACTTTCACCGCATCTTTACTAAAGGTAAAGAATGCAGGAATCTTATCAAAGGATTCCCCATCTAAAATAGCATCACATCCCGGTGAAAAATTATTTATATCGTCCGAAACCGCAATTCCTAAGTCTGCCTTGCGCAGTGCTCCAGCATCATTTAATCCATCGCCCAACATGCATACTTTGTGATTACCGGATTGCCATTGCTCAATTCGCTGAAGCTTATCCGAAGGATTTTGGTTGAACAATAAAGATGCTTCGTAAGGAAAAATAAGTTTCAAGGCGTCTGCCCGACGCTCATTATCTCCCGATATTAGATGCAACGTGTAAGCCTTATTTTTCAATGCCTGTACGACTTCGGTTAGGCCCAGGCGCCACGACTGTTCTAAGGTAAAAACACCTTTTATTTCGTTGTTGATACTAACATACACAGCTGTGCCGTCTACCTTTTTGTGCCCCCCGACAAAACTTGCACTACCCACAGCCACCGCATAATCTTTGTAGGTTGCAGATTGGCCTTTACCCACCGACTCCTTATAATTGGACACAGGCAGCAATTGACATTCGCCGAGCCATTTTAGTATTTCTCTGCTCAAGGGATGATTGGAATTTCGACATACAGAGTAGAGCATATCTTTTTCCAACTTGCTCAATTCACCTTCGAAAAACAGTGCCGCTACATTGGGTGAAGTAATAGTCCCTGTCTTATCAAAAACTACTGTATCAATGGAAGCCATTTGTTCGATAGCCGCCGTATTCTTGATATAAAATTTATTTCGGTCAAAAATACTCAATGCCGCCGATAGCGTGAATGGAGAACTCAAAGCCAGAGCACAAGGGCAAGCTATGATTAACACCGCCGTAAAAGCTGCCCAAGCTTTGTCCGCTTGTCCATTTACCATCCAAAAGACGAGAGCGGTCAGGGCAATGCTCACCAATGCTATCGTAAAATATTTGCTGATGTACTCGACGAACGTATCAAATTTCTTTTCGTAAGATTTGAATGAGTCATTATTCCATAATCGTGTCAGATAACTTTGCGATACAGCTTTGACCACTTCCAATTCGATAGCTTCGCCTATTTGGCGACCTCCTGCGTAAACTACTTCACCCAGCACTTTAGCAATAGGCTTGCTTTCTCCCGTTACAAAACTAAAGTCCAAGGAAGCATTCCCTTTTAGTAGAATGGCATCGGCAGGAATAATTTCATTATTACGAATCAATATGCGATCACCGATTTTTAAATCTGCGATTTGTCGCGGCTGCTCTTTCTGTTCCTCAAGGACAGTGACAGCTACCGGAAAATAGGAACGGTAATCTCTTTCGAAAGAAATATGATAATAGGTACGTTGCTGCACCCATTTGCCGATAAGGATAAAAAACACCAAACTACACAGCGTGTCCATAAACCCCGGTCCGGTCTGTGAGATAATCTCAAAAGCCGAACGTAGGAACAGCACCAAAATCCCCAAAGCCAAGGGTACATCGAGGTTCAGACGCTTCTGCCGCAGGCTATACCAAGCCGATTTAAAATAGTCTGATGCACTGTACAGCAAAACGGGGATACCGAAAGCCATATTCATATAGCCAAAGAAATTTGCATATTCACGCTCAAAAGCACCCATCCCAAAGTAATCAGGAAAACTAATCATCATCGAGTTTCCGAAGCAAAAACCTGCTACAGTAATCTTAGCTATTAGATTATTATGGTTTATCTTTTTACCTTCTTTGACGACATCTTGCAAAGTAATTTTAGGCTCGTAACCGATATTTTGTAGGAGTTCCACGAGAGCCCGCAAAGACAATACTTCGTGATTAAAAGTTATGCTGGCCTGCTTTTTCATGAAATCCACTTTAGAAGACTTCACAGCAGGGCTAAGTTTATATAAATTTTCTAACAACCATATACAAGAGCTGCAATGTATAGGTGGAATGTAGAACGTAATAATGGTAATATCTTTATCTTGGTAATCCACCAATTTGGATATGATATTGGGCTCTTCCAGATAAGATAAATCCTGTTTGTGCGATTTCTGCGATTTGCCAGGATGGCTGTTGTAGCGGTAATAGCTTTGCAGATTGTTTTCGTTCAATATTTGGTACACGGTCTGGCAACCCAAACAGCAAAATGTATGCTGCTCCAAAATGTAAGGTGTGTCCTCTACCTTGTCCCCACAGTGATAACAATTCGTTGCTATTTTTAGCTTTGCATCCGTCGCCATATTCCCCTTTTAAATCGCTTGACTAAATAAATTCTCTCGCTCTTTGCTTCTTTGTAAACGTTCATCAAAAGTCATACACACATTGCGTAGGAAAGATTTACCGATGACAGTGATGGTAATATTTAGACCGTTAATTACGACAAGTCCATCTTCTTGCAAAGGCTGTAACCTTGGTAATATTCGCTCATTCAGCGTACTTGTAGGCTGAAGATTTACCACACCTCGACACATCATATCCAATATGTACTGCCGTATCAATACATCTTCTTGATCTAGCAAATGTCCTTTGAATACGGGAAGTTTACCTTCTAGGACGAGTTTATGATATTCTTCAACAGTTTTTACATTCTGGGCGAATGCCGTCCAAGCATCCGATATCGAGGACACTCCCAATCCTATCATCAAAGGCGTGTAACGATCTGCATATCCCATAAAATTTCGGTGCAGCGTACCATTTTCATTTGCTAAGAAAAGAGCATCTTCGCGCTTCGCAAAATGATCCATGCCAACATCTTCATATCCAGCTTCTTGAATCATAGTTTTACCCAGCTTATATAGGTTTAGCTTTTCTTCACCCACCGGCAGGTCCATCTCTGTAAATCTTCTTTGACCTGGCCTGAGCCATGGCACATGGGCATAGCTATAAAAGGAAATACGATCTGGAGACATAGCCAAAGATGCCTCAATGGTCATTTTTACGGATTCCGTAGTTTGCAGCGGCAAACCATATATCAAATCAAAATTGATAGAATCATAGCCTATAGCTCGCGCTTGGGCCATGACACGTGAAACATCCTCTATCGTTTGATGTCTATTGATTACAAACTGTACGCGCTCGTCAAAATCTTGGATCCCCAGACTCAGTCTTTTGAATCCCAAATCCGCTAATGTCTGCAAATGCTCTCGCGTTGTATTCGCCGGATGAGCTTCAAAAGAAAAACTCGCATCTGCAGTTTTGCGATTGCCTTGTAAAATGCCCGAAATCAAGCGCTGCAGATTCTCTGGTTGAAAAAATGTCGGTGTGCCACCGCCCAAATGTATTTCTTGGATGAGCAAGCTTTCTTCACCAAGTAGCTGACGATACATTTCCCACTCTTTTAGTAGCGAGTCAATGTATGGTTCTTCCACTTTGTGATTCTTAGTAATACGTGTATTACATCCGCAATAAGTACATAAGTTCTCACAATAGGGCAAGTGAATATAGATACTCAAACCTTGTGCTTTGCTTTGATTATAGCGTGCTATTACGTTGTTTTTCCACTCTGATTCACTGAAATCTTCATTTTCCCAAAAAGGAACAGTGGGATACGAAGTATAACGAGGAGCAGCTACATTATATTTGGAGATTAGTGATTTATGATCCATGACATACAGATTAGAGAAGTGATTCTTTCTTTTGAGCACATTTAAAAGCACAATGACAAGCCTGACCCAGACATTGGTTATTGATCCAACTGTTTAGGTTGGCTATAGTTTGATGGGCTATACTTTGTGGAGTTTCGTCATTCAGCGGGGTGTTGGCAATATGCAACCCCAATTGCCCCGCATATAATAAGTCAATATGATCTAAGGTGACTGATCGCGTAATGATTTTTTTAACCCCTATCTGTTGCAACGCATCCAATAAATGACGATCTAAGTTATCACCTGCCGAAACAATAACAACTTCTTTACCTTCGGCATAGCGAATGGTTTCCAGATTCAAAGGATTTGAAATGAGGGTCAAATCATGCACTTTAGCATTAGCTTTGGCCAATGTTTCCTTTTCAAACTCTTGAATATTATAGGCAACTACTCTCATCAATTTGGACTTTATTACTGATTCAAAAGTAGGATGAAAGGCCACGTTTATGAATGTAGGCTGTCAACTTAATATGTGATTTGTATCACATATTAAAACAAGTAAGGATTCCCGAATAGGAATCCTTACGATTATTACTTTATATTTTTAAGCTTTTTACTGGAGTAAATTATTTACAGATTTATATTTTTATACCGCTATATATTCAAATGTATTGGGCTAATTGAATAATTTACTTATTTCTGCTTTTACCACATGATTCCCTGGAAAGCTTGAAAATTTATTAACCATACGCCCCTCTTTACTATATAGTAAATACGAAGGAATATAATCAAAATCGAATTGATTCATTATGTATTCCCACTGCTCATCAGTCAGATAATAATGATTATGTCCTATACCTTTGATTTTTTCTTCCCAAAGTTTTTTTGGCGAAGATCTATTCGTAATATATACAAATGCAATATCCTTCCCCTGGAAATCTCCCTTAACAGTATTAAACTGTTTCATTGCATGCAAACATGGACCACACCAAGTCGCCCAAAGGTCTATAAAAACAACTTTATTTTTATAGGCTGAGAGAATATTATGCATGACTTCTTCTTTGGGAACCAAAGAAATATCATTAACAACTGTCGGAGATTTTAACTTTTCATATGCAATAACATTTTCATTTTTACGGAAAAGAATCTTTACAATTTCTCCATCTTTCCAATAATTAGCTATATTTTCTTTTTGCATTGCGCTTAATGATCGAGATTCTTCTTTTAACTGTCTACTATAAGCATTTGCAACCAAAATGTCATAATATTGACCTTCGTCAAATCCTACCAAATTACTCAAAATACCTTTCACTTCGTTTAACCAGGAAGGAATATCACGTTCTCCGATGGTTGGTATTGCCAAAATCTCATTTTTAAGAATAGAATCTTGAAATTCAGAGAATGAATAAATCATTAAGTATTGCGAATCGCTGAGATCGAAGTTTTTCAAAAAGCGAAAATGCGACCGATCAATTTTTTGGATGTCTGGGATATTAACTTTATCACGAGTTGCTTTACGATAGTTAATTTTCATCTGAGCCTCATAAGCGAAAACATGTCGTGTATATAAAAACAACTGATAATCCTTAGCTATAAAATCCTTAAATTCCTCAGACAATAAATTATCATTATCTACGAATAACTCCAATCTTCTAGAAAAATTCTTTTTAACAATACTCTGAAATTCATCAATACTCTTATTATACAAATGTGGGTATTCCAAATTGGGGTCGGTAGGTATATAACTTGCCATTTTATTAAATATTTCCACACTCTGCATCATGTCATATTTATTCATTGCAGGTATTATCTCTACATTTTTTAGAGCATTACCCGAATCATAGGTTATTTCAATATGAGCAGAATCATTATTTATGGCTTTAATTCTAAACACTTTGTAAGGGTCCAAATTCGTTTTTAGCCCCACTAAAGAAGTCTCAGTTTCTATATCTATTTCTTGTGAGAATATCCGTGATTGATCCAAGAGTATTTCATATTCAACATTTTCTCCAGTAATAGGATGTGAAACATAGATAGTCACAGTAATACTATCCTTTATAACACTGTGAGGTAAATTAATTTTTCCAGATATCTTTGATGTTCCAGCAACTATACTTGTTGCATATTCCTTCTGTATATCACTAGAAGGAGTACACGATATGATCAAAAGGAAAATGCTTAAAAAATAAATTTGTTGTTTAATCATGCTAAAAATAAATAGTCAAGCCTTAAAAAGCTATTTTTGATCTGATTATCCAATTTAATCTGCAACAATAGAGTTGGGTAAACAGGTTTTGAATAAATACAAAAAATGATGGTTTCCATTTATTCATCATCCGCTTGAAATTGAAAGCTGCTGCCGCTAGCATAATATTGAGGTTGTCGCCAATAATCCCTTTGTAAAAGTTTCTTCCCAATCGATGGTCGGTTTTTAAATGTCCAATTACGGGTTCTATTGCAGCTCTTTTTCGGTGCGCTTCTTTAAGCTTTTTCTGTTGGTACTTGGTTTGTTTTTTGTCATTGAATGGTTTGGGGATCTGAACTTGCGTGACCCCAATCTGGGTATTCCCCCGGTAACCCCGATCCACACTTACAGTTTTGGGTTCCTTCCCTATCATTCTGTTAACTTGCTCTAATGCTGGTTTTAATGTATGTCCATCAAACTCATTTCGAAACCCCATTGCACCAACAATTACACCGGTATTTTGCGTCTTTACGATGGAGACTTTATTTCCGAACTCATATTTCTTATGCTCTTTACCTTTGGAAATGCAGAGTACATCTGGCTCATGTAGCGAGTATATTTTATGCTTACTTCCCCTGGTCTGAGTTAGAACCTGTTTGAAAAATAGAATTGTTTTTTGATGGATCGAATCTGGTGATAAATTCCGTTCCAGTTCGCGAACCAATCGACCGGCAATGGTTTTTACTTTCTTATCAGCTTTTCTGGCTTTTGATTTATTTCTTGGGTGATTGCGAAATCGCTGATCTACACTTAGTTTTTTAAGTATCCTTGTGTAACTTTGACGGATGGGCAATTGTTCATCTTGAACAATTTTCAGCGTCTTTTTTATGATCTTTTTATGCAACTTACTATCCGTGGGAAAAGT
>NZ_SMBZ01000055.1 GCF_004342685.1 Sphingobacterium alimentarium
TTTGATGGCATTAAGAATCTGATCGTGGGGGTGACACCGCCCATTATCATTTTCGAACAGCATCTATTTTCGTTGCGAAGTGATAATATCCAGCTTTTCAAGTCGCTATTGATTAAAAATAGAGATATCATTCACGGTGCATTTGCGCTGACTGAAGATGGCAAGCGCGTGATTTTTAGATACACTTTGCAATTGCACAATCTGGATCAAAATGAATTTGACGCAGCGATAAATTCGCTTTCGCTTTTATTGAGTGAATACCACGAACAATTAATACAATTTTCAAAACAATAACTATAGTGATGAATATTTTCAAAAGACTTTTAAAAATTGGACAGGCAGAAATTCATGCTTTGGTCGATAAAATGGAAAACCCTATTCTTTTGATTGAAAAAGGAATAGAAGATATGAAACAGCAACTTTCGGAGTTGACGGAGGCATATATTACGAATAGAGCACAGATAATAAGGAGCGAAAATCTGGCGAAAAATAAGTTGAATGATGCAGAAAGCTATGAAGAGAAGGCGCTACTGCTATTACAGAAAGCACAAAAGCAAGAAATAGATTCCACGAAAGCAGATCAATTGGCATTGGAAGCATTAAGCATCAAAAAGAAATTGGCAGAAGAAGCGACAGAAATCACCACTCAAAGCGCAATTTTTGTTGAAAAAATTAATTTAATTAACAATAAAATAGATATATTAAAGTTCAATATTGCGAAGTGGGAAAAAGAACTCTCAACGCTAAAAGCCAAACAACGTATCAATAACGCTTCCGCGTTTGCTAACCAACAAATGGCCAATATAGACAACAACAGCACAATAGAGTTATTGGAAAAAATGAAATCCAAATTGGAAAATCAGGAAGCACACAATGAGGCCACTGATGAGATTAATCAGTTGCGTACCGAACAACAAATTGATTATTTATTGCGGAGTACAGATAATACACCGAAAGACGATTTGGAACTTTTAAAACAAAAAATTAAAAACTTATAAAATGGAAAATCTACTATTTCTGAATATAGGACCTGCTGAAATCTTACTAATTATGATTTGGGGGATTTTTATGTTGATTCCGTTGACTTTAATGATTATCGCATTTATAGATTTGTTCAAGCGTGATTTTAAAAATAACAATGTAGATAGGCTGTTAATAGGACTGATGATTTTATTAGCGCCATTCTTAGGATCGCTTATCTATATTATATCCATTCGTAAACATTATAAAATAAAAATCCCAGCATATTAATATGAAAAGATTCGAATATAAAACATTAAAAATTGAGCCTAGAGGGTTCTGGGGAAACAAACTTGATGCTGAGGAGATTGACAAAGTCCTCAATGAATTAGGCAGACAAGGATGGGAGATGGTCAGCATGCAAGACCTGTCTGTTAGTGGCAGTTCGTGGACATTCCACTATACTTTCAAAAGAGAAACCATTTAAACTCAAAACTATGACAGAAGTACTAAACATATTATTTAATCCGCTACCAAATGCAATTATGACCGTGCTGACGGCAGTTTCATTGCTATACTGGCTATTCACCATGATGATGGGCGATGGATTCGATTTTGGTACTGCAGATGTTAATGTGGAGTTTGAGGGTGTAGATATTCAAGATATTGATGGCGACACGGATGTGGATACAGATTCGGATGCGGAGCCGTCATTCTTCAGCAAAGCCATGGATTATATCAATATTGGAAAAGCACCTTTGATGGTGATTGTCACTTTATTCAAATTTATTGGCTGGCTGCTCACCATTACCGCTTCCCTCCTCTTCCATCTGGGTAATTATGGATGGAAGTCGGTTTGGATTCTGATTCCTGTATTGCTTTTCACCTATTTGCTTATGCATTATGTGACGATTCCTGTGGTGAAATTATACAAACAAGTCGGCTATTTGGGTGAAGAAGCACATGAATTCCTGGGAAGGACGGGTAAAATGAGATCTTCCATCCAAGGAGACAGTCTAGGATCCTTAGAAGTCAAGATACAGAATGATATCATCCGACTGAATGTCAAAAGCATCAACGGTGAGCCCATTCGATATGATGAGGAAGTGATCATCATGGAGGAAACAACCGATAAGAAATACTATTTAGTAAAGAAAAATATAACCTTAGATAATTTTTAATAAACACAAATAACATACAATGACTAATCAATTATTATTTATCGATGGACCAACAGGCATTGTGCTGATAGCCATAGGCGCTGTAGTCTTTATCATTTTTGCTTTTTTTGTGGTACTCAGTATGTTCTACAAAAAAATTCCGCAGGGAAAAGCAATTGTACGTACGGGTATCGGGGGAACAAAAGTTGCATTTAATAAAGGAATGTATGTCATTCCGGTTTTTCATAAAATGGAGATCATGGATATTTCTGTGAAAAAAATTGAAATTAACCGGATGCAAGGGGATGGATTGATCTGTAAGGACAATATCCGTGCAGACATCAAGGTGGCATTTTTTGTTCGTGTCAACAAATCGGTGGACGACGTAGTCAATGTAGCGCAAAACTTAGGCTGTGATCGAGCAAGTGACCCTGAAACATTAAAAAACATCTTTGAATCCAAGTTCTCAGAGGCCCTTAAAACGGTAGGTAAAAAGTTTGATTTTATCGAATTATATGAAGCCCGCCGCGAATTTAGAGATGAGATATTGAACATCATCGGCACTGACCTGAATGGTTATATATTGGATGACTGTGCGATTGACTATTTGGAACAAACAGAATTGAAATTCTTGAGTCCGGACAATATTTTGGATTCCGAGGGTATCAAAAAAATCACTGAATTGACGGCTAAACAAAATATGAACGCCAACCTCATCCGCCGTGAGGAGGAAAAAGTGATTAAAAAGCAAAACGTAGAAGCGCGTGAAGCAATCTTGGAACTGGATCGTCAATTGGCAGAAAAAGAAGAAAAACAGCGTCGCGAAATTGAAAATATCAAGTCTCGTGAGGAAGCTGAGATCATTAAAGTACGTGAAGAAGAACGATTAAAATCGGAAACGGTGCGTATCTCTACGGAAGAAGCCTTGGCCATACAAGAAGAGAACAAATTGCGTCAAATCATCATTGCGGAGAAAAATAAGTTACGCACGGACGCCGTAGAAACAGAGCGTGTAGAGAAAGACCGCGCCTTAGAAGCGACAGAGCGTGAACGCATCGTAACTTTAGCGCAGATTGACAAACAACGTTCGGTAGAGACAGAACAAAAATCGATTCAGAATGTCATCAAAGAGCGTGTACAATTAGAAAAAGGTGTAATTGAAGAGCAACAAGCTGTAAAAGATGTAGAAGTATTCCGTGATGTAGAACGTAAGAAACAAGCAGGCGTCATCGCGGCATCCCAAGAGGCGGAAGAGCGCTTAATTGCTACTGTCAAAGCAGCTGAAGCAGCAAAAATTGCGGCTGAGCAAGAAGCCGAGAAGAAAGTAATCGATGCTGAAGCGTCACGCAAGATAGCGGAGAAAAAAGCACAAGAGCTATTAATCGAAGCAGAAGCTAAAAAAGAAGCGTCGGCAAAAGAAGCGGAAGCGCGCAAAATCATTGCAGAAGCCAAAGCCAAAGAAGAAGCCGCAATCGGCTTGTCAGAAGCGGAAGTAATGGTTGCTAAAGCGGAAGCAGAAGAAATTCAAGGCACGAAAGAAGCGAATGTAATTGAGAAAAAAGCGGAAGCGTTACGCAAAGAAGGGCTTGCTCAAGCGGAAGTAGTACGCGAAAAAGCATTTGCGGAAGCAAAAGGTATTGAAGAAAAAGCTTCGGCCATGAAACAATTGAATGACGCTGGCCAATCACACGAAGAATTCAAGTTACAATTGCAAAAAGAGCGTGATATCGAGTTAGCACATATCAACATTCAAAAAGATATTGCAGGAGCACAAGCTTCGGTATTGTCTGAAGCCTTGAAGTCTGCGAAAATTGATATCGTGGGCGGCGAAACCATGTTTTTCGAGAATATTGTTCGTCAAGTGTCGAATGCAAAAGGTTTTGATCACTTGATTAATAATTCAAGCCACGCCATCGACATTAAAAATTCACTATTGGGACCAGATGGAAAAGGTGATTTGGCAGAAAAAGTGCGCTCATTGGCGGATAAGTATGGAATTTCTTCTACTGACATCAAAAATCTGACGGTATCAGCAGCATTAATCAAGTTGCAACAGGCTGCATCATCCGAAGATAATGAGGAAGATAAAGGCTTTATCAATTCGCTTTTCGGAATGGCTAAAAACCTGGGTATTTCTAACAAGAAATTGAACTAAAAAAGATAAAAAAATAATGTTCCAAGCATAGATTCATACCAAACACGTACACGCAATTATATATTCACATTGTTTTTGTAGTAAAGTTTAGAGAAACTGTAATTCATGATAGTTGGGAAGAACGATTACATAAATATATAATTGCGATTGTACAAAATAATAAATATAAGGTATTAGCCATCAATTCGGCCTTTGATCATGTTCATCTTTTTATTGGACTAAATCCAGCACAATCTATCGCAGCATTAATGCGACAAGTGAAACATGAATCATCTCAATTTATTAATACAAATAAATTGACGCCTACAATTTTTAGATGGCAAGAAGGATATGCAGCTTTTTGTTACAGTCATTCTCATATTCCAAATGTTATTAAATACATTGAAACACAAAAAGAACATCATAAAAAACTAACTTTCAGAGAAGAGTATATCAAACTTTTAAAATTATTCGATGTAGAATATAACAAGAAGTATATATTCAAAAATCTAGAATAAAGTTGCGTACCTAAAGGCACGCAACACATAGGAAACTTATTATTATAAAGGTATTGCACCTAAAGGAGCAGTTTTGTGTTAATAATATAAGTCAAAACTAAAACTTCATGATGATTCATAAAAACACTCCAAAGGAGTGTAAGCTATGTAACCAATGACAGAAGAAAATAAAACAACACTCCAAAGGGGTGAAACTCTAGATGCTGGAGCTTACGAAATTATTCGCAAGCGTCTCCTAACGCAACGTGATGAATTGGCAAGCCGTGTTGGCGATCTGAATCAGGCGCGCAAGGAGGTCTTCAATGCAACCAGTTTTGTATTGAAGGCAAATCAGCGCATCACTACCGAAAACAACTGCGTGGCGCGTGGGATTGTGGCCTTGGACAATATCTGTATTTTCGGCTACAATGTACATATAGGCTTGCGCAATGAGATCAAACTCGGAGATGTTTTCAGTATCTATACATTTGAAGACAATCATTTCATTCCACAGCCTCTTGATTTAATCAATGACCCGAATTTTATAACGGATTACCAGAATCTGTATAAATATTACCGCGATTCTATCTTTTCCAAATTCCGTCGCACGGAAAATTATTTATACATGATTTTCCAAACCAGCAAAAATGCGGAGGATCGAAAAGCTTTCAAATGGCTTATCAAGGGGGATCAGCTCATTTATCAAGATGATCGCAGCATACACGAAGTGAAACTACCGCTGCAACATGAATTCTCCTGGACAAAAACTACATTAGAAGACCGTCGTTTAGGTAAATTCTCCCATATTTCGATTTTGGACAAAGTCTTTATTGAAGCTTTGCACGGTGATATCACCTTTAAAATCGAAAACAATACCGATTCGGGCCAAGGCATTTATTCTGAAAAAGTAGCCAACACCGACCAGCAACTGGATGATGCCGATTATTACTATGCGGACTTGGGAAATTTGATAGTGATTCGAATCAAACCCTACCAAGAGGATTTCAGAGCTTATATTTATAATCAGCGCACAAAGGAGGTCGTGAATGTAAAAGCGCTTAATGAGTCCGCTATCTTGCTTCCCGACAACCAAGGAGTGATATTCTCCAATGGCTATTATTTGCAAAATGGGACCTATAAAGTTTTTGACAACAGCTTTGAAGGTGTTTCTTTTCTGCGGAGAATTGCTTCACCCAATGGGGAAGATTTTCTTTACATCTTTACACAATCGGAGACGAATACGTACATCTTGATGTCGTATAACATTATTCAGCAATCTGTCGAAACACCTATCATCTGTAATGGTTTCACCGTCTTTGATGATGGTTCACTCATCTATTTCCGCACCGAAGCAGATGCTACACGTCATCACCAGGTACAGATCTGGGAGACGCCGTACATGGCTGTGTTGCAAGAGAACCTAAATCGCCGTGATGATCCAGTGTATAAAGTCGGAAACAAACAGATTGTGCAGGCGATGGCGGAAGTGCAGGAAGTTATCCAATTAGTCAACAAAGAAGACAGCTACGAGGGACTTTATGAAGATATCCTGCGTAAGACCAACGCAATCTTAGACAGTTACTTTTGGTTGAAGGACCCTGCATTAAAAAATTTGAGCGCTCCGCTTCAGCAGATATCAGAAGTTGCGAATACCGCTATCGATGAGTTTGTAAAAGTTCAAGCGCTGCGTAAGCATGCTTTGGACGTAGTCGAACATACCGAGCAAAAGTTAGAAAATCTGCTTTTCAGTATAAATAGCACGACGATCGAAACATTGGATCAACTTGTGCATCTATTGGCTGATGCCCGGAAATTGCAAGGTGAAATCATTGACTTAAAGAATGTGAAATACACCGATGAAGCGCAAATCGAGGTATTAAAACAAAATATTGAAAAAATTGCAGATGAACTTTCAGAAAAGACGGTGACGTTTTTGCTGAAAGATGAAGCCCTCCTACCCTACGAGCAGCGCGTCCTAGATCAAAAGCAAAAAGTCGAACAAATCACCAAAGCTTTTGACGCTAAGGAGTTGGAACAAAGGAATACGGATATATCTTCGGAATTGGAGTTGCTGATCGACATCCTCAATAGCTTGAAAATCGAAGATGCTACACAAACCACAAAGATTATTGAGAAAATATCGTTGATATTTTCATCGCTCAATGAGGTGCGCGCACAATTGACGCGCAAACTCAGCACGCTACGCAGCAAGGAAGCTGTTGCCGAATTCTCTGCCCAACTAACCTTATTGGAACAATCCGTTTCCAATTACTTAGAGCTTTCTACGTCTGCCGACAAGGTCGATGAGTATTACACCAAAGTCGTTGTCCAGCTTGAAGAACTCGACAGTAAATTTTCTGAATTTGATGACTTTGCGTTGAAAATTGCGGACAAACGGGATGAAATTATCAAAGCCTTCAATGCTCGCCGAGAACAAATCGTCGAGCAGCTTAACAAACGTAGTTCTTCTTTAGAGCAAATTGGTCTTCGTGTGTTGAAAAACATCGAAAACAAATCGCAAACTCTCTCTTCGAGAGAAGAAATTTTAAGTTTCTACGCTTCGGATCTTATGATCAACAAAATTCGCGAACTCATCAGCGAATTGAAAACATTGAACGACGTATCCAAAGCCGAAAACTTAGAAAATCTCCTCAAAAAATCACAAGAAGATGCCTTACGTGTACTACGCGATAAGTCCGAACTCTACGTCGATGGTGAAAATTTCATATCCTTAGGCAAGCATAAATTTGCGGTCAATAGACAACCGCTCAGCTTAACGCTCCTTCGCCGCAATGAAGAGCTTTATTTTCACTTGACGGGAACTAGCTTTTATCAGAAAGTAAAAAACCAAGAGATTCAATTGTTTCAGGATATTTGGGAACAAGAGCTTGTGTCAGAAAACAAATCCGTTTACCGGGCTGAATATTTAGCTTATAAGACATTTTTGGCTTCACAAGGGCAGGAAAATTTTGATGCAGAAGCCTTCATCACCCAGACCGTTGAACAAAATTATTCTGAAAATTATGTCAAAGGGGTGCACAATGCAGATGCTTTGCTAATTTATCAATCCATCAAGGGAATGGATGATAAACTTGAACTCCTGCGGTACAGTCCATTGATGCGAGCGACGGCACATATCTTTTGGTTTACGTTAATGCCAGAAGTCCGTCAAAAGCTGAAAGCACTTATTCAGGCTACACAGAGCGTACTCCGGACCTTTCCCAATACCAAACGAGTGCAAAGTACCCTCGAAGAGATTGAAAAATATTTTCGCAGTTGGAATACGGCGATTCAAGTTAGCCAACTTGATAAGAAGCAAGTGGCCAAGTATCTTTTTGAAAGCCAATCTCAATTTGGCAAAATGGTTTTGAGCGAAAGTGCAGACCATTTGAAACAGGAATTTGTACGCGCATTGGAAAACAAGAAATCTTTAAAGGCTTTTCAAGAAGATTTGGAAAATGAGTTTTTCAATCTGGAAGATAAATATTATCTGATCCTCAATTGGCTTCACGCGTTTGTGGATGAAGATCATAAATACGAACCTTTGAGGCAACATATTGAGGAAGCAGCTGTTGAATTATTATTCCCGAAAGAAGAATACCAGTTACATTTTGCACATTCCTCAGCTTTATTGGAAGGATTGAAAGGCAATCATACAATTTTGGATGATGGCACACTCCATATTCACTACCATGATTTCATGGACAAATTGAGTCGGTTTGAGACGTGTAATGTGACGCGATTCAACGACTTTGCCCGCGTGAAGGAGCAACTTGTCAAGTCTTATGAAAAAGAGTTAAAAATCAATGAGCTTGAGCCAAAAGTTTTGACTTCATTTGTCCGCAACAAGCTAATCAATGAAGTTTATTTTCCACTCATAGGTAACAATTTAGCCAAACAACTAGGGGCCGCGGGAGACAACAAACGGACGGCAAGAATGGGTATGCTACTGCTCATCTCCCCTCCAGGATATGGTAAAACGACACTCATGGAATATTTAGCGAAGACCATGGGCTTACACTTTGTAAAAGTCAATGGACCTACCATAGGAAATTCTATCATGTCAATAGATCCTATTGAGGCCAAAACTTCTGGAGAGCGTGAAGAATTGAAAAAGATCAATTTGGCTTTCGAAATGGCAGATAACGTCATGTTATATTTAGATGACATCCAACATTTGAACCCTGAATTCTTACAAAAATTCATTTCACTTGCCGATGGTCAACGTAAGATTGACGGTATCTTTGATGGGGAGAGCAAGACCTACGACCTACGTGGAAAACGTTTTTGTATCGTGATGGCGGGAAATCCATATACCGAGTCTGGCTCCAAATTCCAAATTCCGGATATGTTGGCCAACCGTGCTGACGTCTACAACTTGGGGGATGTGATCGGTGATACGGAGCATTTGTTTAATCTCAGTCTGATCGAAAACGCAGCCATCGAAAATCCGCATTTAGAGAAAATCGCGAGTAAATCTTTCAAAGATTTCTATGCATTGATTGATTTTGTACAGCAAGGTGGAGAACAATTGCAAGACTTGGAAGGTAATTATTTGAAACAGGATATAGACAACTTTATTGCCGTACTACGACACGTATTTACAATCCGAGATGTAGTCATTAAAGTAAATAAAAACTACATCCAGTCTGCTGCTATGCAGGATTCTTATCGCACCGAGCCATCATTCAAAATGCAAGGTTCGTACCGCAACATGAGTAAATTGGTAACGCAAATCGTGCCCATGATGAACGATAAAGAGATTGAAGATGTAATTCGAGCACACTATGAGAGTGAATCACAAACATTGACCGCGGATACGGAAAGCAACTTACTCAAACTAAAAGAACTAGCTGGATTAATTTCACCAGAAGAACAACAACGCTGGGAAGACATTAAAACCATCTTCCGCAAAAACAATAAACATGGCGGATTAGGTAAGGATGACAAAGTATTTGCACAGCTTTTAGAATTTAATGAAAATTTAGAAGGAATTATTAAGGCTATTCAAAAGAAAAATTAATTTGAAAATTAGATAATTTGAAGATTTGAAGATTTGAAAATGCATTCGAAAGAGTGCATTTTTATATTATTAATATAGCAAGCTATAATAAAAAATGTGCTAATTACATATTCTGCAATACTTCAGCTACCACGAAATTAGATCCTCCTACAAAGATTAAATCACCTTCTTGATATGCCGCTTTTGCATCTTCAAATGCTTGCATTACTGTTCCTGATACTTTGCCTGCAAGCCCGACGAATGCAGCTTTTTCAGCCAACTCACCTGCTTCCATAGCTCTTGGCATATCTGGGTTAGAAAAGTAATAAGTAGCATCTTTCGGAAGGTAAGGAAGCATATGATCCAAATCCTTATCCTTCATGGCTCCGATAACGATGTGTAGATTTTTATAAGAAATTTCGTTAAGATTTTTTATTACTTCTTTGATACCATCTTCATTGTGGCCTGTATCGCAGATAATCAATAGATCAGAACTCAATGTCTGCCAACGGCCTTGTAAGCCTGTCAGCGTTTGCACATGTGCGAGTGCCTCCCGCAATTGCTCTTCACTTAGTGCAAAACCATTCTCACGAAGCTGATCGACAATCGCCAAAACGCCTACAATATTTTTTGTTTGATACGAGCCCGTCAAATCCAGATCGTAGCAATATACTTCACCCTCCTTTTCGACTTCAAGTGTCTGAAGCAAAGGATCTTTGTGAAGACGCTTCACAGTAATATATTGATCTGCAAAAGTTATTGGAGCTTGCTCCTGAACAGCTTTATCGATAAATACATCAGCGGTAATTTCATTCGTCTCCGATATGACGACCGGAATACCCGCTTTGATGATTCCTGCCTTCTCCGCAGCAATCTCTTCCAAGGTATCGCCCAAAAGATTCATGTGGTCCATACCGATATTGGTAATCAAGCATACTTCAGGGGTAATGATATTGGTACTATCCAATCTTCCCCCTAAACCTACTTCGATAATAGCTATATCGACCTCTTCCTTAGCAAAATAATCAAAAGCCATAGCTACAGTCGCTTCAAAAAATGAAGGCTTAATATGCTCGATAAGATCTTTTTGACTATTTACATAATCAATGACAAATTGTTCGGGGATTTGTTGTCCATTGATACGGATGCGCTCCCTGAAATCCAATAAATGTGGCGAAGTATACAAGCCGGTTTTGTACCCAGCCTGTGCCAATATAGCAGCCAACATATGCGAGGAGGAACCCTTGCCATTTGTCCCTGCTACATGTATTGTTTTGAATTTTTGATGGGGATTATCTAGCGCTTTGCAAAGTGCGATCGTGCGGTCCAAATCTTTTTTGTACGCCGAAGCACCATCTCTTGTAAACATAGGTAATCGACTATATAGATAATCGATTACCTCTGTATAAGTATTCATAATGATGAATTATCTTACTTTGAAATTAATTGTGACATGAACGATACGTCTGTCGGGCGCATTGGCAACAGTATTGAATTTTGCTTTACGCAATTCGCGCTCCAACATACTATATACTGTAGGTGACGAATAAGTAGTACCCCTGACACCTGGTCTTACATTGACAATGTTACCATTGCGGTCTACAGTAAGCTCACATACGACAACACCAGAGAATTGGCTTTTGTCATCAATGTTAGGTCTTACGGCCCAGTGTCTACTTGTTAGAGAAATCGGAGTATTACCAAATCCAGAACCACCTTCGCCGTAGTTAGATGCTAATGGGTCCCCCAAAGCGGAGCCTTGATTTCCCGGTCCACCACCTTCACCATCTCCAGAACCTTGACCATTATTTTTCTTACCCTTGTATAATGCGTTGGTATTGACAGCAGGTGTACTATTTTTTACCTCTTTCGTCGTTTCGGCAGCTGGATTTTTAACCGCTTTTTCTGTTTTGGTGACCGCAGGTGCATCTTCCATATCCTGTGTAGCTACAGCTTTGTCAGAGACCTGTTGTGTTGGTGTTGGTGTCGGCACTTCAGTAGGCACCACACGGTCAGGACGCACATTATTAGCATTTTCGTCCATGGAAGGCTCCTCAATGCTCATATAATCATCGCCAATACCTACATCCGAGGTACCATAATTTACCACGATACCACCCATTCCATATTCAGGAATAGAAGGCTGCCCAAAGACTATAAAAAAGCCTATTGCCACTAGAATAGCCATGACAATAGCCGAATAGCCGAATGCTTTGGGTAAATTATTCTCTTCTTTTATTTGATAATACATAACAACATTCTATTGAAATTTGAAAATTTACGTTCTCCAATTCGTATTAGACACACCTAAATCCAAATTGTCAAATTATCAATTTTTTTAATCCTTCTTTGGCTCCGTTGCAAGCACCAATTTTATCTTTAAACGATTAGCAACGTCCATCACAGAGATTACATTCTGAATAGGCACTGTGCTATCTGCATAAAGCATAATGGTGACTTCTTCACCTGCATTCATCTGCGCTTGCAAAGTTTGCTCCAACGCTTCCAAAGGCACTGTTTGCTTGTCGACATGGTAAGCTAAATCACCTGTAATCGATACAGTCACAGTTTTCTTCGCTACAGATTGTTCTCCCGCACTTGATTTTGGTAATAACAACTTTACTACCTGAGGATTTGCTACTGCGGAAGCCAATAGGAAGAACAACATCAAAAAGAACATGATGTCATTCAAGGCAGCCGTATGAACTTCGGCAGTGGGTTTCCCTCTTCTATTTCTTATATTCATGGTCTATCCGATTAAAATAAGTCTTCGATTAAACCCCTGGTTCGTCTAATAAATCAATAAATTCTACAGCTTCTGTTTCCATTTTTAGGATAAGACGCTCAACCATCATATTCAAAATATGGTAACCAATATAGGCCAAGATACCAATTGTCAAACCTGATGCTGAAGCGATCATTTTTACATAAAGACCTCCTGAAACTGTACCAATGTCGATACCACCTGCGATCTCTACTTCACGGAAAATCTGGATTACCCCAAAGATTGTTCCCACGAAACCAAGCATCGGCGCGATACCAGCAATAATTCCCAATATATTGATGTTTTTTTCTAAACGCGACACTTCTAATTTGCCGGCATTCTCGATTGCTCCTTCAATATCTCTGATAGGACGCCCCACACGTGTTAGTCCTTTTTGTAGCATACGTGCCAGCGCCGAGTTACTAGAACGACATACTGCAATAGCAGAGTCCAATTTGCCAGACAATACATTGCTCTTAATTTGCGCCATTAAGTTGCCGTCACTTTTCGAAGCGTTACGAATAGTAATGTAACGTTCTATAAAAATCACTAATCCTATAAAAAATAAGATGACGATTGGAATCATGATCCAACCACCCTTCATTAATAGTTGAATAAGATTTTGATCCTCTACCGCAGGAGCTAACTGAACTGCTTGTTGTTGAACTTGATTCAATGAATCAGTGACTAGGTTGTCTTGAAGAAATGACATAATATCTAAAACTATTTATTTATTGGTTTCTATTCTATTTATTTAACTACCGTCGGCCATGCGTCGGCTTTAATATTCTTTTGGACATAGCGTAGCGCAGAATCACGCTGTTCTTTTGTTGCATAGGTATCCCAAATTACCTTTTTCAGATTTTTATCAAGATTCGGGCTCAACACACGCACATGTGTATGACCTTTTTTATTGAATTCCTCTGCTTCTTCTTGCGCCAATATCAATTTGGCATGTGTGCCGATTACAATAGCAAATTTGTGATTCGGATTCTCTTCCATAACTTCAATTCCTGTCGAAGAGGGTGCTATTGAATCTGCAGCTGCAGTTATAATTAAAGTATCGTTTATGGCTGTCAAAGCGCTATCTAACTCCTGCGCGCGAGTATCCTGTGCTAATGTATCGGCGTTAGCCACCGCCGCGTCATTGCTAATATTTGTTTTGAACACATCGAAGTAATATAAACCACCCAATAAAAGCAGGGCAATAATACCAATTACGGCATAAGCCATACTATTGCTCTTTTTAGGACTTATCTCTTCCTGTTCTTCTTGAAGCGCGGTCTGCGCTGGCGCCACCGGATCCTGAATTACTGGCTCTGCCGGTACGGGTGCAATAGTTTCTTCTACAACGGGTTTTGAAGGTGATTCTACTGGAGAATCTTCTACGATGATCTTCTCCGCTTGTGACGCATCAACAATAATTTCTTCTTCTACTACGGGGTCATCAGCCACAATAGTTGCGACTTCATCCTCAATAGTCTCACTGCTTTCTGTTGATTCCTCTTGACGGAATGGATCTTCTAATGGCATAAACTGAAATCCACTCAGATCTATCGGTTTGAATATGAACGAATATCCATAAGCTACCAATTGCCCTAATTCTTCAAGATTAGCCTGTCCTTCGCGATGTATATTTTCCGCTAGCTTGTCCGTCTCTTGTTTTACAAAGTTTTCGGCAGCACTCCGATCCAACTGTTGACTTTGCTGAACATACAATGTATAATCATACCCATCCTCTGTGTTATGCTCAAATTCGACATAACTAATTGGAGGCAAGACAACTTTATGCTTGGCATCAAAAGACGCAGAGGTACGGACACGTCTAAACGTCCCTAAACCTTTTACAAAAACAGCTGAATGTCTTTTGAGTAACGCATGTATTTGTCTTCCTAAACTCATGTGCAATTATACGTTTTTATATGAGATGCAAAGTTATAATCTTATTTGTTAAAAAGAAAAATTAACACCACCTATCACATTGAAACCCAATCGTGGATAATATAGGTAGCGTTGGTACTCTCTATTAAAAATATTATTCGCTTTGATGAATATCCCTAAATTATTCATCGCTTTGTATTCGGCACCTGCACTTAGATCAAAAAACTCCGGAATAGAAACTTTGCGGTAAGTATTCTCAAGGCGAGCAGGATTCATGCTAACATCATAATCATAAGTCGCTGCCCAGCTTGAACCGTGGAACAAACCTTCAGCATCGATGTACAATTTCTCCGAAATATTAAATCTAGCGTTGGCCGCTAAACGCATTTTTGGTGTAAACCAAGCTTCCTCTTGCGTAGCCAGTGTGTATCCATCAATATTCAAGCGTCCTCCCAAGTTAACTAATTGCGATAAGCGCACATTAATCTCTCCTTCGATACCAAAATATTTCGTTTGATTATCCGAATCGCCATCATACACCAAATCAAAGCGGAAAGGTGCTTCTGCACTATTCAAAAATAATGGCAAACCTTCAATAGATTTGTACATCACTTTGGCTTTATATCCAAAAGTAGCACCTGCGTTGCCCTTGATACCACCGAAGATATTAAGACGCTCGACTTGATTTTGGAAAGTCTGACCTGGCCCTAAATACGGGTTGATCTGGGTAAGCTGTTTGTAAGATGCTTTTTTGACATTTCCATTCAATCCACCAAATAAATTGATGTATCCCGGTACTAACGAGAAGTCCACTTCTGCTGCTGGGAAGATATTGAATCTACTTTCATCCCCAAATTCCGAAACAATATTACCACCTAATGTAAGGGTATAATTCGCTCCTTTGAAGCTGATATAAGGATTAATAGTAGCAACGGAGTTCTTGAACTTATCTAGATTCGAACCTACACCTCCAATGCTGTTGTAATCTAATGCTACATTGGCACCGACGTTGAATGTACGAACACGTTTATTCAAATATCCAGAAAGAGCTATCGAATTTTCATTCGATTCGAACTTATCTTTATACGTATAGGCATCAATTTTGGCCGAATAAGAAACAGCCTCTTCATTGTTCGGATCGAAGTTGCTTGTCAATTCACCCGTCAAGTATATATCGTTAAATGCCTGCGCTTCTTTAGCGGGGTTTAATGGAAGATTATTCACATCCGTTCCGATACCATAAAAGCGAGTAGCATAACGATTGTAACCGACTAGACCATCAACCGTAAATCCATCGAGCACACGACGACCAAATACTCCGATCTCTTGTCTAGAGAATTTTTGTTGTTCTAAAGATCCTTTTTGATTCAAATGTTTTACGAATGCGCCAAAACGAAGGTTTTCATATTCTTCGTTAGCGATGTAGGCCTCACCCAAAATAGTTCCAAGATTACCAATACCCAATTTTACGTAATTGGAAGTGATATCTTGTGTACGGGTAAATGGCAACTCTTGTACGGTCAACTCTTTCAATCCAGTGTTTATATCCAACTTTTTGTCTGGAATATTTCCATAGCTAAGCTTAGGCATATACGCACGCTTATTGGTCATATCTGGACTACGACGAATCTTAACCGCATCAGCAAGAATAGGCTTATAATCACGGACTACATCGAAAGAATCTATCGTTACGGGTCTCTCCGGATCAACTTGCGCAAAGCCTTGTTGGCCCGCCCCCAATAACAATGCTACTAAAGCATAATTCTTAAATACTGTTTTATGCAATTTCATCTTATTTCCTATTTCTTGTTATTTAAGTTTCTGTAAACGCTCCTTAGCCGTTTTGATAATATCATCGGTCTGATTTTCATAATTCTCGATGATACTTTCTAATGTTGCTTTAGCTTGGAACTTGTCTCCTTTACCTGCATACGCATCCGACATCAAAATAAATCCTTTTGCAATCCAATAATCATATGATGAGAATGAATTAGCTATATCAAATGCGGACTCAATCGCTTTGTCGTATTGTTTTGCTTTCAGTTGTTGCTCTGCTACTAAGTAACGTGCTTCAGCTCCTGTTTCTGTCTTAGATTTTAGCGCTGCCAAATTTAGTTCTTTCGTAGCGTCTGCAGTTTTGTTTTGCTTCGTATATACTTTAGCTGCGTACAAGTGTGCTAAAGCAATATCCTCTTCAGATGATTTTTCGTATCCCTTGAGTATGTTGGCATAATTCAACGTTTCGAAGTCATCACCGATATTATAATAACTCAACAACAAGTTTTTGATGGCGAAGCCATAATTCTCTTTATACTCTGAAGTAAGCTCTAATTTTTTCAATACTTGTACCGCTTCGTTATAAGCCTTGTTGCGTAAGTGTAATTTAGACACACTTATAAGCGTTCTTTCGGTATATGCAGATGTCCAGTCATTCATGATAATATTAAAATCATGCAAAGCCTGTTGATCTTGTTTCAACTGCGCATAACTTTCACCACGGATATAACGAGCAAATTTCTCATTAATAGGTTTCGGAAACTTATCGAAGTAAGCATTTACAGCTTCTACAGCACCTGAATAATTACCGCGCTCGAATAGATTGCGTGCTATCCCAAAAGTATGTGCATCTTGCTCGGCTTGAGAAAGGTTACCAATATTCGTAGAGGTAGCGTAACGGATGTAACCGGAAGCATCTCCTTTATCCAAGTAAATATTTTCGATCGAACGGATTGCTTGCTTAGCCTCATCTGTTGTTGCATACTGACTCACCACTCTTTCGAATGTCTGGCGAGCTGCATCTGTATTGTCTTGATTATATTGCACCAAACCAATAGTTAATAAGGCGCGTGGCACATAAGAGCTTCGCGGATATTTTTCTACCATGGATTGCAAGCCCGTAATAGCCTTATCATAATCATTCATCATGAAATATGTGTACGGAATTTCGAAGGCCACGTCATCCGCATAGTTTGATTTTGGATATTTTGCAATCACCGAATTCAAGGTAGCAATCTTTGCATTATTATCACCTTGTAGTCCTTGGATGATTCCACGTTGGAACAAGGCGTAATCTTGGCTTTGCGCATTGGTGCTGATCAATCGATCATAGTAAGACATCGCTTTGCTATAATTTTTTGTCGCAAAATAAGAGTCAGCCAATCGTGCTATTGCGTCATTGCGCGTGTTCAGCTCGATACCATCTTTACCACCGCCCGCTAAGAAACGTTCGAAGTAATTGGCCGATGTATTGTAATTATCATTACGGAATGCCGCATATGCTAAAGCATAATTGGCATAGTGATATACATCTGTATTGCGCGCAGCAGGTAATTGTAAAAACTTATTGAAGTTTGCAACTGCCTCTTTGTACTTACGCACTTCGTACATGGCTTCCGCTTTCCAATATAATGATAAAGCATACACCTCTTCATCGTAGCGATTCGCTTCCGAACGCATAAACATCGAAATACCGTTTTCAAAAGCACGCTCATTATAGTACTCCAATCCACGATAGTAGGTTACCTTTTGGTAAGCAGCCTTCGCTTCTTTGGATGTCAATGGGAATGATTCTAATACATCCACCGCATTACGGTAGTTTTTGGTACTTAGCAATACCTCTGCTAGCAATGTTTTTGCTTCTTCGTTGCGTTTATTTGTTTTGTAAGTATCAAGATATTCTTGGATAGCGTCTAAGGCCACTTGGTGAAATTCAAGCTCATACGATAACTTCGCATAGTTGAACAAACCTTCTTCTTTGAGTTGAGGATCAAAATCAAGTTTTGAAGCTTTGAAGAATGCATTACGTGCACTCTGCTTATTTCCGGTTTTGATAAAAGCATCCCCCAGCGTAATCATCGCACTTTGGTAATATTCATCAGGGTCGGTCATTTTTTCCAACTCCGTAATCGCTTTCGGATAATCGCCTAATTTGTACGCGATATAACCTATTTGGTAGCTATCTTGATTGTTCTGCGTTTTGCCTTGATCCTGTGCTTGGAACTTATCGTAGTATTGTTTGGATTTGGCTAAATCACCTTTTATGAAATACGTGGCCGCGATAATACGAAACATTTCTGTTTCATAATCCTGCTTCGTAGTTTCTAAAATAGGCAAAGCATAGCTCAACACATCGTCGTAGCGCTTATCTAGAAAATATAAAGCGGTTATATAATACGGATATGTAGATTCGAAAGTTTTCGAACCATTAAGACGCTCAAATTCATTTAATGCAGTCTTATACTCCGCATCGAGGTAGCTCAAGTATGCATAGTAATAAATCGACGCTTCTTGATATTGACTATTTTCGTCTTTAAGTTTCTCAAAAAGTGGTTTTGCCGAAGCATAGTCGTTCGTCATGAATTGGGCATATCCCAATTTAAAACGATACTCTTGATTCTCCGAACCCGCCAAATTGCGGCTTTCAATCTTCGTAAACCATTCTATTGCTTTTGGATAATCTTTTTTAGCATAGTATGATCGTCCGATCTGAAAAAAAGCGGCTTTGGAATTAGAGCTGGCTGGATAGTCCTTGATATATTTTAGAAATCTACCTTCTGCATCGGTATCTCCCAATTCCAGTGCACATACTGCCTGATAAAAGCGTACACCTTCCTTTATCAAACTTAACTCTTCGGTTTCATCCAGTTGTAAAGATGATTTAGTACGAATCTCTTCAACTTTATCAAATTGTTTGGATGCTGAACTGAATTTACCGCGTTCGAATAGTTCTAAACCTGATTTATACGCTCTGTTTATATCTTGCCATGCACTTTGCTGACCAAATACAGGAACAGACATCAAGGTCAATGCAACACCCAATCCGTAAATCTTTTTGTACATAATGGTGTAATTTCTTTATCTAAATTTCTAAATACCTCCGCAGTGTCAATTTTCATTGCGATGTAGACACAATTCTTCAGTCTACTAAAATAGCAGTTAGGAAACAAGTTTTCCTCAAAAGTTGTTAACATCTGTTAGTAAACGACTTTTATCCTGCTAATTTTACGATTTTGAAGGAGTATCCCATATTATTTAACACTTTTTCACATTACCATATTTATAATCAATCGATAACCTAGAAAAAGCTATAAGCTTGATAATGAAACGGAGTTTTTTATTTCTCAAAAAATGCAGTACTAAACTGAGAAAAGAAAATCTATTTAGGTCACGCAATGAATCTATTTGTGATAATCTGCAATTAAAAATCTTTTGACTAAAATTCCATGACGCATTGAGCTACGCCACATAAAAAGCAAAAAAGAGAGGTTAAAAACCTTAACCTCTCTTTCCTGCTAATAAATACAATACGGCCATTCGGACCGCTACCCCATTTTCTACTTGATCTAGAATAATTGAGTGTTGGCTATCTGCCACGTCGGAAGTAATCTCTACCCCTCTATTAATAGGTCCTGGATGCATAATGGTAATTTCTTTATCCAAAGAGTCCAAAATCTCTTTATTTAATCCATACAACATGGAATATTCACGCAAGGAGGGGAAATATGCAATATCCTGACGTTCGAGCTGAATACGCAACATATTGGCAACATCACACCAGTTCAATGCTTTCATCAAGTCATGCTCAACTTTCACACCCAGCGAAGTGATATATTTTGGAATCAACGTAGTCGGACCACAGACCATCACTTCTGCCCCTTGTTTTTGCAAACACAATATATTGGACAAGGCTACACGCGAATGCAAAATATCGCCGATGATAGCCACCTTGCGACCTGCTACATCGCCATATTTTTCGCGGATAGAGAATGAATCCAATAAGGCTTGCGTCGGATGTTCATGCGCACCGTCGCCCGCATTGACGATCTGAGCGTCTACATGTTTGCTTAAGAATACCCCCGCTCCCGCATATGGATGACGCATCACAATCATATCCACTTTCATGGCTAGGATATTATTGACTGTATCAATCAATGTCTCCCCTTTGCTTACCGACGAAGATGACGCTGCAAAATTCACAATATCTGCTGATAGACGCTTTTCTGCTAATTCGAAAGAAAGTCGTGTCCGTGTAGAGTTTTCAAAAAATACATTCGCTATTGTTATGTCTCTTAATGAAGGAACTTTCTTAATAGGACGATTCAGGACATCTTTAAAATTTGCCGCTGTATCTAAAATTAATTGAATATCATGCTCAGTTAGGTCTTTGATGCCCAATAGATGGCGTGTACTTAACTGTTCTGTCGTTGTTGGCATTTTACTTTTATTTTTCGCTAAAAAAATTATTTCTTGTCCGTAATCAATACGATACTGTCTTCTTTATCTACCTCTTCCCAGCTGACAATAACTTTTTGAGAATCGATCGAATCGACCTGTATGCCAATATAATCGGGTTGAATAGGTATCTGTCTAGAGAATCTGCGGTCTACCAAGCACAATAGCTCGATGCGTCCTGATCGACCAAAGGCTTGAATAGCATCCATCGCAGAGCGAATAGTGCGGCCCGTCCAAAGTACATCATCTACAAATATCACGTTCTTGCCTTCCACGATAAAATCAATCTGCGTACTGTTAGCGAGCAATGGTGAATTGCCTTTGAGGCGAAAATCATCACGAAAAAACGTAATATCCAATATCCCTGTATCAACATCTTTGCCGATCATCTTTTTGAGCTCTTTCGCAATGCGCTTAGCCAAAAAAGTACCACGCGGCTGAATACCGATAATTGCTGAATTCGAGAAATCTCCGTGATTTTCAATCAATTGTTGACACAATCTTTTGATTGTAATTTGAAACTTGGGACCGTCTAATAAAATCGATTGTTTCATTATAGGATTATTTGGACAAAAATAGGCTTTTTTATTTACACTTGGAATAAAAATGTAAGTTCAAATCTGCTTAAACAAATCGAGTAGGAAGATAGGGATTATTTCCCTATCTGTCCTCTCACACCACCCGGCATACGGATCCGTACCAAGGCGGTTTGTTAGAATAACGTC
>NZ_SMBZ01000056.1 GCF_004342685.1 Sphingobacterium alimentarium
GTATATTGTTAAATATTTGAATTTCAGATACTTAAATATAAACATTTATCACCATGATTGCAATTTTAAATAGAATTAATAATCGAATTCAGGTTCATAATTATTAGTGGTCTATATGAAGAATATGTGGTAGCAAATAAATAAAAGAATTTTCTTAAATAAAAAAAATGAGTAAAAATTACTCATCCTCAATTTTCGCTAAATAAAAAAGCCTTGTGCACAACACACAAGGCTATAAAATTATAAATCTTTTATTATTATCTAACTGGAGTAAATACCCATGTATCGTCAAATTTCATTGATCCATTTGTGCCTACAGTTAAATAACCTTTACCACCGATTGAGTAAGCTACAGCCCCATCTCTTGCGTTTTGCGGAAGCGCTTGGTGTTTGCTTTCCCATTTTCTAGCAGCAGGATCATATTTCCATACTGTATTCAATGAAGCATTTTTCTTACCACCGATTACATAACCATAATTACCTATTACGAATGTTGATGCACCTTGACGAGTCAAGTCATATGTATTATCTGAATCTTTTAAAGGAGCTTCTTCAGTCCATTTCGTGCCATCAAATGACCAAAAATCATCTGGATATTGATTGTTGTCAAAACCACCACCAACGTATGCTTTGTTACCAATTACAAAGGCAAATGCGTTAACACGCTTTTGTTTGAATTCAGAACCCATTGCTTCCCATTTATCCGTAGTAGGATCGTATCTCCAAAAATCTTTAAGTGTTTTTTGAGTTTTTGTAGCACCAAGGCCAACGTACGCGTAATTGCCTAATGTGAATGCCACCGCACCATGACGCCCTTCAGCTGTCTCTGGCAATGAAGCAATTTGCGTCCACGTGTTAGTTGCAGAATTGTATCTGTAGAAATCACGTAATACATCGTTGCCATCATATCCTAGACCTACGTAACCATTTTGACCAATAGCGAATCCAACTGCACCATTACGTGCTGAACCCGGGAAATCAGCAATGCGAGTCCAAATATTGTTGTTAAATGTCCATGCATCTTTGGTTCTTTCATTAGTAGAAAGCACGCCAGTTGCTATAAAGCCTTTATTTTCAATTTGGAATGAGGCTGCAGCACTTCTAGGGTCTCCATCAAAAGCAGATGATTTTACCCATTCTGTAGGCCCATTATCCGTTGTGTCGTTGTTCTCTTCGTCTTTTTTACAAGAATTGAATGCTGAAAGTGTAAAAGCACAGGCTAAAACAATACATAGCCAATTTTTCTTATTCATAAATTATCTAAATTTAGTATATACAATGTTTAATTTAATTTTAGGCTTGCCGTTTTCTGTAGCAATCTTAGCTGTGTTTACGGTTGTAAATATGCTAGGTGATACAGAAGATATTAATAAATCGGTGTCAATATATCGATTTGAGTTTACAAATTTGACGTAATCAATCAAGTTGAATACATATTTGTTGTTTTCCCCCACATTATTACCAGGAATAAATGCAGCAGATTGAACAGTATTAGATAGAGGTGCCGGTACATAATTAACCGGAATATTGTTTTTGTTGGTTACTAACAGCATTAAGCTTGTCGGTGCAGGGAATGGACCATAGGAAACGGATTCCGTTTCGATTACAAGTTCTGCTTTATTGACACTAATGTTGTCATTATACATAAAAGCATTTAAGGAAGGGATACGAATTTTGGTAGTAATACCTGTTCCTGCTTGTACGTAAAAGTTATTATTCGTTTCTGTTGCTGACAATTCACGGTTGCTAGCTGTCAAAGCCGCCAGCGGTGTGCCTGCTCTATTGTATTCAATATTGTTATATTGGAAAGCAGAACCACTAGCGGTAATAACCTTTTTACCTTGCGTCTTAAAGCCATCTGATCCAGTATATGAATAATTTATATTAATATTTACGGTATCGCTAAGACCTAACATCGCCGTATTGCTATTTCCCGGTACAAGGGCAATACCTTTCAGATAGTTCTGAAAGGACTCTGTATTGCTAACATTATAGTCCTGGGTATTGACCATGTCAAAAATTTCTTTTCCGAAATTGTCATCCAACCTTACGCTAATGGTATCCAATGAAAAAATATTGGGTCTGAAAGTGCCAGTACCTAAAGCAATATTATTGTAATTGAATTTTTGATTGTTGAATATAGTTGGTCCTGTCACGTATACAGGCGCTTTATAACTATCAATTGATGAAAGTAAATTGGTCGTCACGATCTCTTGCGTTACACGGTGAACGGCAATAGACTGTACTTGTGTCGTGTCACCATAATAATAGCGTGTCGCGTGAGGTTTTAGCACCACATTGATAGAATCAAATACTGCATTCTCAGGAATATTGTCTGTATAAGAATCCAACGTTACTTTTAAGTAAGAGGATGACTGTACCGCACCTACGCCTGGATGATTTATTTTTCCTACCAATACCGTACCCATGGATGCCGCTGGCATATAATCCAATTGGAACGTCGAGGTATTTACCGTGAAGGAGTCAATAAAAGAAACTGCAATATCTTCGTTAACATCATCTAAAGACAAACTAATGTCTTTATTACAACTTATAAACAGTGATAATGCAGATGCAATGGATAAAAAATATAAATATTTAAAACGTAATAATTGACTCATATATATTAGTTGACATGCAAATGTAAGTAATACCTACTGTTAAATGTGTTATAATATGTTAAATATCGCCTGTAAACAAACAAGCGCTGCAAATCTAATAATTTATTTTGTTTTACCACCTTGTATGACTACAAATTGCGCTTATAAAACACGTGTATATAAGCGTTTTTGCTACAGAGCGTTCTTTTTTATTTTAAACGGCTTTATCGTATTATGTCCTTGAATTTTTTAACTTCATTTTATGAAAGCACTAATTATTGTTGATGTTCAGAATGATTTTCTTGCCGGCGGGGCTCTAGAGGTGCCTCAGGGGGATGAGATAATTGATTTAATTAATAAAATACAGACAAATTATGCAGTCGTTGTCGCTACCCAAGATTGGCATCCTGCAGATCACAAAAGTTTTGCTTCTATGCATCCCCAGCACAATCTTTTTGATACTATCGAGTGGAATGGACATCCTCAGATGCTGTGGCCCAATCACTGTGTACAGGGTACTTTAGGGGCAGAAATGTCTTCGCGACTGAATTCTAATCCTATCGAGGCTATATTCCGTAAGGGAATGAACAAGGAAATCGATAGTTACAGTGGCTTTTTTGACAATCATAAATTGCGTAATACGGGTATGCATGGTTATTTGCAGGACAAAGGAGTAACCGAGGTTCACATCTGCGGACTGGCGGCGGACTATTGTGTATTCTTTACGGCGATGGATGCTTTGGATTTGGGCTATAAAACTATGGTTCTATCGAAGGCTACAAAAGCCATCGATAAGGATGCTTACCGCAGCAAGAAAGAGATTTATTTGCAAAAGGGCGGGTTATTTATTTAAAGAGATTGGTGGTGCCAAATTTCCGGAGATTATATGTGAAGGAAAGCAGAAAATACCGGGAAAGCGTGTTTGAGGTGATGTTCGAGATATTATTTTCAGTTACTCGTCTGCTTACATTCATAGCTTTATTCAACAAGTCAAAGCCTTTAATCGTGATTTCTGCATTTTGGCGCTTGAATAATTTTTTACCCACCGACGCATTCAGAATGAACGTTTCGATATTGGGATAATTCATAATTCCTCCATTATTGAGCCACAATAGATTCGAGGAAACCACATAACTTTTGATAGGTTCTAAGGAGGTATTCGCATTGAGCCGATGATTAATCACGTGATAACGTGCTGTTTGTCGCAGGACATTGGCTGTTATCTTTCCATCTATATGGTAAGAAATCCCAAAAATATATCTTTTAGAAAACTTAGAATTCAGCCCAATACTTTGGGCATATCCAAATGTTTTATTTTCAATAGCAAGGGTATTGATCTCGGCCAGTTCGTTGTTGATATAAACACGTGAATTGAGGTTAAGATTAAGCTTCAGTTTTTCGATGGGTAGTCCATAACTGTTATTGATTCTGAAGGTATAAGCACCATCTGCGTTGATAGGTTGGACATATTGGCCACCTGCTCCCAACCGGATATCATCCAGTATGAAAATACTTGTGTCCGTTAAAATGATGCTATTGACTATTTTGTCTTGGATATATTCGAAGCTGGCGTTTGTCGTGAGGGACCGACCAGACTGTCTATTCACATCTTTATATTGCACGCGTACGCTGTGCGCATATTCTTGGTCTAAATTAGGGTTTCCATTGGTTATCCGCAGTTCATTTTGGTTATTTACAAAATCTTGAAGTTGATTGATGGATGGGGTATTCGTTTGTGTGCTGTAGTTGATTTCCAGATGTTTCGTTTTTGAAAACTTATAGGTAGCCGACAATTCGGGCAGCAAGCTGCTGAAATCGGCCGTAGTATGAATATTTCTTGGCACTAAACGATCATTATTTCTTAAACCGTGCTGATATTGCAATCCTACTTGGAAACGGATGGAGTCCTTGACAGCAAAGATGTAAGACATGCCGGCGCTATGGTAATTGTAGTCATTACGGAATTCATTAGATAGCCGCTCTCGCAATTCACCTGTCTGACCGGTTTCAGCGAGGTACTCAAAAGTCTCACGATTGGAGTAGGAGGCGGTATTGCGAAAGTTGTACTGCATTTGTAATCGGCTGTATGTTGAAATATTTTCGGTGAAAGCCAATTTGCCGTTAAAACCATTTCCATAACCTTGGGTGAGACTGCTATTATTGTTGGTGTCAATACGATTGAGCAAGGCATTTTTATAATATTCGGTGACTGCTAAATTCAAACCCTGTGCATCATTTGTATTTCTGTTGCCGCTCGTGGTCAGTGAAACAGTACGTCCAGCTTTTTTGAGTTTCATCATATAGGTAATCGACCCGCCAAATGAGAAGGTAGAATTGTCACCGTTGGAAGAACGGGAAGAATTATTAATAGGAGAATCGTTGTCCCGGATGGTGTTAAAACTGGTGTTGAATACGCGATCGCTGCTTGTGTATTTGAAATTGGGCGTAAAATCAATGCGATGTAAGGAGTCAATGCTCCATTTGAGCCTGCCGCCGAGGCTGTGCTGTATATTGTGGACATCGGAAATCTGGCTTTGTTTTCTGAACTGATCAGCTTGTTTTTCGGCTAGGTATTGTATGTCAGAAAGTGTTTGTGTTTCGGTCGTTGATGAATTAAAGTTGTAGTCGGTGCTTAGTTCGATTTTTGCTTTTGGAAAGCTATTGCTGTAGTTGATAGCGGCGGCGTAGGTGTCGGATAAACCTCTATCGGTATTGTTATTGCCTCCTCGTGCGCCGCCTCTGCCTTGTTCGGCGAAGTTGGTTTCATTAATGTTATTCGCCAAAAGATTGATAGCAATCTTTTTATCGCCATTAAAACTATTGGTCGATGAATTGATCGAGAATTTGTCAGCATCACCTTTGCTCACAGCGGATTTACCAAAATAGCCTACTTTTTTGTCAGGTTTGGTAACAATATTAATCACTTTATTGCGTTTGCCATCATCAAATCCTGAGAACTTGGATTGTTCGGATTTCTCATCGATCAACTGAATCTTTGCGATAATGTCCGCAGGCAGTGTTTTTAACGCAATTTTAGGATCCGAACTGAAAAATTCTTTTCCATCGACAATAATACGCGTTACTTGTTCGCCATGTGCGGTCACATTTCCATCTTCATCAATCATCACACCTGGAATTTGTGCGACCACTTCGTCCGCATCGGCAAAATCCCGCGTCACGAAATTCTTAGTGTCGTACTCTAGTGTGTCGCCTTTGATGACGATGGACGAGGAGGAGCTGACGAGCACCTCTTCGATACCAATATTGTCTGAAGGTAGTTTGATTTGTAGTGTTTGCGTTTTTCTATTGGTCAGCTCGATGGGTACTATCTTTACTTGATAGCCTAATGCCAGGACTTGTAATAAGTATTTGCCGGGCTTTAGATTTTTAAATTGAAATTGCCCATTTCTGTCGGTCGTATTTTTTTTGACGAGGCTGGAGGAATCTTTTTGGACAAGGCTGAGCGTTAATGTGGCGCCTATTACTGCAGTCGAATCTTGCTCAGTTAAGATATGACCCATTATATTTTGCTGTGCTTTTCCATGTAAAGGAAGAATAATGCATAGCAGGAACAGGGTGTATGTTATAAATGGTTTCACAATTGCGGTTGAAATATAATACAATAATAGTTTAAAGTTTTTAGAGTTCAAATATCTCTTCAAAATGAATATATTTGCTTGATTGTACGTGTTTTTATATGAAGAGTTCGTTGTTGAGTAGAAAAGAAAAAATTTTGGAAGCAGCATTAGTTCTGTTTGCTAAAAATGGTTATGCAGATACTTCCACCAAAGAGATTGCGGCTAACGCTGGTGTTTCTGAAGCTTTGATATTTAAACACTTTGGAAATAAAGATGCACTGCTCGCACATTTGATAAAATCAGGATACAGGAGGGTATTGCAGCATCACAGAGGTATGATGACTTACAAGAATGCGAAGGATTTTATCCGCAATATGATTTTTTTGCCTAGTAAGTTAGTTGCGGAGGAGCCTATGTTTTGGAAGCTTCAAGAACGATTGTCTCATATACCTTTTTCCAAATCCCAGCACGAGCAATTCATGAAGCCTGTTCATCCTATCATCATTCGCGCATTTAAAGAACTTGGCTATGCAAATCCTGAAATAGAGGCGCAGCTATTACTATTGGTTATTGATATGCTCTGGAAAAAAGAAGCCTGTGGAGATATTGAGAATTCCCTAGATCTCGCTTTACTGTTGGAAGAAAAGTACAATCTTATCTAATTGCGTTTTTGTGCGTTTTGTTGTAACAATTTCGCATAATCATCCAAATTTAGATTTATTATTCTATTTTCGTATATAATTACTTTAAATCTTACATTATGCTGAAACCTATTTTAGCTTTTTCATGTGCATTATTAGTGTCTTTGGGAGCATCCGCACAATCGAAGCCTGATTTTGTGAAATTCATCAATAGTAACCACAAGTGGGTAGATTCTGTGTTTAATAGTTTAACCCCAAAAGAACGTATTGGTCAACTATTTTTAGTGCGTGCCCATACCAATCTTGGTCAAAAATTTATTGATTCGGTAGGTACAGTAATCAAAAATGAGCAATTGGGCGGTCTAGTGGTATTTCAGGGTGGTCCTGTTCGTCACTTAGATATGATCAACAACTACCAAAAAGTTTCCAAAGTGCCATTGCTGGTAACCTTTGATGGCGAATGGGGGTTAGGTATGCGTCTGCAAGATTCTACGCAGTCGTTCCCTTATCAAATGACATTGGGCGCATTGCAAGACAATTCTATGTTGTATGACATGGGACGTGAGGTAGCCAAAGATTTTCTACGTTTAGGTATGCACTTTAATTTTGCGCCTACAGTAGATATTAATAATAATCCTAAAAACCCCGTGATCGGATTCCGTTCCTTTGGTGATAATAAAGAAAATGTAACGGCCAAATCTGGGGCATACATGAAAGGAATGGTTGATGGTGGTATATTAGCTTCTATCAAACACTTCCCAGGGCACGGTGATACAGATGTGGATTCACATTATGATTTGCCTAAGCTTAATTTTTCGAGAGAGCGTCTGGAGGAATTGGAACTTTTTCCCTTCAAAGAGTTAATAAAACAAGGAGCACCTTCTGTAATGGTAGGTCATATGGATATACCTGTGCTGGACAACACCCCTAATTTACCTTCTTCTATTTCTAAAAAAGTAGTGACGGACTTACTCCGAAAAGAATTGGGTTTTCAAGGGTTGACAGTTACGGATGCTATGAATATGAAAGGCGTGACTAAGTTTTTCCCAAATGGAGAAGCTGATATTTTAGCGATTCAAGCGGGGCATGATTTACTCGAGCTTTCCGAGAATAGTGCCCGTGCTATTAGTCTAGTTGAAAAATCTATCCAAAGTGGCCGGTTGAAACAGGCGGATATCGACGCTCGTGTGAAGCGTATCTTGGCGGCTAAGCTTTGGTTAGGATTAGATAAATACAACCCGGCAAATAGAAATAATACGTATGCTGATATCAATCGTCCGCAAACCAAGTCGTTGATTCAACGTATGGCTGACAACTCGATTACATTGTTGAAATCTAATCGTCGTATTCAATCTTTTGATCCCAAAAAAGAAACATCTATCGTGAGTGTAGGGGTTACCTCAGCTCAGGATTTTGAAAAGGGAATGAGCACTAGATTGTCGAATGCTAAAAATTTCTATATCGGTGGTAAAGAAACTGCAGAGCAATTGAAGGATTTAGTGGAGCAGGTGAGAGATCATGATCAAATTATATTAGTGCTTCATGATAATAGACCGCGTCCTAGACCGACGTTAGATTTCTCTAAAGAAGTAAATACTTTCATTGAAAAAATTGCAGGCCGTCGTACCATCACCGTGATGTTGACAAACCCATACGCAATCACTTCAGTAGATGTTAATCGTAGTGCATCGATTATTATGGGTTATCAAAATGAAGATTTCATGCAAAGAGCAGCAGTAAAAGTGATCCTTAAAGATATCAAGCCTCAAGGAAAACTTCCTGTAAATATTTCAAAAGCATACTCCTACGGAAAAGGATTGTAAGAGCTTTTTAAAATTATATACCCAAAGCCAAGCTGAATTTCAGCTTGGCTTTTTTTTGTCATTTATAGTTCTAACTTTGTTTGATATTATAATATTAAATAGTAGGAAAGACTATGGCATCAGAACAAATTTCTGTATTCGATATGTTCAAAATAGGAATCGGACCGTCCAGTTCGCATACGCTAGGACCGTGGCGTGCAGCCCAGCGTTTTGTCCAAAAATTGAAGGATACAGATGCGCTCACAGTGGTAGAACAAGTGAATGTTCTTCTTTACGGATCTCTTGCAAAAACGGGTATTGGTCACGGTACGGATATCGCTATATTGCTAGGATTGAGTGGTGATGACCCTGTGACTTTTGATGTAAGTCAAGTGTTGCCGAAGGTAGAAAACATAAAGGCTTCCAGGATTCTCAATCTGGCGGGCGAAAAGGATATAAATTTTGTGTACGATGAGCAGCTGCTCTTTTTGTTTGACCAAAGCTTGCCGTACCACCCCAATGCGGTTACTTTTCAGGCGCTTCTTTCAAATGGTACAGCTATTAGCGAAACCTATTACTCAATTGGTGGAGGTTTTGTCACACAGGAGAATGATTCGGAATCTTTTCTCTCTGAAGTAGAATTGCCTTTCCCTATTGACACGGCGCAGGAGTTGATAAGTGCGTGTATGCGTACAGGGTTGAAAATTTCGGAATTAGTCCTAGAGAATGAACTTACATGGCGCGCAGAGGAGGAAACAAAAAAAGGAATATTAAATATCTTTCAGGTAATCAAAGAATGTATCTATAAAGGATGTCATACGGAAGGTATTTTACCAGGTGGCTTGAATGTAGAGCGACGTGCTGCCCGGCTGAATAAGCGAATGCTCAAGGATCGGCCGTATTCGGATTATGATAGCTGGCTGGAAGCTATTCGCTCGGGAGGAAAGGATTTTGGATATATTTTGGATTGTGTAAGCTGTTTTGCTTTAGCGGTCAATGAGGAGAACGCTTCTTTTGGCAGAGTGGTTACGGCGCCAACAAATGGTGCTTCGGGTGTGATTCCAGCAGTGTTACAATATTATATAGCTTTTTACGATGCATATAGCGATGAGAAAATCATTCAATTTATCGCTACGGCATCCGAAATAGGTTCCATATTCAAAAAAGGAGCAACGATATCCGCTGCTATGGGCGGCTGCCAAGCAGAGATAGGGGTTTCTTCGGCTATGGCCGCTGGTGCGCTGACGGAATGCCTCGGCGGATCCCAAAGACAGGTGCTTATGGCTTCAGAGATTGCCATGGAACATCATTTGGGATTAACTTGTGATCCAATCGGAGGCTTAGTACAAGTACCCTGTATAGAACGTAATACCATGGGAGCTATCAAAGCGATAACCGCAGCGCAACTCGCTTTGCAGTCGAATCCAGACAAGGCCAAAGTAAGTTTGGATGCGGTGGTGAGCACCATGTGGGAGACGGCGCAGGATATGAACGTAAAATACAAAGAGACTGCTGATGGCGGTTTGGCGGTGAAGGTGCCGTTGAGCTTACCAGAATGTTAATCTCAATATTATAATTAGAAAGCATGGGTTCCATTTGTTGGGACTAGGGCTTTTTTCTTTACCTTTGTGGCAGGTATGAAATATTGTTCGATAGCATCCGGTTCTAATGGTAATTGTTATTACCTCGCTAAAGGTGAGGATGCTATATTAATTGATATTGGTATCAATACAAAACATGTTGAGATACGCATGGCAAGATTGGGAATAGATCCTGCAAGCATCAAAGCCATATTCATCACGCACGAACATACCGATCATATACGCGGACTTTCGGTATTTAGCAAAAGATACCAAATCCCAGTATACATCACTCCGGGAAGTTATGAAGGTTCGCGACTACATATGCCCGAGCATTTAATTCATTTAATTCCACCCAATGCCCAAGTCCATATAGGTAAACTCAAAGTTATGGGAATCCCCAAATTCCATGATGCCAAAGAGCCATGCAGTTTTGTGGTGACCGATGGTAAGGTAAATGTGAGTATCATGACGGATTTAGGTCGGGGCTGCGATAATGTAAAGCATGTGATTCAGCACTCCGACGTGCTACTATTGGAAAGCAATTTTGATGAACAGCTGCTTGAAAATGGTAGGTATTCTTATTTTTTGAAGAACCGTATCCGTAGTGGATGGGGGCATATTTCCAATACAACTGCTCTGGAATTATTCCTTGAAAATCGAAAACCTCGATTAAAACATTTGATCTTGGGACATTTATCCGGAGAGAATAATACAGTCGAACTTGTGAATGAATTGTTCAGACCACATTGCGATGAGATTGTGTTTTCTATCGCAACGCGGTATGAGGAAACTGAGATGTTTGAGATTGATGAACACAAGCAAATCAAAGTAGTCTCAGTAGCAAAACATGTTCAAACTACGTTGGTATATAGCGAAACAATTATTTACACCAGTTCCATGTGAAATAAAGAAGCGATATGATTTTTTAATCTTTGCTTCACTTCTTCCATATCCAATTTTCTGCCCAGTTCACGTTCCATAGAGGTTACATCTTTATCGTCGATTCCACAAGGGATTATATTGCCAAAATAAGCTAGGTCGGCATTTACATTGAAAGCAAAACCATGCATGGTGACCCAGCGCGATGCACGTACACCCATAGCGCATATTTTTCGCGCTTTGTCATTCTCTGCATCTAGCCATACCCCTGTATATCCTTCGTAGCGACCGGCAGCAATTCCATAATCCGCCAAAGTCAATATAATGGCCTCTTCTAAAGTTCTTAGATAAAGATGAATATCCGTGAAGAAATTGTCTAGATCCAGAATAGGATAGCCCACAATCTGCCCAGGACCATGGTAAGTAATATCTCCACCACGATTTATTTTATAAAATTTCGCCTCTTTTTCGATTAGACCAGCTTCATCAAGAAGCAAATATTCTTCATGTCCACTTTTTCCTAAGGTGTAGACATGAGGATGCTCCGTGAATATGAGATAATTGGGCGTGGGAAGTGTCGTATTGTTGGTTCTATTTTCTTGCTTGAGGCTCAGTGTTTGTGCAAAAATATTTTCTTGTCTATCCCAAGCTTCTTGGTAATCCACCAAACCCCAATCAATAAATTCTACTTTCTTATTTTGCATTATTAAAGATACATTGCCAGGCTACAAAGTTAGATTACACGAATGTAAAAATAGTACAACTCGTAATAATTTTACTTTATAATTTCTTTTACTTCTTCGAAGAACTGCGAATTAATACAATAGATTATTATACGGATAGCGCGCATTATGCAATTCGGATATTACCTGGTAAAGCTTCTCTTTGAATTCTTCAATATTAGTTTTGTTGGTCGCAGACAAGAATATAGCAGGATCTGAGTTTTTAGCCATCCACGAATTCTTGAAATCTTCTAACGTAACCTTTATTTCTTCACCGTTCTCATCCTTTTCGATAGCCGGCTTGAACGCATCAATCTTGTTAAAAACCGTAATAGTCGGCTTGTCTAGTGCATTAATATCCTTTAGCGTTTCGTTCACGGCATGAATGTGGTCTTCAAAGTTTGGATGCGAAATATCTACCACATGGATCAATACATCCGCTTCACGTACCTCATCCAACGTCGATTTGAATGACTCCACCAAATGGTGAGGTAACTTACGTATAAACCCAACCGTATCGGACAGCAAAAAAGGAAGGTTTTCAATCACTACCTTGCGTACAGTCGTGTCTAAGGTCGCAAAGAGTTTGTTTTCAATATACACATCCGCTTTTGAAATCATATTGAGAATAGTGGATTTACCGACGTTGGTGTAGCCCACTAATGCCACACGAATCATTTCGCCACGATTCTTTCGTTGTGTAGCATTCTGTTTATCAATGATTTTGAGTTTCTCTTTGAGTTGTGAGATTTTATCTAGGATAATACGTCTATCGGTCTCGATTTGAGATTCTCCCGGTCCGCGCATCCCGATACCACCGCGTTGACGCTCTAAGTGGGTCCACATCCGTGTAAGGCGTGGGTAGAGGTATTGCAATTGCGCGAGTTCGACTTGCGTTTTGGCCTGTGCTGTTTGGGCGTGGCTAGCAAAAATATCTAGTATTAGACTTGAACGATCCAAAATTTTGCGCTTCAATTCACGCTCCACATTACGCAGCTGTGAGGGTGTTAGTTCGTCATCAAAAATGACCATGTCTACTTCCTCAGCTTCTGCATATTCCCTGATTTCTTCAAGTTTACCTGTTCCCACAAATGTGGCATGCTCAGGTTTTTGCAATTTCTGCGTGAATACTTTAACTGTTTCTGCGCCTGCTGTTTGCACCAAGAATTCTAATTCTGTCAAGTAATCTTGAGCCATTTGGTCCGAAACATCTGGTGTAATCACCGACACCAATATGGCGGTTTCTTTTTCTGGAGCTGTATCTAATAATTTAAATCTTCTTGCCATAAATATGAATATGTATACTACCGATAGCCTTACGTGAATTGTGTGTGTATCGATAAATATGGAACAAATATAGTTTTTAGGATGCAAAAATCAGTAAATGATTGCTAAGCCCTAAAATCAAGTGCCAGTTTACCTATACTAACAAATTAGTTGACATTATGTTTATCTACAATAGGGAATTGCTTGATGCTCTTTCTTAAATCGTCAGAAGCCGGAAGCTCAAATATTTCGAGGTTAAAATACTTAATTGCTGATAATGCGTGGTCAAAAAGATCAGCCATCACACTTTCATAAAATACCCAATTAGTACCATTTGTAAATGCATAGATTTCTAGTGGTAATCCATGTTCGGTGGGTGCCAATTGACGAACCATCAATGTGAATTCTTGGTGAATATCTTTATTATTTTTCAAATAAGCTTCTAAATAGGCTCTAAACAATCCGATATTGGTCATTCGTCTGCCGTTCACTTCCATACTTTGGTCGATTTGATTCATCAGATTATAATCCGCTATTTCTTTTTCTCTTTTGAGAATAAAACCTTGAAGCAAGTGTATGCGCTTTAGATTATCGATTTCCTCTGCTGAGACATAGCGGATAGAAGACATTTTGATATGTATTGCACGTTTTATTCTTCGGCCACCAGATTGTTGCATGCCTCTGTAATTTTTAAATGAATCACTCAGAAGCGCATAGGTAGGTAGAGTCACGATGGTTTTATCAAAATTCTGGACTTTCACATTATTTAGATTGATCTGTAGCACAGTGCCATCGGCACCATACTTTGTCATCTCTATCCAATCGCCCACGCGTACTGAATCATTGGCAGATACCTGTATAGAGGCTACAAAGCCTAAGATGGTGTCTTTGAATACCAACATCAAGATTGCCGAAGCGGCACCCAATGATACTAAGAATGACCAAGGCGAATTGCCCGTCACAATTGAGAAAGAAACGGTGAACGTTACGAAAATCAGGAAAATCTGTACCACTTGAAGGTAGCTGTCTAGCGGCTTGTCCATAAAGGTTTTCGAGGTCTTCAGGATATCTCGTGTAGTTTTTAGAAGAGCGTTAAAAAGTTTGTATACCGCAATAATGACCCCAATACCAAGCACTTTTATCAATACCGATTTGAAAGATACAAATCCCACAAAAAGATGTGGCACGACCTGTTGCGCCAATACGATCAGCACCAAATGACTGACGTCGTCCAAAACTCGATTTTGCAAAAGTTTGTCATCCCATACCGTTTTGGAATTGCTAATAATCCGCGTAAAAAGTTTTTTGAGAAGATTTCTGAAAATATAATCCATAACAACAAGCACCAATACTACTAACAGCAGCAGCGAGATTGTCGTTAGGATGTGTGTAATTTTGTCGGTGCCTCCAAGAAATTTTAAAAAATCAAAAGTATGTTGGTAGATAAAATTAATTTGATCAGAGGCGATGTAAGTTAAATCTGAATTCTCCATATGTAAGGCAAATATACGAAAATCCAAAACAAGGGCTTTTTTCTATCTATTATGAAATCTTATCCCATAGTATAGCGGGGCTACGCTGGTTCAGGTAATTTACTAAAATCTGGTTTTCCGGGGCCTGTAGAGTAGGATCTTGACTGAAAATTTCGATGACTGAATTTCGTGCTTCTGCCAGTATTTGTTGATCTTTTGCCAAATCTGCAATTTTCATATCCAATACACCGGACTGCTGGGTGCCTGAGATATCGCCCGGGCCACGCAATTCTAAATCTACTTCCGCGATTTCAAAACCATCGTTGGTCTGTACCATTGTCTCCAGACGTCTACGTCCCTCTTTGCTCAATTTGTTTCCCGACATGAGGATACAGAAAGACTGTTCGGCGCCACGCCCTACACGTCCACGCAATTGATGCAATTGGGATAAACCGAAGCGCTCCGAATTTTCGATTACCATCACCGAGGCATTGGGTACATTTACGCCCACTTCAATGACTGTGGTGGCGACCATGATTTGCGTTTCGCCCTTAACAAAACGCTGCATTTCAAAATCTTTGTCCTTGACAGGCATTTTACCATGGACGATACTGATTTTATAATTTGGCAATGGAAACTCCTTCTGTAAACTTTCAAGACCAGCTTCTAGGTTGAGCAAGTCCATTTTTTCGCTCTCTTTGATCAGCGGATATACAATATATACTTGCCTTCCTTTGGTAATTTCTTCACGCATAAATCCAAACACACGTAACCGTTGATTTTCGAAAAAATGTACTGTCTTAATAGGCTTCCGCCCAGCAGGAAGTTCGTCAATAATGGAAATATCTAAATCACCATATAAAGTCATGGCCAAAGTCCGGGGTATAGGTGTTGCGGTCATTACCAACATATGCGGCGGTATCGTGTTTTTACGCCACAGCTTAGCTCTCTGCTCGACACCAAATCGGTGCTGCTCATCAATAACTACAAAACCGATATTTTTGAATTTGACTTTATCCTCAATCAGCGCATGTGTACCTATTAGAATATCCAGGGTACCCTCTTCTAATTCTTGGTGTATTATTCTTCTTTCTTTTGTTGTGGTAGAGCCTGTAAGTAGTTTGATCGTGCAGAGGTTTTTCCCCAACAGTTCTTTCAAACCGTTATAATGCTGGGTCGCAAGAATTTCAGTGGGTGCCATCATGCAGGCTTGATAGCCATTGTCCACGGCGAGAAGCATGCTCATCAGCGCAACAACCGTCTTGCCTGAACCTACATCGCCCTGTACTAGACGATTCATCTGTGCGCCAGTATTCGTGTCGATCCGGATTTCTCTGACAACGCGTTTTTGAGCTTTGGTCAAAGGAAAGGGTAGTCGGCTATTGAAAAATGTATTGAACTTTTCGCCTACTTTATCAAATCGATGTCCTTTGTATTTCTGTGTATTGAGCTGCTTATTACGTAATAATCGCAGCTGAATAAAAAAAAGCTCTTCAAATTTCAGTCTGCGAATTACCGCATTCAACTCATTGACATTTTGCGGAAAATGTATGGATAGTATAGCCTTTTGATAAGGAATCAGACCGTGCTTGCTTAATAAATAATCAGGCAAGGTTTCTGGGATATTTTTATAAACAATCTCCAGTGCTGTTTGTTGCAAGCGCTGAATACCTTTTGTGTCCAGGTTGAACTTCTTTAGTTTCTCGGTGGAATAATAGACGGGCTGCATCGTCATGTTACCAATCTTCTTCTCTTGATTATTGTATAATTCAATTTCTGGATGAGTAATCGAGATCTGACCGTTGAATTCAGTAGGTTTTCCATAGATAATGTATGCGGAACCTACTGTAAGGCTTTTTTTGAGCCATTGTACACTCTGAAACCATACTAATTCCATCGATCCGGTGTCATCTTTGAAAATTCCTACCAGTCTTTTAGCTTTCTTTTCACCAGCTTCTTGAAGTTGGATCAGTCGTCCTAGCACTTGAGCGCCAATCAAATCGGGGTGAAGCTGACGTATTTTGTGGAATTTGGTCCGGTCGATGTATCGAAATGGATAATATTGTAATAAATCTCCAATAGTGAATATTTGCAGCTCTTTCTTGAGTACATCGGCCTTTTGAGGACCTACACCTTTGAGGTATTCTATGGGAGTTATTAACGATAAATCAGCCATTGTAAAGAATGGCTAATTTACAAAAAATATTGAAGTCAATATTTATGAATTAATACTCCACTTATTATTCAAATTCGGCTCTTATAGCGTTATTCACACAACTCAGCTTGATTTTTAAGTTATAGTCCAAACTACACGCTTTATTTTCTAATTGGAGTTTCCGACAATTTAAGAGCCTGTAGAGTAATAATTTTTTATTTAAATTACTATCTGTGCTATTGATAGCAATAGCTTCTTTGTTTTCGCCTGTATACAATGTCACACCTCGCCATTCGCTAATGTTGGCACATGTGGAAGATGTATAATGTTTTTTTATTTCTGTATACAGCTTAGACATTTCTATTTCCAAATCTTCAGCACTTATATTGTATGCGTCAATCAAATAAGGCTTATTATCCTTGCATCCAATTTTTATGGTCGAAGGATTGGCGCAAAGAAGATAAACTTCAGGACGACCTGACTTCTTAGATTTCTCAGTATAATTCCTAAACTCTTGGTATAGTTGTTCAAATTTCTTTAGATCATTTTTATGAACGATTACGCTGGATGGACATATATTGTATATTTCTTGGATTGTAAGATTTGGGATGTCATTACAACTGTAGTTTTTGGATAAATTTGTAATTCCTTCAAACTTTTCATTAGCTAGACTATCCCAATATTGCCAGGATTCATCTTTTTTACAGCTGTTAAATAGGAATATGACCAATAAAATGGTTAGTACTTTATTCATCGTTTCTTGCTTGGTTATTCTGTAAAACGATTGAATAAAAATATTCGCTACACTTTAAAATAAGTAATCATATAAATATGGCATTCGTCAAATTTTGTGATGGTAGATGAATAAAGCAAAAAAGCTGCCTTAAACCTTATTTAAGACAGCTTTTTATTGGAGAGAAAAATTAAGCTTTCCATGCGGTTACCGATATTTCGATATTTACATTTTTTGGTAAGGTCTTTACCGCAACACATTCACGAGCCGGTTGATTGACAGTGAAATATTGCGCATAGATTTCATTGACCGCTGCAAAATTGTCCATATCGCTAAGGAAAATTGATGCTTTGACCACATCTTCAAATCCATAGCCCGCTTCATGGAGGATAGCTTCTATATTTTTGAATACTTGATGAGTCTCATCTTGTATGCCTGTATTTACTAATGCCATAGACTCTGCTACCAATGGAATTTGTCCTGATACATACAAAGTTTTGTCAGCTTTGATTGCTTGATTGTATGGGCCTATTGCTGCTGGGGCCTTAAAGGTGTTGATGATTACTTTTTGTGACATGTCTATTTGTCTATAAATATTTTATAAATAATTCCGAGTATAAACAGAATAATAGCTATCGCATTGATGGTATACATCACGCGTAATGATGTTGGTTTTGCTGGTCTTGTGTTTTTCATCTCAAAACTTATAAGGCTAAGTTACAATCCTAGGCGGGGAAATACAAATAGCAGATAAGAATTGGTATACTTGTATAATGAAAAGAAAATTAGCGCTCACCAATGGTATTATCTATACCGGGGACAATAGATATACCGACAAAGCATTATTAATAGAAGGAGAATTCGTCTATGGGATAGTCGATTATACTGCTATTCCACCAGAATTTGAAATAATTGATGTAGAGGGGAAGTTTGTGTGTCCCGGACTGATAGATCTACAAATCTATGGTACAGGCGACCAACTTTTCTCCGCTGAATTGACTGTGGAGTCCATACATCAAATCGAGAAAGATTTACTCGCGCAAGGCTGTACCTCTTTTTATCTGACCTTAGCAACAAATACGATAGCACTCTTCAAGGAGGCTATCCAAATATATAAAAAGGCTGATCCACAGGTCTCCTTAGGTCTTCACCTAGAAGGCCCGTTCCTCAATGCCGCGAAACGTGGCGCCCATCCTGATGAATTGATTGTTGAGGCTACAAATAGTTTAGTTGCAGACCTCCTAGCAGATCAAGATGTCGTGCAAATGATGACTATTGCTCCGGAGTGTGTCAGACCTGAAGTTTTACAACTTTTATTGGAGAAAGGGATTTTAGTGAGTGCAGGCCATAGTAATGCTACTTTTGATCAAGCGACAGCAGCTTTTGATCGAGGTATCCGTACTGTTACTCATCTTTGGAATGCCATGTCACCGCTACAACACCGCAATGTAGGATTACCCGGTGCAACTTTTAACCATGCTTCTGTTTGCGCATCCATTATCGTTGATGGTATACATGTGTCGTATGCGGCTGCCAAAATCAGTAAAGCTTTTATGGGCAGACGTCTATTCCTGATTACCGATGCGGTAGCTGCATGCAGCAAAGGAATATATCAACACGTACGTAATGAAGATCATTTCGTTCTTCCGGATGGAACACTTTCTGGATCGGCGTTGACGATGTTGGGAGCCATAAGAAACTGCGTGCATCATGCGGATATACCACTCGATGAAGCTATCCGTATGGCTACGCTATATCCAGCAGATCTCATTGAACGAAAGGACTTAGGACGATTTGAAAAAGATAGTATTGCCAATATAGTTGTGTTCGATGAATCATTTTTGGCAAATCAAGTATATTTTAGAGGAGAAGAAATCAAAAATTAGTTGTAATTGTTGCATTTTGTTGCGACTTTCACCAGATTAATGCTTAAAATAAAAAGTTTATACTGTAGTTTTGTTTCTATGAAAATTAATTTGATACGTTTGTTGGCTCTGATGAGTCTTGTCGTAGTATTTGCAGTTTCGTGTAAATCCAGAAAGGAAAAACAACCCCAAGTTCAGGCAGTGACTAATGTGGTTCCTCCCGCAGTTGTAGAAAAGACAGCAGCAGAGACCCCGGCTTCTGCCACATCTCAATCTGGTGCAGTTCAAAAGACAGAAGCACCAAAACAGGAGAAAGTACGTGTACAATTGCCCGAAGTTCCACGTGAATTTAGAGCGGCCTGGATCGCTACGGTAGCAAATATCAACTGGCCTTCAAAAAGAAACCTAACTACTGCCCAGCAGAAAGAAGAAGCTATTCATTTGTTGGATATGTTGAAAAATAATAATTTCAATGCAGTTATTTTTCAAGTAAGACCTTCTTCGGACGCTTTATACGATAGTCCGTATGAGCCATGGTCTTATTTCTTAACCGGCGAAATCGGTAAGAAACCTAGTCCTTACTATGATCCTCTTGAGTTTTGGGTGGAAGAAGCGCACAAGCGCGGATTAGAATTGCACGTGTGGTTGAACCCTTATCGTGCGCACCATACCAATGGTGGAGAAGTTACTGCGCAGTCAATGGTGCACAAAGCATCTGATTACGTGGTACGCCTTAAAAATGGAATGTATTGGTTTGATCCAGCTGATATACGCACGCAGAATCATGCATCGCGTGTAGTCAATGATATAGTAAAACGTTATGATATCGATGGTGTGCACTTTGATGATTACTTTTATCCTTATGCCAGTTATAATGGAGGAGCAGATTTTCCAGATAGCAAAACTTGGAATGAGTACAAAAATAAAGGAGGAGAATTAAGTAGGGGGGATTGGAGACGTCAGCATGTCAACACTTTTATTGAACGAATTTATAAAGAAATCAAAGCAGAGAAGCCGTTTGTTAAATTTGGATTAAGCCCCTTTGGAATCTGGAAGCCAGGTTACCCACAAGGAATTTCAGGCTCTTCACAATATGATGAGTTATATGCAGATGCTAAATTGTGGTTAAACAAAGGATGGATAGATTATTTTACGCCTCAATTGTATTGGCCTATTAATCCTTCTCAACAAAGTTTTACGAGTTTACTCAAATGGTGGGAATCTGAAAATACCCATGGAAGACACTTATGGCCGGGTCTGAATACGGTAGGAGTGAAAGCATCAAATCGACCTGCTGAGATCATTAATCAGATAAGTGAAACCCGTTCTATTGTTAGCAAAAGTCCTGGTGTAGTACACTGGAGTATCGCAGGTCTAACAAAAAGCCCAGAGATGTTATCATCACTTTACAACGGCCCTTACCAACAAAAATCATTAGTGCCAAGATCCCCGTGGTTGAGTGCTAATCCACTGTTGGCCCCTACGCTGTTGATAACTCCAGAAGGAGGGAAAGTATATGCTAAATGGCTACACCAACAGCCGGAGCAAGTCAGACAATTTATTGTATATACTAGATATGGCGATAATTGGGAATGGGAGATCGTAGATAACAACATCAGTGCAAAAGAATTCCCCACAAACAAACAAGGCAAAACCTTAAAAGGGATTGCTGTTAAAGCGGTAGATAGATTGGGAAATGAAAGTGACTACCAAGCAAAAATGATTGAGTAGATGTACTTTTTATGTGTAACCAAAAAATCCGAATCGTTAAGGTTCGGATTTTTGTGTGCCCAGCATGTGCAATAACTCTAGGGTGTAAGTCCCGAACACGCCTTTACAGTGGGAAGTGTTAGCTTAGGACAAGGGTGTCCACC
>NZ_SMBZ01000057.1 GCF_004342685.1 Sphingobacterium alimentarium
TCCGAACAGAGCAGTTAAGCCCGCCCGAGCCGATGGTATTGCCGTAACAGGTGGGAGAGTAGGTCGGTGCCTTCTTTTATTAAAACTAAGCCTTATCACATAACGTGGTAAGGCTTTTTTGTTTTCTGTTATATTGGTTTTTATTTAAAGATTATTATTAAATTAGATAGATAACAATATAATCATGCAACTATGAATAAAGGGATTTTAATAGAAGTAGAAAGGGAAACTTCTAATACAAAGCAATTACTAGGTAGATTAAAAGACGAACACCTGTCCTTTAAACCACATCCGAAGTCTATGTCACTCGGTGAATTGGCAAGTCATATTGTAGAATTGCATAATTGGGTGAAAGTAGCTTTACCACACGATATATTTGATTTTCATACGATGTATAAGCCTTTTGCTGCATCTACAGCACAAGAACTGATTAATGTACTAGAAGAAGGTTATTCCGCGAATGTTGCGGCTATAGAAGGCACAACAGAAGAAGCATGGCAACGTACATGGAATTTGCAGGCAGGCGAGTATGTGATTGCTAGTGTTCCGAAAATTGGCGCTTTTCGTTTTATCTTGCAAAATCATTTAATACACCACCGTGGACAATTGACGGTTTATATGCGTATGTTGGATATTCCTTTGCCAGGTCTGTACGGACCATCGGCGGATGAAAAACAGTAAAATAAAAGAGGGATTCATCATTGAATCCCTCTCTCGTTATTATAGTGTTTGGAATGAAACACTACTCGTATTTTGCTTATCGAAGTACAATCGATGTGTATTCTTGATGTAATCGGATTCTTTGGCTTTGAAGATATCAATCATTTGGTTCGGATTTCTATCCACTAATGGGAACCAAGTGTGCTGAATCTGGATCATCAATTTATGACCTTTTTTGATGGTATGGGCTACATCCGGCAATGTTAGTTTCACAGTGGTAACCTCATTAGGTTTAAATGCCTTTTCTTTATCAAATCCTTCTCTGAATCTTCCACGAATCACCTCCCCACGGATTAGCATTTGATAACCTTTCATAAGCACTTTTTCCGATACAGGAGATGTAGATCCTGAAGTGTCAGGATAGACATCAATCACTTTTACAATAAAATCGGCATCGGTTCCACTCATCGAAACTTTCAGATCTGCTGTAATTGCTCCTGCTAAAGTTAAATCTTCTTGTAATTCTGCCGTCTCAAATACCAGTACATCGGGTCTAGTGGCAACAAATCGTTGATCCGCGATCATATATTCGCGGGTACGTTCGCTGATAATTCCTTCTTGAAAAGGTACTGGCTTGTTGGGGTCAGAAACATATTCGGTATAACCAAGATCTGCCTGTGGAGCTGTAGTAGACAGTTTTTGATTCTTATGAAAATAGAATGTTTTGGTCGCAGCTTCTTTCGGTGGCCATTGATCAAATGTTTTCCATTGATTAGCTCCCGTGAAATAAATATTCGCTTCTTGCGGGTTAAAATCACCTTTTCCTTTCAAGTAATAATCAAAAAATGGTAATTCGAATTTCTCCTGATAATAGGTGCTCGTTTTTTCACCAAATCGGATGTCGCCAAATGATTCGCCAGTCGAGCGTACCCATCCACCGTGAAACCATGGGCCGATCACCAAGATATTATTATTCACCTTATTCCTTCTTTCGATCTGTTTGTACGTCTCAAATGCTCCATAGGTGTCTTCTGCATCGAATGCACCACCTACAATCATCACCGCAGGTTTAACCTTATTCACATAATTTGTAACTGTCCTACTGCTCCAGAAAGTATCCAAAGTTTGGTGTTTTTCTAAATCATCCCAAAATTTGACAGTATGACTTAAATATTCTTTTTTCAGATTTTGTATAGTAGGGTTTTGAAGGAAAAATTTGTAAAAATCTTTGGATTGCAAATCGAAACCCTTTGGCCCATTCGCATTAGTTATTGGTTTAGGTCGTGGCGCATCAAAAGTATACATGAATCTAAAAGCATCCATTAATAGTAGTGCTCCGCCATGACGAAAGTCATCGCCAATAAACCAATCCGTCACAGGTGCCTGCGGTGATACTGCTTTTAATGCCGGATGAGAGTCGATAAGGGCAGCTGTAGCATAAAATCCAGGATAAGAAATACCGTACATACCCACCTTGCCATTATTGCTGGGAAGATTTTTTGTCAACCAATCTATGGTGTCATAGGTGTCTGTACTTTCATCGATTTTAGCTTTATTTTGCGGGCTGCGCGTAGGTCGAATGTTTTCAAACACGCCTTCACTCATCCACTTACCTCGGACATCCTGGTAGACGAAAATGTATTTTTCGGTGGCCATCTTTGGAAAGTTGCCCAAGCTACTTTTATATTTATCCTTACCATATGGCGCTACAGTATAAGGCGTACGATTGAGTAGGATAGGATATTTCTGCGATTGATCTTTGGGAACATAAATGGAGGTAAACAATTTAGTTCCATCGCGCATCGGAATATATTGCTCGATTTTATCATAATTCGCTTTAATGTATTCCTCATTAACATCTTGGGCAATCAACAACTGATAGCACAACAGATAAATAAAGGATATAAAAAGATACTTTTTCATTGGATAAATTCTAATTTAGATTGATTAACTAAAGTTATTCTTTTTTCATAAAAGATGGTAATCATTTTTTAGGCAATACGTTTTACCAGCTATTCGTAGTAATCAAACCTAAACTATTTGTTTTTTAAATATCTAATTATTAATTGATTGCTAGTTTGATTCGATTTTTTTTATTTTATATGTAATAAAAGTATACGGTATTCTGTCTTATTACTAAACGACCATTAATCTATGATGAACCAAGAAATATTTAAAAATACGGTATTTGTCCTCCAGGACAAATTGTACCGATTTGCAAATAGGTTTTTGGAACAGCAAGAGGACGCGTATGATCTGGTCCAGGAGGTCATGTTGAAATTGTGGGAACAACGAGAGGAATTGACGAGAGTACAGAATATAGAGGCTTTTTCGATGCAGATGGTAAGAAATTTGGCCTATAATAAGATTGATAAATTGGGGCGACAAGCCAAATATTTAACGCAACTACCCCCAGATATTCAACCTGAGAAATACCCCTTTTTGACAAGAGAATTGGTACTTCAGCTGATAGATCACCTACCAGAAAAGCAAAGATTGGTCATGTATCTACGCGATATCGAAGAATACGAAATCGCTGATATAGCTGAAATGTCTGGATTAGAAGAAAATGCCGTTCGTGTAAATCTTTCGAGAGCACGGACAACAGTAAGAACGAACTTAACAAAAGTGTTTGAGTATGAAAAGAGAAGAATTGGATAGGCTGAGAGAAAAGTATTATGCAGGAAATACTTCTTTAGAAGAAGAACGTCTACTGAAAGAATGTGAAGGAGAAGAATTTTTCGCGGCTTTGAAGCGTCCAGAAGATACAATGGGTTGGCATTTTGATTCTTTCATGGAGGCAACAAAAGAAGAACAAAATAGTGCGCCAGCAAAAGTACTTCCTTTGAAACGCAGAATCATTCTCTTGGCGGGTATTGCAGCTACATTTGTTTTAGGTTTCTTTTTCGTGCGCCAGTGGATGGAGAATCCTACTAAAGTAGAATCGCATATCGCATTCCAGGAGGTGAAGAAAGAAAATATAAATGAGATAGAAAATATTCCGAATGTCCGCAGTGAGGATGCTGGCACAGCCTCTGTTAACGTGGAATATGATGCTCCCATCCGCAGTACATCGGTGAAGAAAGTTGCGCACAAAGCGCCGGTTGCTTACGCAAGTCATGAACCAGAAGATGAAATGTATGTGGAGATAAATGGTGTGCGAATCTATGATGAAGAGAAAGCCTTAGAAGTGACAGAAGTAGCGCTTAATTTGGCAACTTCCAATCTCAAAAAGGGCATGGAAGGGGTAGAAAATATTAAATATTTAAAAATCGAGATATAAGATATGAAAACAATGAAAACTATATTGTTAATCATTAGCTTGTTTATAGCTGGTATGACGCAGGCACAAATTTCAAAATTGGATCAAATTTTTGAGCAATATAAAGAACACAAGGGAGTGACTTCAATTAAGATTGGCAAGCCTATGTTTAAGATGTTGAATAAAATGAAGATAAGCGACGCGGATGTGGAAACAATCAAACCCTTGCTAAGTAAGATTAATTCGATTAAAATGTTAATCTTCGAAAATGCAGGTTCGTCCGTGAGGAATGAAGTTAGTTCGGCGATCCGCAATTTGAAATATGAAGAATTGATGGTGATCAATTCGGATGGTAATAACATCAAATTTTTGGCAGAGAATGTCGAAGGCGAATTTCTTAATAATCTACTCTTGAGTATCAATTCGGACGAAGAAACCATATTTATGATCTTAGATGGCGCCCTCAAATATGATGATATTAATACCCTAGTAAGTAAAAATTAGAATTAACCTTTTCAATACCTATATACTATGAAGTACTTAAGAATAATTTGCCTTGTATTCGTCGTGTGGAGTCTACAAAGCTGTATGATTAAAAGCAAATCTAACATGGATTTTGCGAAGCGATCAGATTTTTCAAAAGATGCAGAAATTGTCGCTATCAATGTGCCATCCATACTGATGAAGACATTTATAAAAAGTAAAATAAATGAAATCAGTGAAGATGATCCAATATTGGCTATGGCTCTTAAAAAAATAAAAAAAATAAAACTAATGACTGTTTCGGGAGCTGCGCAATCTAGTCTTTATGAGAAATTTAATACCTACTTGGCCAAGAATGATTTTGAAGAGTTAATGAGTCTGTATAATGAGGGAACAAGAATTTCTATCAACACACAGATGAAAGGTGACAGAGTCAAAAAAGTAATGTTAGGGATTTTAGATGACGAGGATCAGGTCTTTGTCGATATTAAATCGGACCTTGATATCAATGCACTTAATCTGCTAATAGAAGAATATGAGGCTCGAAAAGTCGAACATCAAGCCATAATTGAACAATAAATCAAACTCCACTATAATGAAAAAGGAGACTCCATAAGAGTCTCCTTTTTATATTTTTGTTAGCTTAAAATATTATTTTGCTAATTCTTCAGCAATTGCTTTACCGATTTCAGCAGGTGATTCTACTACACGGATACCACACTCACGCATGATCGCCATTTTAGCAGCAGCAGTATCATCAGCACCACCTACGATAGCACCAGCGTGTCCCATACGACGTCCAGGAGGCGCTGTTTGGCCAGCGATGAAACCTACAACCGGTTTAGTACCGTTTTCTTTGATCCAACGAGCAGCTTCAGCTTCCATGCCACCACCGATCTCACCAATCATGATGATACCTTCAGTTTCTGGGTCGTTCATTAATAATTCAACAGCTTCTTTAGTTGTCGTTCCGATGATAGGGTCACCACCGATACCGATAGCTGTAGTGATACCTAGACCAGCTTTCACTGTTTGGTCAACAGCTTCGTACGTTAAAGTACCTGATTTAGAAACTACACCTACTTTACCTTTTTTGAAGATAAATCCTGGCATAATACCGATTTTAGCTTCTTCAGCAGTGATAATACCTGGACAGTTAGGGCCGATCAAACGAGAATCTTTGTCACTCAAGTAAGATTTTACTTGAATCATATCTTTAGTAGGGATACCCTCTGTAATACAAACGATTAATGCGATTCCAGCAGCAGCAGCTTCCATGATAGCGTCAGCAGCAAATGCAGGTGGAACGAAAATAATAGAAACATTAGCACCTGTAGCATCTACAGCATCTTGTACTGTGTTGAATACGGGACGATCTAAGTGAGTTTGACCACCTTTACCAGGTGTAACACCACCTACAACTTGCGTTCCGTACTCAATCATTTGAGACGCGTGATAAGTACCTTCTGTTCCAGTGAAACCTTGAACGATAACTTTTGAATCTTTATTTACTAATACACTCATTGTTCTTATTTTTAGCAGAGCAAATCTACTATTTTGTAACGACTTCTGGAAATATTGCTTACTCTATTCCGCCTTTTTTTTATTAAAACTTAATTTTCTTCAATATATCCCAAAGGACAATACCGATTGTGACGGATACATTAAAGGAGTGCTTGGTGCCAAACTGAGGTATTTCGATGCAGCCATCGACCAGCTTCATGACTTCATCATCTACTCCATGTACTTCATTCCCGAATACAAAAGCATATTTGTCGGTTTTGGATGTTTCAAATTGTTCTAAAGAGATTGATCCAGCAGCCTGTTCGATAGCAAATATTTGATAGCCTTGCTTTTTGAGGTCATCAATGGCATCCGTAGTTTCCTTATAATGTGCCCACTGTACGGATTGTGTGGCGCCGAGCGCTGTTTTCTCAATTTCGCGATGTGGGGGAGTCGCTGTAATCCCGCACAACAATATTTGCTCTATGGCAAAGCCATCTGCCGTACGAAATGCAGAGCCTACATTGTGCATACTACGCACATTATCGAGTATAATTGTGATAGGTGTTTTTTCTAATTCTTTGAAAGAATCAACATCCACACGATTAAGTTGATCCATTGATAATTTTTGCATGCTGCAAAATTACTTTATTTTCGGTTAATCTCTATATGAAGTTAAATTACTGCATTATTTTATCTATCTTTGCAACGTTAATAGAAGATTCGGAAAGAAACTTGAAAATAGATTTTGAATATTCGAGAATACTCGTTATTTTTGCAATCCGAATTTAGTATAAAAAAAGTATTATAAAATATATAGCTAATAGAAATGGCAAATCATAAATCAGCGATTAAAAGAATTAGAGCTAACGCTGCGAAGCGTTTAAGAAACCGTTACCAAGCAAAAACAACTCGTAACGCAATCAAGAAATTACGTAATACAACTGATGCTACAGAAGCAAAAGAATTATTACCTCGTGTTGTTTCTATGCTTGATCGTTTGGCTAAGAAAAACGTAATCCACAAGAAAAAAGCATCTAACAACAAATCTAAATTAACTAAATTTGTTAACAAGTTAGGTTAATCTTGGGATACTAAGATATTAGAAAAGGACACAGTAATGTGTCCTTTTCTATTTGTATGAAGTTTTTCGCAATTATAATAAAAAAGGCTCGATCTTAATTGAGGGCACTGAAAAAGTCCTCTTCAAAAATTTGAGTATCAAAAAAAAGGAAAAAGCAAATATTTAACCCACTGAGAATCTCATATTTGAAGAGTTGTTGCTAAATGCATTCAAATAAACAAAGGATAAGGGCTTATGAGTATAAAAATTCATAAGCCCTTTTTTAGTGGATAGTTTTTCAGTGCCCTCATCTTAATTCGAGCCTTTTTTTGTTACTATTTGTTGGATCAAGGAATTTAATTTTTCCGGTTGACCTTTGAATTTTTCTAAATCATAGAGTTCTACTTTTCTAAAGTCGATTGGGTGACTTTCCGATTGTAGATAGATATAGCCTCCTGTCAATAATTGTCCGTCTTTCTTGGCCGCAGGATTGTGTCCGTCGACCATATCACCGCCTACTTGTGGTTTGGAGTATTCCATGACCGTTTCCCCTTCTAATAAATGACGAATGATCGAATCACCTAACACGACAAATTCTGCTGTGACCCATTGATCCCCATGATAGGTTTTGGACGTGGAGCTTTTACAATGTGGTTTGAATAATTCGTCATTGATCACTACATGGGTGCCCGGCGTACAAAGATTGGAAGTCGTACGGGTAGAATTTGGATCCTCATCGCCTCCTAAGAATTGTGCTTCTATAGAGATGGGGAAATTCTGATCCCTAGTCATCGTTTTTGGATCCTGCCCATGCAACATTGCACCACTATTGCGCCATGCCCATCCTTCGCCACCCGTGGCTTGTTCGCCTACGAATCTATATTCTACGCGTAATACATAGTAGGAGTAAGGGGTATTATAGGCAATATGACCGTAGCGGAAATTAAATCTGTCATATTGATCATATCGCACTTTCATCATGCCATCTTCCACACGAAATGTATTTCCAAAATTATCACCTACTTCGTAATTTCTAATTTTAGGCGTCCAATTCTTAATATCCTTTCCATTGAATAGCTGAATAGGTTTTGGAATTTCTTCCTTTGAATTAGAAGCCCCATTATAAGTCGAGCATGACAAAATTGATACCGCTGTAAGTGCGGCCCATAGCATAGATTTTACTTTCATAGATTTAGGTTATAAATATATTTATAAAAGGGTATGTTGATTTTTCACGTAGTCGCTTGGACGTACGCCAATCACTTTATTAAAAGTATTACTAAATGTTGGTAAGCTGCTATAACCCACTTTCAAAGCTACTTCATTGACACTCAATTTTTCGTCCAACAATAATTTCAACGCTGTAAGCATGCGTAGAATAGTATAATATTGGATAAAGGACATGTTGAGTTCTTTTTGGAAAAACCTAGCAAGTGTTCGCTCACTTATGTCAAAGTTTTGAGCTAAGGTTTTGAAGTTTACATTCTCCGAAATATTAGCTTCAAGGTACTTAATGATATCCTTCAATTTGGTATGTTGAGGATAAGGTAGTGCTAGAGGCAATTCGGAGTGCGAAAGCTCTGGCAATATGAGTTTAAAAGCCTTTGCAATAGAATATTTCGGCTCCTCAACAGGGAAAATATTACCATTCCAACGATTGGTGAACATAATAAGTTCAATCAGCAAATCATTGACCGGATAGATATTAATCTTTTCGTAGAAGTTTGTATCGGTTTCGTATTTAGGAAAATACAGGTTTCGCATCACCACATTGGATGAGCTAGGATGGATACTGTGTTTGACTCCGGCAGGTATCCAGATGTAATGTCTTGCAGGAAGGAAATATGATTTTTTGGCTGTTTTTAAAAATACAACACCGCCTTCGGTATACAAAAATTGCCCCTTCTTGTGCATATGTTCGGCAACATAGCTATCTCCCATCACGGCATGATGACAATATATACTGTCCTCAAATGCATCGACCTCGGTCATGTAATATTTATTTACATATTCCTTTTCCATATCATATATTTTCTAACAAATTTCTTGTTTTTAAGTTAGATTACCAAAAAGTAAGTGTTTGGTCACTTTGTTTGTTTATTCGTTTGCCGATTTTTCAGTTGCAATCTATCCTAAAGATGCTTTTAATTGCCCAGAATCGTATATAAAAAATGAATAAAAAAATTTTTAGAGCTACTTTTGTTCTTAAGTTTTTGATTTCCAACAATTTGTTTGCTGCAGTTGTTAGTTCAATAATTAACTGACTGAAAAGAATAAAATTCAACTATTTATAATCATTATTATTGTATGTTAGTAGAGATTATAATAAGGTGACCCCTAACAATATAAGATAAAGGATGAGTTTAAGTAGAATACGTTTAGAATCATTACATAATAAAGTAATGACTGCTGAAGAAGCGGCACAACTAATTCAAGATGGTATGGTCGTGGGTTCGAGTGGATTCACGAAAGCAGGTGATAGTAAGGTAGTCCTTCCGGCATTAGCTGAGCGCGCGAAAAAAGAAAATGTAAAAATCACATTAATGACAGGCGCATCTCTTGGACATGATACCGATGGCAAATTAGCGGAGGCAGGAGCCTTAAAAAAACGCATGCCTTTTCAGGTGGATCGTATCTTGCGAAATAAGATAAATGCTGGTGAAGTTCTATTTATTGACCAACACCTGAGCGAAGCGGCCGAACTTTTACATAATAAAAATCTTCCTCCCGTAGATATTGCGGTATTGGAAGTGGCGTATATCGATAGAGATGGCAGTTTTGTGCCGACTACATCAGTAGGAAATTCACTTACATTTGCGAGTCTAGCAAAGCAAGTTATTTTGGAAGTGAATATGGCAGTTTCGGAAGATGTCTATGGTCTACATGATATTTATCAAGCTGAAGACTATCCGCATCGTAACGTTATTCCCATTGTCGCTCCTTGGAATAAGATAGGTCGCAAGACGATTCCTTTGGATCCCAACAAAGTGGTAGGTATTGTCTTTACGGATATTAAGGATAGTCCAGCGGATATAGCAGCTCCGGATGAGAAAACATCTAACATTGCAAAGCATATTTTAGAATTCTTTGAGAATGAAGTAAAGCTAGGACATTTGACGGACCGTTTATTACCATTGCAAGCAGGTATTGGTAAAGTGGCGAATGCGGTATTGACCGGTTTTAAAGATAGTAACTTCTATGATTTGACGATGTTTTCGGAAGTGCTTCAGGATAGTACTTTTGATTTGATCGATTCAGGCAAATTGAGCTTTGCTTCTGCGTCTTCGGTTACCGTTTCGCAAGAATGCTATGATCGTGTATTCGGTAATTTGGCGAAATACCGTGATAAATTTGTGTTGAGACCGCAAAATATTTCCAATACGCCGGGTCTAATCCGCCGTCTGGGCATTATCGCAATCAACACGGCTATTGAGTTTGATATTTATGGCAATGTGAACTCGACGCATATTTCAGGATCCAAAATTATGAATGGTATAGGAGGATCTGGAGATTTTGCGCGTAATGCATACCTAAGTATTTTTGTGACGCAGGCAGCATCCAAAGAAAATAAAATTTCTCACGTACTACCAATGGTATCACATGTAGATCACACTGAGCATGATGTAGATATTTTGGTTACAGATATTGGTTTAGCGGATTTGCGTGGTCTAGCGCCGCGTGAGCGTGCACAAAATATTATTGACAACTGTGTGCATCCAGATTATCGAGAAGAGTTGCAATCATATTTCGACAGAGCATGCGCTCGCGGAGGACATACACCACACTTATTGGAAGAGGCATTCAGCTGGCACATGCGTCTAGCAGAGACCGGCAGCATGAAAAAATAAAAGCAAGCAATACTTTTAGGTTTAGTTTTGAAGAGTCGCAATTTAGATTGCGACTTTTTTTCTGTATTTCCTTTTGCGTATACCTTGCTGTATTCCACCAATAGTTATCAATAGTACAAGAGGTAAAAGCACATTAATAAGCTGCCATTTTGTTTTATGTTGCTTTACTTGGGCTTGATCCAGGAGTCTTAGTTTTACTTCTTTATTGCGTAAGCTGATCAATTGCTCATCATTCGTCAGGTAATCCACCACATTTTGAAGGAGTGTTTTATTTGCAAACTGCTGCTCGGTGTACTTATCCCAACCCAATGGATATGGCGAGCCGTCTTTGCCATTGATTTGATTAATTATCCAATCTCCGTCACCGATTACAAACATTTTTGCGGGTTTTGAAATGTGTGTCAGATCGACAGGATTAGCAATCCCAGTAGGCGTCGGTCTACCTTGGAATACGTAGGGAAAATTTCCTGACAACAATACTGCAACAGGTTTTTGCTCACTTCGGAACGATTCGGGATCGGGCTGCTCTTCGATCATTCTCAATGAAATACTAGAACCTGTTTTGTAAGCTTGAGTAAAGGGCGACGATTCGAGGATTACTTCTTTTTTTATCTGGGGATTAGAGATGGTGTCTACCGTCCCAATAAATTCGGTACGTATGCCATCTAAGTTTTTGACAATAGGATGCGTGCGAGTCGGCATCAAGATTGGGTAGAAGAACCATGGCGTCAACTCTATCTGCGGTTGACCATTGATGTGGCCTATCGACATCGGAATCTGCGCACAGTTCATATCCGCCAGGATATCGTAGTTGAGTCGGCCGCCGTATAAAAATAATTGATCATCAAGATTCAATTCGTTGCCTAGTAGGACTTGTGAACCAGCCTGTCTGAGGTTTTCAATATTTGCGTTGACTTGATCAATTGCCCATAGGACAGCACCTCCATTTCGGACAAAATAATCTATCTTATATTTATCACTTTCTGAAAATTTGGCTTGAGGTTTGGCGATGACAATAACCGCAAATTTTTGTAAATCTTGCAATTCGATGGAATCCAAATTAATTCTTCCAACTTGGTGTGCTGGTGCCAAAGTATGCATGGCATCGTACAATTCAAGATCTGTCGGTTCACCATGTCCTTCTGTGAAGCCAATAAATGGTTTGACAGAACTTGAAAGTTTTTTGATAGCCGAAATAAAGCTGTATTCTAAGTTTTGAACGGAATTGTTAAGAACCTGCTCGGGTGACAGTCCAATTTTATTTTGTAATAGATTGACATTGACCTCTTCTTCACCTTTATTGACGATTGCAAACGGGAAAATAAGATTTTGCGAATAGCCAGTATTCTTCTTTACATTTAAATTAGTAGGCTGTAAGCCGCGATCTATCAGCGCTTCCATGATCTGCTGCTGTTCTGCTTCAGATCCTTCCTGCGGATTAATGATATGTACTTTGATGGCTCCTTTGGATAGCCTATTCATGTCGCGTGCCAGATCGATAGCCGATTGTCGTAGTCTGCTAAATCCACTTGGTAACTCACCATCCAAAAAGATGGTGATGTGTATATTTTGGTTGGTGTTTTTAAGAATATCTATTGACGTATCGCTAAGCGTATACCTCTTGTCTTCCGTAAAATCAATCCTCCCGAATAGATTAGTTATGAAATTTTGATTGATTAGAAGTATAGTCAATACAGCAATGCCATATACCGTAAAAGTGCGTTTTCTATTTGTAAATTTCCGCCCTAAATGGCCTATAGAAAGCACGATAAACAAGCCTATGAAGCTCAGTAAGTAAATCAAATCTGCCGCGATCATTACACCTCGACTTAAGGCTTCGTAGTGATATTGTATGCCGAGCGCCGCCACAATGTCTTCATATTTGTATAAAAATTGAAATTTGCTTACTGCATCAAATCCATAATATGCGAAAAAGCACAAAACCACAGCGAGAAGAAATGCAATAATCGGATTGTGGGTCAATGAAGAGCTAAAGATAGAAATGGAAGTAAATGCTGCTGTCAGTAAACATAATCCGATGTATGAGCCAATAATTCCACCGGTATCTATATTCCCACTAGGAGCGGCTAAAGCGTATAGACAGATCGGATAAAGAAGCGTCGGAAGTAAGGCCAGCAAGGAGACGGTCCAGCTACCTAAAAATTTTCCCACAACAATGTCTACGAAAGTGATTGGTTTGCTCAGAAGTAGGTCAAAGGTGCCATTTGCTTTTTCGCCCGCTATACTTTGCATGCTGATAGCCGGAACTAATAGAAGCAGGAGATAGGGTGCTAGATCAAAAAAAGGTTCTATGCTGGCATATCCATAGTCCAGAATGGATGTTTCGGGAAATACCCAAATTAATAATCCGCTTACCAAAAGAAATAAGCCTATTGCCAAATAGCCAATAAAAGAATTAAAATAGGTGACAATTTCTTTTTTATAAATACTAAGCAATTTGATCAGGTTTTAGGCTCGAAAATAGGAATATTGGCACACAAAGCAAAATATTAGCTGTGCAATTATTTAGTCAGCAGCACAAAAATATCTTCCATAGATAGATTCGGATAACGTTGAGCTTTGTCATTCAGCATAAACTGGTCTTTGATTTTTCCTTGATGGATGACAATGATTTCATCGCAGATGGCCTCCACTTCTTGCATAAGATGCGTGGAAAGAAGCACGGTCTTGTCTTGTGCTAGTTCGCGAATCAACTGACGAATTTCTAAAATCTGATTGGGGTCTAACCCTGTAGTGGGTTCATCTAATATTAAAACACGCGGATCATGAATGATAGCGCAGGCCAATCCCACACGCTGTTTGTATCCCTTGGAAAGTTCTTTGATTTTTTTGTGTTGTTCGTTTTCTAATCCCGCGAGGGTGATAACTTCCTGTATTCGTGATTTAGGGTGCTTGAGTTTGTACAACGCTGCCTGATATTCGAGCATTTCTTGTACATACAAATCTGCATATAGAGGATTATTCTCGGGAAGATAACCGATATTTTGTTTCGTTAGTAAGCTATCTTGTTGGATATCAATACCATCAATCCGACATTGACCACTCTCGATAGGTAATATCCCTGCTAGGGTCTTCATGGTGGTGGATTTACCAGCACCATTGGGGCCTAAAAATCCTATTATTCGGTTGCTTGGCGTTTGGAAAGTGACATTGTCCAAAGTTTTTTGCTTACCATAATGCTTAGTCAGATTTTGAACGTGTATAGACATCTCCTAACGATTAATGTACGGTGATTTGATTTTTCGTTTTTGAATATAGAAATCCAACGCCTTTTGCGCATCTGCAGCCCTGTCTGTGCTCAGGATGTCGGCTCCATTTTCGATGTATTCAGCGTAGACCTGATAGCCTCTACTTTGGGCATGCTTATCTAAGTTACCCATGGTGCCTAGGATTGTTTTAATTCCATGTGCGTGCAAAGCTTCTACTAGCTCTTTTTTAGGTTGAGCAGTCCCTACGAAAGCTACTAGCTTGTTGTCTGGAATACCTAGTTCTGCTAATTTTATGATATCTTTTTGTGATTTGACACTTGCTGAAATCATCAAATCCGGATTAACGCGGTGAAGTGCACTGGCTTGATTAGCATTGTAGGTAATGACTACCACTGATGCTTGTGAATTAGTCAATTGTATTACTTGGGAAAGTAGCGTATACGGTACATTTTGCTTCACATCCAAAGTAAAAAGTACCTTTCCTTTACCCCAATTTAGCGCCTCTTCTAATGTGGGGATTTTAAATTTTGTAGCTTCACCGTTGGGATCTTTGAGTATTAGTTCTTTGAGTTCACTAAGGGTATAATCACTCACTTTGCCCGTACCATTGCTGGTTCTATCCAATGTCTCGTCATGCATTAGTACCAATACCGAATCTTTAGACATACGTATGTCACACTCAATGATTAACGGAAATTTATTCGCCCAGTGTGCGAATGTTTCTATAGCATTTTCAGGATATCCATCTGTGTCACCACCGCGATGAGCACTCACTAAAGGGTATCTATCTTCTCTATAGGTCAAAAAATCATATAGATCATCGAGACTGTTAATATTAAAATTATTGGATTTGTCCGACGATTCGATTTGATTACTGTCTGGGTTTTCTTGGTTTTTTGCAGATGGTGCATTTCTAAAACAAGAAACGAAAATCAGTAAAATAGTAAAGACAGAAAGGTAATAAAATGATCTTTTCATTTAATTCGTATCATTATTTTTAATAAGCGCTATAATCTCTTCTAAAGGAGTGTGAATCTGCTCAAATTTGATATGTGCTTGGTTATAATAAGGTTCTCTTTCCTTCAGTTTTATGTCTATAAAGTCAAATAGTTCGTCACCGGATAATCCTTTTAGAACAGGTCTTTTGTTGACATCAGACTGGCTTAATCTCGACCATAGTGATTTGCTGGTATGGTATAAGTACAAGGACAGTCCGTTATTGTTGATCCATTCCATATTATCAAAAAAACAAGGTGTGCCACCGCCTGTGGATATTACCGCGATCCTTCCACTTTGTTTTTGGAGGTACTCTTGTTCTAGTTTTCTGAAATTATCTTCACCATGTGCTTTAAAATATTCTGGAATAGACATCCCAATACTTTCCACAATTTCATGATCCAAGTCCACAAAAGGTAATTGTAAGGCGTTGGCGATTTTCTTGCCCCAAGTGGTCTTGCCGCTCCCCATGAAGCCTACTAAAAATATCGGTTTATCCATTTATTTATTGAGATATTGCTGGATGAGTTCTTCTTTTGAAGGAAAAGTTTCTTTTGACCATTTTTGAATGACAACACCATTTTGCATCAGCATGACACCCGGATTTGATCGTACCATGCTTTTTAGCGGAATACCATCCACGTAAAATGTCTCTAGTACTAAGTCCAGTTGATCATTTAAATAATCGATATCTGCTGCTGCGCTGGATGTCAATAGTATCGCGCGCAGGTTATAGTCTTCACTCAGTGATTTGATCGTTTGATTAATGCGATCAAGCGCCAAAAAGTCCGCTGGCGAAAATTTTGTTACGTCTATACTCGTCACCAGAAAGTTGAAATGTGGGTTCTCAATAATTTCCTCGGTTACATTTTGCCCTGCATTATCGGATATCATCAAGTCTGGAATAGCCATTTGATAACCTTTTTTAACAAGCTTAGTCTGTGGTTCACCGACGATTTCCCAGTTTTCATCTTCCCAGATTTTTTGGCTCATATATTCCTTATCAGTCACTTTTTTACTTTCACCCGATTGCTTGTTCTTCAAGGTGTAGATGTGCTCGAATTCATCCTGCGCGGCCCCTTCAGGAACTTTCATCAATGAAGGTAGGTGATTCCCTACTTTATAAGGCAAAAAGTCTATGACTGGAAGATAGACGTATGTATATATTCCAGCCCCAAAAGCAAATAGCACCGTCAGAAGTGTTATAAAATTATTGGCAAAGCTGCTTTGGAATAACGGAGTAATCTTCTGTCTTTTAATAAATATAATGCCGATAAAAACCAGTAATATCAAATCTTTGATAAAGGATTGCCAAGGAGTAAGCGGTATGGCATCACCAAAACAACCACACGAAGTCACGACATTGAAAAAAGCCGAATAAAAAGTAAGAAAGGTGAAAAATATGATCAACAGTAATAATCCCCAAGCCACGCTATTTCGTGCTATGCCCAACAGCAATAGAACGCCCAAAATAATCTCAAAAGCACATATTATGATGGCTATCCATGCACTATAATCATTCAATGCCGTTAAATTGAAAACATGGAAATACTCCTGCAGCTTGTACCCAAAACCCATAGGATCATTGGCTTTGATCAAACCGGAGAAAATAAACAGCAAGCCTACAAATATTCTGGATATCCATAGCAGAATATCAGGCTTATTCGACGTGCTTTGAAGTGGACTATAAAAGGAAGTGGTTGTCATATCTTATTTTTTATCAGCAAAACCCATTTTTATCAATGCAAATACGGCGTAGTTCAACATATCTTGATAGTTAGCGGCAAGTCCTTCGGAGACAATTGTTTTGCCCTCATTATTTTCGATTTGTTTGACACGGTGCAACTTCATCAAAATCATATCTGTCATCGAAGAAATGCGCATATCACGCCATGCTTCACCATAATCATGGTTTTTAGCGAACATTAGATCACGTGTTTCGTTTACTTTGTCGCTATATTTTTGTGCTACCCAAGCGGCATCAAGGTTTTCTTCACCTTCGTCGCCCATTTCGAGCTGCATAAGTGCGATGACACAATAGTTGATGATAGCGACATATTCACCGGCAATATCTTCTCCTACTTTGGATACTTGCTTGATTTCTAAAGTACGGATTCTCTTGGCTTTAATATACAGCTGGTCAGTGATAGAACTCAAGCGCATGATACGCCAAGATGTACCATAATCTTTTGTCTTATTCACAAAAAGACTTCTACAATAGTCAATGACCGCATTATATTCCTCCGTAGTATTCATATAGTTTTGATATCTTGAGATACAAATATAATCAGAAAAGTAGTTAGCCTATAGTCACATTACTGTTTGATTTTAGCTTTTTATGACAAATTCTAATATATTTTCAAGTAACTTCGAATATACTTTGAAATTACAGGATGGGAATTAAAAAGCCGGAAATTCGAGATGTAGAAATCATTCGATATATACAGCCCCTGCGAGAGGGAGGCTCAATGCCGGGATTGGTCGATGCCGATGATGGATTTAGTTATGTCATCAAATTTAGAGGAGCGGGACAAGGCAAGAAAGCACTTGTCGCCGAGCTTATCGGTGGAGAGTTGTCTCGCTTATTAGACTTGCGTATGCCAGAGCTAGTTTTTGCGCATTTGGATGAATCATTTTGGCGATTAGAAGCCGACGAAGAAATTCAGGATTTACTCAAATTTTCTATAGGACAGAATCTAGGTGTTCATTTTCTCAATGGTGCGATTACCTATGATGCAAATGTGGATATTATCTCCGAGGAGGAAGCTTCCAAAATAGTATGGCTGGACGCTCTGCTTATGAATGTGGATCGCACGGCCCGCAATACCAATATGTTGATATGGCATCAGGAACTCTGGCTTATTGACCATGGTGCTTCCCTATACTTTCATCATTCCTGGGACAACTGGGAAGAATATATTTCGAAGCCTTTTGTTCAGATCAAAGATCACGTTTTGCTCAATCGAGCATCCAAAGTTCAGGAAATACATGATAAGTATAGCGCCCTTTTCAGTGAAGAAAGTATTCAGGGAATCTTAGCGGTTATTCCTGATGAATGGCTGGTAGAAGAGGGTAGGGAGATGACACCGAATGAAGTGCGAAAAGTGTATTTGCAATTCTTGATGGGAAGGTTGGCAAATTCAGCAATGTTTTTAAATCAGATAGAGCATGAGCGTAAGAACATTATATGAGTATGCTGTAGTACGGGTTGTACCTCGGGTAGAGCGGGAAGAATTTGTGAATGTGGGTGTCGCACTCTATTGCAAAAAGTTTCGCTATGCTGAATTTTTGTTTCATCTGGATGAAGCCAAATTACGTGCTATGTATTCCGAGGTGAATATAGAGGAGATTCAGAAGCATTTGGAGTCTTTTCAAAAGATCTGTGCGGGTGCTAAGACTCATGGCAAGATAGCCACTCTAGAGCAGGCCGAGCGATTTCGTTGGTTGACAGCGAATAGAAGTACAATTATTCAGTGTTCGCCTACACATATAGGTCGCTGTATATCGGCGGAAGAAACACATCAGGAATTAATGAATAAATTAGTTCTATAGGAATAGTAGAATTTAGTGTTCAATATGTAGATTTGCAATCATGGAAGATTTTTACGGTCACCTCTACCAAAAACAACTCGAAGCGCAAGATATGCCTAGCAATACACGTATTTGGACATGGGCACGCGACTTATTTCGAGTTCTTTTTCCCGAGCGCAACCCTCAAGAGCTATCCTCCGTGGAGGATATCAAAGAAATATTCAAGCAATCCGAAGCTGAATTGTTGGATTTGTTGAAGAAAAGCAGAAACTGCAGTGATTGCAAGCATGATGTTGTGGTAAGGAAGTTTTACCAATCATTGCCTGAATTGTATGAAGTGATGCTAACTGATGCACAGGCTATCTTGGATGGCGACCCTGCTGCTCAAGATTTGAGAGAAGTGATACGCACATACCCAGGTTTCTTGGCGACGTGCATATATCGAATGGCGCATCAGCTTTGGCAATTGAATGTACCATTGATACCGCGTATCCTGACCGAGTGGGCGCATGAACGTACAGGTATAGATATACATCCCGGTGCTACTATTGGGAAATACCTACACATCGATCATGGCACAGGCCTAGTAATAGGTGAGACCTGCATCATAGGCGAACATGTGAAACTCTATCAAGGGGTTACACTAGGTGCTTTGAGTGTGGAGAAAAATCTTGCTGGCAAACAGCGTCATCCCATTATTGGGGACTATGTGATCATCTATGCTGGTGCGACCATACTTGGGGGCGAAACGCATATTGGTCATCACTCCGTGATCGGCGGAAATGTTTGGCTGACCTCCAGCATTGATCCATATACTACGGTATACCACCAATCTAATTCAAAATTTATTGACACTAAACCCGCTTAATAATGGGAAATATAATAGATACAATAGGTAATACACCTTTAGTTGAGATTACAAGTTTTCATCAGAATCCAAAGGTGAAAATTTATGCTAAACTTGAGGGGAATAATCCCGCAGGATCTGTCAAAGATAGGCCTGCACTCAATATGATTCGTTCGGCGATCGAGCGAGGAGATATAAAAAAAGGCGATAAATTAATCGAGGCGACTAGCGGTAATACAGGAATAGCATTAGCGATGATCGCAAGTATGTACGGTATGGAATTAGAATTGGTAATGCCATCGAGTTCTACACGCGAACGTACCTTGACAATGGAAGCTTTTGGTGCTAAGGTTACCTTGTTAGACAATATGGAAGTCTGCCGTGATTATGCGGAGGAGAAAGCAGAAAAGGATGGCATTTATATCCTTAATCAGTTTGCAAATCCTGACAATTACGAGGCACACGTCAAAACTACAGGTCCTGAGATATGGCGTGATACAGAAGGCCAAATCACTCACTTTGTGAGTGCGATGGGGACAACAGGCACGATTATGGGCACTTCGATTTTTTTGAAAGAGAAAAATCCTGCTATACAAATAGTAGGCTGTCAACCTACGGAGTCATCATCTATCCCTGGGATACGCAGATGGCCAAAAGAATATTTGCCTAAAATATTTGATCCATCGCGTGTGGATAGAGTTATCGATGTCGACCAACAAGATGCCGTAGAAAAATCACGTTTATTAGCCAAGCAAGAAGGCGTTTTCGCAGGTATGAGTACTGGAGGTGCTTTTCATGCTGCATTACAAGTGGCTAGCGAAATAGACGAAGGGGTAATCGTTTTTATAGCCTGTGATCGTGGAGATCGCTATCTAAGTTCAGACTTATTTGGATAATAAAATATCCTTACAAAATACAAGCGGGAGAAATGTTAAATTTCTCCCGCTTTCTTTGTGTGCCCAGCATGTGCAATAACTCTAGGGTGTAAGTCCCGAACACGCCTTTACAGTGGGAAGTGTTAGCTTAGGACAAGGGTGTCCACCGC
>NZ_SMBZ01000058.1 GCF_004342685.1 Sphingobacterium alimentarium
GGTGGACACCCTTGTCCTAAGCTAACACTTCCCACTGTAAAGGCGTGTTCGGGACTTACACCCTAGAGTTATTGCACATGCTGGGCACACAAAAACAAAGGGCTTCAAATAATGAAGCCCTTTGTTTTAAACGTAAATCCGATTTTATTTTTTGTCCGACACTAGCGTAATATCCAAAACAAAATCATCCTCAATAGCACCGTCGCCTAATCCCGAAAAAATACTTCCCGAACGATATTTGACATCAAATAAAGTGCGGTTTACTTTTATACCGCTAGCCTTAGCCACGACCAAATCTTTACCGTAGGTTATCTGCGCGGGGAAAGACAATTCCTTTGTAATCCCCTTGATAGTCAACTTTCCAGTAACCTGTGGATTATTTCCAGCCTTTACGGATGTAATGACAAATGAAGCTGTAGGATGCTTCTCTACATCAAAAAAATCTTGGTTTTTCAAGTGTGCTACCAAACGTGGAGAAGCTTTTTCAGAATTAATGGATGTCACATCCATCACAATCTCTCCTGATTTCAACTGTTTGCTTGCAAAATCCAATGAGCCTTTGGAAACTAAAATAGTACCCTCGGTATTACCGCCTACGATCTTCTTACCGGCCCACTTTACCAACGATTTGCTCGGATTAATGATAAAAGTTTCTGTTTTTTGCGCCTGAGCAGCTACATTAAAAAGAATAAAAAAAGCAACTAAAAAACGTGTTTTCAACATAGAAATATAAAACTGATTATTGAGTAATTCCTTCTAATTTTAAGATAAACGCCCATTCTAAAGCCTGGTCTTTGAGGTAATCAAAACGTCCTGATGCTCCGCCGTGACCAAAATCCATATCTGTTTTCAACAAAATGACGTTATCACCCTTCTTCATTGTTCTCAACTTCGCTACCCATTTTGCGGGTTCAAAATATTGCACCTGACTATCGTGAAGTCCGGTCGTAACTAACAAATTAGGATATTCTTTTGCCTCAATATTTTCATATGGTGAGTATGATTTCATGTATTCATAAGCTTCCTTGTTGTTTGGATTTCCCCATTCGTCATATTCATTCGTCGTCAAAGGAATTGTTTCATCCAACATCGTATTCACCACATCCACGAAAGGCACCGCTGCAATCACACCATTCCATAGGTCTGGAGCCATATTTATTACTGCACCCATCAATAGACCTCCTGCACTTCCACCTTCCGCGTACAAATGTCCTTTTGATGTGTATTTGTTTTCGATCAAATATTTACCACAATCAATGAAATCAGTGAAAGTATTGATTTTTTTCATCATCTTGCCGTCCTCATACCATTGACGCCCCATCTCTTCACCTCCACGAATATGTGCAATGGCGTAGATAAATCCACGGTCAAGCAAAGAAAGACGAATTGAACTAAATGTAGGATCCATTGAACTTCCATACGAACCGTAAGCGTACAAGAACAAAGGTGCAGAGCCATCTTTCTTCGTTTCTTTTTTATAAACCAATGAAATTGGAACTTTTGTGCCATCTGTTACCGTCGCAAATGTTCTCTCGGTAACATAATCTTCTGAGTTATACCCACCCAACACTTCTTGCTGTTTCAATAGAGTCTTCTCTTTGGTACGCATATTATAATCAAACGTAGAAGACGGTGTTACCATCGATGTATAACCATAACGTACTACGTCTGTATTATATTCCGCATTCACACTTGGGTATACGGTGAACGCTGCTTCTCCAAAGTCCAAATCATGTACCGAATTATCTCTCAAACTACGAATAGATAAGTTCGTCAAACCATTTTTTCGTTCGGACACCACAAGAAAATCTTTAAACTCATCTATACCTTGTACCAATACATCCGCACGATGAGGAATAAAGTCTTTCCAATTCTCCTTTGTAGTCTTATCCAACGCAGTCTCCATGACTTTAAAGTTTTTCGCACCATCTACGTTGGTGACGATCAGGAATCTATCTTCCAATGGAGTCACATCATACAATACATCCTTCATACGCGCTTGGAAAAGTTTAAATTCTCCATTCGGCATATTGGATTGCAGGTATCGTACTTCAGAACTCATTGTATTCTGCGAATAGATGAAGATATACTTGCCATCTTTGGACTTACCCACTCCGATGTAATTCGTATTGTCCTTTTCATCGTACACCACGACATCTGTACGCGCATCTGTGCCTAAAGTGTGGCGTTTGATTTTTTCTGAAAGAAGGGTAACAGGATTCTTTGACGTATAAAAGATCGTCTTGTTGTCAGCAGCCCACGTAGCGCTACCGCTCGTGCGCTCAATTCTATCCTTATATACCTCACCAGTTTCTAGATTCTTGATATGCAATACATATTCTCGGCGCGAGACCTCGTCTACCCCATAGACCAACAGTTTGTTGTCCGGACTTACTGAAGAACCACCAATCGCGTAATAAGGCTTTCCTTCAGCCATCTTATCCACATCCAATAGAATCTCTTCGGCAGCATCCAAAGATCCTTTCTTACGGCAGAGTTTATAATATTGTTTGCCTTCTTCCGTACGGTTATAATAGTAATAGCCATTATAAAAATAAGGAACCGATTCATCCTTTTCCTTGATGCGGCTTTTCATCTCGTCAAAGAGTTTTTGTTGAAAATCCTCCGTACCCGCCATCATCTGTTGGGTATACGCATTCTCCGCTTCTAGGTATTTAACGACATTTGCTGAGTCGGGTCCTTTTTTGAAAAAATCATTTAACCAATAGTAATTATCCACAACTGTATCTCCATGAATAGTACGATTGTGCGGTTTGATGTCAGCCAAAGGAGCTTGCGCATCTGGCCATTTAACAGGAGCTTTTTCTGTTTTTTGCGAACAGGCTACCACTGTCATACTTAATATAATCATCCAGTTATTTTTTGATGCGAACATAACAATTTATTAGGGGGTTAATATTGTTGTATACGATTTATTTTATATTTATAAAAATCCTCAAAAAAATTAATATAACGACTATTTATCTCGAATTAGAAAGCTAAAAAATTAGATATATGTGCAATATTTAAGTTACACGTATACTTTTATACTTTTTTAACAGCTGAGTGGCATAATAATAGCATTATATTTGTAAGAAAAATTATATCTTAAAAATATGCGTAAAACAAAACTTCTAATCGCCTTATTAGGTATCGGCATATTACCTTTCACGGGCTTAGCACAAGAAAAAAAAGATAAGGCTCCTGCCAATTGGTATAATCTAGATTATAAAACCGATGGAATAATGGGCATAAGCACGGAGAAAGCTTATGAATTGTTAAAAGGCCGTAAAGCATCACCAGTAATCGTAGCTGTTATTGATGGCGGTGTAGACGTCAATCATGAAGACTTGAAGGATGTACTATGGATCAATAAAAAGGAAGCGAATAGCAACGGCAAAGATGACGATGGCAATGGCTATATAGATGATAAGTACGGTTGGAATTTTATTGGCAACGCCAATGGTGAAAACGTAAATTACGACAATCTTGAAGTAACTCGTCTTATTGCAAAATATGACCCGATCTACGCGTCCGTACTTCCGACTACCAAACTCAATGAAGCGCAAAGACGTGAATTTGTTGCTTACCAAAAAATGATTGCGGACTATACCAGCAAATATGATGAAGCAAGCTTTGGCAATACCAACTATGGAAGATTAAAAATAAACGTCGATAAATTTGTCGCTGAAATAGGTAAAGAGCCTAAAGATATCACCAAAGCTGATATTGATAATTATAAAACTGAAAATAGAGATATTAAAACAGCAATTTCTATTATCAAAAGAGCAACGGAAAACGATAGCTTTTTAAAATTTTTCGATGATATTAATGAAGCTAACGACTACTATTCTTCGCAAATCAAATATCACTTGAATAAAGAATTTGATCCACGTCATATTGTTGGTGACAATTACGAAGACGCATCTGAAAGATACTACGGTAATCCAGATGTAAAAGGTCCCGATGCAGACCACGGTACACACGTCGCTGGTATTATCGGCGCTAAACGCAATAATAATATCGGTATAAACGGTGTGGCGGATAATGTACAAATCATGGCTATTCGCGTAGTTCCGAATGGAGATGAGCGTGACAAAGACGTGGCTAACGGAATTCGTTATGCTGTGGAAAATGGCGCCAAAATTATTAACATGAGTTTTGGTAAGGGATATGCCTACAACAAAAAAACGGTAGATGATGCAGTTCGTTATGCCTTAGAAAAAGATGTATTGCTCGTGCATGCTGCAGGAAATGATGCAAAAGACATCGATATCAATCCAAATTACCCAACGAAATATTTCACCAATGACGAACAAGCTATCACGGGTGAAGCAAGCAATTGGATTACAGTAGGTGCTACTGGATTGAAAGTTAACGATGACTTATTGGCTAATTTTTCGAATTACGGATACAAATCGGTAGATGTATTTGCTCCAGGCGTACAGATCTATTCAACTATGCCAGAGAATAAATATAAGGACCAACAAGGCACGAGTATGGCGGCACCGGTCGTATCGGGTTTGGCTGCACTCCTACGCGCTTACTATCCACAGCTATCCGCTCAAGAAGTAAAAGATATCATTATGAAATCTGTTACTAAAGTAGACCAAAAAGTGAAAATCAAAAAAGATGGAAGCACCAAAAAGGTTTATTTGGATGAAATATCCGTGAGTGGAGGAATTGTGAACGCTTACAATGCGATTGTAGAAGCTAACAATTATATCAACAAGAAAAAGTAAAAAAAAGTTAAATCTTCTACAATAAAGTGAAATCGGTTGCGTTTATATAATAAACAAAATCAATTGCTTATGGTAGAAAATTTTACCCAAACAGAAGAAAAAACTTACATAAACGACGTAGAAGATATAACTATTAAAGTTGAAGAATCATTCGAAGCAAAAATTAAAGAGGAAATTCAAAATTTAGTAATAGAGCCAAATCAAGAAGTGATTGGTCGCATTCTTAACTATTCGAAATCGTTAAGTAAGAAATAAAGGCAAAGTCTCTACAAGTAGAGACTTTGTTATTTTTTATACATCCTATTTAAAACATTATCTTTGTGTATGTTAAAAAAAGACAGATACAAAGCTTTTGTAGAATATTTCTCTACGCACAATCCTGATGCACAGACCGAACTACATTACCGTAATCCCTTTGAATTACTTATCGCTGTGATTCTGTCAGCACAATGCACCGACAAGCGTATCAATCAGATTACCCCAGCATTATTCGAGCGTTACCCTACCCCAGAATCCTTGGCTGAGAGTTCTGTCGAAGAAGTATTTAGTTATATCCGCTCCGTCAGCTACCCAAATAATAAGGCTAAACATCTAGTCGGCATGGCTCAAAAACTTCTCGCAGAGTTTGATGGCATAGTGCCTGAAAAAATAGAAGACTTGATGAAGCTACCTGGTGTAGGACGTAAGACGGCCAATGTGATCTCATCTGTTATATATAATGCTCCTGCCATGGCGGTGGATACCCATGTTTTCAGGGTAAGCAATCGATTAGGGCTTACCACCAATGCAACTACGCCACTAGCCGTAGAAAAACAACTTGTCAAATATCTTCCCGTAGATACCATCAAAATTGCTCATCATTGGCTTATTTTGCACGGCAGATACATCTGTCTGGCCCGCAGACCGAAATGCGAAGTATGTCCTATTACGCATATGTGTAAGTATTTTGAAAAAACGTATAAGGCAAAAGTTATCAACACGGTTGAAAACAACCAAATTTCCTTGTAATTTTAACAATAACACACTTAACTAATTTTTTTAGCAAAATATTTGGTGAATAAAAAATATAATCTTACTTTTGAATCGTAAATACTAAAAATATGAGCAACGCAGATAAATTAAAAGCGCTACAGCTTACACTTGATAAATTAGAAAAATCCTACGGTAAGGGTACTATCATGAAATTAGGCGATGCCGCAGTAGAGCGTATCGAATCAATTTCTACAGGTTCTCTGGGCTTGGATATTGCATTAGGTATTGGTGGTGTTCCTAAAGGACGTATCATTGAGATCTACGGACCAGAATCATCCGGTAAAACTACATTGGCAACTCATATTGTCGCCGAAGCACAGAAAAAAGGCGGTATCGCAGCTATTATTGATGCAGAACATGCTTTTGATAAATATTACGCACAAAAATTAGGTGTAGATGTAGAGAACTTATTGATCTCTCAACCTGATAATGGTGAGCAAGCGTTAGAAATTGCAGACAACCTAATCCGTTCGGGTGCGATTGATGTTATCGTAATTGACTCCGTAGCAGCATTAGTTCCTAAAGGTGAGATCGAAGGCGAAATGGGTGACTCCAAAATGGGTCTTCAAGCGCGTTTGATGTCTCAAGCTTTACGTAAATTGACAGGTACTATTTCTAAGACTAACTGTTGTTGTATCTTCATCAACCAATTGCGTGAGAAAATCGGTGTGATGTTTGGTAACCCGGAGACTACTACAGGTGGTAATGCTTTGAAATTCTATGCTTCCGTACGTTTGGATATTCGTCGTACTTCTCAAATTAAAGATTCGGATGAAGTATCGGGTAACCGCGTAAAAGTAAAAATCGTTAAAAATAAAGTGGCACCTCCATTCCGTATCGCAGAATTTGACATCATGTTTGGAGAAGGTATCTCTAAAGTGGGTGAAATCATTGACTTAGGCGTGGAGTATAATATAATCAAAAAATCAGGATCATGGTTTAGCTATGGTGACACCAAATTAGGTCAAGGACGTGACTCCGTGAAAAATCTATTACTAGACAATCCAGATTTATCAGATGAACTAGAAGCTAAAATCAGAGCTGAAGTATCAGGCGAAGTATTGGACCAAGGTGAATTAAACGAAGAATAATAATTCTTAATATGCTGTAATAAGGGGCTTTTCAATCTATGGGAAAGCCCTTTTTTGTTATATAATCTTGGAAGTAATAATCGCCGTGAATATCTCTATCATTAAAATTACCGAATTCGTTATATACATCTATATTATACAATAAATAGCGACCCACACGCTGCTTATATATGACTTGACAGCCTTTCATTTTGGCCGCTGTGGAATTTAAGGGCACAACAAATGTAAAAATCTCCGTTACTTCTTCACTAGAATCCATAAAGGTAATACGTTGCCAAATATGAAAAGTGACAATTTCACGAAGTGTATTCCCCCGTGGTTTTTCGTATTTTCAATGAAAAACTCATTTTTTCTTTGTATTAATTGTCAACTCCACTACTTGTGGGGTTGACTCTGCATTTTCATCTATATCCGGCTGGACATACACATGCCTTAATTATACACCACATTGGGCAATACTGTTGTGGATAGTGCTTGCCACAAGTTATTAAATTGATCCATTGTCATGTTGTACATAGACACAGAGAGAAGGAAAAGTCCAGTGTAACAAATCTGCTCATATCGGCTAGTTTTTGAATCACTTTGGATATCGCTTTTAGGCCTTCTGAATAATTTTTCAGATAGACGGATATCATGATACTGAGTTCTAATATAATTGGCGAATCTTGCTTTGGTATACTCTTGTCTGTTAAATCTTGCGTATATACAAATGGAATTTTTGAGGACACATCTTCAGTAATCGTTAACACCGTTATATAAATTCCATCTGAGCTGCTGCCCGGATTTGCATCTTTCCCTGGTAAATAACCAACAATAAAAGAACAATCATCAATATTTTGTTCCAAATAGCTACCCAAATGATTTTATAAGAGATGAATCATAATTTGAAGGTTAGTTGTTAGTTAAATCTGAATAGCTCCATGTAGAATTGCAGATGCTTATACTTAAATATATAGAGATAAATCTACATTTTGAAGTATTTTCATAAATTTAATTAATTATTTCAATAATAAATATATCTTCATTAATTCACGATAAATTTTTAATATTGATGGACCTATAACCTCCATTTCATTCTTAATTCAATATCTCTGTAAGCAATTTCTATGCGAAAAATTAAATATTCAGAATTAAAAATACCTCAAGGAGTTTTTCAATTATTTTGTACCTTGGAACATGAAAAAACTTTTTGACAATCTACTTTTTCGTGTTGTATTAGCAATTGGATTAGGAATTCTATTGGGCGGTATCATTCCAGAATCTATCGGAAATATCTTTGCCACATTTAATGGATTATTTGATCAGCTACTGAAATTCTTAATTCCATTAATTATAGTAGGTCTTATTGTTCCCGCTATTGCAAAATTGGGTAATACTGCCGGCAAAATGTTATTAACCACCGTTGCCATAGCCTACGGCTCTACCCTATTCGCGGGATTCTCGACTTATTTCGCCAGTATGTCTATTTTCCCTTCCCTTGTGGAGAATCAATCGGTAAACATTCAGGAGCAAAGTCAAAGTTTAACCCCATACTTCACCTTACAGATTCCTCCATTTTTTGATGTCATGGGTGCATTAGTTTTTTCGTTCTTAATAGGTATAGGCTTAGCCAGACTCCAGAATTCAAAATTAGCCGAAGTGTCTTATGATTTTGGAAATATCATTTCATTTATCATCGAGAAGGTAGTCATTCCATTACTTCCTCTTTTCATTTTCGGAATATTTCTGGATATGACGTATTCGGGCAAAGTGATGATGATTTTAAATGTTTTCGTTAAGATAATAGGCTTTATTTTCGCATTGCATATCCTTTTATTGCTCATCCAATATATTATAGCGGGGACAATCTCTAAGAAAAATCCTTTCAAGCTATTTGTGACTATGATGCCGGCCTATTTCACAGCGCTCGGCACGCAATCTTCGGCGGCTACCATTCCAGTGACGCTAGCCCAAGCAAAAAAAGCAGGTGTCTCCGACGAAGTGGCTTCTTTTGTTGTTCCGCTTTGTGCCACAATTCACCTCGCAGGAAGTACACTCAAAATTGTTGCTTGTGTTGTTGCTTTAATGCTAATGCAAGGTATGCCTATTGATTTCGGATTAATGGCAGGCTTTATCTGTATGCTAGGTGTGACGATGATTGCAGCTCCAGGCGTACCAGGAGGCGCAATTATGGCGGCCTTAGGAATAATCACTTCTATGCTGGGATTTGATGCGGAGAATCAAGCCTTGATGATTTCGCTTTATATTGCGATGGACAGCTTTGGAACAGCCTGTAATGTAACGGGAGACGGAGCAATCGCAGTGGTAGTCGATAAATTGTTTGGAAAGAAATAAAGAAGTACATACTTAAACAAATAAGCTTCGAGAAATTCTCGAAGCTTATTTGTTTTTATACCGCAAATAGCGTGTTCAGTTCTTCTAATGTTTCTTCCGAAGTTTGGATATCTTTTATAATTCGCCCTTTGTCCAGAGCGATGATGCGATCAGAAATCTCTACGGTATGCGATAGATCATGACTTGAAATCAACATTGTAACTTCTCTATCCTGTATCAAATCCCGGATTAATTTTTTCAGTCTAAACTGTGAACTCGGGTCTAGATTAGCAAAAGGTTCGTCCAGCACAATGAGTTGCGGATTGCCGATTAAAGCACCAATAATCCCCACCTTCTTTTGGTTACCTTTGGATAGATCACGGATATATTTATTCTTCTGAAGTATTTCTCCGTTAAAAAAATCATCATATTGCGCGATGAAATTATCGACATCTTGCTTGCTTACATCTTGAAGATCGCCTATGAAATAAAAGTATTCTTCGGGCGTAAGGTAGCCGATGAGAAACGATTCATCCAAAAAACTACCTGTAAATTCCTTCCAACGGTCACTTCCGTGCACATTCACCCCATTAATATGTATCTCACCCGTACTCACTTGTATCAAGTCCAATAATAAGCTGAATAGTGTAGTCTTACCCGCACCATTATTACCCACTAATCCGATACTTTCACCTCTTTTTATTTCTATATTTTCGATCGCAAGAACCGTAGTATTATTATACGTCTTTGAAAGATTTTGAATATTAATCATAATTTAATTTTGAATCGATTAACTTTTTTGTTTAAATCCCTCTAACATTCTGAAGCGGTTGTGCATATACAATGCGACAAGGGAATTCATAATTACATTTCGAAGCAATAGACCTATTACTCCACAGCCAATCAACACCCGATTGGCCACATTTTGATCCGCAAATACCTTTACTGTAAACCAAATGACTATCGGAATTATCAGTAAGGGAAGACCAATTAACCATTGGGCGGCACCAATGCCTTGGTAATTGAACATACTGCCATTCGAGAGGTCAATATATTTCTTGTTATAAGCGCCAAAGAGGAGAATAATAGGGATATTAATTCCTGCATTGTATATGGCGCATGCCATATTCATATATACCTTATCCCATCCGAAGAAAGCATAAGGAGTGCTCAGAATAGTCAAAATCAAAATAGAACCGTACATTAACATGGCTTTAGCTTCCAAATAGTTTTTCATAGTGACGGGCCTGGTCTGTAATAGAGGAAAATAAGAACTATCCCAAGCAGGAATGAACTGACCAAAATTGATAATAAAAATCCCAGTAATAAAAATTCCAACAAAGATTAACATGCTGGAATCCGCATACTTTGGATTGGTGTAAAATAGTAAGCCATAAGCCAAAAAGCCCAGGCTTAGATATACTGTAGTTTTTGCACGCTTATTGCGCCAAAGTAATTTTAAATCCAGCTGTATAAAAGGTGCCAAAGCCCCAAATTTGTTTGTCCAGCTTAGATCCGAAGCTTGATATGTCTTTTGTTTGCTATCCAAGTAAGCATCCAAATACAGGTTAGCTTTCACATCATTAAATGTGAGTTTATAACTCAGAAATAATAAAATAAGCGGTATTAATCCCACAAGAGGATAAGTAAGCACCAAATTGAAAAAGCTTCCAAATAGTTTGCTGACTGAATATATCCCAAAATATTCTAAACCAACGAGGACTAAACAACCGATAATAAATGGTAATAAAGCTTTTAAATTATTAGCAAACCTGCGCTGTATCCAAAAGTTGACGAAATTAATCGAATAGACCATCCCCATAAGACCTATTAGCCAAAATAAAAGGGATAGAAACGAATAGTCTGCATGCTTTAAATTGACAATGATGAATGGAATAGCGACAACAAGGGTTAGTAAATTGTAGTAGGAAAATATTGATTTCAATAAGAGTACATGTACAATTTTGCTACGAGGTATACGTTGGGTCAAAAGGGGTTTGGCATTGACCACTGGTAAGTTTTGCAACAAAAACCGAAGGACGAGCTCAAAACCTAACCAAAGTAAGAGGAAGTTATTTACCACCAAAATAGGCTCTTGATCAGGAAATAATTCCTTCAACAACATATATAAAATAACCCCTAATCCGATAAAAGAAAGCAAGAAATATAGCCCAATAAAAGCCATAAACAACTTAACAGCAACACCTTTACCAACACTAGCAGAACGAAAGAACGCAGTCCACTCTAAGTAAAGTATCTTCAAAAACATAGAATAATTAGTTAATAATAATAATTGAAATCAGTAAACTTAAAATTAACATTTAGGTTTCACAGATACAATAGCCATATTGTCAGAATAAATCCACAAAAAAGCTTCGAGAAAATTCTCGAAGCTTCAAAAAAACATTACCTATTACCTTATTCTTCTGATAAGAATGGATATCTATAATCAGTGTCTGGAGTAAAAGTCTCTTTAATGGTACGCGGCGATACCCAACGTAATAAATTGATCATTGATCCCGCTTTATCGTTTGTACCAGAACCTCTAGCACCTCCGAATGGCTGTTGACCCACTACTGCGCCTGTACACTTGTCATTGATGTAGAAATTACCTGCAGCATTACGCAACTCACGAGTAGCCAAATCAATAGCATAACGGTCTTGCGAGATGATCGAACCTGTCAAGGCATAGATCGACGTCGAATCTACTAATTTCAATGTTTCTTCAAATTTAGCATCTTCATAAACATAAATTGTCAACACAGGACCGAACAATTCTTCAGAAAGGGTTTCATAATCTGGAGTTTTGGTTAAGATTACAGTCGGATGAATAAAATAACCTTTTGACTTATCGTATTCGCCACCTATTACGACTTCAGCATCTGCTGATTCTTTTGCTCTATCGATATATTTGGTGATTTTATCAAAAGCTTTTTCATCAATTACTGCATTAATGAAGTTTGAAAAATCTTCTGTGCCACCGATTTTGAAAGATTTAATATCTTTTTCCATCAATCCTTTCAATTCGCCCCACAACGATTGTGGAATGTAGGCACGCGAAGCTGCCGAACATTTTTGACCTTGGAACTCGAAAGCACCACGAACTAATGCCGTATTCAACACTTTAATATTTGCAGAAGAGTGAGCTACGATAAAATCTTTACCACCTGTCTCACCTACGATACGTGGGTACGTTTTGTAACGGTGGATATTCTCACCTATTGTCTTCCAAATATCTTGGAACACACCTGTAGAACCCGTAAAGTGGATACCTGCAAAATCAGGATGTTTGAATATTACATCACCTGCATCGGGACCCGAAACATATACTAGATTGATGACACCATCCGGAAGACCTGCTTCTTTGAAGATTTGCATCAATACATTAGCTGAATAAATTTGTGTATTCGAAGGTTTCCAAACTACGACATTACCCATCATTGCCACACATGTAGGCAAGTTACCTGCGATAGCCGTAAAGTTGAATGGAGTCAACGCAAATACAAAGCCTTCAAGCGGGCGTTGTTCAACACGGTTCCACACACCTTTGCTGTTTGCAGGAGGTTGTTGTTGATAGATTTCAGACATATATTTTACGTTGAAACGTAAAAAATCTATGATCTCACATGCGGAGTCTATCTCTGCTTGGTAAGGGTTTTTGGATTGTCCCAACATAGTAGCCGCATTTAGCTTATAGCGGTATTTTGTAGAGATTAATTCTGCTGCTTTTAAGAATATAGCTGCACGTTGTTCCCATGGTAGGTTTTCCCAATCATTTTTAGCGGCCAAGGCAGCGTCAATAGCGTCTGTAACATGTTGCTTAGTACCTTGAGAATAGTATCCCAATGTATGTTGGTGATCGTGTGGAGGTGTAAGTTTCACTTTCTTGTCTGTGCGTACTTCCTCTGATCCGATGTACATAGGGACATCGATTTCTTGTGATCTTGCTTCCGCAATTGCCTCTTTCAATAAAGCGCGCTCTTTGGAACCGGGAGCGTATGAATATACTGGCTCATTTACAGGAGCCGGAACATTGAAAAATCCTTTTAACATGATAATAATTATTTATTGTAAAAATATTAAATTTTGCCTCATCTATATATACCCTATTTATCCATCAGTAAACATATTCTATCAAAACCAAAGGTAAACAGTTGATTTTTACCAGAATACAACCAATTTAGGTTATATATCGAGACTATGTGCTTGTATATATTTTTTCGGTGACAGCTTGGTGATGGCTTTGAATACGCGATTAAAATGCACAATATTGTTAAAACCAACTTGAAAAGCTGCCTCTGCAATATTTTCGGATTGATGATTTAATAAAATCTGACAAGCCTTTTCGATACGTACCTCATTCAGAAATGTAATGTAAGTTTTCATGGTATGTTTTTTGAAAAACTTACAAAAAGATGTCGGCGTCATGTGCACCAAAGAGGCGACCTGATCGACGGATATATCTTCTTGATACTTATCAAAAGTAAACTTATACACCTGACTAATGCGTACCCCATCCTTGTCCGAATAACTCATATCTCGTACCCCCGAATATAGGGAAACCGCTTCGTGCCGATGCTGCGTCAGCGCATGCAATAATTGCAAAAACTCGGTAAATCGAGGCATCCCGTTTTTGACCATCAGATTGGTAAAAAAATGCATCATCGATTCGGATATGGAGCGATCCAGCATCTTGGAGGTATGTAATTCCTGCAAATAATCCCGTACAGCTTCGAATTCGGGGATATGATACAGCTTCTTCATCCGTTCAAGATTCACGAAAATGTGTATGGCGTGTATATCACCTTTCTCCTCCTCTTTTTCTGCTTCCCGATCGAACATATGAGGTTCGTTTGGCTTGAGCACAAAAATATCCCCCGACTGAAAGGATTGCATCACATTGCCGACCATAATCGTCCCCTTACCTTTTAGGATATACGTTATCTGGGCTTCATCATGTCGGTGGTAATAATTATAAAAGTTTTCTTTTTTGTCTTCCAACACTGCGAAAACCCCTTCACCATAAACAGAAACTGTAAATTGAATCGGTTTCATCTTCGAATCTACTTTTTCTTCAACTTATCTGCGAATACTTTCTTTACCTTCTCTACCTTTGGCCGAGCCACTAGCTGGCAGTACATCTCATTCGGATTGCGATTGTAGTAGTTTTGATGATAATCTTCTGCTACATAAAACGTATCTGCATATTCGATGGTCGTCACAATTGGTTTCTCAAAAGCTCCTGATTTATTCAACTCTTCGATATAATAGCGAGACTTTTCTTCCTGCTCTTTATTGATAGGAAAAATTGCTGAACGGTATTGTGTACCTATATCATTCCCCTGACGATTGAGCTGGGTAGGATCATGCATCGTAAAAAAGACTTCTAGCAATTCATCAAAACTAATGATAGTTGGGTCAAAAGTTACTTTCACGGCTTCTGCATGTCCCGTATTTCCCGTACTGATCTGTGCATACGTTGGATTTTCTACATCACCACCTATGTACCCTGACTCTACTGTATCAACCCCTTCCAACAATAACAAAGGTGCTTCCACACACCAAAAGCAACCTCCAGCCAATACCGCTACTTCTTTATTTTCCATACGCATATCCTTTATTTTGACATATTCTTTGCTCACTTTGGACTGACTTTGACAGCCTAAAGCAAAAAAACATGTGCTTAATACAAAAAGAATAATTATTCTCATCTCACCTAATTTAAAAAATAAAGGCGACATAATGCATGTCGCCTTTATAATTCTATATAAACTACCTTGATTATTTAGCTGCTGCATAATTTGCCGCTACTGCATCCCAATTAATTACATTGAAGATTGCATCTAAATAAGCTGGACGTTTATTTTGATATTTTAAATAATAAGCGTGCTCCCAAACATCAATACCCAAAATTGGCGTACCTTTTACTTCTGCTACATCCATCAATGGATTATCTTGATTAGGCGTAGAAGTCACTGCCAATTTGCCTTCTGCAGTCACGATCAACCATGACCAGCCCGAACCGAAACGTGTAGCACCTGCATTTTGCAATTGTGTTTTCAATTCAGAGAAAGAACCAAAAGTTACGTTGATAGCATCCGCTAACTCTCCTGTAGGCTCGCCACCTGCATTTGGACCTAATACAGACCAAAATAATTTGTGGTTATAATGACCACCGCCATTGTTGCGGACAGCAGCTGGATATTTACTGATATTTTTGATAATATCTTCTAAAGAAACATTTTCTGCGTCCGTACCAGCGATAGCTTTGTTCAAGTTATCTACATAAGCTTGGTGGTGACGGTCATGATGGATTTCCATCGTGTCTTTATCAATATGAGGTTCTAATGCGTCATTTGCGTATGGTAACGCTTCTAATTCAAATGCCATAATTTTTCTATTTTTTAGTTATTGAATCTTAATATTAAAATACAATACGAATATAACAAATCAGAAGTCGTAATGTTTCATTTTAATGCCATAATGTGGAAAAATTAGCGTTTACTCTTGAAAAAACGTTTCATCAGCTCACCACATTCCTGTTCGAGCACCCCTCCTACAATCTGGGTTTTGGGGTGTATTATCTTGGGATTAAAAACTTGATATCCTCGTTTTTCATCCTTGGCCCCATAGACGATCCGCGGTATCTGTGTCCAATATGAAGCACCGGCACACATGACACAAGGCTCGACGGTCACATACAGTGTACAGTCTTTCAGGTATTTGCCACCAATGAAATTGGCAGCAGCTGTAAAAGCTTGCATCTCGGCATGTGCGGTCACATCATTCAATCTTTCGGTAAGGTTGTACCCTTTACCGATTATTTTCCCTTGGGAAACGATCACCGCACCAATAGGTACTTCGTCTTCTTCGTAAGCTTTTTGTGCTAGTTTGAGCGCTTCCTTCATGTAAATCTCGTCGGCATTTACGGCAGGAGCACCTTCTTCAAAATTATATATCCTCATTTTACATTAATTTTGCCCCATTCGGCAATTCTCTCTCTACACTGGTCAAAACAATATTACCATGGGCATCAGCGAAACCTGTTACTAAGCATTCGGACATAAATTTCCCTATTTGCTTTGGCGGAAAATTAATCACCGCGACTATCTGCCGTCCCATCAACACGTCTTTCGTATATAGCGTAGTGATTTGCGCACTCGACTTGCGCAAACCAATCTCCGGTCCAAAGTCAATTTTCAATTGATAAGCAAGCTTCCGAGCTTCGGGAAAATCTTGAACGTCGACGATTGTGCCCACCCGCAAATCCACTTTTTCAAAATCTTGCCAACTAATTTCCATTTTAGCTGTTACAATCTATTATTGGATAATTCGGCTAATTGTTTTGAGAGCGTGAAGATAACATACTCATTCGTTCGTTTCAAACGTTTTGCTAATCTATTTATCAATTGATTTTCTTCGCCTTCTTGGTAGGCTAGATCCTCAGCTGATAAATGATTGTATTTGCGGAGTAGTTTTATTTTAAGAATTTCCCAATCCGAATAAGTAATTTTAAGGCTTGACATAATTTAAAAAAATGATTTTATAATTTTACTGACTAAAATAACATTTATAATATGAAAAAAGCAATAATATTAGGATTAATCACAGTTTGTGCGCTATCCTTTACTGCACAGGCGCAGGATCTGAAATTGGGGATAAAAGCAGGTCTAAATGTTGCGTCACTAAAGACGGATAAAAGTTTGTTTGAAAACGAAAATAGTGTTGGATATCTAGCCGGTATATGGGGCAGAATCGGCGGGAATAGTTTTCACTTCCAGCCGGAGGCTTATTTCACCAGCAAAAGTGCGACTATCCATCCCGATGCGAGCGACGCAGGCTCAGACTTGATTAAAGGTGATATTAAATTTACCAATATTGATGTTCCATTATTAATCGGAACAAAATTTCCCGTGGGACCTGCAAAATTGAAATTACAAGCCGGGCCACTATTCTCATTTGTAATAGATGAAAACAACCCGTACAAAGACAATGTATCTGCAGTTTATCAAGAAGCATTGACCAATTACAAGGATAAGTTTTCTGCGTTGGTAATCGGAACAGGTATTGATTTCAGCAAATTGACTTTTGATTTGCGTTATGAGATAGGCTTAGGAAATATTAGTGAATACGAAGGGTCGGCAGGCAAGCAGAAATTAAATCTATGGACTATAAGCTTAGGCTATAGCATCTTTTAAGTTTGGTTTTATGATATGAATGAAATGCGCATAAATTATTATGCGCATTTTTCATTTTATACGTTTAACTTTGAATCACTAACATTACTGTCCCATTAAAACTTGAAATTGTTCTTTGAAATATTTGAAATATAGTTAGTTATAGAGGTTTGGCAACCGAACGGACTTGAAAACATA
>NZ_SMBZ01000059.1 GCF_004342685.1 Sphingobacterium alimentarium
TATCTAACTCTGTATTTCATCGTTCCGAAGAACCGCTGCTCCCTTGCGGAGTGGTGCAAAGATAGGCAACATTACCTATTGCTTCCAAGCTTTACGCTGATATATTTTTGGATTATCACTTAACTCATTGGAGGATTGAGGAATAAAATGCAAACAAAACTTCCTGCAGTGTATTAAAAAGAATGTCTCAAAAGCGGCTTAAATACGCTAATAATTCTTATAAATTATATATAAAATGACTATAATTCGGTATATTTACAAAAACTAAGAATATTTGACATTATAATATGAACCTAAAAGAACTATCATCATTAAAGGTATTAGAAAACAATCTAGGATCATCCACAGGAACCAATTGGTTTGCTGCTGGAGCCAAAATTAATTCGTACTCTCCTACCAATGGTCAATACATAGGTAGCGTAATATCAACCACCAAAGAAGAATATGAACAGGTAATCACTGAAGCGGAGAAAGCTAAGCTTATATGGCGTGATATTCCGGCGCCCAAACGTGGAGAAATAGTGCGTCAATTGGGCGAAAAGCTAAGACAAGAAAAAGATACACTCGGCAAACTGGTTTCGTATGAAATGGGTAAATCTTACCAAGAAGGTTTGGGAGAAGTGCAAGAAATGATTGATATCTGCGATTTTGCAGTGGGATTGTCCCGCCAATTATATGGAAATACCATTCATTCTGAAAGACCTGGCCACCGTATGTATGATCAATACCATCCTTTAGGCTTGGTAGGTATTATTACAGCCTTCAACTTTCCGGTAGCAGTATGGGCATGGAATGCAGCTCTAGCGCTAGTATGTGGTGATGTCATCATTTGGAAACCATCCGAAAAGACACCTCTATGTGCGGTAGCTTGCCAAAATATCATTGCCGAAATTTTGAAAGAAAACAATTTGCCAGAAGGCATATCATCTATAGTGACAGGTGATGCTGAAGTGGGTAAATGGATTTCGGAAGATGAGCGCATCGCTTTAGTGTCGGCTACGGGCTCCACTAGAATGGGAAAACAAGTTGCAGAAACAGTTGCCAAACGCCTAGGTAAAACCTTATTAGAATTGGGCGGCAATAATGCAATCATCGTAACGCCTTCGGCAGATTTAAAAATGACAATAATCGGTGCTGTATTTGGAGCGGTGGGTACAGCAGGACAAAGATGTACGAGTACAAGACGATTAATTGTACACGAGAGTGTATATAATAAGGTCAAGGATTCGCTCATCGAAGCGTACAAACAAATAAAAATTGGAGATCCATTGGATAGCAACAACCACATGGGGCCGCTTATTGATAAAGCTGCTGTACAAATGTACCTGGATGCATTGGGTAAAATCCAAGAGCAAGGCGGTAAAATCCTTGTCGAAGGAAAAGTGCTGGAAGGCGAAGGGTATGAAAGTGGGTGCTATGTGACTCCTGTGATAGCAGAAGTAGAAAACCACTACCCTATTGTGCAACATGAGACTTTTGCTCCTATACTTTATCTTATAAAATATACAGGAGAAGTCCAAAATGCTATCGCATTACAGAATGATGTGCGTCAAGGCCTTTCTTCGGCTATCATGACGACCAACTTACGTGAAGCGGAGTTATTCCTAAGCCAAAATGGATCAGATTGTGGTATTGCCAATGTCAATATCGGTACATCAGGAGCAGAAATTGGTGGTGCATTTGGTGGTGAAAAAGAAACTGGTGGTGGCCGCGAATCGGGTTCAGATGCGTGGAAAGCTTATATGCGTAGACAAACCAATACCATCAATTACACCACAAGCCTACCATTGGCACAAGGAATTAAGTTTAATCTATAATACAATAAAACTAAAATATACATTAAGTTATGAATAAAACGCATCAAATATTATCTCAACATATCTTGGCCGACGGTCTACCATTTACAATGGATTTGAGCAAATCCTATAAATCCTATGTGGTAGATACAGAAGGGAACGAATACTTGGATATGTTCAGTATGTTTGCCTCTTCACCTATCGGTTATAATCACCCACATATATTAGCAAATGCCAAACAATTAGAAGCTGCAGCTATTAATAAGTTAGCATTGTCGGATATTTATACAGAAAGCTACGCCGATTTTATCCAAACTTTTGAACGCGTGGCAATACCACAGGAATTGAGTTACGCTTTCTTTATTGATGGCGGCGCATTGGCAGTAGAAAATGCACTAAAAGTGTCTTTCGACTGGAAAACCCGATTAAATCTAAGCAAAGGAATAAATCACGAGGCTACACAAGTTATTCATTTCAAACAAGCATTCCACGGACGTTCGGGGTATACTTTGTCATTGACAAATACGAAGGATGCACGTAAATATATGTACTTCCCAAAATTCGATTGGCCACGTATTGTGAATCCAAAACTTAGTTTCCCGCTGACAGATGAGAGTGTAGCAGAAACCATTGAATTGGAAAATCAAGCTCTTGCTCAGATCAACGAAGCCATCGCAAAAAATCCGAGTGATGTAGCGTGTTTAATCATTGAATCGATTCAGGCAGAAGGTGGTGACAATCACTTCCGTGTTGAATTCTTTAAAGAACTACGTCGTATCTGTGATGAAAACGACATTTTGTTTATTCTTGACGAGGTCCAAACAGGTATCGGGATGACTGGAAAGATATGGTGCTATCAACATTATGATATTATTCCAGACATTATCGCTTTTGGCAAAAAAACCCAAGTATGTGGAATATTGGCAAACCGTGAGAAGATCGATCGCGTAGAGAAAAACGTATTCCAAGAGTCCAGCCGTATCAACTCAACTTTCGGAGGTAACTTGGTCGATATGATTCGTTTCAAACTTATCCTAGAAGTTATTGAAAAAGAAAATCTCGTAGAGAAAGCTAACGAAATGGGCAAGTATCTCATGCAAGAGATCGATAATCTTATAGCTGAATATCCTTATCTGTCCAATGCGCGCGGCAAAGGCTTATTGTGTGCATTTGATTTCGATACCGTTGAAAACCGAGATACTTTCATCAACAAAACGATGGAAAACAAGTTGCTAATCCTTGGCTGTGGTGAGAAAAGTGTCCGTTTCAGACCGCATCTTACCGTTACGATCGAAGATATAGACAAGACATTTGATATTATTCGTAAATCTTTATAAAAGACAAAAGGCTTGCAATAATATTGCAAGCCTTTTTTAAGAATACATTATCCTCAAAAGAGTATTTTACTCAGTTCCTCCTGAAATGTTTTATCATCTAAGTAGTCATAAACAGAACTTTTTAGTTTTTTGATCACCGCCTCTCTCGACTCAGGTACGACCTTTTTCTTTTTGGTCAACGTCGAAGAGACTATATCATTCGATAACTCCACTTTGGTCGCAAACATATTGATATTCTTTGACGGGATGGATACACCCAATATTGTGCCAGGCAACCCTTGAATGAGCTCTGGACCTCCAGGAACCTCCAATTGATTGGTAAAGAAAGCGACCACATAAATAGAATCTTGAATCAGTCCATTGGCTCTACGGCAATCATATCCAGCAATATTTCGATATTCGTCCGTGTATTTCCATTTTACCTTCGGAATAGTATCGGCCAGCAACAGTTCATCATCGCCAAAAGGCAATAGTTTTAAAAATGTGCCCTTTTGGTAATTAACATATGTTTTGGTTTCTGCGTGTATTGGGAGAAACCACATGGCATTTCGATAGTTAGGGGGATAATCCTCTTTTAGGGTTTCAAAAACTGTCTCCATGTCATAAAATTTGAGGACGTGATGGGTAACAACTTCATGTGGACCGCTTTTTTGCAGATGCTCTAAATTTGCTTTGTCCCAAAAACTTACATCAGCTTTAGTACTGATTTTACGTTTCAAATAATTTTGAAGATGGAATTTCCGCTCATAGGTGATCGTGCCACTCGTCGGAAAATAAGTGTATTGTGCGAAAGTAAGTTGTGCACTAATCAGTATTAAAAATAATATTATCAGCTTTTTCATATTAATTACCCCCTTTCATAGTAGTGAAATTATAAATCAGTTTGAACATAGCATATCTCCGTAGCACATCGTTGGAGTACTGAGTAAACGTATATCCTGACTGGTATCTTCTAATGCCATTGTTTTTATTAAAAAGATCATTTACAAAAATTTGAGCCTCTAATGATTTATCCTTCAAGAACTTTTTAGAAACATACCCAGATAAATTTAATGTGTTGAATTCTGGTAGTGTTGCTGTCGCGGCCTCATGAGTTTGTGCCATATTCATCACGAATTTATAATCCTTTGGAAATGTGTAACTGATGTCTGTATAAGAACTAAATATGAAATTTTTTGCATCTAGGTCGGGCTGCAAGGTAGATTGGCTTATCCTATATCCTGGATTCAACCGGACATCCAGAGACCATTTATTAGCCTTATATGTACTTAATCCAAATGAAGGGCTTACCGAATAACTTTCTGTATTGTTCAATTGCGAATTACTATTGCTGAGTGAGAGGTAGTTGTAATAGTTTAGATATTCTAAATTACCACCGATTCTTGCACTCAATGCAATTTTTTTCCAAATAGGTTTCCGATATCCACCGTATACATTTGCATTGAAATTGGGTTTATCTATATTGACAAACTGTATATCACGTTGCCCGCTTTCAGGATAAAACGTAACTCTACTATTCACTGAATTTATGCTTTGTGAACCATATATTCCCATGTAGAAACTTATATCTTTTAATTGCTTGTAAGAGTTATATGACATTGAAAAATTATTGGAAAAGCCTGCTTTCAACTCATTATTATCCAAATAATTTATCAACGGATTATCGTTTTGTTTCAATGGCTGAAACTGATTCAGATTAGGTTGTGTTGTTCTTCCTGAATAACTGAAATAAACACTTTTGCTTTTTGTAATCTGATAATTTCCATTGATCGTAGGTGCTATAGATATTTGGTCTCTACTCAAATTCTGATTCAGATTATTATAGCTTCGCTCCACATTCTCGAAGGTCAATGCATTACTAAGATTCAGGGTTAGACTGTTCCTCTTGAAGTTAAGTCCGGTATTAAAGGTATGACGCAGACTCACATTATCGAAATCATTCAATAAACTTTCGTCCAAAATATCATACTCCCCCGTTACATCATTCTTGTCGAAAGACTGATTTAGGGTATAAGAAGAAACTCTAGCCATGGCATAGCCAATATTTCCAGTTAAATATTTAGAAAGTGGCTCTGTATAGGCCAAAGATGTGTTAAAATTGTTGTTTTCCCAGACATTGTTTTTTTGTTGATCGATTAATATCTCATCATTTAGTTGATACAAATCTGTATTTGAGTAATAGTTTGCTACACCGTCAGTAGTATTAGTAGTAATCCCGGTATTAAATGTCAAGGAGCGACGTAGCTTTCCAAATCTTTTTGTCAACATTACATTGGCATTAAAGCTTTCATTCAGACTGCTGTTTACACTTCTTGACTCTGTTTGATTCAATAGCGTCTCATCCAAACTCCTTTCTGCGGCATTATTCGTACTGGTATTGTCCCGATCTATTTGATTATAACCCATTCTCCAGGTCATATCTGTGGTAGAATCTATTTTCAAGTCATAACGTAGATTCGCATTATGGGATTTATTTTCATTCCATGTCAAGCCTGTCGACTGTTGGATACTGGCCAATTCAGGTAAATTGTTCTGTACAAAAGAAGAAGAATTATTTTCCACCTCCATTTGCCCTCTTCTATAGTTGACATTTAACTTATGCTTATCTCCTTTAAATTTGTCAGAATAACTCGCTCCCATATTCAACGCTTGCGGGATTCCACTTCCTTGATAATTCCCTGACCAAGAATCCATTCCATCACCAGAGCTTGATGAAGTAATATAGATTCCGCCATCTTCCGAGACAGTCATATTAGATGAACCAGTGCCATACTTTTCCCCCTCTTCAAAACCAAGGCTCACCATACCGTCATTTGCTGATATTGCATAGGCTGCGATTTTTTGAGGTCCGTTAAATTTATTCACCATGCCCTTCAGCCCGAAATATTTTTCAGAACCATATCCACTCTGCGCTTGCCCAAAGGCACCTTTCTTTTTATCTTCTTTAAGGGTGATATTCACAGTTTGCATCCTTTCGCCATCATCTACTCCTGTTCGATCTGTAAGATCAGATTTCTTTTCGTAGACCTGCACTTTGTCCACCATATCCGCGCGTATATTCTTAGTAATCAAAGTCGGGTCATTTCCGAAAAACTCTTCCCCGTCGAGTAGCACTTTCTTCACTTCTTTACCTTGTGCAGTAATTTTGCCATCCGCATCTACGGTTATACCCGGAAGGACCTTTAACAATTCATCTACTTTCGCATCTTTATCTACTTTGAAGCTACTCGCATTATATTCTATGGTATCCCCTTTTATTACGACTGGAATTTTGCCTGTCACCGTCACCTCTTCCAATAGCAGCAATGCTTTTGATAGCTTTACGATACCCAAATCATAATCTTTCAAGACATGAATATCCTCCACATAATCCGCATACTGAGGATAGGAAATTATCAATTTATACTTTCCAGTATCAAGTTTAGGAATTGAAAATGTTCCTTGTTCATTTGATCGCGCAAAATTGACAAGAATAGAGTCTGTTGGAGTTAATAGAGCAATTGTTGCTTTCTGCAGTTTGGCATTGTCCGTAATGTCTGTAATCGTCCCAGACAATTTAGATTGCGCAAATGAATACGAATAATTCAGTAGAAGGCTCAATGCTATCAAAAAAAAAAAAACGGTAGCTGACCATAATTTAAATTCTACATTGGATAGTTAATAATCTAGGGTATGTATATTTTGCTGATTTACAATACCAATACAAGAATATATAATATTCCCGTTGTTGAGAAATTTAATTATTACCTTTAACTAAAATTAACTTTTAGAAGGACTACCAGCATGTCAAATCCGTCTAGAAAAGCATACCAGGGGAAAGTAAATAACAAAGAGAAAACTATGGCTAAACTACTATCTGCAGTAGGTAAAGTCTTAGAAAAGAAAGGCTATACAGGGCTTACACCTACTAATATAGCGAAAGTAGCAAATGTGGACCGCAAGCTTATAAAGCTATATTTTGGAAGTGTTGATAACCTCATTGAAACCTATATACGATCAAAAGATTATTGGCTTCTGTCGTCGGATAATATTTCTCATACATTGGAAAATGAACCGCCCAATGGAACACAAGATATTCTTGAAAATTTACTCCTTGATCAACTAAATAATTTTTTGGTCAATAATGAAATGCAAAAAGCGGTAACCTGGCAGATCAGTGAAAAGTCAGCTATTATGTCCGAAATCACGCGCAAGCGTGAAGAAATAAGTAAGCTTTTTTTCGAAAAAGCGGATAAGGAGCTTCCGCCTCATGTAGATATTCGCGCCATTAGCAGCATATTAGTTTCCGGCATTTATTATTTGGTGCTTCACTCCAAGCACACCGAAAGTACCGTTTGTGAGATAGAATTGGATGAGAATGGCTTTGAGCGTATACGCGCCGCCATAAAACAAATTATAACGTGGGCCTATAGCAAGTAGGACTGCTCATCACAGTCCTACATTATATATTATCCAGGCAGCGGTACATAACCATCATCTCCCGGCACCTTTGGAAACTCGTGATTTCTCCATCGCTCTTTTGCGGCTTCTATGATTTGTTTATCGGTTGCCACAAAATTCCAATAGATGTATCTTTCCTCCGGAAATGGCTCTCCACCAAAAATATACACCGTGGTATTGGCTTTCATCGTGAACGAACACAGATGAGCATCTTTAGTGATTAAGATTTTCTTCGCATCATAAATATGTCCATTGCTTGCAATCTCCCCCTCCAAAATGTACAGTCCGCTTTCACCGTATAATTCGCCGCGAATATCGATTAAAGCATCGGCTGAAGTTTTGATTTCCAACATATATAACTTACTATATACCGGAACGGGTGATTTTTTATTAAAAGCTTCTCCCGCTATCAACCTATACTTTACCCCATTCTCTTCCCAAGAAGGAATATCTTTTGCTTCGGTATGATGAAAAGTAGGATCCATAAATTCCAACTCTTTAGGTAAAGCGACCCAGATCTGTAGTCCGTGAAGGAATTTGTCACGCTGACGCAAATGTTCAGGCGTACGCTCCGAATGTACGACCCCTTTACCTCCAGTCATCCAATTGACGGCGCCGGGCGTAATCTCCATCGCCGTACCTAAACTATCCTGATGAAAAATAGAACCGTCGAATAGGTATGTCAATGTGGATAAACCGATGTGCGGATGTGGTCCTACATCCAGATTCTCATGATCCGCCAAACATGCTGGTCCCATGTGGTCGATAAAAACAAATGGACCGATACTACGTTTCTGACGGAAGGGCAAAAGTCTACCTACCAAAAAATTTCCAATATTGGCGGCAGTTTCTTCCCTGATGAAATCAATATTTGACATAAAATGTGTATTTCCTCTAAAAAGATTAGTAAAAAGCAAAGTTAAGCAAAACGATTAAATCCGTTGCTATACAATGTTTTATAAAGAAGTAGTCTTTATTTGGAACTCGGTGTCAGATAGGTTTTGGGCTTGAAATGACAAAGTTAAGTTACTAATTCGTTACCGATTAATAGAGGTTCCTTAATAGCTTAAACGGTTATATTTCAGTGTTTTGCACTTATTTTTATATTTCCTTGTAACTCAATGTAAATTAATTTTAAACATTAAACATTTGAGTTATGACGCAGACAAAAAAATCAACGTTCAAACTGCTTTTCTACTTGAAAAAGAACGAACTGAAAAAAAATGGTAATGCTCCAATTATGGCACGTATTACCATTGACGGAACACCTAAAACTTTTGGGACAAAGTTAGAAATTGACCCTAGCAATTGGGATCTAAAATATGGAAGAGTTGAGGGCAAAAGCGCAACAGCTTTAAATATTAATAAAAAGTTGGATAACATACGTGGGCGTATCGACAAAATTTATGAAGATATGCTGAAACACGAGGGCTTTGCTACTTCCCAAAAAGTAAAGCTCTCATTCTTGGGTGTTGGTGTAATGGATGATGCAATTCTAAAAGTCTTTAACGATAAAAATGAGGATTTTAAAAAATTAGTTGACAAGGAAGAACGTTCACAAAGCACCTACAACAAGTACATCACGGTTTATAATCATCTTACCACTTTTATCAAAGAACGCTATCATCGTGATGATATGGCCTTTCGGGAATTGACTGGAGATTTTATTAGGGAATTCGATTTTTATCTTCGGTACGATTTACAATCTACACATAATACGGTTTGGGTTTACACGATGCCCGTACTAAGTCTGGTAGAATTGGCTATAAAAAAAGGTTTGATACGTGATAATCCGTTTCAAGATTATGAAATTAATATGGAAGAAACCGACAGGGGTTATATTCTTAAAGAAGATGTAGAAAAACTGATGATGTGTGCACCGCCCCACCCACGGTATGAGCTTGTGAAAGATCTTTTTATTTTCAGTTGTTTTACCGGACTTGCTTATGCGGATATTAAAAAACTAACAAGGAACAATATTCAGTCTTTCTTCGATGGCCATCAATGGATCATCAGCAGAAGAAAAAAATCAGATATTGCTTCTAATGTTCGATTAATGGAAATCCCAAAACGTATTATAGAAAAATACCTCGGTAGCACTCGTAATGAGTTTATCTTTCCAGTTCCAACTAATGTAACCTGCAATACTCACATTGGCAAATTAATTGAAAAAGCTGAAATTATTACAGAACAAAAAGTAACTTTTCACACCGCAAGACACACATTTGGAACGATGTTTTTGACCGAAGGCGTACCTCTTGAAAGCCTTAGCAAAATGATGGGACATAAAAACATTTCAACTACACAGATTTATGCTAAAATTACCAGCCAAAAGATTAGTAAGGATATGGATTTAGTAGCTCCTAAATTTAAGGAGATTGAAGAAGCGTTTTTACAGGTTATATAGTTAATCACAATTTGATAATTACTAGCAGAACTTAACGGTTCTGCTTTTTTTATGCCCATATTTTATAGCCAAAGCACATTTACTTCGCTCTGCTATTCCCTTTCTGTAAAAGAGCTTTTCGGCTACTTCTGGAACAGAAGATTAAAAAATGTTGCCATCTACGCCTCCCACACAAATACATTTTCTAATCCTCTGCTAGTGTGGCTTTGATAACCCACCGCTTTAAAAAAGTGTTTTAAAAATTCAGCGAATTGGAAGTGTTATTTCAATTCACTGAAAACCATTTCTCAATGCCATCTTCTTGGCTTCCACATTCATTTTATCCAAAGACCCGTATGCTTTTTTGTCCCATTTCAAGAGCAAAGGTATTTCCGTGTTCTTAACGCATCACAAAGGTCAAGCAAGTTTGGAAAATAATCTCCACCCGTTGGGTAGTATTTTTTTCCAAAACCTTGGTGATGCTAAACACGAACCTTTTATGCTCGTGAAACGAAACATAGCATACTCCGGCTCTTTAAACGAATAAAAAAAAATGTCAGATATGAAGATTAAAAACATTGGAAATGGTAATGAAACGAAACAGCACCTCCTCTCATTGCCGAATAAATCAAAAAAAAATCAAAATCAATAACTAAAAATTAAAGAATATGAACATCACAGGAAGATTGACAAGGGATGCGGAAGTACGCATAACGTCACAGGACAAACAAGTAGTAAACTTTTCAGTAGCGACCAACGACAGCTACCGTAACAAACAGGGCGAACGCATAGAGCAAACAACCTATTTCGATTGCTCCTATTGGATAACCCCGAATGTAGCCAAGCTACTCACAAAAGGTACTTTGGTAGAACTATCGGGACGAGTAAGCACAAGAGCGTGGACAGGTAATGATGGAGAACCAAGAGCAGGACTGAATTTCCATACCTCTCAAATCAAATTGCACGGAGGTGGCAAAAAATCGGAAACGGCACAAGCTACCACAAGCACAAACAATAGCAAGGCAGAAGACGACCTCCCATTTTAATCAAGAACATTCAATCATTTTTAACATCAAAATTTCTAACATTATGGCACATAATATCAATTTTAACGAGAGAACAGGACGTTATTCATTTTTTAGCGTACAACAAAAAGCATGGCACAACTTGGGGCAAATCGTGAAGCAATACCCGACAAGCGAGGAAGCTATCAAACACGCAGGGTTAGATTACGAAGTCGTAAAATCCCCACTTTTTACCAAAGGTTCGGGCATTATCGAAACGGCTAACGGTATAGAGATAGGCAGTAGAGAATTAGAAGTTCCTAACTATTTCGCCAACATTCGCACCGATAACAATAAGGTATTGGGAGTAGTCGGCAAGGATTACCATATCGTACAAAACCGTGAAGCCTTTAATTTCTTTGATGCTATTGTAGGTGGTGGCGAGGGCATTCTGTACGAAACCGCAGGAGCATTAGGCAACGGAGAACGTATTTTTATCACAGCCAAACTGCCTGACTATATCCGTGTAGGCAATGGCGATGATGTTACGGAAAAATACATTTTCCTAACCACTTCGCATGATGGTAGCGGAAGTATCACAGCCGCATTTACACCAATCCGTATCGTTTGCCAAAATACCTTAAACGCTTCATTACGCAATATGACCAATGTTGTCCGTATCAAACACACTTCGGGAGCAAAAGGACGTATCGAGAACGCTCACAAGATTATGGGACTTGCCAACACATTGAGCAACCAATTAGAGGGAATTTTCAATGAATGGGCAAAAGTAAAGGTAACAGACCGAGAGGTTAAAAAGCTAATTCAATTGGCACTTTGCCCGAATAAGGAAACCTTTGATTTAATCAAAAAAGGTGCGGAAGATGAAATTTCAACCGTGTTCAAAAACACCGTTGAAGATGCTTTTGCATACGCAATGATAAGCGACACCCAACAAATGGATACGACAAAAGGAACATTGTTCGGAGCTTATAATGCGGTTACAGGTTACTATCAGAACGTAAGAAATTACAAGAATGATGAAGCCAAGTTGCAGAGCATTGTATTGGGTGGCACTGCTCAACTCAAATCACAGAAAGCATTTGAATTGTGTAATGGTTTTGCTTTAGATGGTGCAGAAACCCTAAACCTTAATTAAATAACAACAGGCTACCGCTTTAATCGGTGGTAGCCTACTAAAAACAAAAGTTATGGCAAATTGGTGCAGTAATACAGTTGTATTCGAGGGGAAACCCGAAACAATCACAGCAATACAGGAACTTTTTCAATCAATGAAGGAAAAGGAAGAAAAAATCGAAGAAGGACAATTACCCGAATTTATTTCTAAAGATAATGGTGGTTATTTCTTCAATATCTATTGGAATGAAGGCGATGAAGGACAATTTCAATATGAAACAAAGTGGTCACCAAATATGGAAATCATTCAAAAGATAGCGGAGCATTACGAAGTGAATTTCACACACGACTATGAAGAAATGGGCAATCTTGTATATGGCAGGGCAACATTTTATGACAAGCTACTCACAGATGTTTATTTGGAAGACGTGGATTTTGAGCAATACGAATTTGATGAAGAAAACGAAACCTACCATTTTGAGGGTAATGATTACGAAAGCGATTACGAGATATTAGAAAACTTGTTGGAGCGGAAAATTAAAATTCAAGAAACTTAAAACCAAAGGCAATGGAAACAAGAACAATAGCTACAAAGTTTGTACGCCAAGATGTACCCGAATTGGCAACCCTGCAAAATGCAAAGGTTTACCTATTAAGGGAAAAACTGAACAAAGGCGACAAGTTGAACCGAGCCGAAAAAAATTGGCTTGCCGAAGCAGTAAACCGAAACGCCTATTTCAAAAGAGCCGTCCCGCTTATGGGTTATCGTTTTGGTTTCTAGGATGTTTTAAAATCCTATATCGTAAAGCAGTACGGCAGTTGGGCAGAATACAACGCTCCCGACAAAACAAGTCTTAGAAGTATCATTTATGGTAGGATTGACCAAATAGCGGAAATCAGCAAATAACACTTAAAGCCAAGTACGATGAAAATCATAGATAAAAAAGGGAATTGGATTGAAGTTACCGACCTCATAAAAGCTATTCAACAAACAGGTTGGTATAAAGAATATCAGCACGACCCACCAACAGAAACAGACAAGGAAAGACAGGAATATTGGGCAGATATGCACGAGAAACTTAAAAAAGAAAAAAGTATTAACAATTAAAATTTTAGAACGATGAACACCAATTTTTTCAATCAGATACAGCAGTTAGACTTTACAGGAGTATTACAACTGAACATTTCAAAAGGAATAGAAAGCAACCTAATTGTAACAGTATTGCTCAATAACGAACAATGCGGAGATAGTGCAAAAAACCTAATTCCACCATTGACCTTTAACGCCACACCCCAGGAGTTTGACGAGGGATTTTTTGAGCAGATAACCACACCTATACAAAAGGTATCGAGCTTAATGGTGGATATGGAGAAATTTCAAAAGCAACTTGATGAAGCCAAAGCACAATCGGCAATCGAGAAAGCAAAAACCGAAAAAGAGAAAAAAGAAAAAGAAGTCAAAGACAAGAAGTTTAAAGATGCAATGGCAAAGGCGGACGAGTTGGAGAAAGAGGGCAAATTCCGTGAAGCGTGGATAAAAGTTCCCGATATAACGGAGTTTCCCGAAAAAGCAGACGAGATACGCAAACGCAAAACCTCATTATCAGACAAGTTTGCCACGCCGAGCCTTTTCGGAGCAATTGACGAAACAAAACCCAAACTTCTACAAGCGGAAGCAGTTGCGGACGATTATCCTATTGATGAAGCGGACGAAGAAGAATAAAAGTGTTAACCCCAAAATTAGAAAGTTATGTTATTAGCAACCCAATTAGAGCGAGTGTTTATACTCAAAGATAAAGGACAGGACATCAGACTGACCGACCCCGAACCACGTTGGAGCGTGGAAGCCGTAATGAATTTTTACGCCAATATGTACCCGATTTTGACAACGGCAAAAGTATCTGCACCACAAATAAAAGACGATGCAGTCGAGTACAAGTTTGAGAGTGTAATGGGTACGAAAGGTTAACCAAATATTAAAGCGATGAATTATGCAACGCAACATCATATCGGGAACTATCAGCATACCCGAACAGAAACGACAACGGCAATTGCACCGACAGTTGGGCGAGTTCGCCAATTTGATGCAAAGACCAAAGGACGCAAACCAAGTGCAGAAAGACAAGCAGAAATCCGTACCAATAGCAATGCTACCAATGGTATTCTAAAGTGTACGTTTCTGCCCAAACTAAAAACGGCATCATCCGTACAGGCTTGTCAGAAAACGGAGAGGGATTTTTACAAGTCCCTTTCCAAACTTGCCAAGCATTACAGGATTGAACCAATGCAGACCAACAGTTTTAAGTTTCCCTACAATATAACATTGGCTATGTGGGATATGGAAAACAAAGTAAAGCGTACCAACAGCAATTGGGATGGTTTCAGATTGGTAAAGGATAGCAGGAAAACCTATTTTATAGGCGAGGAACGATACAACACAGGAACAACCTTGTATTACATTCCCGTTGTGCCACTCTTTAAAATGCTCAAAGACCCAAAGCGTAAAAAGACCGCACAGCTTTTACTATCGGTATGTAGTTATCTGTATCATATCGCTCAAATTCCGTATTACAGGCAGGAAGAAAGTTATCTATATTGGTTGTACGAAATGATGACAGATTGGGTGGAACAAGACGAGGAAACGGCAGAAACCGAAACCAACAAACGTGAATTGAGAAATGCCGAATACATTGGCGATAAAATAGAAAAAAAGCTATTTAACCGTATCAATCTAAAGGTATTTGAACAGCGTTTGAACCGATTTAAAATTGCTGATGCGTTCGATAACGGATGCTGGCAAGTGGCTTGTAATGCGTTTGACCTTTTTACTGAATATCCGAATGCAAGCATTTTCCGAAACGCACCAATATCCGAAGAAGACCCTTATAATGATGATGACGAGAATGAAATAATCGGAATGGAAAAATACATTTCATTTATTGCAGATACTAAAGGCTGGTTGTACGAAAGTCTTTCAGATACCATCAACAATGAATTTAACGAGTACGGAGCAATGGCAGAACCTACTATTTCCAAGCGATTTGACGGAAGTGAAATACCAACAGCAAACCTTGATTTTGAGAACCGTTTATTTGGTTTATTGAATGATTTGAGTGGATTATTATATGAATACAAAACGATAGAAAAATGAACACCTTAAACGACATAACCAAAGACTTCGGCACATTGTACCATCCAAAATCTGCTTTAGTTTTCTACGAAGCCAATGGAAAAGATACCGATATGTTCGTGGAGCATTTTGATATGGATAGCAACGGAATACCTATCAATGCGCATCCATTAACTGTAAAAGAAGCCAATGTATTGGCTAAGTCCTTACAGACCGATGATGAAAAGAACCAAGCTTTTTTAAAACCAAAAGGGATATTGCCCACTAATATTCTGCATATCAATCCGAGTGCTGAAAAAGCCACGGTATTATGGTACACGAAAGCAAAGCAAAGACAACTTTATTTTGTGGACAGTTTGGGCATACCCAACGGAAAAGCACAAGTACCGCCAATGCTTTGGTTGGCAAGCAAAAACAGCCTTTCTGTATTTGCTTTGGCAAACGACAGAAGACCCACCGAGAAAACGCCTTTGCATTATGCACCTTTCTTCAATATCTACGAAAAAGGCAATGTATGTATGGGTACTGTGGGTATTGACGTCAAAAATTCGGCTTCGGTTGAGGAATTTATACAGGCGTGGGAACATTATTTTTTCAATTCCTATTTCAGTCATTCATTGAGTGCAAATTTGACAAAAAAGAACATCGTAAGTCTATGGAAAGACCTTATTGGTACGGATAAACCCTTTCCAAAAGAAGTATTGAAAAAGAACAATAAAACCCTTAAAAATCTATTGTGATGAATACAGCAAAAACAGCAGTACATTTTACAGATAATTACCTGCTCAATCCAACCAATCCGATTTCGGTAAACCTTATCGGAGCAGGTGGCACAGGTTCAAAAGTATTGACCGCCTTAATGGAAATAAACGAAAGTTTGATAGCATTGGAACACGCAGGGTTACAAGTCCGCCTTTGGGATGATGATGTTATCACAAGTGCCAATTTGGGCAGACAGCGTTTTGCAGAAAGTGAAACAGGATTATACAAATCCGTTGCTTTAATCAACCGATGCAACCGTTGGGCAGGTACAAATTGGAAAGCCGAAACGGTAAAATTTGAAAAAGATAATTTTGGCAGATTGCCCGAAGAAGCAAGGGCAGTTATTACCATTACTTGTGTGGATGGCGTACAGGCAAGGTTTGGCGTTGCTGAAATTTTAAAAGAAATAAGCTACCGCAGACACTATCAAGATGAGCCAAAATATTGGGTTGACTTTGGAAATAGCCAACACACAGGGCAAGTTATATTATCCACCATCGGAGAGATAAAACAACCAAATTCTGAAAAGTACGAAACGGTGGCAAGCCTGCCATTTGTTACCGATGAATTTGGCGAACTATTGAAGCAATCTGAACAAGAGGACAGCACGCCAAGTTGCTCACTTGCTGAAGCGTTGGAACACCAAGATTTGTTTATCAATTCATCGCTTACACAAATGGGTTGTTCTTTGTTATGGAACTTGTTTCGCAGGGGAATGACTGAATACAAAGGATTTTTTCACAATCTGAAAGATTTCCGCACCCACCCGATAAAAGTTGCCTAAAAGCCGAAATCGGCGGGCAAAAATGCAATTCCTCCCTACGGTCGGAAACGCATTTTTGCGGTTTAAAGCGGATGCAATCACTTTGCAAAAATGCACCGGCTCACAATTCCATTTCCTTACATTTTACCAAACAGGTTGCGAGTTTTTTGCGTGGGATATTCAGTATCCCATTTTTTGTTTTTGGTAATGACTTCTTTTCTTTTCACACAGCGACCAAAGAAAAGATTCTGTGTTGTAAAACAATTTTTTTTAGTTTTTTTGGTGTTAAATTGTGTACAATAACTATAAATTGTACTTTTGCACCACTCAATGAAAAGAACAGTACAAATATCATCCCAAGTTACTCCGCCTTGATCTTAGGCTAACTGTTATATTTCCCAATTTTAATTTATTGGCTTTTTTATCGTACCCAAAGGTTTTTTCTTTTGGTGCATCTCTTTTTTATTTACATTTTTAATATTTAAACATACTTTTTTATGCAGAAAGTTATTAATCTGTTTGATTTCAAACAGAAAATTAATTACAAAAACGAAATTCTTGCGGGTCTTGCGGTGGCTATGACCATGATACCTGAGTCTTTATCCTTTGCT
>NZ_SMBZ01000060.1 GCF_004342685.1 Sphingobacterium alimentarium
GACGTTATTCTAACAAACCGCCTTGGTACGGATCCGTATGCCGGGTGGTGTGAGAGGACAGATAGGGAAATAATCCCTATCTTCCTACTCGATTAATTAATATTTTCTTTCCAAAGTGGATTAGGTAGTTACAAAATTTCAAAAAACTTTGTACTTTAGTCTGGAATAGATTAAAAGTATATGTTAAGAAAAACTAAATTAATGACAGCGGTGATGTTGTTTTCTACTTCTATAGCTGTTAGTCAAATGAAGGTAAGAGAGGAATTGCCTGATAAATACAAGTGGAATCTCACAGATTTGTATAGTTCTGATGAAGCTTGGAAACAAGAGAAGGATCGTATTCAGACTGAAATGCAGAAAGCTGCGCAGTTCAAGGGCAAACTTACTCAATCGGCTTCGTCCTTATTGGAAGCCTTGCGGTTTAATACCAAGATTGCTAAAGATATGGTGCGTTTATCTTCTTACGCATCTATGAAATCCGATCAGGATACCAGAGTGACTAAATACGCGGGAATGAAGCAAGAATTGTCGCAATTATTTTCGCAGTATGGGGCTTTGACATCTTTTATGGTACCTGAGCTTTTGACATTCAATGATGAGCAATTGAAGTCTTTTATTCAGCAAGAGAAAGGCCTGGAGACCTACAGATTTTATTTATCAGATTTGTTGCGTAAGCGCGCACACAAAGGTTCGGAAGAGGTAGAAAGGACGCTGGCGTATTCATCATTGATGTCTGGGAATGCATCATCCGTGTACAACACATTTATGAATGCCGAATTTCCGTATGCTGATATTGAAATCGATGGCAAAGTAGTAAAACTTAATTCTTCCAATTTTGCATTATATAGAGCAAGTGAAAATAGAGATTTGCGCGCCAAAGTATTCGAAACCTACTTCAATAAGTTAAATCAATTTCAACGTACTTTAGGAACAACGCTTTATGGCAACTTAAATACTGCCTTGTTCTATGCGAAAGCCCGAAATTACAATAGCACATTAGAAAGCGCATTAGATGGGGGTAATATACCTACAGCGGTATATCATAATTTGGTGAAAAATGTGAACAACAATATGGAGACCTTTCATCGCTATTTGAATCTTCGTAAACGTATGATGGGTCTTGAGACACTTCACTATTATGATTTATATGCGCCATTGGTGGAGCAGGTGGACTTGTCTTATACGGTGGAAGAATCTATTGACAACATCCTTAACTCGTTGAAACCATTAGGTAAGGAATATGTGGATGTTTCTAAGAAAGCCTTTAATAAGCGCTGGATCGATATGTACCCTAATGAAGGTAAACGTTCGGGCGCATATTCTAATGGCTCAGCATATGATGTACATCCTTATATTTTGATGAATTATAATGGCAAGTACAACGACATGTCGACACTTACGCACGAATTGGGTCATACTATGCACAGTTATTTAGCCAATAAGAAACAAGATTTTGCTAATGCGAATTATTCTATTTTCGTTGCTGAAGTTGCGTCAACATTGAATGAGGAGTTGTTGAATGATTATATGTTGAAGCAAATCAAAGATGACAAAACGCGTTTAGCAATTTTGGGGAATTATTTGGAAGGAGCGAAGGGAACATTGTTCCGTCAGACTCAATTTGCAGAATTTGAACTAATGATCCATGATAAAGTGGGCAAAGGCGAGGCATTAACTGGAGAGGACTTTGATCGCATGTATTTGGAATTGACGCGTAAATATTACGGTCATGATAAGAATGTGTGTATCGTAGATGACAATGTAAAATCTGAATGGTCTTACATTCCGCATTTCTACTATAATTTCTATGTGTATCAATATGCGACTTCGTATACAGCATCTACAGCTTTGTCAGAAAAAGTATTGAATGGCACGGATGAAGATCGTAAGAAATATCTTAATTTTTTAGCGGCAGGTGGTTCAAAATACCCAGTAGAGCTTCTTGAAGATGCGGGTGTAAACATGAACTCTTCCGAACCGTTTGATCTGACTATTGCAAAGGTTAATAAAGTTATCACTGAAATGGAAGCTATTCTTACACGATTAGGAAAGTAAGTTTTAGCGTATAATTAATAGGAATGCCGTAGTAATACGGCATTTTTTGTTTCTGCTAATTTTTATATCTCTAAGAGAGGAAAGGGTTCTTTAGTTTTCGCTCCAACAGCGAAGTCTCACCTCTATGCCGGTGAGGCATAATAGTTTTTCATCAACTATTTGGTTTTCTAGTATCCGCCCCACGAACTACAGGTCAGCTAATTTTTTAAAGTTTTGAGGATATAGCTCTTTAAGATTTTTGTGGTTTATGGACATAATATTTCCCAGCGTATGTTTTAACCACTGAAATGGGTTTACCTCATGCTTTTTGCAGATTGCAAAAAAAGAGTATATCATTGCTGCACGCTGTGCTGCTTCATGGCTTCCTGCAAAAAGGTAGTTCTTCCTTCCGAGGGCTACAGGTCTGATTGCATTTTCGACAAGATTATTGTCGATTTCGAGTTTTCCATCGTATAAATAAGCTGATAGCGCATCCCATCTGGCGTATGCATACGCCATTGCTTTTCCGATCTGGCTCTTAGGGAGTGTATTTTTTATTTCCTCAAACATCCATTTGCCAAGCTCGTTGATAACGGGCAGTGATTCGGCTAGACGGCGTTCTTTGGTCTGTTTAACGTCCAACTCACCATCTTTGATCTGACGTTCAACGTCATAAAGTTTTTGGATCATTAGCAATGCTTTTTCCGCTCTCTGCTTATCATTATCCAATGCTTTTTCAAACTCACGACGTGCGTGCGCCCAACAGGCCAAGTGCGTCACTTCTTTCTTTTTGCCGTACTTTTCGTATACGCCATACCCATCTGTCTGAAGATAACCTTTAAAGTTCCCGAGCATGGGCACAGCCGCAATACCACCACGGCTAGGACTATAATCAAACAGCACGATACCCTCCAATGGAGCGTGATAGACCCAATAATAACCTTGATGGGTAGCACCTTTTTTTTCGCTATCCAGTACTTTTATTGGTGTCTCATCAACCTGTAAATACCCCTGTGTTTTGGTGTCGAAGATAAGCTGCTCATAGAGTGGTTCCAGCTTTTCTAGCGCTTGTTTGGTCCATCCTTCGATCGTTGAGGAGGCTATTTGTATGTTTTCCCTTGCAAAGATCTGTTTCTGTCGGTATAGTGGGAGATGATCCATGTATTTAGCGGTCAGAATCATCGCTAACAGGCTCGCCCCAGGGATTCCTTTGTCGATTACACGCTCAGGAAGCTCGGCAATTGCTACGGCAGATTTATCTTTGGCAGCATATTTATAACGGATGTAACGTTTGATATAGAATTTAGCAGGCTCGCATTCTAATTCTTCCGTAATTTCTTTACCGATACAGACCATTTGGGATAGATCACCTTCGGGATGGATTTCAATCTCTTCCACAGGAAGGTGTGCAGGCAATTTCGCACGTCCTTTATGGTTAGGACGTTTACGTACATACTCGATTTTTTCTTTGATTTCTCCCTGTTGCTGCTCTACTTCAGCAGACTCCGTATTAAAAGGAAGCATAGTCTGATCAGGATCGCCTTCAAAGCGCTCACGCTTCTGTCCGAACTGCATACGCTTGTACATGGCGAGTTGGGACTCTAGGTAATCTATCTTTTCATCACGGCTGAAAATGACCTTGAGAAGGTCCTCTTTAGAGAGATTTTCCAGAGCTTGTTCCATAGTGTAAATATACGGAAAAAGCGGCTTTTATCCTACAATAAACCGCTTTTAAGTCAAAGAAGAACGTCTTTTTTGAATGCTTTTTACAACCTGTATGCCTTCAACCATCAGTACCAGATCACTCCAGGACAACTCGTTGTTTTTTGTGTGTGGCGCCAGAAAAGTTCCGCTTTCCAAACGTTTGTAATACAACACAAAGCCACCCTTCTCCCAATGCAACAGCTTCACGTGCGTACGGCTACGGTTTAGGAACACGAACACCTCTCCACTAGTAGCCTGCCGTTGCATCCCTGAACTGATCAGTCCACAAAGTCCATCAAAAGACTTCCTCATGTCGCAAAAACCATCATACAGATAAAATCTATGTGATGAGCCTAGAGCAAACATCAGTACAAACGAATCAATTGAGAGAGAAGCCCAAGGTCGTTTTCTACCTTAATACGTACACCATTGGGATAGATAATTTCAATAGCACTGTTTTTACTGGCTTTATCGATACTTAAAAAGCCAACAGCGGACTTATCACTTTCTTTAATTCGGGAAATCCAATAATAAAACTTGGCCTCATTGATCCCCTTTTCAAAACAGTATGCCTTCTTACTTTTTCCGCTCTGCTGCCAGTCTGCTATCATCGATAGCATATATTCTCTTTTTTCTTGTATGCTCATGCAACAAAGATCGAAACTAGATAACCCTTATAAAACATGTACTTGGTCGGACGGATACGTTTTCTATGGCATTCAAGAGACCTCTTTGAAGGTTTTTTCTTGATAAAAAAGTATTCAAAAAATCAAGACTGCATTCTTTTATGCTATTCTTTCTTTCAAATCCTAAACAAAATTAAACTCGCTACGCTCAAACAAAATTTTGTTTTTCACGGATTTGATTCAAAAGAATCACGCAGTCAGAATGCGAGGTCGATATTATGGCTAGTGCAAGAAACATTGGAATTGTGGAGCAAGCCTTTCTATACCGAAAATGTCGCCTAACAAAATTTCACGGAAATGTAGGAATAGGAATCCGTAGTTGTGAAATTTTTCAGCGACACGGTTTTGCTTTCTTTTGCCAAGACAAAAGAAAGATACCAGTCCGGCATAGAGGACAAATAGAAAGCAATATCCTGGTCTTAAGGACAATGTTTTGTGGCTGTGAGAAGGTGTGATTATTTATGAGACTATTAATGCAAGAGATGAGAATAGAAGAGGTATAGTATAAAACAAAAAAGCTCGACAAACTGTCGAGCTTTTGGTACCTAGGGCGGGAATCGAACCCGCACTCCTTTAACAGGAACAGGATTTTAAGTCCTGCGTGTCTACCAGTTCCACCACCTAGGCGACTCTGGAGCGAAAAACGAGATTCGAACTCGCGACCCCAACCTTGGCAAGGTTGTGCTCTACCAGCTGAGCTATTTTCGCTTATTGAAGTCTTTCAAGTTGTCTGGACATCGCGTCCTTCCGATTTGATGATGCAAATATAGAGGTATAATCCATTTCTGCAAAATGTTTTTGAAATAAAATATAGCTTTTAAAGCTTTATAACCTCATATGTTTGATAATCAGTATGAATAATTTTTAAAAAAATAGCCTACTTTTCTGTAGAAGCAGGCTGGGTAGGGTTATGCACTTAATCCGGCCCTTTTTAGCAGGGCGTCGACTTGCGGTTCTTGACCGCGGAATTGTTTATACAGTTGCATAGGATGTATAGTACCACCTTTAGAAAGGATATTATCTCGGAATTTGGTGGCAATTTCTTTGTTGAATATTCCATTTTCTTTGAAATATTCAAAGGCATCGGCGTCTAGAACTTCAGCCCACTTATAGCTGTAGTACCCCGAAGAGTAACCTCCATTGAAAATATGGGAAAAGGAAGGACTCATGGCATTATCTTCTACATCTGGGTACAATTGTGTAGCCTCAAACTGTGCTTTTTCAAACGTTTTGACCGAAGCAATAGATGAAGGATCTTGGCCATGCCATCCCATATCCAACAATCCAAAGCTTAATTGTCGTAGCGTAGCCATTCCTTCCAAAAATGTTGCTGATTCTTTAATTTTCTCTACCAACTCCATTGGGATTAATTCACCAGTTTGGTAGTGCATAGCGAAAAGCGCTAGGGCTTCTTTTTCATAACACCAATTTTCCATAATCTGACTAGGTAGCTCTACGAAGTCCCAGAACACCGATGTCCCTGAAAGGTTAGGGTAGGTGGTATTGGCAAGCATTCCGTGTAGAGCGTGACCAAACTCATGGAATAGGGTAGTGACTTCATTGAATGTCAATAGCGCTGGTTTGGTTTCTGTTGCTGGCGTGAAGTTGCATACAATGGATACGTGAGGGCGTTCATTCACATTATCTTTGATATATTGTGGTTTGAAAGAAGTCATCCATGCACCTTGACGTTTTCCTTTGCGCGGAAAAAAATCCGCATAAAAGATTGCAATCAAATTCTCTTTTTCGTCTTTGACTTCGAATGTTTGAACTTCTGGGTGGTATTTATCAATGTTTTGAACTTCTGTAAATGTGAGGCCAAAAAGCTTATTGGCAACAGCAAAGGCACCATTTAGCACGTTTTCGAGCTTAAAATAAGGTTTTAGTAATTCATCATCCAGCTGAAACCGTTCTTGCTTTAGTTTCTCTGCATAATAAGCACCGTCCCATTTTTCCAATTGCGTAATACCATCTTTTTGCTTCGCAAATTCGGTTAAATCCTCAAATTCTCTTTCTGCCGCAGGTTTAGCCTTTGCCAATAGATCGTTTAAAAACGCATTCACATTGGTAGGTGATTCTGCCATACGTTCGGCTAGCACAAAATCCGCATGCGTGGCATATCCTAATAGCTGGGCACGCTCAAAACGCAGTTGAGCAATTTCCATCACATTAGCTTCATTGTTGTTGTCATTCTGTTGGAATCCTTTACGACCGGCTGCCAAAGCAATTTCTTTCCGCAAGGATCGATTGTCTGCGTAGGTAACAAAAGGAATGTAGCTCGGGTAATCCAATGTAAATATCCAACCATCTTTTCCTACGGATTTGGCCAATGCGGCTGCCGCTTCTATCACGCCTTCAGGTAAACCTTTTAAGTCATCCGCGTTGGTAAGGTGCAATTGATAAGCATTCGAATCCGCGAGTACATTCTCACCAAACTTCAGTTTCAGAACAGATAATTTCGCATCAATGTCGCGAAGTTTTGATTTTTTATCATCATCCAAAAGAGCACCATTACGCGCAAAGTCTTTGAATGATTTATTGAGTAAAGTTTCTTGTTCCGGAGTTAAATTTAAGCTTTCCTTTTGTTCATATACGGTTTTTACGCGCACAAAAAGGTCCAGATTCAACGTAATATCATTACCCAAAGCCGATAATTTCGGCGCAACTTCCTGTGCTATTTTTTCCATCTCATCATTCGTGTTAGCCGAGTGTAAGTTGAAAAAAATATTGCTTATACGATCCAATGTCTGACCGGAGTAAGCAAGCGCTTCGATGGTGTTTTGGAAAGTTGGAGGCTCGGGATTATTCGCGATATCCTCAATTTCCTTTTTGGTAAGTGCTATAGCTTCCTCAAATGCCGGAAGATAATGCTTTTCGCTGATCTGCGAAAAGGGGGCTGTATCATGTGGGGTATTAAATTTTTCTGTTAAAATTGCCATAGCGATAAAACTAGAAATATTTTGTGAAATATTAATCACTTTTTGGTCAAAGACGATATGTCGCATCGATTTTACCGCGACGAATACTCATTTATGACATAGTTTTATGAATATTTTGACCGATAAATACAATCTTATTGGTAACTTATGACCACAGATAACTGTTTTCTTTTTAACATTTATTATCATTATTGCATATGGAAGCATTGTACGGAACATGGCCATGGTATGTAGGAGGACCTTTGGTTGCCTTTATCATGTTGCTACTTATTAAGCTGGGGAAATCCTTTGGTTTTTCATCCAATTTTCGGACTATGTGTTCGGCTTTGGGCGCTGGCAAACATTGTGATTTTTTTGATTTCGATTGGAAATCACAACGCTGGAATCTGTTGTTTCTCTTTGGGTCGATGATTGGGGGATTTGTTGGAGCGCATCTACTGAGCGAGCACCAGGCACCACCGATCTCAGCGGATACGATCAGCACACTCAAATCCTATGGATTCGAAAGTGCAGGAACCACTTATTTACCGCCGGAGCTGTTCTTTAACCTCGACGCCAAAAATCTTATCCTTCTTTTTGTAGGAGGAATTTTGGTTGGATTTGGCACTCGTTATGCCGGTGGCTGTACTTCAGGGCATGCTATTTCGGGATTAAGTAATTTGCAATGGCCTTCGCTCGTAGCTGTTATTGGATTTTTTATTGGTGGATTATTAATGGTTCATGTTTTGTTTCCTTACATATTTTAGACGATGAGAAATTTTGTATTTGTATTATTAGGAATAGCGTTTGGAATCGTGATGTATAAGGCCGAAGCGGCATCATGGTTCAGAATTTTTGAGATGTTTAGTTTCCAATCCTTTCATATGTATGGATTTATCGGTTCTGCTTTGGTGGTTGGCGTTTTGGGAATTCAATATTTAAAGCGAAGCCAAGCCAAAGATGTGGACGGGCAGCCTATTCGTATAGAACCTAAAGCACAGTCCATTTTGCGTTATGCCATTGGAGGTACATTCTTTGGTATGGGATGGGCATTGGTAGGAGCGTGTCCAGGACCCATATTTGTGTTATTAGGTTCGGGCGTGTTTTCTATAATTATAGTCATTTTAGGTGCTTTATTAGGCACTTACGTCTATGGACTACTTCGTAAATATTTGCCACACTAATTAATAAACAATGATCATATTAGGACTGCTTTTAGCCGTTTTTGTTGGTATCACCCTAGGTCTGGTAGGCAGTGGAGGGTCAATTTTGACAGTGCCGATATTCGTTTACATCTTTGGCGTCAATCCTGTGTTGGCGACCGCCTATTCGCTCTTTGCGATTGGGTCGACATCTATTATAGGCGGGGTCAAGGGATTGGTGCAGGGCGATGTGGATATAGATAAACTGCTAAAGTTTGGTATACCTTCTATGATTTCAGTTTTTGTGACTCGTAAGTATATTGTACCTCTGATTCCGGATGAATTTCATATAGGGACGTATGTGGTAGCGCAAGAAACCGTTCTTATGGTTTGTTTTGCAATCTTAATGTTGTTTGCTGCTTTTGCGATGATGCACGAAATTAAGGTTCCTAAGCAGCATTTTTCTTTTATCAGTGTTGTTACCAAAGGTGTGCTAGTGGGCAGTGTCACCGGAATAGTAGGTGCCGGAGGGGGATTTTTGATTATTCCAGCGCTAACAAATTTCTTTCATCTCAGCATGAAGAAAGCTGTTTCTACATCTCTCGTGCTCATAGCTATTAATTCGATGTTAGGATTGTTGGGCGATTGGAGAAGAATCAATCTTTTTGATTGGAATTTGCTACTCATGTACACCGGACTTACCGTAGTCGGGATATTCATCGGATTCTATTTCAGCAACAAAATAGACGGTCCGAGTTTGAAGAAGCTATTTTCGTACGGAATACTTATTGTTGCAGCATTGGTATTAATGGAAGAATTAGGTTTATTTTAAATAAATAGAAGGAGATTAACTATGTTTTTCGAACAAATATATGATAAGACATTGGCACAGGCGAGCTATATGATAGGTTGTCAAGTGACGAAAGAAGCGATTGTAATTGATCCTAAGCGCGATGTAGACACGTATTTAGCGCTTGCTGAAGCAAACAATCTTGAAATCACTCACGTGGCAGAAACACATATACATGCAGATTTTTTGTCGGGTAGTAGAGAGTTGGTCGAACTGACTGGTGCTAAATTATTTTTATCGGATGAGGGAGGCACAGACTGGCAATACGAATTCCCACATATAGGAATGAGACACGGAGATATCATCCGGGTGGGCAATTTGTCGTTTGAAAGCATACATACGCCAGGTCATACGCCAGAAAGTTTGTCTTTTTTGCTCACTGATCATCCTGCGACAGATCTTCCGGTAATGCTTTTTACGGGAGACTTTCTATTTGTAGGTGATGTTGGACGTCCCGATTTGTTGGAAGAAGCCGTCGGCATCGCTGGTTCTAAAGAAATAGGCGCCAAACAATTATTTGACTCTCTTCAGCAATTCAAATCGTTGCCAGATTACATTCAGGTATGGCCTGGGCATGGTGCAGGTTCAGCCTGCGGAAAAGCATTAGGTGCAGTCCCTAATTCGACAGTAGGTTATGAGAAAATCAGAAATTGGGCCTTGCAGCACGAAGATTTTGAGACCTTTAAAAACGAATTATTCCATGATCAGCCCGAAGCACCTTACTACTTTGGGCAGATGAAGAAACTGAACAAAATAGATCGCCCATTGCTGACTTCTGTTCCCCAACATCCCATTATAACCGTAGATGAGATACCAGAAGATTCTATAATTGTGGATACGCGAAATAAATTTGACTTCGCGAAAGGTCATATACCTACATCCATAAACATTCAGAATAACAAGAGTTTGGCAAACTGGGCAGGGTGGATGTTGCCTTATGATAAGCCTTTGGTAATCATTGCGGAATCGCCATTGCATGAGGAAATTACACGTAAGCTCATGCGTATTGGAATGGACAACATCGAAGCTTTTATGCTAAAAGTTGAAGGAGAGTTAGTCGAAGGAGAAATCGTAAATGCCGAGGAGGTTGCTCAGCAGATAAAAGATGAAAACACAACTTTGCTAGACGTGAGAAGTGCTGTCGAATATCGAAAAGGACATATACCCGGGGCTAAACATCATTTCGTTGGGAAACTAGCAAAGCAATTGCCAGCAGTAGACAAAGATCGTCCTATCATCATACAATGTCAGGCAGGGGATAGAGCTACGATTGCCTCATCGTATTTGATGCGTCATGGATATAAAGATGTCAAAACCTATATAGGAAGCATGCAAGATTGGCTGGCTAAGAAATATCCTGTAGCTACTTAATTTATTTTATTAGGAAGTATGACAGAATCTGTTCGTTCTCAAATCAGGATATACGGATAATTCTATTTTAAATCTTCCTATATTTATTTCAAATTTGCAGCATGAAGATAACGCTATTATGCATTGGAAAGACAGATGATAAATTTATTCAGGAAGGAATTGATAAATACCTCAAACGACTCAAGCATTATATAACTTTTCAGATAGTGGTAATTCCGGACATTAAAAATGTGAAGAACCTTTCGGAGTCCCAACAAAAGGAGAAAGAAGCTGAAGCCTTCAAAAAGCATATAAGTACTTTGGATCATGTAGTCTTGTTGGATGAGCGAGGAAAAGAATACCGCTCTTTAGAATTTTCTTCTTTTATCGAGAAAAAAATGGTAGCAGGAGTGCAGCATGTAGTGTTTTTGATTGGTGGGCCCTATGGCTTCTCTGATGAAATCAAACAACGTGCTAATTCATTTGTTTCATTATCAAAGATGACATTCTCACATCAGATGGTCCGTCTTTTCTTTGTAGAGCAAATATATAGAGCTTTTACGATAATGAAAGGGGAACCCTATCATCACGAATAGAAAAAATAAGTAATCAGCAATTAAATCAGGAGGTCAAAATGGACATGGATAAATTTAAAAGAGATTATAAATACAAGACAAATGAAGGCGGTAGAAGCTTTACGTGGCTTATTATAGCAGGTGCTGCTATTATCATTTTATTAGCATTTTTCATGCGTTAAAAAATAATTAAGGCGATATTGGGAGTATCGCCTTAAAATCACACTAACTATTTATCTCTTATGAAAAGAGAATAGGGCATCGATACATGAAATATTTCAAGGATTATCGATGATATAAATTTAGCAAAATAAGTTCTAATAAATCAAAAAATTATATAAAAAAATAATATTTCCTATTATTTTACCTATTTATTAAATTTTTAAATATTTCGAAAGCTCTTTTGTCCGTTTTGAAGGTAAGGTCGTTAACCTGTAGTTTATCAGCATCCACCAAACGAAAAACTTCTAGCTTATCTGCGATAATGGTATCGTCAAAATCAAAAGGTCTATGCTTCAAATCTATTCTAAGTTCCTCTAAGGGTTGTACTTCATAATAAATAGAAATGATCTGGCTATTGTTAAAACTTGATTTTTCATAGAAATCAGTCGTATAAATATGCCTTACTACCTCTATTTTTAAGTCGCACTCTTCGACAAACTCCCTTTTGAGCGCATCGATCAATCCTTCTCCATATTCTAATCCTCCACCCGGAAACTTAGTAAAAGATACACTCTGTGTTCTCTCATCGGTGATTAGTATCTCATTATTTTCGTTTCTAAGTATTCCGTATACTCTAACATTGAATGGAAACATCTCCTTTTTTGCTTTTCTATTTGGTAAAACTTTTCCTCGCTGCGCAATTCATGGAAATCGACAGCGTAAGGAAACAACTCCCTAATCTTTTGCGAATGCTAATATACGCGTATTAAATCTCTACAAATCCATTGGCTACGGCACTCTCCTCGACAAATAGCACCGAATAATGCTTGGGCAACAACCAGCCTAATGTCGTGGAAATCTGTTCAAAAGTTTTTTCATTGCCAAGCTGAGGAGGCGTAAAATTGAATACCAAATCTTGTTTTACTTCTTGCTCATCCTTATAGTTGCGGGCAATCATCATCGCTTTAGGCTTTTCGATGCCCATATGTTTTAAGAATTCACGCAGTTGGTTTCTTAAGTATTTCGGTAGAATATTATCGGATGGTGCTCCAACCAAAATTTGTTCATCTTGACTGATAATAATTTGTTCTTTATTATTCGAAAAAATACTATCATCCGTATAGAAAGAATCTGTCAGTTCGTAATTTACGATATCACCGTATGAGAATACCCAATCCGGTCTTTGATTCTGCGGATTAATTACGACACCAAATCCCTGCATCAATAGAGTAGGTAACTGCTTACTGATCACAAAAGCTTGAAAGCTCTCGTCCGCTTGCACATTTTGTAATTGAATATAAGGAAAGCCATCACTCGCCATGACCACTTCTGGGCTCCCTAATTTTAAATTGGCTTGATCTACTGCTGCCAAAAAACTGTCTACCCAAGATTGGTCTCGTTCTTCAAAAGGTACTTCTAATAATGAATTAAGTATCACCGTCTTTTCCAAATCTCCTAATCCCACTTCGGGATTAATATCTTTATCTGTTGCGCTCATATTCTGATTTAATTCTCTAAGTTGTGGTTAAAAGTACATATTTCTTGCCTATAATTTAGGAGTAATATTAAATTATTGGTTATATTGTGAAGAGTTAAATTGTTACTTTTGTTGAATAAGAATATAAGTTAATGATAGATTCGAAACTGAATGCACCGATGAATATTGCAACTTCAAAATTGAGTTATGATGATTTCCGAGAAATCATTCTTAAGGATTATGAGGCTGCTGTTCAGAGTAGATATGTAAGTTTATTGGGAAGGAAAGAGGTTCTAACAGGTAAGGCTAAATTTGGTATTTTTGGGGATGGTAAAGAGGTCGCGCAAATTGCCTTAGCAAAAGTATTCGAAGAAGGGGATTGGCGATCAGGCTATTACCGGGATCAGACCTTAGCCTTCGCTACAGGGATAAGTAGTATATATCATTTTTTCTCTCAGTTGTACGCAAACCCAAGTTTGGAGGCCGACACTTCGTCTGCAGGCAGACAGATGGTGGCACATTTTTCTACTGCTTTGACCGATTCAGAAGGACGTTGGAAGAATCAATTGCAACAAAAAAACAGTTTTTCGGATATTTCTACCACAGGTGGCCAGATGGCACGCACACTTGGGTTGGGACTGGCTTCTAAAATCTACCGTAATAACAAGGATTTATCATATTTAAAATATTTTTCGGACAACGGCAATGAAGTCGTTTTCTGTAATGTGGGCAATGCCTCGACGTCTGAAGGTGTCTTTTGGGAAACCATCAATGCGGCGGGAGTGAAACAAATACCGGCTGTAATATCAATCTGGGACGATGGCTACGGGATTTCGGTGCCTAATGATGTACAAACCACCAAATCTGATATTTCTGAAGTCATTCGTGGTTTTCAGCGTGATGAAAAAAATGCAGGTTTTGAAATATTTAAGGTAAAAGGTTGGGATTATCCGGGATTGTGCGAGACCTACGCTTTGGCAGCTCGATCGGCCCGTGAAAAGCACATTCCATGCATAGTCCATGTGACCGAACTTACACAACCTCAAGGACATAGTTCTTCGGGATCGCACGAGCGCTATAAATCCAAAGAGCGCTTACAATGGGAAACAGAGTACGATTGTAATGCTAAAATGCGCCAATGGTTATTGGATGCAGGCATAGCGACAGAAGAAGAATTAAAAAATATAGAATCGGAAGCAAAGGATTATGTGCGAAGCGAACAAAAACGCGCATGGGTGGACTATAGAAAACTCCTACAGGCTGAATTGGATGAAGCTGTGGAGCAATTGACCAAGCTAAGCAATCCTATGGTCGAACTTCCTCTTAATATCCTAAAAAGTACGACTGAACCCTCGTTAAAAGAAATTTACTCAACAGTTCGTCAGGTCTTACGTGATTTGCGTTTTGATAATTCGGCGGAGAAAGCGGAATTTAATCAGTGGTATACCTCCAAGCAAGAAATCAACAAAGATCGATACAACAGTAAGCTATTTGTAGAGAATGAATATTCGCCCCTCGAAGTGGAAGCGGTAGAACCTATATACACGGAGGATTCACCGATTATAGACGGTAGAGAGGTTTTGAATGCTTGTTTTGAAGCTAATTTTCAAAATGATGACCGCCTTATCGCCTTTGGTGAAGATGTCGGAAAAATTGGTGATGTGAATCAAGGGTTTGCGGGATTACAGGAGAAATTTGGTGAGGGCCGAATTTTCGATACAGGTATCCGTGAGTCAGCGATTATCGGAAAGGGTATAGGCCTAGCTGCGCGAGGTCTGCGACCGATCGCCGAAATACAGTATTTGGATTATCTAATCTATGCACTTCCCGTGTTAAGCGACGACTTAGCTTCCCTAAGCTACCGGACGAAAGGACAGCAAAAGGCTCCTGTCATTATTCGTACACGCGGCCATCGTCTTGAAGGGATTTGGCATTCAGGTTCGCCGATGACGGTATTGTTAGGTGCATTGCGCGGGCTGCATATTTGCGTACCCCGTAATATGACCCAAGCGGCGGGAATGTACAATACTTTGATAAAAGGAGATGACCCTGCTTTGGTAGTCGAATGCCTCAATGGCTATCGTCTTAAAGAAAAAATGCCTCATAATATTGCTGAATTTACCGTTCCTATTGGTATTGCCGAAGTAATTCGTGAAGGCAGTGACATCACGGTTGTTTCGTATGGCTCGACATTAAGATTGGTACAAGAAGCAGCAATGGAATTGGATAAGTTGGGCATATCTATTGAAATCATAGATGCGCAGTGTTTGCAACCATTCGACCGCACACAAGTATGTGGAGCGTCGATGTCCAAAACAAATAGAATATTGGTAGTGGATGAAGATATGCCTGGTGGCGCATCTGCATTTATTTTGCAGCAGATTTTGGAGAATCAAAATGGCTATTATCACTTAGATAGTAAACCAAGAACATTATCCGCAAAACCTCATCGCCCGCCATATGGATCGGACGGG
>NZ_SMBZ01000061.1 GCF_004342685.1 Sphingobacterium alimentarium
TTTTCAAGTCCGTTCGGTTGCCAAACCTCTATAACTAACTATATTTCAAATATTTCAAAGAACAATTTCAAGTTTTAATGGGACAGTAATGATATTGGTTTATTCATATTTATAAAATTTCTTTGATTACTAGCATATCAATTGATTGATGATGAGGCATGATTGCGAGTCCATACTTTTTTAGCTCTGTGTTTAGATGTGTTAGATTATTGAGGTCACCACTTAGCGATATTTCTACTAGTCCTTGATATCCAGTTGCATTTACCACAGGTAGGTTATGAGAATTAAGCTTTCTGGTAAGATGGCCTATAAAAGAAGCCATAGGCGTTGCCTTCAACGTAATCTCAGTGTCTGACACTCTTGTATATCTATCTGAAGAGTTTGTTTGATAATTATTCACATCTATATCTATGCTACACAAAGCAAGACAAGCTGTCTTTCTATTCTCGATATTACCATTTATTCCATATCGTAATCCAAAATAATTGTTAATATCCTCAAGCATACATTGCTCCATAATCGATTTTGCCATTCCAGGACAAATAAAATTATAACAGTACATATGCTCAGATTTCCATACCTCCAATAGCGAATCTTTCAGATAGTCACCCGAATAGGACAGCTGGGGCGGCGTAATTATATTTTTTATGGAATCCGGTAGATCGATTATAGTTCTATTTTCTTTTCCGCTAAATGGTATTATAGATTGTACAGCCTTATAGTATAACGCTTCTACAGTGGCATTAAAATAATTTATAACACCATCTCTAGAATAGCTCCCCGACCCCCTAGAATTGATAGATTTTGAAAGGAGCCTGTGATATAGTAACTCGTCGCCTCCTCCACCATTACCATCAATAAGTAATGGCATTTCTGAATTGTAAGCTAAATCCTCATTTTTTAGCAGTATATTGATCTGATCTTTTTTAAGTACTTTATCTATATTCAATCTATTAAATGCTTCTCCCCCTGTAATAAATGATACCTTATTGTCTATTATCCAAACTAAATGTGGGATCGTCTTATGCGGAAAAAGTTTTGTTAGATCTTGTCCTTTAACAACCGATTCAAAATGCCACCCTTTATCTATTAAATACTGATTGACCTTATTACCATCTTCATTGCTGATTGGCAAAACTTCAAAATCTATGGGCATACTGCTATTTGTCAGCATAACGTTCAATTTCTGAAGTGATTCAAAACAGGGGCCACACCAGGTCGCCCAGAAGTCCAGTATAATAAGCTTCTTACCTCGATAAGCCGCTAAACTGATTGTATCCTTTCCTTCAGGATGATTAACAACTTGAAGAGGCATATCCCATAGTTTCTGGGGTATGGTATCACCGATTTCCAAAGGCAAAATATCAGATGTAATAGTTTTTTGTGCATAGGCAATATCGAAATTTAGCATAGTAAGAAAAGTCCACAAACATATACATGCATACTTTACCTTCAATTGATATTCATAGATTATAGAAGCTAGGTACGAGGCATAGCTATTCTTTTCATCGGATGATAATTTCTCGTCCTCTGATTCCTTATGCTCAGATAGGATTAAATTGGTTTTGGATATTATCTTATTTTGTATCTCCAGGCGAGCATAGCCCTGCACTTGTGGCAATTCTCTCCCACCCCTTAAAAAATCTCTCATTTTTCGGATATAATATGATCTCGATTCAGTGAAAATTTAGTAGCTTGTTAGCTGATTATTTCTGCATGAACTGAGAATAATTTATAAATAACTATGCATTAAATAATTAATTGCATAACACTATATATTAACAAATTAAAATTTAGTTATTCATTCAACTTTCCTAGCGGTATTTATCAAAATTTATATGGCTAATAATAGGTAGAGTCGAAATCTTGAATAGACAAAATGATTAAAGAAATAAGTTATTCAGGGGGACTAATTAACAGCTTAAAAAGCCATTTTTTTAGGTTGTATGCAAAATATGATGAACAGAAAAGAAACCTCCCTTGCTCAATGGTTGAGCGTGAGAAACTACGCGACCACGGCATTATAAAATTAAGGGAGGTCCTATCTGAATATCTACGAAATTTATTTAAGTCTATATTTCTCATTCATTTTGGCTTTAGGTTTCTCACGCCTACCATTATGAATGATACAACAAATATAATAAAAACCCACAATGTTGCAAGAACTTATAACAAAAAAGTTTTAAATAAAAGCTTATTTGGCTAAATCCTATATGAACGAAGAAAGAGATTTAGTTAGATTATCTGAAATAGGCTCATTTCTGAGAGACAAACGCAAAAAAGTTGGTCTTAGTCAAGACCAACTTGCGGCTCGTTGTGACCTAACAAAGAGCAATATTAGTAACATAGAAAATGGCAAGAAAGACTTTAATTTCACTACTTTCCTAGAATATTCTAAGGGATTAGGAATACAACCTAGAGATATTTTAGATAAAGATTTTGATTTTTCTCAAGATTGGTCTGTAAAAAAGTAACAATATAGTTGTAATTTTACGAGAGTTCAGCGATCCGCTTTTCGCACAAGTTTTTTACCGACAGTTCTAATTTTTCCACTTTATTTATTAATTTCTTTAAATCCTGCAAATCAATATAGTAATCATCTTGATAACGAGCATCTAAATAAGCCTTATTGAGTATATCAAACAATCTATATTCTTCCCTATCTCCAATTGGATGTTTGAAGAGGTAATTTAGCTCCTCATCAATATGTTTGGAATATTTACGATAGACTTTTAACTTATGAGTCTTTGGTTTGTAACCAGTATAAACTAACAACAGGCCTCCATAGAATTTTTCCGCAGTTTGATTTAAATTAAAAACAACTTGTCTAAAATCAAGTCCTTTTTGTAGAGAATTTTCAAACAAAGCTTTAGTACCATTTAAAAAAGAACTTCCTATTTTTATCCAATTATCGAAATTACGAATTATCAGCTCTTTTTCCTGCTCTTTGCTTAAAGGTTTAGGTTCAGAAAAAATATACTCACCAGTATCAAAAAGAACAATACCTTCCTTTATAATATCTCGAAAGAAGTATTGGCCCATCTCAAGCCCCTTATTTACATAGTTGAAACTATGGACTATGGGACTTACATCGTTCTTATATTTAAGTGTTCTGTTCTCGATTTTGCTAGCAATGTCATGCTCCCTATCCTTGTCACCATGAGGTATTACAACGAGAATATCATAATCGCTAATATAAGAATAAGTCGTCCCCCGCTCCTCGTACTCATCCTCTACCCACTTATCAGAGGTATGACTTCCAAACAAAATAATCTTAACCGGATCAGCCACATCTCTGATAACCTTTACGATTTCAGCAAGCTCGTTCTGTTTATGTTCTGGTAAATGTGATAAAAATTGGTTCATATTGTAAAGATAAGGAAAATCAAGTTACATTCGACCCTACAACAATGTACCAAAGTATCTATTAAATTAAGAATTTTTTAGTAGCAGCGCTGGAGGCTGAGGGAGAGTCATCTAGACGATCCTTAATGCTCTGGTGGTAATCGGCGTAACGGCAAGTCCAGCAGGCAGATTCGTACCTCCGATGGCACGATCGAGATCGACACACCACTTGATCGGGAGTCTAACTTCGAACCTCTGATTATTAAGAAACGTGAGACGATTTTAGCCAAGAGCATTGAGAAGAATATTTTAGGTATGTACAGTTTTGACATGAGCTTGTGGGACATTTCGAACCACATCAATGAGATGTACAATACGGACATCAGCCACAGCACACTCTCTTGGATTACAGATAAGATCTTTCCCGAGGGCAAGGAATGGCAATCACGAAGTCTGGGTGCTCTTTATACAGTCGTCTCAATGGATGCCATGCACTACAAGGTAAAATAAGACCATCGCTTTGTTTCGCATGCTGTATACAATATCCTTGGCATTGACCGTAACGGACATAAGTATTTGTTAGGAATGTATGTTTTGGAAAATGAGGGTGCCAACTTTTGGCTGAGAGTACTGACGGATTTACAGAACCGAGACTTGGAGGAAATCTTAACTGCCTGCATCGGTAATTTATAAGTTTTTTTTGCGTCACTTAGGAATGAGCTCACCACCGTATATTTCATTTTGATTTTACTGCGGTAACAAAAATGTGCTAGTTGCTGTCCTTTAGATTTGCTTTTTTATAAACAGATGACGAATTTGTTTGCTCAATATGTAGCTTTAAAGGTTATATATCAAGTTTTGGATCGAATCCACTGCCGACTTTTCTTTAGTGGCCAAATAACAATGAGGGTTAATTACTTATAATCAAGGAATTGAGTCGATGAAGCAAAAAATTAGTGTCTGTTAATAAATGTAAAAATATTGAGTGAAGAGCAAGACAAAACTATTTATTGGTATAGACGTATCGAAGCCCTATTTCGATGCTTGCTTTAATGAGCGTGATTGAGCACTAAAAGCTGCTGATCCCGACAATACGGTTTTAAAACCGTAATAAGGACTTAAACCTTTCTATGTTTGGCTAAAATGGAATAGGGTTGCTCTCAATGAGAATTCTTTACTGGTAATAGAGAATACCGGGATATACCACCGCTTACTATGGGAATTCTGCTCTTATAAAAAACTACCTTTCCATATCCGAAATTTGACCATATAAAGTGGAGTTTTGGTATTACCGGAGGTAAAAAGTGACAGGATAGACAGTATACATCTAAACCCGTATGCCTGCCGTGAAGCTGACTCACTGAAATACACAGAGTCTTAGATTTCACATTGTTGCAATTGCAGGACCATGCAAGTTTCAATCTTATATCATATCTTACATTTATTACTATAAAAAAAATACCCCCAAAAAGTTAGAAACTTTGTGGGGGTATTAACGAACTAGCTCTTTATTCTATATTCACACTATTATTTCTTTATTACAAATACTGTAGCTACGCCTCGTTCTCCTTCATTATCAAATTTGCCATTGTCAGAAGGATGGTTAACTACACCATAATTTTTCACCCAAGCAGTAGAAGAACCACCTCCATCATAATTTAGTGCAGAAACACATTCCAAAGCTGCCATGAAACTCGAAAGTTCTGGAATAGACATACCTCTTGATAAGGAAGCACGGCCATCAACTACGATTATTAACAGTCTATTGTCTGCAGTCAATCCCACTGCAGTTCTTGGATGTCTAGTCGTATTAAAGTCCACTTCCAATTGTGATAGTTCTTTACCTCCAATCATTAGGAGTGGGCCTCCTGCAAGTGCTGTGGGCTCATTTATAGAGTTCCATCCTGATGATGGCTTTTCCACAATATTTGGTACTCCAGACGAATTAAGCGTTAAGGCTCCATTCTCCCTATAACTATTGAAACCATTATTTGTTTCTTTAATAACTTTTCCATCTTTCTTTAAGAATACTGTTGAGCCCCCAGAGGTAGTATTAAAATAACTTCCGTTAAATGCTACCAATGCATTATGATCGGTTGCAGCCACACTAGTTTTTAAAAAACCGGAAGTTACAAATGGTAATTCTATTTTAAATCCTTTTGATAAGTCGACTTCTAGAATAGTCACAAATTGTTTTGTTTCGAACAAATTATTAAACTGATAGCTTTTCCATACTATACCTTCAGCTACAGATCTTACGTCCCACTTAGCAGCAGCAACTATTTCTTTTACATCTAATTTCTCAACATTCGTATAGTCGTATGGGAGCTGGGTTCCTTCCTCTTTTTTAGAACAATTGACAAAAAGGAATAAAATAAGTAAACTATATAAAATTCTGTTTTTCATAGTAGATAATTAGGGGGTGTTAACCCATTTAACATTTAAATTCATTGGTTTTTGAATAACATTCAATTGCCTGTCTATTCTTAAATACTCTCTGTTTCTATAAAGGAGTATTTCTTGGTTATTAGTTTGGCCATACACTCCAGCGACATTAGACTTTCCCCAAGAAAAGGGCCAATTCGTGAATATTTTTGCTGCCTCTCCCTCCTTTTGGAAAACGAATTTGTCATCTTTTTTAGTAGCAACTAAAACCGCATCGTTTGAAAATAGTATTAATTTATCGTCTACAATTAATCCTGCATTGAAACTATTAATCTTCCAACTATCAGGCATATTATAAACAAAATTATCCCATGAAAATATATTTTTGATTTTCATATTACTTTTATCGACAACATAAATTTTATCTGACACTTTAATAAACCAAGTATTGCCGTTTTCTATAAAAGACCAAGCACCCTTTTGATCTATAAATCGAGGGTCATTAAAGACATGAGAGCGATTACTCGTACTGACAACTTTCCCATCATTGGTTTCATAGACTAAAGAATCCATTAGATAATAGGTATTGTCTTTAATTTGCCATGATGCCTGAGGTGTCAGCCAAAGCGCATTTCTAATGAATTTATCATTATCTAATTCCCCATTAAAAATAGACACATAATCAAGCTTATCATTTTCTTTGGGCGATATATCTCCCTCAATAAAAAATTTAGCATGTACAGAATCGTATTTCTTCAAACGCGCAGCAACAGACACAGCATGCCAGTGATTCGAAACAACAAATACAGTATCTCCCTGTTGAATAATATTTTTTCCGTGTTCATCCTTGAGAGTACGACTGAAAACATAATTCTGGACGGTTGTTTTTGCGTTCTCTTCTTTATAAATCTTAGAAGATTCCACTCCCAATTTCACTAAACCATCAAACATAATACTTGCTTCACATATCGAAGACTTATGTGCACCACATCCACCAGAAACAATTATTTTATCTATTTGCTGTACTTTATACAGTCTATTTGCTATTTGTATTCTTGAAGCAAGAATTTCTGGATTGCTAGAGCCAAGAACCAACATAATTGTCTTCTGGTTAGAAGCTATACTATTATTCAAGGAGGATAATATTAAAAGACAGACAAATAATACTATTTTCATAATTATTTAATTTTATACCCCATTATTTTTAATGTTCTTTCTGCACCAAACATGTCTTTAGTAATGTGCTCTGAAAATATAGGATTGAATGTACTCCCGTAAGCGCTTAGACCATCTTTATCAACGCCATATTGTAATGCTGGATTATTCTGTCCAATAGGCATGAAATCATTATTAAGCATGGTGTTTGGAGAAAATGTAGAACCCGATACTACAGTTCCCTCAGCAGAATAAACTGAAGTCATAATTACCGAGTTTTTAATGCTTGGATTCGTAGCAGATGCTTCAGCAAACATATCTACATCTTTAGAAGTTGCAGCTTGTGTGTTATTAGCTATGATTGAGTTATATATATTCAAATTATTGACTAGATTACGTTTATAAACACCTCCACCAGGGCCTGCAGATGTGTTATCCACTACAGTTGAACTAATAAGGTGAACAGTAGTTCCTCCATACAGCATTACTCCTCCACCACCATTAGCAGATGTTGACTTATTACCTGAGATGAGAGAGTTTATGACATAGGCTGTCGAATTCTCACGAACATAAAGTCCAGCACCGTATGAAGTATTTGAATTATTTTTAATCTCACAGTTGTACAATGTTAAAGTAGCATTCGGGTAGCCATGTAATCCCGCTGCAGTACCAGATGCAGAATTATTATTAAACTGAGAATTATAAGCTATTAATCTACCATCAGCCAACCATAAACCACCGCCATTATTTCCTCCACGGTTGTTATTAATTTTAACATTTTTCAATGTAATTTCGGCATTATTAAAAGCATAAATTCCAGCACCATATCCTACAGTTCCTCCAGAATTAGATGTTTTATTTTCTATAACTTCTACGTTACTTAATTCTACGCGTGCATTTGCTATTAACATACCACCTCCCCAGCCACGGTTATATCGAACATCGGATATTGTTACATTACTTCCTCTATTAGTAGCATTTCCTCCTTTTATAACAATGCCACTTATGGAAACTTTAGACTCGGCGTCGAATGGTGCAGTAATAGTTACCGTGTGATAGCTATTGATAGATGAAGAAAGCTGTCCATCAAAAATAGTTTTATAAACAGCCGGATTTGCTGTAGAGCTTGAAGTAGGATTAGCCTCATACCCCCCTATTAACGTTATGTTCTTTGCTATTTCGATTGTTTTATCTGATTCATTTGTTGCATCACCATTCCTAATTGTTTTAGTTGGTTTATAAATACCTTCTGTTAAATGTATGACGCTATTGGTTGTGGACTGTTCCAAAGCAGAATTCAGATCCATAGCATTAACCCAAGATTTACCATCACCCTTTCCATCAGGCTTAACATAGAAAACAGGAGCTTTCCCCGTTTCCTGAACAACTAACACCTCACGCTCATTTTCAGCATCCATCCTCACTAAGATCACAGCCGAGCGCTCATCATCTTCATTAAGAGATGCTGTAAAACCAACTTTATTTTTTCCTTTGCCGAAATTAGTACTATCTAGTGTAATCCAAGTGGCATCGGTACTAATCTCAATCTCTTTATTTGACAAAACGTCAAAAGTGTAACGCTGAGATTTATTACTTACTTCTAAGTAGGTATTTCCAATCAAAAGCTTGCTTTCAAAAATATTTTTATCTTTTTTACAAGCTGTAAAGAGTGAAACAAAGGCAATTATTAAGATTAAATAATTAATATTCTTCATAATTAAATACGTTTGTTGTTAAGTTTATAATTGTTATAATCAACTTCTAATAAATCATAACAGTTTTTAAGTTCCTTTTCGTCAGTGTATTTACATTCATACATAAATACTCCAGAATAATTAATTTTCTCTAGCGCGGCAAATATCAAATTCCAATTATTTTTTCCAAATTTATTACAAGGAAGATAATGCGCTTCTGATAGTCCGTCGCCGTCGGAAACATGTAAAGTTTTAACACGAGAATTAAACTTTTCGATTAATAATTCGGAATTCATGATATGACACATATCAACTGCAAGACCTACATCATCAGGTAAAAGAGAGAACACTAATTCACATTCTTTAATGGTCCGCAATAACGGTCTTTCCCTGTCATCTATTGTTAGTTGAGGGCCAAGCATATTTTCAACCACCATTTGCATATTATGACGTCGGGTTTCAATGTTTAATTCAAACACCGATTTCACCAATTGTGCGATTCTTAATTCCCTTTCATCCATTCCTAAATAATAGGAAGGATGAAATAGAATAATTTCAGCTCGCAAAGCAGAAAGTAAATGAATCATTTGTATATGTGTCTCAACCACCTTCTTTCTATCCAACTCTGATCTTAGGGATAAATCAATCTTTTGAGAGAAAGGCATATGAATTGACCAAACTTTGATGTCCGTAGCATCTAATATAGTTTTTATGCTATCTATTTGATTTTTCCAATAGTCTTGATCATATTTCAAACTTAAATCCTTATTAAGCATAGAGCCGACATTAGATAATTCAATGTAATCAATCCCTAGCGACTTTGCATATTGCATCTTCTCCTTAGTAATTAACTGCATATTAACAGAATATCCTAAGGCCATTCGAGAAGGTGAATACTTTGCGTAAAGCATTGACACGGACATTGTAAATAATGTTATAAATGCAATAAAAAACCTAAATCTCTGCATATTACCAATTTGCATTTTGAACTAAGTTCTTATTAAGTAATAAATCCTCAGAAGGTATTGGAGCTAAATAGTCCCTATCTTCGTCAAATTTTCCTCCAGTTGGAAAAGGATCAATATTTCCCGAATTTGAATTCTGCGATCCAGTGAGTGGATTTCGCAATGTCCGTTGTAAAATATTTACAAATGATGTAACTGATGTAGGCGCACCTGTGGTAGATCCTGTATGTAAGAATACATCGGCATTACCATCACCATTGAAGTCATGGCTTCCAACACCAGCAAAATAAATACCCACCATCGGCTGTTCAATCTTTTTTCCTGCCTTCCATCGCATCAAATCATCCCAACGAAACCCTTCATTAAAAAGTTCAACGCGTCGTTCACGTCGAATTTCCAGAATCACTCCTTTATTAGCTCCATTATCTACATTAGTATACATGTTTGCCAAATACGTATCAGGAGTTGCATTAGCCTGTATTAAATTTATATTCGGCATACCTGCACGTGCTCTCAATTTATTTATTGATAAATCTAGGTCGGCTTGCGTTATAGTACCCAATTCGGCTTTTGCCTCAGCGTAAATCAATAGTGCTTCAGCATATCTAAATAATATAATATCAAAGTAAGATCCTGAGGTTGACCATTGCGAATTGTCAGGTAAAGCTTTTATGATTCTATAACCAGTAGTTGTAATAGATAAATTCACGGGCTCCCTAGTGTTTTTACCAGTTACTTTAAAATCTGGACCGGCCGTGATCTGCGTTAATCTCGGGTCTCTATTTTGCATTTCCTGAAAGAAATTATACGTTTGATACCCTTGTCTATCTGTAAAACGTGATCCATCACTCATCAAAAAGCTATTTATAAAGTCTTTGGTTATACCATAAGACCCTTGTGTGGCTGATGTGAATGAACTACCTAAGGAATGTACACGCTTCCCTGTTTCGTAATCAACTGCTAAAATAGTTTCAATATCATTTTGATTGTATCTTCCAAATAGATTACGATAAGCAGACTCACTTCCTCCTTCAGTAAATAAAGTATAAGCACCTGAATTAATTAACTGCAGGGCGGCCTGCTCTGCCAAAGAAAGATACTCTTGATATCCAGCAATACCATGATATTTTCTAAAAGTACCCTCAAATAATGCAATTCGAGCTTTTAATAACATGGCTGTATAGCGCGTAATTAGATTTACTTGTTTTTCAGCCGGAATATTTTGTATAGCATAATCTAAATCTGCCATGACCGAATCCATTACTAGTATGCGAGAATCCCGAGCTTTATAAAGATCAGGATCCTTAGCGTCAAGAACAGTATTGTACCAAGGAACATCACCAAAAGTTTTTACTTTATCATAGTAAAAATATGCCCTAAAAAAACGGGCTATACCACTAAATTTAGCTTTTGCAGCGTCATCATTCGCTTTGTGATAATTACTTAAAAAATAGTTTATTCTTCTTAAATTACCCCATGACCATCCTCCTGACCCGCTACCAACTGGTACTATTCTATTACCACGAATTTTAGTACTTGGATTCAATGGCACCAAATTATCTGAAGCAGCATCCTCGGTATATATGTTAAAATCAGGTAACATCGTATACAGCGCATTTGTGGCTACTTCAAGATCTTTTGCAGTGTTAAAGAAAAATGGTGCCTCCACTTTATCTTTGGATGATCTGTCTAGGAAATCATCATTACAAGAGCTCAAAAATGATAAGGCCGTGAGAATCCCTACGTTTATATATAGAATCGAAATTTTCATTTTAAACATATTATTATAAATCCAATATTAAACCAAAAGAATATGATTTACCCATAGGGTAAACACGCTGATCGCCTCTATCATCTGCGGTTGCAGGTGACGATAGGTTAATTGCTGAACCTGCTTGTTCAGGATCTATATATCTTGTTAACCCTCCAAAACTCCAGGTGAAAAGATTTTCTCCACTAAAAAATAATCTAAGTTTTTCTATTTTGACTTTACGTATCATTTCTTGCGGTAAAGAATATCCAACTGTAAGGTTTTTAGCACGAATAAAACCAACATTAGTTAGGTAATAATCATTGATTTGATACAATGATCTATTACTTTGTAAAGAAGAATAGCCTCTATATATTTGTGGATAGGTATTCTCTTTATTATCAGGCGTCCATGCATTATCAATTAAATCTTTTCTTAAGAAGGATAAATAAGGTCTTTGATAAGTTCCCCAGTACAACTCGCCTGTTGGGTACCAGTCTTGTCGTGCAATACCAGATAAGGCTATTGAGAAATCTAAACTTTTCCAACTCGCACTTAAATTAACCCCAAATGGGAAACGCGGAGTGGCATTCCCAATACGTTCCAAATCTCCATGATTATCTAAAGTATTCTCGCCATTATCAATTTTTCCATCTCCATTCAAATCTATATATATTACATCTCCCCCGCGCAGATAGTTCCACTCACTATTTTGAACTACGTTAAATACGTCTCCATATACTCTACCTAAAGAAGTGGAAGGATTTGTAAATGTACTTTGGTAAGCTGCCGCATCCTCATCTGACTGGAATTGCCCTGCAATACGGTATCCCCAAATTTCCCCTAATCTTTGTCCTTCATAATAAGAGCTTAATAGACCATTCGGGTTGTTATACTTTGTAATAATACCTTTGAAATTTGAAACATTAGCTGATACGCGAAATTTTAATGGTGAGCTTAGCACATCAAAACTATTTTGGTAGGAAATATTCAACTCATAACCTTCATTACGCAGACCAGCGTAATTCTCCTTAGGTTCACTTGCCCCAAATACGGCAGGCAATGGCTCTCCTGGAAGATACATCCCTTCAACATTTTTGCGATAAATATCTAAGTTCAAGAATAACTTATTATTTAGTAAGCCGATATCAGCACCAAAATTTAAGCTACGCGTGGTTTCCCAAGTAACTACACTAGGAAGTGGGCTTGGCATCTGAGCAATTGTTAAAGGGTTTCCTTGGTTTAGCCAATCATTAGATCTTGACACATTCATTAGCTCTTTAAAAGTATTAACGTCTACGGTTTGATTTCCTAATTTACCATATGATGTTCTCAGTTTAAATGAAGAAACGTAAGGTCTTACATTTTCCCAGAAGTTTTCCCTATCTATTTGCCAGCCTACAGACAACGAAGGGAAAAATCCCCAGCGGCTATCTTTAGGGAAGCGCGAAGAACCGTCATAGCGACCGTTCAATTCAAGCAAATATTTATTATTATAATCATAATTGAATCGCCCAAAAAAACCTCTCACAGCCCAGTCCATTGCTGAGCCAGAAATATTATTCATTGTTGTTGCTAAAGCAAGATTAGAAAGGTTCTCTAGTAACAAATCATCGGCTGTAACTTCCAAACGATCTCTGTTAAATTGTTCTTGGTTAAAACCTGCAAGTAACTTAAAATTATGTTTTGAATCTAAGCTAAGATTATATGTAGCAAAAGCATTTAAGGCATTATATTTATCTTTCCAGCGATACTCTGTTAATCTATTCAGCCCTTCAACAGTGTAATTTAATTTATTACCTTTCAGATATTCAAATGGATTTAAGCGTAATGTTCTTCCCGTGTTATCTATACGATTACTATAATCAAAATTTAACACTAAACCTTTCACAGGCTTAGCTACCGCACGAAAAGTATTTGTAAATTCTTCTGTAGTAAATACACGTGAAGTGTTTCCAGCATATAAACCAGCATTACCTCCTTGGCCTCCATTACCTGTACCAATATCTACTGGAATACCGTCAATGCTCACGGGATAGAAAGCCATTAAATTGTACCATGTTGTTGTACTCCATAAGCCCCCGAAACCGTTCGAAAAGCCTCCATAATCTTTGTCTCTCTCGTTTATAAATTGCGTATTTGCAGACAATTCTAACCAATCGTATGGACGAAATACAATATTTGATTTAAAGTTTTGACGTTCAATGCCCGCATCTTTATTGATATTATTAATACTTTGTCTGTCATAAACTCTTCCTGAGAAATAAGCGCTTAATTTTTCAGTGCCCCCTGAAACCGAGACATTGTGAAAATTAGATAATTGATTCTTACGGAATAATTCATCCCACCAATTTGTCTTGTAGAAAAACTTATGTGTGCCATCTGTTTGCAATTCATGAAATGGTGAGATTTGACCGTCAGCCACCATTTTAATTGTTTCCCAATCCATAGTATTGTACTGGCTATAGCTAGTACCATTATACCCATAAAGAGCAGCGTCTACAGTTTTTGCATACACATAAGGATCCGTTATAAAATCAGTCCTGGCCGCTGGATTAGTCCAAGCAAAATTATTAGAATAGTTAATGGATGTAGTACCTGATTTACCCGTTTTAGTAGTAATTAATATTACACCGAAAGCACCACGAGCTCCATAAATAGCTGCAGAAGCTGCGTCTTTTAGAACTGTCACAGATTCTATATCATTTGGATTAACTCTCGTGATATTACCTTCAATACCGTCAATTAATACAAGAGGACCGCCCCCATTAATGGAATTGAAACCACGCACATTTATATCAGGAGTCTCTGAAGGATCACCATTATTGATTTGAATATTAAGACCAGGCATTAGTCCTTGCAGGGCAGTAGATATATTAGCATCTGGCCTAAGTGCTATATCCGATGCATTGATTTGAGAAACAGCGCCAGTCAAGTTTGCCTTTTTTTGAACACCATAACCAACAATTACAACTTCTTCAAGATCACTTGATGTAGGGTTGTGATCGGTAAATAAAACTACACGATTTTTGGCAAATATGACTACACAATAATTGGCAAGAATGGTGCAGAATAATTGGCAAGAACAAGTGC
>NZ_SMBZ01000062.1 GCF_004342685.1 Sphingobacterium alimentarium
GAGAATGAAAGCCTTCGGCGGCTCTAAATAGATATAGGTCCGAAGGGGACCTATATCTATTTAGAGCTCAATGACACAGTTTGCTTTACACTTCCGAATTGTCAGCACAACTTAATTTACCAGCAGTAATTAATCATTCTAGTTTGGATTATAGGACTAGCGGCGCAAAACAACACTTTACATCCATATTACAATCTAATTTATCAAATGCATACGTTTCATTCAATTACCAATTCTAACATTATGAAAACTATATTAATATTAATAATTACTATTCTTACTTTCTCTATTTCTCACGCACAGGAGAATAAATTGATTATATCATCATCGTTACGATTTCAAAACGCTAATACGAAGACTGAAAACCAAGAAAATTCTACTAGCTACTTCCAAGTTACACCTCGAATACTATATAAATTAAATACAAAATTAGGTATTGGTGTATTATATGCTGCCTCACGCAGCAAATCAGAATATTATAATGATGATATAACAAAATTATCAGGACACCAAGTCGGAGGTTTTGTACAGCTAGATTTAATAAACAAATCAAAATACCAAATTTTCTCCGACTTAGATGCTAGTTATATACATTCAAAATCACATAATGATTTTGAAACCCATACTAATAATACTTCCTAAGGTGCTTTAACAAGTTTGAATATAGGTGCACGATACAATTTTTATAAACGATTGGGATTAGAAATACGACTAAATGAGTTAGTATCATATAGATCAATAAAATATGATTCCGACAGTAAATTATCCAGTTTCAACTTATTAAATGATCCATTTCAACAATTATCATACGGATTATCTCTTACTTTTTAATTGTTAAATTTCTGCTATAAAACAACCCAAGTTTGTATTGAATAACAACAAAGCTTATATTTAAAACAAAAAACAATTACGATGAATATACTTAAATCAGCTTTCTTGGCGACTGCAATATTTGCAGCTCAAGCTTCATTTGCTCAATTCAAACAAACTCCTCTACCTTACGCTTATACGGCTTTGGAAGGTGCGATCGACGCACAAACCATGGAGATTCATTACAGCAAACATGCTGCTGCGTATACTTCAAACTTAAATAAAGCCATCGCAGGTACTCCAGCTGAAAAAGAAAGCATTGAGTCAATTTTAGGAAATATCTCCAAACATACTGCAGCAGTACGTAATAATGGTGGCGGACACTACAATCACGAATTGTTTTGGTCTATCTTGACGCCAACAGCAGGTACCAAACCATCAGCTAAGTTAGAAAAAGCTATAAATGATACCTTTGGTTCGTTGGATGGTCTTAAAGAGAAAATCAATGCAGCGGGTGCTTCTCGCTTTGGTTCAGGTTGGTCATGGTTATCTGTAGATAAAGCAGGTAAGTTATTCGTTTCTTCTACGCCAAACCAAGATAATCCATTGATGGATGTAGTTGAAGAAAAAGGCACACCAATATTAGGCGTAGATGTGTGGGAACATGCATATTATTTACGCTATCAAAATAAACGTGCTGATTATTTAACCACAATTTGGAATATCATCAATTGGGATGAAGTTTCCGCTCGATACGAAAAAGCATTAAAAAAATAATATTTAATCGTCATTTCGAACGAAACAAAGTGAAGTGAGAAATCTAAAAAAAGAATCCTTGTTTCACGCAGAATACTATCACGTCATTTCGAACGGACAGAGAAAACTCAAAATTTGAAAACTAATTTTAGATTTCTTGCTCTAGTCGAAATGACGTTTTTAGTTGTACAATTTCACCGAATACCCTCCTACTTTCACCGAATATCCACCCTCAGTTACCTATTCCCTGTCGGTAGACTTTTATCTTCCATATATCTTTGAATATAAATTTTAAACAGAGATACATTATGGCAACTAAAAGAATATTTTCAATCAACGGTGGTACTATCAGCAATATGATAAAAGGCTTATTCCACAACATTCACAACTCACGCCTAGTCGCAACTTCTAAGTCCGGAAATAACATCTTTAATCTTCCTCTTTTATTGATGATTGTGATAGCAATAGTTTTTCCTATTACATTGATAGCAGGAGTAATCCTGAGTGTAATCTTCAAAATTAATATCTCCGTAGAAAGAGATATCACCAAAGAGGTAAAATTACTGGACTAAAAAAGATTTCAGCGTATTCAAGGTATAAATAAAAAACTCCTATTGGAACGTCAAATTCCAATAGGAGTTTTTGTATGAATAGGTCGAACCAATTTATTTTTTGCTCGGGATTAATTTTTTGATCCCTGTAATAATTAAAACCACGACAAGTCCCATCCCAAGGCCAATTAAGGTTTCTTTAAGGGTACTGTTCCATGTTGGTAGTATATGGTGGAAGAAATCAATGTTGTGCGCGAAAATCCCACCAGAAACCATCAAAAGCGCAATGGTACCGATTACGGAAAGTGACTTAATAATAACTGGCAGTGATCTAACTAAAAATTTACCTAGCCATGCCGCAAAACCTTCATTGCGGGATTTTTTTATTAATTTGTACCCAGTGTCATCCATACGCACGATTAATGCTACAATACCATACACGCCCACTGTAGCCAAAATAGCGACAACCGACACTGTTAAGATTTGTATAGGAAGTGGGCGATCCAATACAGTTCCTAAGGCAATAATGACAATTTCTACGGAGAGAATGAAATCTGTGGTAACCGCGGACTTAATTTTAGCCTTTTCGACTGCAGCCCCCTCTTCTTTCACTTCTTCGATGACCTCCTCTCCTTTTTTCTCTCGATGAAAAATAAATTCCACAATCTTTTCTACCCCTTCATACGCCAAATACAATCCCCCAATAATCAAGATCACCTTTATGGCCATCGGAAGAAAAACTTGTAATAATATCGCTACGGGGATAATAATGAGCTTATTGATAAATGACCCCTTGGTGATTGCCCACAATACGGGTATTTCTCGCGAAGAAAGAAAACCGGTCGCTTTCTCGGCATTGACAGCCAAATCGTCGCCCAATATGCCAGCTGTTTTTTTGGTAGCAAGCTTACTAGCCACTGCCACATCGTCCATCAAGGCCGCGATGTCATCTAATATTGCAAATATTCCTGAAGCCATAAATATATTTAATTGGCTAAAAATAAAAATTTTATGATAGTTGATATAATATAATCGAAAAAACATTTTACGCTGGAAAATGTTCTTTTAAATAAAACGATATAAATGATGAAATATACTTTGTTTAAAAAATTACATCAGCAGCCCGACCTTCTTGTTTTAGGAAATGTATGGGATGCGCATTCTGCCAAAATAGCTCAGGAGGCAGGCTTCAAGGCCTTAGGCACCTCCAGTCATGCTATTGCTAATGCCATGGGGTACGAAGATGGCGAACAAATTAGCGTAGATGAAATCCTATTTGTTGTCGAACGTATAGTCAAAGCTGTCGATATTCCTGTGTCCGTTGATTTTGAATCTGGTTATTCGGATAAACCGGAAGAAGTCGCTAAAAATGTAAAAAAACTTGTAGGCTTAGGTGTGGTCGGAATTAATTTGGAAGATGGGCAGGTCGAAAATGGGAAACGTGTATTGGGAGATATGAATCTGCACAAACAAAAAATTGAAGCAATCAAAGCCGAAGAAAAAAATATATTCATCAATGCGCGTGTCGACTCATACACTACAAAACATATATCCGCATTAACAGAGTCTATCACGCGCACCAAAGCATATGCTAAAGCAGGGGCTGAAGGGATATTTGTACCATTAATCGAAAGTGAAGAAGATATTAAAGCCTTCTTGGATGCCACTTCATTACCACTCAATGTTTTTCTAACACCCAACCTTCCTTCTGTACAGCAGCTTAATAAATTAGGTGTCAAAAGATTGAGCCACGGTGCCAAAATGTATGAATGGCTCATCAAGCAAAATACGAAAGCCTTTGAGGACTTCATCAAAAAACCGCAATTACCAAAGTAATAATTTATAATTCCAAAGTTCCCATTCTTCAATCCGGTCGAGTGGGAATTATTTTTTATCGCGGTTGACTTCAGTAAGCCATTTAAAAACCAAAAATCTCCTAATCTCCCAACTCCTATTTTTCATTTTTGAATAATGTTTTGTAATACAAAAGTCTGTATTTTTCAACTTTTATCACACAAAAGTCAAAGTAGTTTCCGAGACTTTATAATCTATTAAATATGTGCTTTTTTTGTAGCAAAATTTTTGAATTTATAATTTAAAAAGTCAAAAATTTAGCGAATTAATTAACATGATACAAAATATATTCAGGGGGTTACTTCTTTCATTGTCTTTGTTGCTAAGTATGTCTGCCATCGCGCAGTCCATTCAGTTGCAAGGAAAAGTTGTTGATAAAAGTACAAAAGAACCAATAGAGTTTGCAACAATTGCTATTGTGGGTAGCAGCAAGGCAACAAAAACGGATGAACAAGGGAATTTTGAATTTACTGTTCCAGCTATAAGTCTTCCTGTTCGTGTGAGTTATGTAGGATACGAATCCATTCAGTTGGATCTTACACAAAATAAATCCTTTTGGAACATCGAACTTTCGGCAGAGAATGAAATTGAAGCTGTAGTCATTAAAAGACCCAAATTAAAGTATTCCAACAAGAATAATCCTGCTGTAGAGCTAATCCGTCAAGTGATCGCGCATCGCGATCAGAATAGATTAGTGGGGCAAGAGTATGTTGAATTTGAGCAATACGAAAAAATAACCTTGGGTTTGAGTAATCTTTCCTCTAAGTTCGTAGGAAGAAAAGCTTTTAAGAACTATCAATTCCTATTTCAGAAAGAATCAGATAGCACTTCAACTTACGCACTTCCGGCCTTTATGGAGGAAAAAGTTTCCAAAGTTTATTTTAAAAATAATCCTCAAAAAACAAAACAGTTTACCCTCGCTCACCAAAAGGCAGAATTTGATCCAAAATTTGTTGACAATGAGGGCTTGGCTACTTATTTCAACAAGTTGTACGACAAGGTGGATATTTATGACAACAATATCACTTTATTGACGAATCAGTTTTTGAGTCCTATTGCAGACAGCGCGCCTACTTTCTATCGATTTTACATCACGGATACGATTAAGACCAGTTCGCCCCAGCTGATAGAATTAAGCTTCTTCCCTAGGAATAAGAGTGACTTTTTATTTCAAGGAAAACTCTATGTTACCCTGGATGGGCAATATGCTGTACAAGGAGCTAAAATGAAAGTCAGTGACGAGATAAACCTCAATTTCGTCCGCGACCTTAATATAGAACTGACGTTTGAAAAAGATAATATCAACAAGTATTTCCTCAGTCGCAGTGCGCTCGGGATAGATTTTGCCCTGACTGGAAAAGGTACCGGCGTACAGGGCAATCGCGTCGTCTATTACAAAGATTATGTCAATGGCTTAGCCAAACCAGATTCTTTATATGAGGGTCCTGAGATTGTGAATCAGGTGAAGACGCATAAGGCAGCAGATGATAGGCAATATTGGGCTGGCCTTCGCCAAGCGCCGCTGACCAACCAAGAGCTATCTATTTATCAGAATATTGATTCGCTACAGGAGATGCCATCATTCAGAAGGTTTATGGATGTGGCGGCATTGCTATTATCCGGTTACAAACAAGCTGGACCTATAGAAATTGGACCTGTCAACACATTTTATAGTTACAATCCGATCGAAGGATTGAGATTACGTATTGGTGGCCGTACTACCGAACAGTTTAGCACGCGGTTCTTTTCCGAAGGCTATGCTGCATATGGTTTTGAAGATCAAAAATGGAAATATTTCATCAGCGGAACTTATTCACTAAACAATAAATCTGTGTATAAATTTCCGCAACATTATATCCGAGCTTCGTATCAGCATGATACTAAAATACCTGGTCAAAATTTAGAATTCATTCAAGAGGACAATATACTCTTATCATTCAAACGTGGTGAAAATAAAAGCTATTTGTATAATGACATTTACAAACTGGAATATAAAGCTGAGTTTCAAAACAATTTCTCCATCAATGCAGGATTGACGAAGTGGAAACAAAATCCGGCCGGAATTATCAAATATCAAATTATTCCTGAAATCGGTGATCCCACACTCATCCATGCATTGAATACAACTGAAGCAAGCATAGGATTCCGTTGGGCGCCCAAAGAGCAATTCTATCAAGGAAAATTGTACAGGACTCCTATTTACAATAAATATCCAATCCTGACCTTTAATTATACTGCCGGTATCAAGGGCTTCCTGGATGGAGAATATAACTACCATAACTTTACCGCGGGAATATTCAAGAGGACCTATCTTTCGCAATTTGGATATGCGGATTTTAATGTGGATGGAACATACATAGCAGGATCAAACATACCTTATCCCCTGTTGACCCTGCATAGAGCCAATCAGACATACGCATACCAGCTACAATCGTACAATTTGATGAATTTCATGGAATTCATATCGGACCATCACGCGTCGGTGAATGTGCAATATTATATGAATGGATTTGTACTCAATAAACTGCCGCTGATCAAGAAACTGCAACTACGTGAGGTGTTTAGTTTCAAAGGCGTGTACGGAGGGCTACGCGACAGCAACAATCCTTCATACAACAGGGATTTGTTTGCATGGCAAAGAAATTCAGATGATGAAATTTCGTCGTTTACATTCGGAAATAAACCGTACATGGAAGCCAGTGTAGGTCTAGCTAATATCTTTAAGGTATTGCGTGTAGACTATGTCAAACGGTTAAATTATAACGACCATCCGGGCGTATCCGATTGGGGTATTCGGGCGAGAATCAAAGTGGATTTTTAATTTTATGTTTTAATATCGAAATGGTCTATTTAATTACTCCTGATGGAATGCGAAGCGAGATCTTCGCATTTTTTATTGTATAAAAATAGTAAAGCAACCTGCAAATAAATCACAGATTGCTTCCATTTAATTTCCCCAATGATGGTAGATTGATGGTATTTTAATCCATTTGGTCACTGTTAGAGCTTTGACCAAAGTTTTGGCTAACGCGCCAAAAGCGTCAATTCTTGATCATTGTACATTTTTGCACCTTTCAAATATTTAAAAATAATATCTTTAGTTCTCTCATCGGACATTTTATGGAGATTATTTACTAAGAAATTTTTATCCTCCTCAATATTTTGTTTATATCCTAAAAAATCGGGTATATAGTATTGAATACAAAGTCTTATAAAGCGTAATTCCGTGTTATTTGGTTCAGCTTTGATTTGTGTTTCCAACATCTTCTTACCGCCTTTGAAATAGTTCATTTTCTTGAATGGATTGGAAGTATGCTTTGCCATAAACATATGAAAAGCCGCTTCATAACCCTTCTCTAAGGGCGATTTAGCATGATTTTGCAAATGGCTCAGATACTTTTTACACAAGGCCTCATCCTGTACGCCTTTATTAAAATCCTTCCTGACCTCATGCAAATTTAATTGCTGTGCTAAACTATCAAAAACTATAAAAACAAAAATAAACGTGCTAAAAAGCTTAACCATATCATCAACTTAAATTTAATCTAACGCAATATAATTTACAAAAAACAAGCCAATTTTTTCAGGGATATATTTAAATTCTGTTTTCAACTTTATTTTACCAACTCGTTATAAAGCAGGTTTATGATTTCAGAAGTCAGTGCGATATTACCATCCTTGCTTGTCGGCACGCAGCCATTTGTGATTACGACAAACCCATATTTTTCTTTAGGATTAAAAAACATAGAACTGTATAACCCGTAAGCTGAACCAGTATGTCCTACCAAATGTTGGCCCTCAATCAATTTATTTGTTTCTAATAGAGCTAAGCCATATCCTTCTTTTTCAGACACCTTTTTTTGCATCGTCTTAGAAGCTTTTTTGCCTAAAATCTTCACCTTACCCAATTTTCCATAATTCATATGCATCATCATATATTGGGCAAGATCGGATGCAGATATTTTCAATCCTCCCGTGGGCGAAAAGATAGGCGTGCTCTCTCCCATTACGTAATTGCTGATTTCCTCCCTGCGCGGAAGGTAGGCCAATGGCTGCACCTCAAATGCATCCTCCTTGCTATCATAAGCGTAGAGGGAAGCAAAGCGTGTCTGATCCAAGGAATCCACACAATGGCCTGCTTGCAGTCCCAAAGGATTAAGGATTTGCTGGCGTATATAGGTGTCAAACCTCACGTTTGTAAGACGTTCGAGCACTGCGCCTGCCATATTGAAATTTAGGTTACAATATTGGTAGTCCGTGCCTGGCTCGTAGCTGTTATAACTCTTTTGCCAATTTGGATTTTTAGCAGGATTAATCACATCCAATTCAAAATAACCATTTACATCATTGATACTGGAGGTATGAGACAGCACCATCCGCAAAGTGATTTTTTTGTCTGGAAAGTTAGGATTGCGGATTGGGAAACCAACTAAATCTCCAAAATCATCATCCAACGATATTTTCCCTTTTTCTACGAGCTGCATGATTGCCGTAGAAGTGAATGATTTGGAGATCGACGCAATTCTAAAGAGGTGGCGATCTACATCGAGCGGCGTGTTATTTTCGATCGAACTTTTCCCTAAGGCATCTTTCATAATGACTTTTCCATCTTTCACGACGACATACGCGACACCTACAGCTTTATACTGATCGGCAATAGCTTGCACTTGATTTTTGATATCTTGACCAAAGAGCATGGATTTGCTTAAAATAAGGGTTAGACAACAAGTTAGAATTCTTTTCATTTTTATATAAGTAATTTAGGTGTATTTTAATGCTAAACGAAGGCCATAGCCAATCACTATCGCAATGGTAAAACTGGCTAAAGTTCCTACCAATATATATTCTGTAAATTTTGTATCCTTAGCATTGGTCAAATCGCCAAAGCGGAATATGGATTTTGCGGCGAGCAAAAAGCCTATTCCCGACAGAAAACCAACTTGTATAAACAAGACTATAATCAATCGCTCCATAATGCCGATGATCAAGCCCGCATCCAACAGACTCTCTTGACGTTTATCTTTAAATACATTTTCTTTATCCCATTTGCTGAAAAATAGTCGTAGAAAAATAGGACTTACGACCATGACCAATAGCAGTGCAATGCAATAAAGCATATTTCGGGTGCTGAATAAGAGTTCATGCTCCAACACAGGCATACCATAATTATATAGGACTAACGCCACGAGCACGCTTAGGTGGAGCAATTGGTCCACACAAAAGAAAAGCAGGGGCTTGGACGGGTATTTTGCTTCCAGCCAGATCTTCAGGCTATCAATAGCAAGATGGGATATCCCGATAAAAGCAATCATTAGCCCATAATTCGCCAAATCCGGTATAAAAAATACTACCAATACGAGTATGTGTATCAGCACATGCAGCAGCAGATAGCCTACATGCTCTTTGCGCTTGGTTACCATCGTTTTGGTCTGTAGGACAAAGTCACCTATAATATGCGCTAATACGAATTTTAAGAATATAATTAACATTGTCTAAGGAGTTGTTGGGTACAATATTCTATTGCGATTCTAATTTTTTGCCAACTCGCATTTCCCAATTCCGTGCTTATCTGGCTTTGGTATTTTTTATTTAGCAGATGAGCGATTTCCTGTTGGTTAGCTTCTGGATTTTTGATGATGGTAGATATCGTCTGTGCCATATTGAATGTCCAACGATTAGCTAATTCTGTAGCCAGTTGCAAGATAATATTGGTCTGTTCGTTCCACTCCGTCCAGGGTGATTGGACATGAATATAATTCTTGTCCAAGCGGTCAAATGCTTCTCCAGAATTGATTAAAGCCTCACCCATCGAATTTTTGATATGGGTATCCCAATATGTAATCTCTCCTATTCCCAAGCCAATACGCACATCCAGCGGTTCGATGCAGCGCATACTCGCCTTGATAAAAAAGATAGCCTCTATGCATTTTTCGAGCGGAATGGCAACCTGAAAACTGTCGCCTCTGAAAATATCATAATTGTCCGTATAATATTGAAGAGCATCATCCAGATGCGGCAACCATTTTTGTGTTTCGACGCGTCTCGAACCTACTATGTCACCCGTCAATATGGCGTACATCTTTTTCATTATTTATCTCTTGGTTGTATTTGTTACTAAATATAATGATAAACATCCTTATCATCAAATTTAATGATATTTATTAATATCACAAATAATAGTGATAATCTATATTATCACAAAATAAAGTGATACAAAAAAATTACTCGCGTTTTCCGTAGCGCTGTGCGATAAAAGTGATAACAAAAATCTGAAAAGCATGATAAATCATAAGTGGCAAAAAATAAATGCCTGTATAGGGATTATTCAAAAAAATAAACTTTCCAAAAACACTTCCATGGGTCAAGGACTTTTTAGAGCCACAAAATAAAGCGGTAATCGTATCTTCAATAGAAAACCTAAACACAAACTTGCACAAAAGGTATAGTAGTGCATAGACCAGCGTAAAAAATAAGGCCACCGCAGCAAACAGTTCGATTACGTAGGCATTACTTAAGGTTGCAAATACACCGCTTTGGAAAGAATGTGCAAAACTGCTGTACACAATAAGCAGTATTATACTCTTATCAAAGTTGGATAACATTTTACTATTTTTGGTTGCCCATCCACCCCAAAATCGCTGTAATAATAATCCTGCCAATACCGGAAGAATAATCTCCACCATTAACCCTGCATAGACATCCAGCAGGACATTCTCTGTCGTAAAATCTAAAAATAAGCTCATCCATAAGGGCGTAATTGCGACCCCTATCAGTCCCGAAATACTGGCGTTAAAAATGGCAGCAGGCACATTGCCCTTGGCTAAAGACACCATCACTACAGAAGAAGAAACGGTAGAAGGTAATGCAGCCAAAAAAAAGAAACCCATCCATGTATGCTCCGTAAGAAGCACTCCTATAAAAGGTCTAAATAAAAGCACGATAAGCGGAAACAGCAAAAATGTAGATAATTGCACCACCAAGTGCAACTTCCAGTTTCTAAGTCCAGTCTTTATCTGAGCGAAACTCAATTTAAGACCATAAAAAAAGAAAATCAACGATACACCTACCGAAGTAAGTACATCCAAGAAGGCACCATCTCTATAAATAGCCAACTGCGGAAAAAAATAGGCTACAGCAATACTTATCAGCAAGTAAACAATAAAAAAATCAAATTTCATAGCATTCAAATATAAGGTATAATCCCATAGCGTGAACATCTGTACGATAAAGATAGCTAATCCTACATCAATCTATAGCCAAACACAAAGCATTATGATAAATAAAATTTCATCTACAAAAACTTTAGAAGTTATTAACAAAACAAGCTACAAAATGTATTTTATATAATTATATTTGTATCGTTATGAGCACACCATCATATTTATCAGATAGAATCAATAGCCTTTCAGAATCGGCAACATTGAAGATGACCAAATTAGGTCGCGAACTAGCAGCTAAAGGAATTAACGTCATCAGTCTAAGCGTAGGCGAACCAGATTTCAATACGCCAGATCATGTTAAAGAAGCCGCAAAAAAAGCATTGGACGATAATTTCACCAGATATTCGCCGGTACCGGGATACCCTGAGTTGCGTCAAGCCATCGTAAATAAGCTAAAAAATGAAAATGGCTTGGATTACGATATTTCGCAAATCGTAGTATCTACAGGTGCTAAACAATCTTTATCGAATGTAATCCTTACACTAATCAACCCAGGTGAAGAGGTGATAATCCCGACTCCGTATTGGGTATCATACTCGGAGATGGTGACTTTGGCGGAAGGTAAGTCGGTATTTATTGACACGACTATTGAAAGTGATTTCAAAATCACTCCTGAACAATTAGAAGCAGCGATCACGCCTAAATCTAAAATATTCATGTTCTCTTCACCTTGCAACCCGACAGGTTCGGTATACAGTAAGGATGAATTAGCAGCATTGGTAAAGGTTTTTGAAAAACATCCAAATATATTCATCATATCCGATGAGATCTACGAACATATTAATTTTGTAGGCAAACACGAATCTATTGCTCAATTTGAAAGCATCAAAGACCGCGTAATCATTGTGAACGGCTTTTCCAAAGCATTCGCTATGACGGGATGGAGATTAGGCTATATTGCCGCAAATAGAGAAATAGCTGCCGCTAACGACAAAATGCAAGGACAAACGACTTCCGGAACGTGTTCGATTGCACAGCGTGCAGGAATAACAGCGTACGAACAAGGTTTGGATTCCGTATATGCCATGAAAGAAGCGTTCGAGCGTCGTCGTCAATTGGTATATGACTTATTAAATGATATCCCTGGCGTGAAAACCAACTTACCAGAAGGAGCTTTCTATTTCTTCCCAGAAATCAGCTCGTTTTTTGGTAAAAAAGATCCTGAAGGCAATGTAATTAAAGACTCTTCGGACTTGGCATTATACTTATTGAACCACGGCCATATTGCTACTGTGGGAGGAGACTCTTTCGGTAACAACAACTATATCCGCTTATCATACGCCGCTTCGGACGAGAACTTGAAAGAAGCATTAAGAAGAATGAAAGAAGCTTTGGCTAATTTGGTATAAGAAAATAGAGAATCAAAAAGAAAAGAGGCCGTATCAAAACATCAAAAGTTAGATACGGCTTTTTATTTGTTAATCGTCAGCTTCTTTCCTGAGTATTTCCTGAATTTGATATAATTTCCTTTTTTCCTGTTTTGTGCGGTTAATTTCCAAAAGTAGCTTAAAGCGGTTGTAAAGGCCAATTTTTGATGTGTTTTGGGTGTCCCGCGGTTATATTGTCATCTATTTCATACATTTGAGACAATATGTTCGTTCGATGCAAACGTAATAAAAGCGG
>NZ_SMBZ01000063.1 GCF_004342685.1 Sphingobacterium alimentarium
CAGGATTATTTTTCTGCTGGATAATAGTGGGAATATCGCTTAGCACCAAACTAATAATATACAAAAGCGCAAAATATAGATGACCTATCTGGCCATTTGCTGCCACAAAATATTGCTCCAAAGCAAATCCAAAAAAGTAGAATGTAAACATGTTAAAGAGCAAATGGCCCCAATCGGCATGAACTAATCCACTTGTGAAAACAGTATAAGCTCGAGCTCTATCCCGCTGTATACCATAAGGATGAAGCATCATTTTTCCTAGGATATGCGGATATGAAAAAGCATAAATGCTGGTTGCTATGGTTATAGCAAATATAAAACTCGCCACCGGCGTATTTAGAATATAATTTTGAATCATAGAATATTAAAATCGGTCTTCAATGAGGAATACGTATAATTCCTTAGGGCCATGAGCTCCTAATACTAACATCTTTTCAATGTCAGCCGTACGGCTAGGTCCAGTGATAGTAGAAAGCATAGATGGCAAATCTTTACCATATTTATCTTGAATTAGATTCATGGCATGACGGATATCCATTACCAGCTGAGAAGCCTTGGCCAAGACAATATGTATAGGTGGATAAATGCTTAAGCGTCGCCCTGCAGCATTTGCATTAGAAACCATAATACTACCATTTCGAGCGATTAATGCCTCGCAGGTGGTGATTCCAACTTCTGCCGCACCGAAATCACGGTCCGAACTCAAATAAGGAAATCCATAAGTTTGTAGCAACTCCTGGACCGCAGGCTCCCAAGCGTGAATCTTGCTGACTTCAAGCTCTTCCACCAATGCAATTAAATTCTCTATTAAAGAGATTTCGCCATCACAATACACAAACTTGCCAGAAACGCTGGTAAACTCACGCGCAAAAGTGACATCCAGCCCTTCCTCCTCGTCTTTGTAGATTTGAGAGTCTTCAAAGTCAGGATGTGGGTTATCGCGCTTTTGAAGTAAAGCCTGCCTTATGCTTTTCAGCATGCGTTCTTTGGTAGTCGTATTGCGAATATTCATGGCAAATAAAACAGGTGTACCTAGGGTACACCTTTATAGTTTAATTTTCTTCTTTATTAATTGGTGATGAATCGTATTCAGGTTTACTGCTTTGCTCGGGAAGTGGGGGTAAAGGCAACTCTGTCTGAGGTACGCCACCGCCATCTGCTCCACCATTAACAAATTCATCGTATGTGGTTCTATTAGCAAAAGGTCGTTTACCAAGAATCTCTTCTAAATCTGCTTGGAAAAGAATTTCTTTTTCAAGAAGCTTTTCTGCTATTTTGATGAGTCCCTGTTGGTTCTCCAATAACAATTGTTTAGTACGATCATACACCGCAGCTATCAGTACTCTAACTTCTTCGTCAATTAATTGAGCGGTTTGATCCGAATATGGTTTTTGGAATTGAGATTCACCAGAACTATCGTTAAATGACACATTTCCTACTTTATCATTCATACCATATACCGCAGTCATCGCATATGCCAGTTTTGTGATACGTTCTAAGTCATTTTGCGCACCCGTACTTATTCGTCCAAAAGTAATATCTTCCGCAACACGACCACCCATCGTCATACACATGCTGTCAATTAACTGCTCTGTGGTGTATAAAAATTGTTCTTTGGGAAGGTATTGCGCATAACCTAATGCCGCCACACCACGAGGCACGATGGAGACTTTTACTAGTGGATCTGCATGTTCTAAAAACCACCCTGCTATAGCGTGACCCGCTTCGTGATAAGCTACTATTTTCTTTTCCTCAGGGGATATTATTTTATTCTTTTTCTCAAGACCACCAATTACTCTATCAATGGCATCTTGAAAATCTTGCATATCTACTGCAGGCTTGCCTTTACGGGCTGCGATCAGTGCAGCTTCATTACAAACGTTGGCAATTTCTGCTCCTGCAAAACCTGGTGTCTGCGCAGAGAGCTTCTTCGCATCGACTTCTTCTGCTAGTTTTATAGGCTTTAAATGTACATTGAAAATATGCTCACGGCCAATTAGATCCGGCTTATCAATGGAAATCTGTCTATCAAAACGTCCAGGACGCAGCAATGCCTGATCTAAAACGTCCAAACGATTTGTCGCTGCTAGTATGATTACACCTAAGTTGGTACCGAAACCGTCCATCTCCACCAATAATTGGTTCAATGTATTTTCACGCTCGTCGTTACCCCCCATTACTGAATTTTTACCACGTGCACGGCCAATAGCATCGATCTCATCAATGAAGATAATACATGGCGCTTTCTCTTTTGCTTGCTTGAACAAGTCCCGCACACGAGAAGCACCTACACCTACAAACATTTCAACGAAATCAGAACCTGAAAGCGAGAAGAAAGGCACTTGAGCTTCACCAGCTACAGCTTTCGCAAGCAACGTCTTACCCGTTCCTGGAGGGCCTACTAATAGTGCTCCCTTAGGAATTTTACCACCTAAGTCCGTATATTTTTTTGGATTTTTTAAGAAATCCACAATCTCCATCACCTCAGTTTTTGCCTCTTCCAATCCCGCTACATCATTGAATGTGATATTGATTTGCGACTCTTTATCAAATAATTGTGCTTTGGATTTACCAATATTAAAGATTTGACCGCCTCCAGCGCCTCCGCTACCCATTCTACGCATTAAAAACATCCAAATGGCGATGATAATGATAAGTGGAAGAATAAATGAGATGATGCTGCCCCAAGGATTGGTTTTTTCACCCCACTGCGGGGATAATTTCGGTGTACCCTCAGGCAATTGTGCTTGCGATTCATTCAGCTTTTGACTTAATATATCGGCAGACCCTTCAGTAAATACATACTGTGGCCCTTGAGAAGAGCTTAACCCAATTTTATTATCAGCGGGAGCGATGTCCTTATATTTAGGGTCATCTTTCAGCTTTTCTGGCTTAATATAAACCTCAACTTCGTATATACTACCATTTTTTAAAGCGACTATTTTCTGCACATCACCAGGAAGTAACATTTCCTGCTCGAATTTTTCATAGGTAATCTCTTTGGTTCCGCCGCCGCTATATAGGAAATTCAGGGCGAAAAAACCAGCAATAATAGCTATATAAACCCAAATCATGTTAAATTTAGGTGGCGTTGGTGTTACCTTTTTACTCGGAATTTTTTTCATTATATAATTAACGTATCTTATCTATAAACAACTATTTACGCACTTTTGAAGCTTTCCACTTTGGCATCACCCCAAAGGTCCTCCAAACGATATCTATCTCGGGCTTCGGTTTTGAATATATGAACCACCACATCAACGAAATCCAACAAAATCCACTCGCCATTACCTTGCCCCTCTTTATGCCAAACATTTTGACCGAATGCTTTATATACTTCGTCCTCCACGCTTTGGGCGATGGCATTTACCTGAACATTGCTATCCGCATTACACACAACGAAATAATCAGATAGTGTAGCATTCACTTCTCGCATGTCCATTTTTAAAATCGAATGAGCTTTTTTCTCCTGCATCCCGAACACCACTATATCTGCCAATTTGTTAGACAATTCTGAATTTTTCTTTTTACTCATTAAGAAATATTATAGTTTTACTCTAATTTTAAATATTTATCATTTTGCAAAATAACACTTTTTTTAATGATTCCGGCCCAAATAACATAATTGTTATTGACCAAGTAGCATCTACAAACGATTATTTAAAGAATCTATTGACAAAAGTCAAGCCACTTGCACCCTATACTGTCATAATGGCAAAAAATCAGACAGCGGGTAAAGGGCAGCGTGGCAATAGCTGGTCGAGTGCCCCTGGATTAAATCTCACAGCAAGCTTTCTGCTCACTCCAGAGTGCCTTCCAATCTCTAAACAATTTTTATTAACGATAGTTTCAAGTCTTTCTGTGTATGATGCCATTGAGCAGTATGTTCCTACAGGAATATCGATAAAATGGCCTAATGACATACTTATCAAAAATAAGAAAATAGCAGGGATTTTAATTGAAAATAAAATCGCTCAACAGCAAATAAAGCATAGTATTGTAGGTGTAGGCATAAACGTTTTGCAAACTGAATTCCCCCATGACATAAAGAACAAAACGACATCTCTAACCCTGGAAACTAGGGACAAGAATTTGCAGATTATGCAACTGGCATACAGCATACAGCATAATTTAAAAAAATACCTCCCTGTTTTGGAAGTCCAGCCTCAAGATTTAATAAATAGCTATAATGAAAAATTATACAATAGAGGTATAAGTAGCTTATATGAGTACCATGGACAAGAGGTAATAGGTAAAATAAACCAAGTAGATATGGACGGTCTATTGCAGATAGAAATTAATGGGAATCTCAAAAAAATAGATTTAAAAGGAATTGCTTACAAATTATAGCAAAGAGTTTACGCGAAATTATATTAATAACTGTAAATTCGCATTAAACTTTAAGTGATGTTTCATGTCTTAAACTAAGACGAATTTGAATTATATGATGAAAAAAATAGGTTTATTACTTGCTGCGGTGGTGTTGACATTATCGGCAGCAGTGGCTCAGGTACTGACGCCTGTAAAATGGCAAGTGGCTTCTAAGAAAATAAATAGTAAAGAAGCAGTAATATTGATTAAAGCTACTATCCAAAATGGCTGGCATATCTATGGACAAAATGTACCCGATGGCGGCCCCATACCTACATCTTTCAGCTTTAAACCATCTAAGGATTTCTCATTGAATGGGAAACCCCTTGAAAGTGTGAAAGCAAAAACCAAATACGAAGATGTGTTTAAAATGAATGTACCCTATTTTAACAATGAAGTGGTATTTCAGCAAAAAGTAAAATTAACACGCAATCAAGCCACTGTCAGTGGCACGGTGGAATTTATGGCATGTGACAAGACGCAATGTTTGCCACCGGATGAATATAATTTCACTGTAGCAATTAAGTAAAATTATTGTATTCCTATATAAAAGGCAGTTAATTAACTGCCTTTTTTTTTATTTTTACACCTTACCAAAGTGAATATATCATAATGAAAACCTTTTTGTTTTCTTTCCTTTTTTTACTGTTTTTCAGTGTACCTCATCAAACGATCGGTCAAGATACATTAATCAATTTTGATGATGTGGAGTTTAGCGACGGTCAGTCGAGCGAAAGCACTGTGGCTGGGCAGGCGGACACGACCGAACTAGTTAATTTTGACGGTGTAGTATTTTCCGATGGTGTGGATTCCGCAGCGCAGGATTCTACTGTGGAAGCTGCTGTAGTGGCATCTTCCGATCAAGGCTCTACTCCACAGGCTTCACTGTGGAAGATTTTTGTCGCCGGTGTGCTGGGTGGTTTTGCAGCATTTTTTATGCCTTGTATCTTCCCTATGGTGCCGCTGACAGTGAGTTTCTTTACCAAGAAAGCCGGTTCACGTTCCAAAGCGATCACTCAAGCGCTGCTGTATGGACTTTCCATTATTGTCATTTACGTGGCTTTGGGTATGCTCATTACCATCGCTTTTGGTCCTGAAGCACTCAACGAGCTCTCTACAAACGGCATTTTCAATTTCTTTTTCTTCCTACTTTTGGTGGTCTTCGCGACTTCCTTCTTAGGGGCTTTTGAGATTACCCTGCCGAGTTCTTTTGTCAACAAAATAGATTCCAATTCGGATAAAGGCGGACTAGTAGGCCTATTTTTTATGGCTGCCAGTCTGGCTGTGGTTTCCTTCTCCTGTACTGGTCCGATTATCGGCACTTTGCTGGTGGAAGCTGCCACACGTGGCGAACGCTTAGGTCCGGCGATCGGGATGCTCGGATTTTCTATGGCGCTGGCCATTCCATTTGTGCTCTTTGCGATGTTCCCGTCCATGTTGAAGTCTCTCCCTAAATCAGGCGGATGGCTCAACAGCGTGAAAGTGGTGCTCGGCTTTTTGGAACTGGCGCTGGCGCTGAAGTTTCTGTCCAACGTGGACCTAGCCTACAATTGGAACTTCCTGGACAGAGAGGTCTACCTGGCTTTATGGATTGTGATATTCGGACTTTTGGGACTCTATCTGATTGGCAAGATCAAATTTTCGCACGACAGTACGCTAGAATACCTTTCTGTGCCGCGCACGATGCTGGCTATACTGGTTTTCACCTTTGTGGTGTATATGGTGCCGGGCATGTGGGGTGCTCCGCTGAAAGCGATATCGGCATTCTTGCCACCTATAGGCACACAGGACTTTGATTTGACCTCAGGCGTATCCACTGGACATAGCGCGCAGTCGGCTGAGGCCTCCTCGCGCAAGCATTATACTTATTTTCACAGCAAAGCCACCATCAAGGGCATGGATCCGTATTACGATTACCAGGAAGCACTGGCGGCCAGCAAAGCACAGAATAAACCGCTGATGCTGGACTTCACGGGCTGGAACTGTGTCAACTGCCGTAAGATGGAAGCGGAAGTGTGGAGCGCACCGAAAATCAGAAACTTGATAAACGAGGAATTTATATTGGTGGAGCTGTATGTGGACGACAAAGTGCTGACGCTTCCTGAGAATGAGCATTATATCTCGCCTTCCACAGGAAAGAAAGTCAATACGGTATCAAAGCGCAATGCGGACCTGCAGATCACCCGATTCAACAGCAACTCGCAACCATTATATGCTTTATTGGATAGCGATGGCCAGTTATTGGTTCCTACCAGCGGAGCTGTGTATGATATAGACAAATACGAGGCTTTCCTGCGATCGGGACTAGAAAAATTTAAATCAAAGCAACCAATCAAATAATATAATTACAATAAAATAAGGTAGATATTGATATATTTGTAAGATATGGGTAAAATTAAAAATATTGGAGTTTTAACCTCAGGAGGAGATTCACCCGGTATGAATGCCGGTATTCGTGCGGTTGTACGTGCAGGAATATACCATGGGCTGAATATGTTTGGCGTCAAAAGAGGCTATGATGGCCTAGTAAATGGTGAGATAATACCTATGGATGCTAAATCCGTAGCCAATATTATTCAACGTGGAGGCACGATATTAAAAACAGCACGTAGCGACGAATTCAGAACCTATGAAGGACGTAAACAAGCCTTCGAAAATATTCAGAAATTAGGTATTGACGCTTTAGTAGTTATCGGCGGGGACGGCACCTTTACGGGAGCTTCCAAATTCATTGAGGAATTCGACATTCCCATTATTGGTATGCCCGGAACTATTGACAATGACCTTGCGGGAACGGATTTTACAATAGGATACGATACGGCGATCAATACTGTTGTTGACGCGGTGGATAAAATACGTGATACGGCAGAGTCTCACGACCGCCTATTTGTGATCGAAGTTATGGGCCGTGACTCTGGGCTGATTGCTCTACGTTCGGGAATAAGCACAGGCGCCGAAGCGGTGTTGATTCCAGAATTGGAAGTAGACTACAATGCGATTATGAAACGTTTAGACAGCACGCGTAAAAACAAATCCTCTCGCATTATCATTGTTGCCGAGGGTGACGATGAAGGAGGTCTAGTTGTAGCAGACAGAATAAAAGAAAATTTCCCTCATTACGATGTTCGCGTGTCCATCTTAGGACATATACAACGCGGTGGTAAGCCTTCATGTATGGACCGTGTTTTAGCCAGTCGTCTAGGGGTGGCGGCAGTAGAAGGTCTATTAGAAGGCCGAAGAGGAGAAATGGCAGGTCTTATATGCGGAGAGATCAAGTATACACCTTTTAACAAGGCCATAAAACATATTGATAAGATCAATACCAACTTGACAAGAATAGTAGAGATACTATCCTTATAAAACATAATAAACCCTCCTAGTAATACTAAGAGGGTTTATCATGTTTATACAAACAATTACTTCATTAGCTCGCTGCCAACTCAAATACGGTAATCTCCGGAAGAATCCCCACGCGACCTGGGTAACCTAAGAATCCAAAACCTACGTTGACATACAATTGCTTTTGCTGCTGCCTATATAAACCCGCCCATTCATTGTAAATATATTTGGCCGGGCTCCACTGGAAATGTTCTCCACGGATACCAAATTGCATACCATGAGTATGTCCAGCAAACATAGCGTCTACACTTGTATCGAGCACCTGTGCACGCCAATGTGAAGGGTCATGTGATAACAGTAAGCGTACTGCTTTATCTTGGGTGCCCATTAGAGCTTTCTGCAGGTCGCCTTTTTTTGGAAAACGGCCGGTTCCCCAATTTTGTACGCCAACTATGGATAGCTCGTCTGCACCAACCTTAATAGTACGATTCTCATCCATTAATAAATCCCAGCCCATTACTTTTTGAGCCTCGATCAGATCTTTGAGGTTTTTATTTTTGGCTGCACTTTCTTCTTTGCCGTAATAATAATCGCCATAATCATGATTTCCCAAGACAGAATATACGCCCAGATCAGCTTTAAGTTTGGAAAAGATATCTTGATAATTACGTAGTTCACTCGATACATTATTCACCAAGTCTCCTGTGAAGAAAATCATATCTGGCTTTTCTCCCAACACCATTTCAATGCCGCCCAAAACAGCTTTCTTATTGTAAAAAGAACCTGTATGTACATCGGAGATTTGGGCAATCTTCAGTCCATGGAAAGCTTTGGGCAGATTGGGTAGCACCAACTTTTGTCTTCGAACTTGATAATCGTATGCCCCGGAAATTATTCCCCAAGAGAGCGGAAATATGGGAAGCGAAGCCACTACAATTCCTGATTTTAATAAAAACTCTGATCTAGAAATACCGTGCGTAGGTACTTCGGGTAAAGGTTTTTCTAACTCTTCAATACGCTTTTTAATGTTTGAGGTCGGCTTGCGTGTAAAAAGCCTGGTCAACCAAATTCCTCCTCGACGCAGATCATCTAACAATAAAATAAATGTATAGATGAATTTGCTAATAGCTGTCAGGAAAAAGGCAACCAAGATAATAGAGCGGTATGCTAGGGGAATATTATATTTAAAAGAAATAAATAGACCGATGAAGAGCAGGAGTGAATATCCCCACCAGAGATAGGTAAACCATTTTTTCTTGGCAAATTCAATTTTCGTGGATCGAAGTGCAAAAAATATATAAAAATCTAATAAGAATAAAATTACCGCGTTAATTACAAGCATCGATTTATGTTTAATTAGCTAATACCAGGCTCTTAAGAGACTGTATCCATTTGGGATCATCGTTTAGACTTTCTACCATCACTACTTCTTCCCCCCCCAGCTCTTTGAATTCTTCGGCATACTCGACTTGTATCTCATCTAGGGTTTCAATACAATCGGAAACGAATGCTGGACTAAATACTAACAAACGTTTTACTCCCCTGCTAGCTAACGTATGCAAAGCATCTGAAGTATAGGGCTGAATCCAAGGTGTCTTGCCCAGGCGAGATTGAAAACAAACTGTATATTTATCTTCCGAAAGCCCTATTTTTTGAGCAATTGCTCGCGTTGTGGCATAGCATTGGGATAAATAACAAAATGGATTTGTAGATTCTTTACAGCTGTCACATCCGTGATCCGGACATTTCAGCTCTCCTGTAGGATCAACTTTTCCCAACTGGCGCACTGGTAGGCCGTGGTAACTAAATAATATATGATCAAAAGAGTGAATATCGTGGCGTCTGCCGTGATCTGCAAAGGTCTCGATCATCAAAGGATCTTCACAAAAACTATTGACAAAGGAAACTTGAGGAATATATTGCCAGCCTCGCATTATCTCCATTACTTTGTCGATTACCGATCCCGATGTGGCTGAAGCATATTGAGGGAAAAGCGGTATAACCTTGATGCTTTCCAGCAGCATGCTTTCCATCTTTTTCAAAGCAGATTCAATGGAAGGATTCTGATACCGCATAGCTAGTTCCACGTGGTATTCCTCCCCTAATTCTTGTTGCAACATTTGCTGTTGCAAGAGAGAATAATACATCAAAGGTGATCCGTTCTCATCGTCCCAAATAGTCGCATATGTTGCTGCAGATTGCGCCGCACGTTTTGGAACAATCACTCCTTTGACCAATAGATTTCTTCCCAGCACTGGAATATCTATAACGCGACCATCCATTAAAAACTCTGTAAGATATCGTCTAACCTCGGGAGTAGAAGGAGCATCAGGAGTCCCCAGCTGCACCAATAAAACACCTTTTTTTCTTTGATTATTCATTGGAACAAAAATAAGCAATAATTATAATGAGCCTGTCTCAGAGCTAGAAAATGATAATATGATGACTAGTTTACAACTGTTCTAAGGCATGTTTTACATCTTTCATCAACCACATCGGCGTTGAGGTGGCTCCACAAATTCCAATAGTCTCTCCCTGATTAAAAAGAGCGCTTTCTAGTTCCTGGGGGCCAGAAATAAAATAGGACTGGGGGTTGGCGGCTTTACATACATCATAAAGCACTTTTCCATTGGAAGATTTTTTGCCTGATACGAATACAATTTTATCATATTGTCTAGCAAAATCACCTAAATCGTCATAGCGGTTGGACACTTGCCGGCAGATGGTATCATTGGCTTGAACCTCATAGCCGCGATTTATCAGTTCCTGCTTGATTGCATAAAATTTGTCAACACTCTTGGTGGTTTGACTATATAGAGTGAATGATGTGGGTAGTTCCACATTATCTAGCTCACCGATATCCTGAAATACAAGAGCCTCATTATTGGTTTGCCCCTGCAAGCCAATAACCTCAGCATGCCCATGTTTACCAAAAATCAAAATTCTCTCATTCTGGTCGTAGGAAGTTTTGATCCTATTCTGCAATTTCAAAACCACCGGGCAAGAAGCATCAATAAGTGTAATATTATTCTCTAGGGCTATTCTATAGGTTTCCGGTGCTTCGCCATGCGCGCGAATAAGTACCTTTTCGTTTTGCAAGGTCGGCAGCACATCATGATTAATGATACGTAGGCCTTTTGCCTTCAGTCGGGCAACCTCTTCATCATTATGCACGATATCCCCTAGACAGTATAGATAGCCATCTTCTTCCAAAATTTCTTCGGCCATATCAATAGCATAGACTACACCAAAGCAGAAGCCAGAATCCTTATCAATAGTAACTTGCAGATTTTTCGACATAATACAAAGTTAGTAAATAACAATTGCTACATGAAATATGTTCAGCAAATTCCTTATAAAAGAAAGACTTGAATATTTCTTTATAATTTTTCGTTTTTCTGTACCTTTGCAAAAAAATTATTGATAATAAGGATATGGCAACTAACAGAACTTTCACGATGATCAAACCTGACGCAGTAGCAAATGGTCACATCGGAGCTATTTTAAACGACATTATTGCGGGTGGTTTTAAAATCGTAGCAATGAAATATATTAAGCTTTCTCAAGAGACTGCAGGTAACTTTTATGCAGTACACAAAGAAAGACCTTTCTATGGTGAGCTAGTAAACTTCATGACATCAGGTCCTATCGTGGCGGCTATCCTGGAAAAAGATAACGCTGTAGAAGATTTCCGCGGATTAATCGGTGCTACTAATCCTGCTGATGCTGCTGAAGGTACTATCCGTAACAAATACGCTAAATCTATCGATGCAAATGCCATTCATGGTTCAGATTCAGATGAAAATGCAGCAATTGAAGGAAACTTCTTCTTCTCTGAGTTCGAAAGATTTTAATAGACCAAGGTTAATAAAATAATGTCTCCTACGTTTGTATCAAAGGATATCTGGAGACATTTATTTTAACCATTAATTCCAATTCATCTTATGGTGAATAGACAAGAGGATATGATTTGTTCCTGCATTCTTTCCTACATGCTGTCTCATAAAGCCTAATTGCAGGCCAATATTTTGCCGAACTTTATATCCCAGTCCAGCATAGGCCCTATTTCGGTCAAAAGTATCAATAGCGGATTGATCCGAAATATTCAGAAATACCTCATCATACAGCGCAAGGTACAAGCCATTTTTATCAAACTGCGAGGCCTTTAGTGGTATATCCACAAACATGCAGTAACGCAGACGACCTCGGAAATCTTGATTTTCGATAAAACGTTCTTCCAGACGGACACGATGACGCCATTTGGAACTCTTCACTGCGTGAGAAAATACACCCTCTTGATATATTCTATGCTCAGCAAATGGACGATTGGGAGATCCTTCGAGTTCGGTATGAATAAAGCCATAGCCTAAGGTTGACTGTAAAGAGGGCTTGAATTGATACTGACCACCTATACGGATTAAGGTTTGATTATGATCGCCTAGAAGTTTATGATCCCGCCACTGGAGTTCATGATGAATACTAAATTTTGATTCTTTGATTTGAGTATTTCCAAAATAAATTAACCAACCTTGTGGGGATTGTGCATTTACATTAAAAAATAGGAGAAAGCTAAAGCAAAACAGTGACGTTAATATTTTCATATCTCTAAAATAAAGAGCCAGCCAATAATATTGTTAAAACTCGCTGTAACAATATTAAAACAAAAAAGTGAGCTAAAAACTCACTTTTTTGTTACTTAAAAACCTCTTTTGGACAAATACTCATATTCCTTGGCGGTCATACGTTCTTTTTCTTGTTTTTTCTTGTCATAATATCCACACAAGTGCAGCACGCCGTGAATGATGACACGATGTAATTCCT
>NZ_SMBZ01000064.1 GCF_004342685.1 Sphingobacterium alimentarium
GGAAAAACAGACGTAAGACACTTATCTTGGAGGAGGCCTGGAGAGCAATCTCCTCACCGATAATGGCTAATTTCTTGCTTTATTTAAATAAAACAGTAAGGAAGTTCTATGGTGAAATCATTGAGGTTACCCAAGAAATAAACGATATCATCGGAAATCCTATTATTAAAGATAGCATCATCAATAATTCGGATACCGTAATCCTATTGCAGCAGAATGAAGCAGACTTTAAAAAAGTTGCTGAATTACTAAACATTAGTCAAGTGGAACAGCGTAAAATATTTACTATAAACAAGCTGGACAATAAAAAGGGCAGATCAAGGTTCAATGAATTTTATATGCGTCGTGGTAGCTCGGGGGAAGTTTACGGTGTGGAGGTAAGCCTCATTCACCACCTGGCTTTTACTACCGAGAAGCCCGAAAAGTCTGCTGTAGAAATTTATGCTAAAGCCTTTGGATCTTACCCCCAGGCACTCTCCAAATTCGTCACCCACCTACAGAGCAGCAGGCTTGCGTTAAATGAGTTTGTAGAGCACATCAACAAAACCAATGCCCCTTATACATTTAATTAACTAGTTATGAAATACCTTTTAATTATATTTTTAGGCATACTGAATATACCCCTGTCGCGCGGTCAGATATATTTTGATCCAGCAGTAGCTACCGCAACGGCCACCCATGCCGGTATCATAAACAGCCAGATGAAAGATGTCAATGAAAACCTTACACTTATTCAGCGAGGGCAACTAGCCATTACAGGACAATTGACCCTAATCAACGATCTACAAGATAACATATATAAAGGTCTGACAGAGGTCTCCGCGGCAATGTACGCCCTACTAACCGTAAAAGATATCGCTGATGTTTCCTTAGACATTCTGGAGAATTTAGACAAAGCACTGCAAATGGCTAGAGCCAGTCCCATACTCTTATTATTTGCCGAGCAGGGGGTAAGAGATTTTAAAACCCGAGCCAATAGACTGGCAACCGAGGTTAGCTCCTTTGTACTAAAAGGCGGCAAAGACAATTTATTGGATTCAGGAGAAAGGGCAAAACTCCTCAATCTTATCCGCACGGAGTTAAGCATCCTTCGTGGAATAACCTTCGGTATGCAAAGAAGTATGTTCTGGGCTCAGCAGAGAGGGATATTAAATGCGCTTAATCCCTATAGCGGGTTTATCAATATTGATAGAAATATTGCAAATGACATTATCAGAAATTCTAAATTGATAAGAAAATGAAAAAAATCCTCATAGCGCTGTTGTTTATTGGTATATCACAATACGCAAATGCACAGCTTAACGTGGAGCTTTTACATCAACTAGTTGGCCATAGCAAGGACGAGTACGAGCTACAAGTTATTGCCCGAAATAAACAAGCCATAAACTCGACATACCAGGAAATTAATACAGAACAATCCTCTAGATATAAAAATAGATATAAGGATCTCTCCGCGCGTTTCATGGTAATTTCCACCGCCCTGCAAACCCTGAATTCCTCATTAGAGTCAGCCAGTATAGTCCAACAGATCATCCAGGAGCAGCAGCATTTAATAGAATTAATAGCAGCAGATCCTATACTCCTTCCCCTAGTCATACCCACCCAACATGAAATCCTTGATAAAGCGAAGTTTTTAGCAAGCTATATACTTGGCTTAATGCTTAGCGCATCGGATTTAAATTACATGAGTCAGAGTGACAGAAGGATATTATTCGACCACGCCATAAAAGAGTTAAGGGAAATTTTAAGTATATCAAAAGGATTAACCAAAAGCATTTACTATAGTGCTATGCGTAAAAAATTAAATGCCACACCTGAAAACTTCTTTCAACAGGATAAGGAAATAGCACAGCGCATATTAAATCAAATAAAGGAAATGAAAAAATGAAAAATAAAGCCTTTTTACTGCTACTCTTGTTTCCCATTTCCCTTGCCGCGCAAAGTCCTATAACTTTTATATATGATGCTGGTCATTTAAAAATAATTAATCAAAATGCCGCCGTACGCTACTCTTCAGAGCAGTACCACCTCTCTCAACTTGCCCATACCAAAAAATCCGTGGACGACATTTCTATTAATCTCTCCAGCATGCTGCTGCTGCAGGGCGTTATTCATAAATCCCTAACTCAGGTGGATGCTGCATTAAAATCCTCCCGAGCGGTATTATATATTTATAGCGTTACAGATGAAATTTTTGACCTTAGCAACCAAGTCTTCTTGCAGGCAAAACAAGAGCCTTGGCTTTTACTATTTGCCGAAGACATTGCCCGCGCATTGAAAGATAGAAGCATCAAAGTAGCGCTAGAAATATCCGACTTTGTACTAAAGGAAGGCAATAACATTCTAATGGATCATGCAAAAAGAGATTTTTTACTCCGAAAGGTAACCCTGGAACTTCAGGTCATCCGAGCTCTAATTTTTTCCATCAATAGATCGATGTATTGGACTCGGGTAAATGGGTTTTACAGATCTTTAAACCCATACGCCCAATTCATTAATACCGACCGGCAAAAGGCCCAGGAGATAATTCGTCTCTCCAGACTACTTAAGTAGAACTTTTATAATATTTTAAATTATGGCATTTAAGCTCCTCAAAACGCTAATACTATACGTGATTTTAGCCATTAGCCCTACTCATGCCCAGTCTATTAGATCCATTAATGACAAGCACATTCAGCACCAGCAAGAGCGCATGGTATACAAACAATGGGATCGCGATAAATTCACGCCCACAAAAGGGTTCCTTGGCCTAAATTACCAGTACTGGCTAACCTGGGGATTACATCCCAATTACCCCAAACTCGACAGAAGGCCCCTTTCTGCTGATGGGCCACAAACATTAAGAATAGGTTTTGCCCTCGCTATGAAAGCCGCCGTAGAAAAGAATAAGCTGCATATGGATACACTAAGAAATATATCCCTTGGCGAACTCTCTCATATATCAGCTCTGGGAAACTCGGCTGACCCTTTGTGGATACTTTACTATAAACAGCAGCTGGCACCATTAACGGAATCCCAGGGCGAGTATGATCCATTTAAAAACACTACTGTAACCCTGCTCAACCATCTTAAAGAAAAAGGGGTATACGACTGGTTTATTGAAGAACATACTGCGCTGAAAGAAAGGCTCCAACTCATTTGGCAGACGGACATGGAAAGAGGAAGTAGAATCTTGTCTTACCACCGTATTTTAGGTGAGTTTAGAAAGCTTATAAGCACCTTAGATTCAAAAATCGAATATTCCAGAAAATATCTGCTAATAACTAAAGGAACCCAAAAACCTTAATTAGCTTTCCCAACCATTTTTTACCGAAGAAATGCCTCAGTGCAGATTAACATAATCGGCAAGTTTCTTCACAATAGCCCATTATATGAAAAACATATTTCTAAATTATACCGGGGAGCTAGAACATTTCGTCTCTTCGGATATTCCCGAATCTTTTAAGAATACATTCAGCTTCCTACAGGGAGAAGGGGTGTATGAAGATGGTGTGATGCACTTTCTTAAAGGACTGAAAAACACCGTTTGGTCACATTACGATGTATTCATCAACGATGCACAAGCCTTAGCAGCAGTCTTTATGCTTATTTTCTTTGCTATAAAATCCTACGAAATGATTTCAGGGGATAAGCAACTCGAGGTAATGCCCCTGCTGCGTCCTTTTGGTTTGGTAATGATTATTATATGGTGGGGAACTTTTACGCAGGCCATATCCCATCCAACAGATATCATAGCTGCAAAAACAGCAGACCTTTTTAACACCGGCCAGGGTCAAGTTAATGCGCTGCGCCTGCAGCGGGCAGAGCTTATGATACGTGTAGCAGACCAGCTAACTACACTGCAAGCAGAAACCGATGTCGCCGTGAAAGAAGCAGACACCTGGTATAGTAACGCTTGGGAGTCGGTAACCTCGAAGGTCAAAGAAGGGTTCACCAATGTATGGAATTCAGTAACACAGCTAAGAAATAGAATGGAGATTAGCTTGCAGCTTTTATTATCCAATGCCCTGGAGTTGGTAGCATTATGGATATTGCGCATAGCAACCTACATCATATTTATGATACAGATTATTTATTCCACCATCCTGATCATTTTAGGCCCATTCTCCGTATCGATAAGCATTCTGCCCGCCTTTCGGGATTCCTTTGGGGCATGGATAGCACGATTTATTAGTGTAAACCTGTATTCGGGGATAGCCTACCTAGTCATGCATCTCTCGAGTCTATTTCAGCAGTATGCCTTAGAAGCAGAAATAACAAGATATACACAACTTTTGGAATCTTCAGGCGATACGCTGGAAAAACTCGGTTGGTTTGCCAGCAACGGGCTTTTAAGCTTTGGGATTGTCATCATAAGCTTTATAATAAGCGCCTTATGTATACTCACCGTACCGAGTATAAGCACTTGGATTATTTCCACCAGCGGCGTCACCTCGGCCGTGAGCACCCTTGCGCGAGGGTCCTCGAATTTAATGCGCACCGGACTTCGAATAATTGCTAAAGTTTAAACATTTCCACATGATTATCAAAAACATAGAGTCAAAAATTAAGCTAGCCTCATTCATTAGCTTATTTAGTTTTATCACCTCGATCCTTATCTCAGCCCTGGTGAGTTATTATGCCTTTAAACAGATTTCATTATCTCGTCAGTCTGTATATATACTGGATCACAATAATACCCCTTACCAAGCCAATCAAACCGATATAACCGTAAACCGAGCATTGGAATACAAATCGCATGTCAACCTATTCCATTCGCTATTTTTTACGCTTGCTCCCGACGAGAAATATATTGAATACCAGATGCAGAAGGCTATGTACTTAATTGATGAATCCGGAGCCCTGCAATATAATAACCTGAGAGAAAAAGGGTTCTTCAATTCCATTTTATCATCTAGCGCGGTACTTACGGTTCAAACAGACTCCATACACGTGGATGCACAGCAAAAGTATTTTCGCTACTATGGTAAACAAACCATAGATCGAAGGAGTACTACAGTAATTCGTTCCATTATCACCGAAGGGTTTTTACATGACCTTAACATTCGCACAGAAAACAATGGCCATGGTGTGTTAATAACACGATGGAAAACACTAGAAAACAAAGATTTAAGCCATGTTCAAAAAACCAATATTTAAATTCTTTCATCATAGAGTATGCAAGAGAACATTCACTTGGGTAAAAAATATTTTACCAATAAATGTTATACTCCAAAAACATCCTAAATCAGTATTTGCCCTGATGATAATAAGCATCCTTTTCTCCGTAGGATGCTTTTTCATTTATCAAAATCCACACTCTAAAAAAGAGTCCAGCGCTATGCCAATAACTCGGCCTTTAACCCATAGCATAGCAGGGCTTTTTTCCAGCGTATCGGCCATAAAAGAGATTCTTGTTCTGCAAGAGATTGTGGATGTTGCACTTCAAAAGGATAGTCTAAATCAAACCGATAGCCTGCTTATAGAGCAAACTCTACAAAAGATTCATGTCTTAGAAAACATGATGTTAAAATAATAGGAAATTTAAATCATCGGACCATGAATATTAACTTCAAGCATCCCAAATACATTATCCCACTAATTGTACTGCCCTTTCTTTTTATATTCTTTTACATATATAAAGACCTGGTGAAAGATTCTCCTGCAGAGCACCAACAAGCAGAGAGCCTGCAAGAGAAGATTGTGGATGTATCCCAGGAGGTAAAGAATCAAGCATTAGCCGATAAGCTTCAAGCTTATAAAAACCAATACCGACAGGGAAATGGATATACCGCTATTGGTAGAATACAAGAAGAGCGAAACCAGGAATATAATTTTGAAAACTTTTATAATGAAAAGGAAAAGCAACAACTCGACTCTTTAGAGAAGGAACTTAAAAAACAGCAATTTAACTCTTTTAAGCAGTTCAACCAAAATCCTCAAGAAGATAGACAAACCCAACAGCAAACCACCGACTTAAATAAAACCATCAGTAGGCTATCTCAACTTGAAAATAGAGATACCTCCCCCCAACAGTCCTCCTTAAACAACCATGAAGACCCTATGGAATTATTTAGAAAACAAATGATGCTTGCCGACAGCTTTGCCAAAGCCAGTGATCCGGCATACCAGCAGCAAATAGCAAACCTTGAAAGAAAAAAACAACAGCCCTTAATAAGAGATAGCATTCATGCCTTTAGAGTAAAAAAATATTCCCAAGAAAACCCCGCCTTTAATACTTTAAAGCCCTCGGAATATGATTTTCTTATAAAAGCAATCATTGATGAAAACAGGACCGTCTATGCAGATTCCAGGCTCCGCATACGTATTCTCGAGGACCTGCTTATTGCGGGGTACCGCATCGAAAAAGGAACTTTTCTATATGCTAAAATTTCGGGCTTTTCCGCCCAACGCGTAGAGCTAACAATAAGCTCCATTATGCATAAGGGCAGCATTATTCCCATAGAGCTGAAAATATATGATCAGGATGGCCAAGTTGGGCTATATGTTCCTAACTCTGCCTTTAGAGAATTTTCTAGAGACCTAGCGGGTAGCACCAGCCAAGGAATCAATGTAAATACGGTAATGGAAAATAATTCCCAGCTTTTTATGAGCACTCTGCAGCGCATGTTTCAGTCTTCAAGCAGCGCTCTTTCTAAACACATAAGAAGAAACAGAGCGCACATTAAATACAATTCACTTATTTACCTTCTTGACCCTAAGACGTTAACACATAATTTAAAACAACAATAATTTTATTATGAAAACATTTTATTCTTTACTAAGCCTATCTCTATTAAGCCTTATTGCCCTTACTCTTCAGGCGCAGCATTTAACGGCCAGTAACCTAAATGATCTTCCTACAGTTACCCTATTGAATGAAAATACTGTACATTTTCTTTCTCCACAGCCTATTAAATATGTAGATATCTCTTCTCAACGCATAAAGGGGGACCTCCCTGTGGAGAACTTACTGCGCATCAAGCTTCTATTGGACTCAACAGAAACTTCCCCTACATACCCTAAAGAGCTGGGGACACTCACCATTGTCGCTGAGGATTTCATTAGCCAATATCGACTAGTTCACAGTAAGCAAGCAGCACCCAATATCCCTTCACTTATCGAACTCTCCCCCGACAATACTAGATCCATAGATAATTGGGGTGAACACCTATCGGTGAGCAGTATGCGTGAAATAGGACTTAATATGCTAAAAAAAAGAAAGCATAAAGCAATCCAAAAATCTAAAGAACATGGAATCGCTATGCAACTGAATAAAATTGGAACCTTTAGCGACTACATATTTCTGGATATCAGCTTTTCCAATAGTACTAACCTGGTTTATAATGTAGATGAATTTAGACTTTTCATTGAGGACAAGAAAATAATAAAAGCAAATAATTTTCAAAGCACGGAGCTAATGCCTTTATGGAGCCTGCATGAGATCAAGCAGATAAAAAATAAGCAAAGGAATATTTACGTAATCAAAAAAGCTGTTTTCCCAGGCAACAAAACCTTAAGGCTCACGCTATCAGAAAAGCAAATATCCGGAAGAATGATAGACTTAAAAGTGAGCTACAAAGATATTCTCAGTGCCGAAAGCCTTTAGTTTTAGCCTGACATTTAACGCCAGTTAAAACCAAATCTATTCTATCCATTTTAATTATTAGCCTATGGAGGAAACAAAAGAACACAAGCAGTTATTTAGGTTGTTACAGCTTAGTATCTATTTCTTTGTATGTATAGAACTTTACTTATTTTACTTCGTACTTCATTTACAGGTTAACAACCCTTTATCGGCAGCACTGCAGCCGATAAACCAGAAGCTCTTTAAATTGCCATTTTATTCTACGCTTATTAACAGTAAAATAACAACTCTTTGTCTAATTAGCTTAGTGTCCCTAGGCACACTCTCGAGAAAGAATATTGATCTTAATGCAAAAAGGCATATCCTAATCCCAATTCTCTCGGGCCTACACCTGATTTTTTTCTCTGTGTATGCGTACCATAAAAAGGAAGTTATCCTATTGGGGCAGTATAATATATTTGAAGGACTGTACATTTCTTGCACGCTATGCGGTACTATACTCGTTCATGTTGCATTAGACAATATTTCCAAAATCATCCTCTCTAACTGGGGAAAAGACAGGTGGAACATAGAGCAAGAATCGTTCTTACAACCGCAAAAACGTGTCGATAAGCCCTATGCGGTGAATATACCCATGCTTTTTTATTACAAAAGGAAGGTTCATCGGGGATATATTACGCTGGAAAATCTTTTTAGAGGCCTCCTGCTTTGTGGGGTGCCAGGTAGCGGCAAAAGTTTTGGTATTATTATGCCCATCATCCGGCAGATGATCAATCAGTCCTTTACGTTATGTCTATACGATCTTAAATACCCCGATCTGGGTAAAATAGCCTATTATCATCACATAGCCTTAAAGGCAAAAGGTAAATGCTCAAACTATAAGTTTCATGTCATCAACCTCAATGATCCATGCATGAGTAGGCGCGTGAATCCTTTTAAAAGCGAATATATAAATACCCTGGCGGACGCCTCGGAAACAGCCGAAGCCCTTGTAGAAGCGTTAAAAAAAGGAGATAAATCCACCGGCAGTGATCAATTTTTTACGCAATCAGCAATAAATTTTCTGGCTGCCTGTATCTATTTCTTTAGTAAATATGATAAGGGAAAATTTTCAACCCTTCCTCATATACTTTCGTTTCTGAATTTATCCTATGATGAGATATTTTCCGTGCTATTCCGAAATCAGGAATTAGCATCACTGATGTCGCCCTTTATGACTGCCTATAAGGCAAAAGCATTTGACCAGCTGGAAGGGCAAGTGGGGACGCTTAAAATATTTATCTCTCGCATGGCAACCAAAGAGACATTCTGGGTCTTCTCGGGAGATGATTTTAGTCTAAATATATCATCTCCCAAATCGCCCGGCATACTCGTGCTGGCCAATGATCCAAGCACACAAAGTATAAATTCTGCATGCTTGTCCACCATATTAAACAGAGTGACCAAGTTAATAAATACTAAGGGGAATCTTCCTGTGGGCCTTATAGTAGACGAAGCGCCCAGTGTGTACATCCATAAAATAGATATTCTTCTGGCCCAAGCACGCTCCAACTTATCCGCCGTAGTCCTCGGCGTCCAGGAGCTACCCATGTTGCGCCAGCAATATGGTAAAGAAACAGCGGACACTATAATATCCATTATGGGTAATATATTATCCGGAGCAGTACGCAATAAGGAAACCTTAGAGTGGCTTGAGAGAATTCTGGGCAAGGTAAAACAAAAGGGTGAAAGTATTAGTATTGACAGAAACAAGACCACCATATCCTTTAATGAAAAATTAGATTTCTTAATTCCTTCAGGGAAAATTGCGTCCCTTTCTACGGGTGAAATTGTAGGCCTTACCGCGCGCGATAGAATAGACAAGTTCACCGGTCACTTTCAGACAACAGCAATACACTGCAGAGTAGACCTGGATCCAAAGGAGCTTGCTAAAGAGGAAAGCAGCTACCTGGAGATGCCCCAATATTATGACTTTGGAGATAAAAAAGAGCAAATTCTAGCAGACAATTTTACGCGCATAACCGATCAGGTAAAACAAATGGTTTCTAAAATTTTAAGTTCCCCGGCCTGACCTCCCTCATTCTAATACCACACCTATGATTCCAATTACAACAACTTTGCCTGCACGTAGTCCATGGCAAAGGCTCATTATGCTCTTATGCATTCTTTTCCTATTTACTCCTACAGCAGCTCAAAGCCTTTCCTATAGCCAGCCTTTGACCCGCATGCATATAACCTCAAGTTATGGAATGCGCATGCACCCCATCCTGGGCGTATATAAATTCCATGCGGGGATTGATCTGGCTGCAAGAAGTGATACGGTTAGAAGTATTCTCAAAGGCCAAATTGTATCTATGGGATATAGTAAATCATTAGGATATTTTGTTGCTACAATTCATGGGGATCTGACTATACTATATGGCCATCTTTCAGCCATAAGGGTAAAACCAAAATCGTTTGTGCATGCCGGCGACATCCTTGGGATTACCGGTTCCACCGGACTCTCAACCGGCGATCACTTACATCTAGAAGTTAGACTTCTTGGCAGGAGGATAGATCCTCTGCTATTATTTAAATACTTACAAAAATTAAATCAATAGATAATGGATATACACTTAAACTCACTTATCGAAAAACTTGCTATGTTAACTACGCAAGATGAGATAGAATTAAACCCCTTTGAAGCTGAAATATATGGAATAGCTAATTCGGATATTTTACCACTCGAGGAATACCAGGGAGGGCCCCAGGATGAATAACAAGAAAAATTCAGTATATGAGCTTGTAGCAGCAAATATTATTAAGCAATTGGAACAAGGAACTGCACCCTGGCAGATACCTTGGCAAAGCCATGGTCCCTCATTTGAACTTCCTTATAATGCCATAAGCGGTAAAAGATATAGAGGCATAAATATTCTATCGCTTTTATCCGCCGAGCGATCAGATCCTAGATGGGTCACCTTTAAACAAGCAGAAGCGCAAGGCTGGAAAATTAAAAAAGGAGAAAAAGCCTCATTGATCCAATACATAAAGACACACGAATATAATGCCCTAAAGGATGATCATGGACAAATTGTATTTAATGAGTCTGGCAAACCTGTCCAGGAACTCAACATGCTATATAGACCTATGATTGCCAATGCTTGGGTATTTAATGCTGAGCAGATAAGTAGTATAGCACCTATCGTTCATGTTCACAACCCAGAAAACAAATGGGCTGTCATTGATCGTGCGGAAAAGCTCGTGGAGGCATCCAAGGCGGTAATAAGTCATACACACGAGGATCGCGCATATTACAACATTACAAGCGACAAAATTGTTATGCCCCTGCGTAATCAATTCCCTGCTGCAGATAAATATTACGCCACTCTATTACATGAACTTGGGCATTGGACAGCACATGAAACTCGGCTGGACAGGAATATATTATACCGGTATGGATCCATGGGCTATGCCCGAGAAGAATTGCGCGCGGAAATTGCTTCTATGCTTTTAGGGCATGAACTAAATATCGGTCATGACCCTTCTCAACATATAGCCTATGTGGAAAGCTGGATAAAAATATTAAAAGACACGCCATATGAAATACAACTAGCAGCTTTAGAGGCTGAAAAGATTTTTAACTATGTATTATCATTTGACATAAAAAGATCCCAAAATCATAATCAGCAACAGCATCAACAGCACGCCGGGCATTTAAATCCAAGACTTCCTGACAAACATCTGGGTATGGGAGAAATTATTAACTATAATCATTCATCTTATAAAATTTGTGGATTATTGAAAAAGGGAAGACTTAAAGTGGAAGACCTGAATTCAGGTAATAGTTTTATAGTCTCCAAAAATGATAAATTGTTTGAGTCATTAATCAATGCAAAATATGGGGACAATATCTTTCACCTTGGTAAAAGCAAGGCGGAAGTAAATGATCTACCCGCGGATCATCAAGCCAAAATAATTTCTATAAAAAGATAATACAATACATGATGAAAGAAAAAATTGACATCAATACTTTACCTATGGTAGATTTAGCACAAATTGGCTTATATAAGGATGGTGAAGTAAGGATCTCCTCCGAAAACATTCAATCTCTTGTGCAGGGAAGAAAAACCGATCTACTCATGCTCACCATTAAACGTGGTAATGATATGATAAATCTCCCGGCTAAAATATCCTTTATTCAGGGAACATTAAAAATTCATCCCATATATAACACTCCTCAATTTCATCCCCTACTTTCTGATCAAGAGGCAAACTTATTAATGCAGGAGAAGAAATCTTTAATACATAAACCGCAGAATAATGCTTTACACATTCATCAAGACAGTATATATATAGAATACGATTCCCAGACTAGAGAATTTGCCTCTTACAGCAGCTCTGCTCTACCCAACATCCAGATGGTAAATAACATAGCATTAAATGACAAACAACAAAAGTCGTTATCGCATGGAGACAGCGTAGTGCTGCAGGACGGCTCACATATACAGTTTTCAATAAAATCTGGTCTTCACATCCTCAGCGATAAGAAAGAAGTGGCAATACGAGTTAGCCATAATAATGAAAGTACATATTATATAATTAAATTTCCTGAGCACAATATTGCTCCCCAGCGAACTCTTTCCAACCAAGAAAATACCCATACTCGAAAAATTCTCTAGGTGATTGAAACGCTGGTAATAAAATATTGAGCAATCGAGTAGGAAGATAGGGATTATTTCCCTATCTGTCCTCTCACACCACCCGGCATACGGATCCGTACCAAGGCGGTTTGTTAGAATAACGTCG
>NZ_SMBZ01000065.1 GCF_004342685.1 Sphingobacterium alimentarium
CCCCCTTCGTTTCCGACGGGACTGCAAAGGTAGAAACTTTATTTTAAACCGCAAATTTTATTTGAAGTTTTTTTTCTTTTGTTTTAACTGATTTCTCAGTTTAAACCGTCTCTAACTCTGTATTTCATAGCTCCGAAGAACCGTTCCTCCCTTGCGGAGTGGTGCAAAGATAGGGAAGATTACCTATTGCCTCCAAGCTTTACACAGATATATTTTTACTTCCCAAGATAAGTCACTGAAAGTATGAGGGATAAAATTGCGGTTTACTCGACAACTACCTCCATTTTCTTGTGTAGAATTCTCCCAGACAAATCTATTCCTTCTATAATAAGCAAATATTTGCCCAAATTGTCAGAAGTAAAAAAGTCAAAAGAGGCTTTTCCATCCTTATCTGTCACAATAGCAGGCTCCCAGTGAATGCTGGATCTCAAGTCTGTATTGTACTTTAATCCATCCTGCACATCATACGCAGGCTTATAAAATGTCTTCGTAAGTTGAAAACCCTGAGGCCGTACAGTCAATATACCTTTAGGGCTAATGGTGCCCATGGCGGAAACCCCACGTTTGGATGTTAGAATCAACAAACCGTTTGCTCCGTATGAACCATAAATAGTTGTATAATTTACATTTCTCAAAACCTCTACACTTTCTATATCGGTAATATTGATCATTGACAGATTTTCCGCGTCTATATACATTCCATCTAACACCACCTGCATGGGTGTGTTGCCTCGCGTATTATAAGGTATTCCATTTTGGAAATAAACACCGAGCAAACGTCCTGATAAACACATATCCAATGTTACGCAGGTGGATAGCTCTTCAGCAGAGATAATCTGATCGGCGTTGCCGGCACCATTCAAGTTGCTGGAATATTCTGGCGCTTTATTCTGTTTTCGTGTAACCAAAACCTCTTCAATGGCGATTGCTTTTTCTTTTATACCCAAACGTTCTAATTCGGCAAAAAATTCTTTCGAGGACTCCAGATTTTCTAAATACTTCCTATTAATATCCCAGTCTCGCTGAGCAATATTCAATCTATTGAATATTGGAAAACCACGATCCTCTTCAAAAATTATATCAATATTGTTTTTACCCTTTACGCCATCTTTAGCAGAAATAAGAAATTTAATGCTATCCGGAAAAACAAGGTTATTAAATTCAAAGTAACCGTCCTCATTAGAGGTTGTATCTATAAAATCAAAAAAGTTTTTGGTAGAGATCAGCTGCACGTTCGCATTAGGCTCCGGCTTACTTCGCCCTATTTTCTTGGTATATCCTGAGATTTTAAGGTTTTTCTCGGGCTGGTACTTCGCTTTGGCATCAACCCCTACGCTTGTCCAATCCAAATTTCGCCAGCCTTGCGTGAGTAGCAAATAATCTAGATCCTCCACCTTAATAGATCCGTCTTCCTCAAAATAGAAGTTCGGACGCTCTATATTTCCTTTGACATCATTGTCGATCAACAGCGTGGACAATATATCTCCTTGCTGCGAATAAGAAGTGTTCACGCGTGACAAATCAAAAACCGAGGCAGAAAATGCACCAAAACGGAGCGAGTCTGTATCATTTCCAACCAATAGACTTACTTTTACATTTTCTCGCTTACCATAGGATGCTTTGTCCAGTGTGACGACATGCCGTAGGAGCTGATTGGGGTTGTAATTAAAAACCGGACGTTCTATTATAGGTTGAAAATTACTATTTAATATACTAATGGTTACTACGCCCATCGGAAGCTTCTCCTTGTCCATCGAGAATACGACTTCTTCTTTATTTAATTTGCTTCTAGACACAAAAAACACCTCTCCCAGATGATGCACCACAAAATATACATCCGAATTATCAAGCTGCCCTGAGCTAGCGTTTAATTGAGCAAATAGCCTCGTGTTGTGTCTCGGGTTGACCACAATTGAATAGCCTGAGTCATGAATTTTGGGCGACTCGACAAGACTTTCTCCCCCGCCTTCGTAATAAGCCGTGATTTGAAGAGGAATAGTATCATTAATAAATACCGACGACGCACCCATCCCCAATTCATTAGTCCGCAAAACCCCTAGTGTATCGGCACCTTGCTTGATCACCACAGTAGATTTTATTCCTAGCCCCTGCTGATTCAAACTTTTTGCCGCAATATTATTTATCCTACCGGCAATGAGCTTGCCCCCTTCAGGGAATATTTCGGTCACAGCCACTTGCTGAGGGTTTACCGCTGTTATTATTTTATTCACCACCAACTTGTCAGAATTCTCAAACCTAAGCTGAATCAGCGGATCTGAATATTTATGACTTACACCTATATGTATCACTCCATCTTCAGAAGAAGTTGTAGAGCGCCTTTCTACCTCTTTACCTTGATTCTGAATCGTATAACTAACCCGCCGTTTAGCTAGTGGGAGTCCTTTTAAACTATTGAGTTTAATTTTATATAGAACATCTTTTTCACGCTGCTCAAATGTAGTATGCGTTACCACATTATCGGAACGACCATTGTAGATCGGAATCTTTTTATCAAAAAAAGATTAGTATAAAGCAAAAATAAGCAAAACGGTTAAAACCGTTTATATACAATGCTTTATAAAACAGTAGTCTTAGTTTGGAACTCGGTGTCTGATAGGTTTTGGTCTTAAAAATACAAAGATAGGTTACTAATTCGTTACCGATTAGCAAAGGTAATCAAAGATGTAACAGGTTATATTTCAGTGTTTTGCCCTATTTTTCATATTCCCTTGTAACTCAATACAATTTAATTTTAAACATTAAACATTTGAGTTATGGAGCAGACAAAAAAATCTACGTTCAAATTACTTTTCTACCTGAAAAAGAACGAGCCGAAAAAGAACGGTAATGCCCCGATTATGGCACGTATTACTATTGATGGAACACCTAAGACTTTAGGAACAAAGTTAGAGATCAATCCAAAGAATTGGGATTTAAAGTATGGAAGAGTTGAAGGTAAGAGTGCAAAAGCACTAGGTATTAACCAAAAATTGGATAATATAAGGGCACGTATCGATACCCTTTATGAAGATATGCTGAAACACGAGGGTTTTGTAACGGCACAAAAGCTGAAACTTGCATTTCTCGGTGTTGGTATTATGGAAGATTCCTTGCTGAAAGTATTTAAAAAGAACAATGATGATTTTGGGAAAATGGTAGTACAAGGAGAACGCTCCGAAAGTACCTACTACAAGTACAAAATTGTCTATAACCACGTTGCTGAATTTATCAAAAGCAGGTATCATCGTGATGACATGGCGTTCAGGGAATTGACGTGTGATTTTATCAGAGAGTTTGATTTCTTCCTTCGAATAGACAAAAAGTGCACACACAATACTGTTTGGGTATATACTATGCCACTCTATCGTGTTGCGGAAATAGCTGTCAAAAACGGTCTTATCAGGAAAAATCCTTTTGAAGATTATGAAATATCGATGAAGGAAAATGACCGTAGCTATTTACTTAAGGAAAACGTTGAATCCCTGTTATTACACAATCCTTCAAAACAAAATTATGAAATTGTAAAGGATCTTTTTGTATTCAGCTGTTTTACAGGACTATCTTACATAGATATTAAACAACTTAAAAGTACTAACATACAATCCTTTTTTGATGGTCACGATTGGATTATAAGCCGAAGACAGAAATCTGATGTTGCTTCTAATGTAAGGCTTATGGAAATACCCAAACGAATTATTGAAAAATATAAAGGTACCACCCGAAATGATTCTATTTTTCCTGTTCCTACAAACAAAATTTGTAACAGCCATATAGACAAACTAATTCAAGAATTAGGTATTGTTACAGAACAAAAAGTAACCTTTCACACCGCAAGACACACATTTGGAACAATGTTTTTGACTGAAGGCGTACCACTTGAAAGCCTTAGTAAAATGATGGGGCATAAAAATATTTCTACCACACAGATTTATGCTAAAATTACAAGCCAGAAAATAAGTAAAGATATGGATTTGGTATCGCATAAATTTGCTGGAATGGAAGCATCATTTGCAGAAATGGAGAAAGAAGTTCTCGTTTAGAATTATTGCTTACTAAACAAAGCAGGATGATTTCCTGCTTTGTTTGTTTCGAGAAGCTGGGTGCTTTTAATAAAATTCTTTTTTTTAAATTTACTTACAACAATTCTTTAAACAAAAAAACTATGTCTTTATGTAAACTGTGTCTTGAACGCGAAGCAAACAAAAAGAATACTCACTATCTTACTGATGCAATTATCCGCACCTGTCTTAACATAGAAGGTAGTAATGAACGCGAGAAAGGATTATATTTTGCTCTGGATAATACCAATCCATTTATAGACTTTAATTTCCAACGTCTTGATGAGCTGACCCTCGAGACTACAATTGGAAGAAAACCAACAGAGGAAGAAATTGAAAATGCGAAATCCATTCCATTTTCAGTGGATTACGTATTTTGTAGTGATTGCGAAAACCTGTTTACAGATATTGAAACACCATTTATTCAAAACATACTACCACACTTCCGACAAGCAGATCTTTCAGGTCTCAAAATAGTGAGCGAAGCTGATGTTGTTACAATTCGTAACTTCTTTCACATACAGTTGTACAGAAGTGCAGTCTGTGAAGATATTTTGGCGTTTTCACCTGAGTTTAAGGAGAAGTTACGTCACAGTATCCTCCAAAAAAATGGTGACACATCCATCCCCCTTTCGGTGACACATCTCCAAACTCTTGGAGGAAACGCGATATATACAGAAAACTACATTGGATTTACTGATGATAAAAACCCTTTTATTGTCTTCATGAATGATTTTGTTATACAGGTTTACGAGAATGAAGATGCAATAAAATTTCTACCTTTCCATGGACTAAATGAACAAGAAACTTTTGTCTCTGCTATAAACATCAACGAAGAATCTTTTGCTTTTAAAATATTTGACAATGCAGAAAGAAAGGTTTTTCTCAATACGGTAATCGTCAATGAAAAGGTTAAGAAAACAATACAATACTACCGAGATATGTTTGATATGTTCTGGAGAAAGCTATTTGGTGTCGACGCTCCGGTGCTACAAAAAGAAAGGTATATCCAGAGTCTTATCAATGGTGATGACAATAACTTAATTAAATACTCAAAACAGCAGGTTTTTGAATTTACCGTAGCTTATATGGCTAAACTTTTCAATGTCACCAAATAAATTGCATATAATATTATACAGATAGCCGAGGTAAATAATCCTCGGCTTTTTTTAGCCTATACTAATCTTCAAAGCACATTTATTGCTCCAGCGCCCATCCCATGCAATAAAAGAGCTTTGGCAGGATGAGTTAATAAACCATACTGAAAAACTCCTAATATATCCTCAATAAATATTTTTCAGTACCGTTTACGTGGCTTCCAAAAGCCACAATACTTTAAGATACTAAACTCCAAATTTATAAATTCTGCAAAATGTAATTGCAGGTTTTGTAATCACAAGGCCATTTACTCAATGCCTTTTTCACGTGCTTCCACATGATTTTTATTCAAGAACCGATATGCTGTTTTGTTCCATTTCAAGAGCAAAGGTATTTCCGTGTTCTTAACGCAGGAACAAGGTCGTGCCTTCCAGATTTGCAAAAAAATCTCCACCCATTCGGGTCGTATTTTTTTGACAAAACCTTGTTCCTGCTAAACACTAACCTTTTTATGCTCGTGAAACGAAACAAAGCATACTCCGGCTCTTTAGACGAATAAAAAAAATGTCAGAAATGAAAAAATACAGCATTGAAAATGGCAAAAGAGTGAAACGAAACTTCAGCACCTCCTCTCATTGCCGAATAAATCAAGGGAAAAATCAGAACAAAATTAATAACGCAAAAAAGTAGAAATCATGAACATTACAGGAAGACTGACAAGAGATGCGGAAGTACGCACAACGTCACAGGACAAACAAGTAGTAAATTTTTCAGTAGCGACCAACGACAGCTACCGTAACAAACAGGGCGAACGCATTGAGCAAACAACCTATTTCGACTGCTCCTATTGGATAACCCCGAATGTAGCCAAGCTACTTACAAAAGGCACTTTGGTAGAACTATCGGGACGAGTAAGTACCAGAGCGTGGACAGGTAATGACGGAGAGCCAAGAGCAGGTCTGAATTTCCATACCTCACAAATCAAATTGCACGGAGGTAGCAAAAAAAAGGAAACGGTACTAACTACCACAGGCACAAACAATAACACGACAGAAGACGACCTCCCATTTTAACAACGAGTATTCAATCATTTTTTTCACATCAAATTTTAAGCATTATGGCACATAATATCAATTTCAACGAGAGAACAGGACGTTATTCATTTTTTAGTGTACAACAAAAAGCGTGGCATGGTTTGGGGCAAATCGTAGAACAGTACCCGACAAGCGAGGAAGCTATCAAACACGCAGGGTTAGATTACGAAGTCGTAAAATCCCCACTATTTACAAAAGGTTCGGGCATTATCGAAACCACCAACAGCATAGAGATAGGCAGTAGCGAATTACAAGTACCTAACTATTTCGCCAACATCCGCACCGATAACAATGCCGTATTGGGCGTGGTTGGCAAGGATTACCACATTGTACAAAACCGTGAAGCCTTTAATTTCTTTGATGCTATTGTAGGCGGTGGTGAGGGCATTCTCTATGAAACCGCAGGAGCGTTAGGCAATGGAGAACGTATTTTTATCACCGCCAAATTACCCGACTATATCCGAGTTGGGAATGGCGATGACGTTACGGAAAAATACATTTTCCTAACCACTTCGCACGATGGTAGCGGAAGTATCACAGCCGCATTTACACCTATCAGAATTGTTTGCCAAAACACCTTAAATGCTTCGTTACGCAGTATGACAAATGTTGTCCGCATCAAACACACTTCGGGAGCAAAACAACGTGTTGAGAATGCCCATAAGATTATGGGACTTGCCAATACATTTAGCAACCAATTAGAGGGAATTTTCAATGAATGGGCAAAAGTAAAGGTCACAGACCGAGAGGTAAAAAAGCTAATTCAATTGGCACTTTGCCCGAATAAGGAAACCTTTGATTTAATCAAAAAAGGTGCGGAAGATGAAATTTCAACCCTTTTTAAAAATACCGTTGAGGACGCATTTGCATACGCAATGATAAGCGATACACAACAAATGGACACAACAAAAGGCACTTTGTTCGGAGCGTATAACGCTGTCACAGGCTACTATCAGAACGTGAGAAATTACAAGAATGACGAAGCCAAATTGCAGAGCATTGTATTGGGTGGTACTGCCCAACTGAAATCGCAAAAAGCATTTGAACTGTGTACCGCATTTGCTTTGGACGGTGCGGAAATCCTAAACCTTAATTAAATAACAACAGGCTACCGCCTTAATCGGTGGTAGCCTACTAAAAATATTCATTATGGCAAATTGGTGCAGTAACACGGTTGTATTCGAGGGAACTCCCGAAGCAATCACAGCAATACAAGAACTTTTCCAATCAATGAAGGAAAAGGAAGAAAAAACCGAAGAAGGGCAACTACCCGAATTTATGGAAGATACCAACGGTGGGTATTTCTTCAATATCTATTGGAACGAGGGCGATGAAGGGCAATTTCAATATGAAACAAAATGGTCGCCCAATATTGAAATTATTCAAAAGATAGCAGAATACTACCAAGTGGATTTTGTACAGGACTATGAAGAAATGGGAAACCTTGTTTACGGGAGAGCAACTTATCGGGATGGCATACTCAGCGATATATTTTTGGGCGATGATGATTTTGAAGCCTACGAACAGGATGAAGAAACAGACCTCTACCACTTTGAGGGAGAAGAGTACGAAAGTGATTATGAGATATTGGAAACTCTTTTGGAACGCAAAATTGTAACACTATGAAAGTAACGGATTTGAACGGTTACGAAATTGAAGTAACCGACCTAAAAGAAGCTATCCGTATTGCGAAGCGAAATACAGGATATAGCCACGAGGACAAAAGTTTTTCAGACTTCGATAAAAGGCAAAATGCCTATTGGACGGATATACACAAGAAATTGATAGCAATCAAAAAACAATCTTCAACAATTAAAATTTAAGAACGATGAATACAAATTTTTTCAATCAGATACAGCAGTTGGACTTTACAGGAGTTTTACAACTGAACATTTCAAAAGGAATAGAAAGCAACCTAATTGTAACAGTATTGCTTAACAACGAACAATGCGGAGATAGTGCCAAAAACGGTATTCCCCCATTGACATTCAACGCCACACCCCAAGAGTTTGACGAGGGATTTTTTGAGCAGATAACAACACCTATACAAAAGGTATCGGGCTTAATGGTGGATATGGAAAAATTTCAAAAGCAACTTGATGAAGCCAAAGCACAATCGGCAATCGAGAAAGCAAAAACCGAAAAAGAGAAAAAAGAAAAAGAAGCCAAAGACAAGAAGTTTAAAGATGCAATGGCAAAGGCGGATGAGTTGGAAAAAGAGGGCAAATTCCGTGAAGCGTGGATAAAAGTTCCCGATATAACGGAGTTCTCCGAAAAAGCGGACGAGATACGCAAACGCAAAACATCATTGTCCGACAAGTTCGCAACACCGAGCCTTTTCGGAGCAATGGAAGAAGCAACGCCCGAACCGCCAAAGGTGGAAGAACTTACTGCCGATTATCCAATTGATGAAGCGGACGAGGAAGAATAAAAGTGTTAACCCAAAAATTAGAAAGTTATGTTATTAGCAACACAGTTAGAACGAGTTTTCATACTCAAAGATAAAGGACAGGACATCAGGCTGACCGACCCCGAACCACGTTGGAGCGTGGAAGCCGTAATGAATTTTTACGCCAATATGTACCCGATTTTGACAACTGCAAAAGCATCTGCACCACAGATAAAAGATGATGCAGTCGAGTACAAATTTGAGAGCGTAATGGGTACGAAAGGTTAAACCAAAATTTTAAAACGATGAATTATGCAACGCAATATCATATCGGGAATAATCAACATACCCGAACAGAAACGACAACAGCAGTTACACCGACAGTTGGGCGAGTTCGCCAATTGGATGCAAAGACCAAAGGACGCCAACCAAGTGCAGAAAGACAAACAGAAATCCGTACCGATAGCAATGTTGCCAATGCTATTCTAAAATGTACATTTCTGCCTAAACTGAAAACAGCACAATCCGTACAGGCTTGTCAGAAAACGGAGAGGGATTTTTACAAGTCCCTTTCCCGACTTGCCGAGCATTACAGCATTGAGCCAATGCAAACCCAAGATTTTGAGTTTCCCTACAATATAACATTGTCTATGTGGGATATGGAAACTAAATTGAAGCGTACCAATATCAATTGGGATGGTTTCAAATTGATACAGAATAGCGGTAAAACCTATTTTGTGAGTGAGGAACGATACAATACAGGTACAACTTTGTACTATATTCCCATTAAGCCACTGTTTAAAATGCTCAAAGACCCGAAGCGTAAAAAGACCGCACAACTTTTACTGTCGGTATGCAGTTATCTGTACCACATCGTCCTAATTCCCTATTACAGGCAGGAAGAAAGTTATTTGTATTGGCTTTACGAAACGATGAATGATTGGGTGGAACAGGATGAGGAAACGGAAGAAACAGAAACCAACAAACGTGAATTGAGAAAAGCCGAATACATTGGCGATAAGATAGAACAGAAGTTATTCAACCGCATCAATCTAAAGATATTTGAACAGCGTTTGAACCGATTTAAAAGTGTTGATACGTTCGATAAGGAATGTTGGCAAGTGGCTTGTAATGCGTTTGCCCTTTGTACAGAATATCCGAACGCAACTATTTTCAGAAACGCCACATTGCCCGAAAAAGACCTTTATAATGATGATTACGAAAATGAAATAATCGGAATGGAAAAATACATTTCATTTATTGCAGACACTAAAGGTTGGTTATACGAAAACCTTTCAGATACCATCAACAATGAATTTAACGAGTACGGAGCAATGGAAGAACCAACTATTTCCAAGCGGTTTGACGGAAGCGAAATACCAACAACCGACCTTGATTTTGAGAACCGTTTGTTTGATTTATTGAATGATTTGAGTGGATTATTATACGAATACAAAACGATAGAAAAATGAACACAACAACAGATATAACAAACCATTTTGGCAGTATGTACTATCCAAAATCCGCTTTGGTTTTCTATGAAACCAAAGGAACGGAAACCGATGTGTATGTGGAGCATTTTGATATGGATAGCAACGGAACGCCTATCAATGCCCACCCATTGACGGTAAAAGAAGCCAATGTATTGGCAAAAGCTTTAAAGACCGATGAAGAAAAGAACGCAGCTTTTTTAAAGCCAAAAGGAATTTTGCCGACCAATATTCTGCATATCAATCCGAATGCTGAAAAAGGTACTGTGCTTTGGTACACCAAAGCACAGCAACGGAAACTGTATTTTGTGGAAAGTTTGGGCATACCCAACGGAATGGCACAAGTACCGCCAATGCTTTGGTTAGCGAACAAAAACAGTCTTACCGTATTTGCTTTGGCAAATGATAGAAGACCCACCGAGAAAACGCCATTGTATTACGCACCTTTCTTCAATATCTACGAAAAGGGCAATGTATGTATGGGTACGGTAAGTATTGATATTAAAAATTCTGCTTCGGTTGAGGAATTTATGCAAGCGTGGGAACATTATTTTTTCAATTCCTATTTCAGTCATTCATTGAGTGCAAATTTGACAAAAAAGAACATCGTAAGTCTATGGAAAGACCTTATTGGTACGGATAAACCCTTTCCAAAAGAAGTATTGAAAAAGAACAACAAAACCCTTAAAAATCTATTGTGATGAACACAGCAAAAACAGCAATCCATTTTACAGACAATTATCTGCTCAATCCGACAAACCCGATTTCGATAAACCTTATCGGAGCAGGTGGCACAGGCTCAAAAGTATTGACCGCTTTAATGGAAATAAACGAAAGTTTGATAGCATTGGAACACGCAGGGTTGCAAGTCCGCCTTTGGGATGATGATGTTATCACGAGTGCCAATTTAGGCAGACAACGATTTGCAGAAAGTGAAACAGGATTGTACAAATCCGTTGCTTTAATCAATCGTTGCAACCGTTGGGCAGGTACAAATTGGAAAGCCGAAACGGTAAAATTTGAAAAGGACAATTTTGAAAGACCGCCCGAAAAAGCAAAGGCAATCATTACCATTACGTGTGTGGACAATGTACAGTCGAGGTTTGGCGTTGCTGAAATTCTTAAAGAAATAAGCTACCGCAGACACTACCAAGACGAGCCAAAATATTGGCTGGACTTTGGCAACAGCCGAGATATTGGACAAGTGCTACTATCTACTATCGGAGAGATAAAGCAACCCAATTCAGAGAAATACCAAACGGTGGCAAGCCTGCCATTTGTTACCGATGAATTTGGCGAATTACTGAAGCAATCCGAACAGGAAGACAACACGCCAAGTTGCTCACTTGCAGAAGCATTGGAACACCAGGATTTGTTTATCAATTCATCATTAACACAAATGGGGTGTTCTTTGCTATGGAACTTGTTCCGCAGGGGAATGACCGAATACAAAGGATTTTTTCACAACCTGAAAGATTTCCGCACCCACCCGATAAAAGTTGCCTAAAAGCCTAAGTCGGCGGGCAAAAATGCAATTCCTCGCTTCGGTCGGAAACGCATTTTTGCGGTTTAAAGCGGATGCAACCACTTTGCCAAAATGCACCACTTCACAATTCCCTTTCTTCACATTTTACCAAACAGGTTGCGAGTTTTTTGCGTGGGATATTCATTATCCCATTTGTTGTATTTACCACTGACTTTTTTTTTCCAGACTGCGACCAAAGAAAAGATTCTGTGTTGTGAAACAATTTTTTTTAGTTTTTTTTGGTGTTAAATTGTCTACAATAACTATAAATTGTACTTTTGCACCACTCAATGAAAAGAACAGTACAAATATCATCCCAAGTTACTCCGCCTTGATCTTAGGCTAACTGT
>NZ_SMBZ01000066.1 GCF_004342685.1 Sphingobacterium alimentarium
AAGCATCCGCTCGCGTTTACTTATTGATAAATTCATGCAAGCAAATGTAGAACCTAAAAAACGTTATTTAAATATGTACTTGATAGGCCGGATACGGCTCGGCGACTTACGTCGCTTGCCGTAAGCCGCCGCTGCGCGGACTGCTTACAACAAGCGACTTGGCTAAATAGCTCCGCTTTTGTATCTTCGATACAGCTTCGCTACTTCGCCAAGTCGCCGAGCCATTATAGCCAATTTTAAAACAGACACAGAATGAAGAGAACTTTAACACTATTAGCCTTTTTCCCATTGACCTTAATGGCTCAACAAAGCGACTTTGGTAACTGGTTAATCTATTTTGGCGACAAAAAAATAAACAATCGTTGGAACTGGCATCACGAAGTACAGTACCGAAACTTCAACTTTATTGGGGACACTGAACAATTACTTTTAAGAACAGGTATCGGCTACAACCTAACAGAAAATAATAACAACATTCATCTTGGTTACGGTTTTATTTATAGCGAACCCTACATTGCAGGTACTGAGAATAAGGCTAACTTCAATGAGCACAGAATTTATCAACAGTTCATCACCAGACAGAGTTTTGGTCGAATTTCATTACAACACCGCTATCGTTTTGAACAACGATTTTTTGAAGACGATTTTAGACTTCGGTTAAGATACTTCTTGTCTACAAACATTGCCTTGAATCACAAACAAATGCAGGACAAGACTGTTTATCTCTCTATTTACAATGAAATTTTCGTGAATACAGAGCAAACCTTTTTAGACCGCAATCGATTCTATGGTGGTGTTGGGTATAGGTTTTCCAAAACTGTACGAACAGAAATTGGCGTAATGAATCAAACAACTAACAGTGTGTCAAGAAACCAATTGAATCTAATAACATTCGTAAACTTTTAAAAAAAGCGGAAAAGCCGAACACCGTTTTACAAAGTAGGCAAAATTAAACAATAAACATAATGACAAAAAAGTTTTTAATCATTCCAGGGCTTGCTCTCGCTTTTTTAACAGCTTGTAACAACCCAAAACCGAGTGAGACCTCGGCAAATGAATCAGCAGTGAATCAAGCCAAAGCATTGGTACAAGAAGTGCTAACCAAAGAACAAAGAGACGCTTTAACACCAGATGAAATTATTCAAACATTCAAAGCAGGAAACGAACGATTCATCAAAAATGACCTTACAGCAAGAGATCATTCATCTCAAGTAAGAAAAAGTGCGAACGGACAATTTCCAAAAGCAGTTGTTCTATCTTGTTTGGACAGTAGAGTTCCAGTAGAAGATGTTTTCGATAGGGGAATCGGTGATATTTTCGTTGGCAGAGTTGCAGGTAATTTTGTAAACGAAGACTTACTTGGAAGTATGGAATTTGGTTGCAAAGTAGCAGGTGCAAAAGTTATTCTTGTACTTGGACACGAACATTGTGGGGCAGTAAAATCTGCCATTGATGACGTAAAGTTGGGCAACATCACTGCGATGTTATCTAAAATTCGTCCAGCAGTTGAGAAAGTTACTTACGAAGGCGACCGTACATCAGGTAATCCAGAGTTCGTGCATCAAGTATGTGAGAGTAATGTAAAAAATACCATCGAACAAATCAGACAAAATAGTCCAATTTTAAAAGAAATGGAAGACAGTGGACAAATCAAAATTGTTGGAGCTGTTTACGATATGGATACTGGTGAAGTAACATTTTTGTAGGAGAAAACTGGCTATAATAACTAAGCTTTCGTCTTGCCCGTAGGGCTCGAGATGAAAGCCCGTTGAACGGAACCGGTTACTGGATACCTATCTTTATGGAGTTTTCATTTTTAGGTTAGAAGATATTCGAGCAGGTGGAGGCCTGCTTTTTGACACTGTCTTATAAAGTGTCATCTTTCAAAAGGCTGTAAAGCTGAGACAGCTTCTATTTCTTTTGTATGCATAACTTATATTTAATTTATAGGTCTTTCTGTAGCCTTACCATTTTGGTAGACTTCCCTGTATTTCGGACCAATTAAAAATGTTAAAATAGACTGAAGATAAGCAAATTATTTACCTACAGTCATTTTCTTTATTTCCTCATCTGTATGCGTATTTAAAATCTTTGCATAGCGGTAAAAAGTAGCACGTGTCAAATTAAGTGCTGTATATATTTCCTCCGGACTCTTTTTGACATCTTGGTATACTGAACGCATAAGTAATAATTTAGAAATGGTTTCTTTGCTATATCCTTTGGGCCTACCTCCTAGCCTACCGCGAGCTCTCGCTGATTGTAGACCGGCTTTCGTTCGTTCATGAATTAACTCTCTTTCATATTCCGCTAATGAAGCCATAAGATTCAGAAACAACCTTCCATTGATAGTACTGGTATCAACCCCGTCGGTCAGCCCCTTTATGATAATACCTTTTTCGCTTAGCGCCAATACTAAATCAATGATATGCTTCAGACTTCGCCCCAATCGATCAAGGCGCCAAACATAAAGTTCATCGCCTGGTCTAAAATGTTCGATCATCTTATCCAGTTCAGGTCGATTCTTTGTCGAACCTGAAATTTTTTCCTCAAAGATCTTCTCACAACCTTCCTTTTGAAGGGCTTCAAGTTGCAAATCTAAGTTCTGATCTTTAGTCGAAACTCTAGCATATCCTATCTTCATATTTTTTCGCATAAACTCATGTATAATAAATTTATGAAATTTTATTTAAAGAGACGAGTTTTTAAGAAAATCAAAAAGTACTCAGAACACTGATCCATAAACTTAATGCGTCAATAAACCAGGAATGCCCTATTATCTCATAAAACCACCATATTGTGAGATTTTAAGAATGTAAGAATAATACTTAAATAATATCTCGATGTCTATAACGCAAAGTCTACTTTTTTCTTTGAAATAAAGGGAATTTAGACATATAACCCATATAAGCTTTTAGAAAAGATCAACGTATCAACCTAAAAACAACAAACCTCGCCTTTGTGTCCTTTGCAATGTAGCGCCTTTGATAGGTAGTCTCATATATAAGCCAATAGCTCAATTAAGATAATTCCTTCCCTATTTTGATGCTTTGTCAACTAAATAACCGATGTCGTTTACTTTTATAACATTCTTTTTGTAGCCGTTTTGTACCGCATAAATCATCGCTTGTCCTAACGGAAAAAGTATTTGCGACTAAATGCAACAAATCTTTCAACTATCACTTAACCCCGCCTTTTGCAAATACTATGTTGTAGGCAGTGCTATTTTAGTATCTTGTTTTCAGCACTATCTTTCCAAGGTCTTTTAATTCATCTTGTGTTGTGAAAAACACTTTACCTTTTTTAGAAATTACTTCCCAAGCTATGTTGCTAGTAATATCGTCTATTGCGTTAGGCGATGTTGCATCGTCTATAATGTCAAAAGTTCTTTCGTCTTTCATCAATACAGCTTGCGAAAAGTCTTGGTGAACAATCAAAAGTTCGCCACGTCCGTCAATAGATGCTTGATAAATTTCTTGTAAATCCGTAAGCACTTTACCTTGTGCAACTGCTTCTTTCATTTCTTCAATGGCATTTGTTCTGCGTTGCTGTTGCAAACCTTGAATGGTTTCCCACGATTGTTTTACTATTTGATGTGTAGCGGTGTTGTTATAATCAATGGCTGCGTAACCAAGATATACCGATGGCTTGTCTGCCACTTGTTGTAGTCTGCTGTAATTGTCTTCCGTGCAAATAACTACACAATTTAAGTCAGTTTCATTGTGAACTTTTACCAAAGCTTTATCTACTTTGTTTAAAAATTCTCGCACCAAATCGTCTAAATGTTTCGGGTCGCTTCCTTTGTCGGAATGTGTATTGTAATGACGGTTTTCTGAAAACGGAAAATCATCATTTCTAACTTCGGCAATAATTTCATCATTCAAAGCTTCGTACAATTGTACACCACTTTGAGAAAGCAACATTACTAAATAGCTTTCGCTTCTGTTGAATGATTTGATGATGGGACGAACCGCAAAGCTGTCAGAAATATGTACTCCTTCGTTGTTAGTTTTCCAGCTTGATTTTACAATTTCTTTTGTATCGTTTGATAGAAATAGGTGTAAACTATCTAAGTTATAATTTACATCGATTTCTGCGGAAACATTTTCTAATTTTTCTAAAAGTGAAGCTACTGGTCGTTTTCCAAATTCTGCAATTACTCTATCTTCTGCTTCTTTTAGAAGATTTTTTAAAAGTACTTCATCTTTTGCATTGTCTGGATGTGCACGATGTGTGTTTAAAGAAATGGTTACACAAGGTGTGTTTTTTTCGGTTGCTAATTTTTGTAGCTGTTCTTTTAATGCCATACTATTGTTTATTTTATTTGTTTTTGTTAAATGCTTTTGCGGTGTAATATCCAATGAAAAATACGATGGCTATGAGAATGACTAAGGGCATTTCAAAGCCAAATGCAATAAATTTTACCTTTACACTTTCAAGATTTTGACCAATGAAAATGAGTAGTAAAATCAATAAAACGATGTCAATAATTTGACGAGTTGAGATATTTTTCATTTGAGTTATTTTTTAAGTTCAATAATTTGCACATTGTTTGTACCATCAGTTGATTTCCATTTTTGATATTTCTTTTTGTTGGTCATAATAATCCACGTTTTAGAAAAATCAGAACCATTACTTTCTATGGAAATATACTTTCCGTCGTTCCAAGTCCATTTAAATGGAAGTTTATCATCTCTTTGGATGCCAAGAACGGAATAGTTTAGATTTTTTTCGCCACTTCCGTTTCCGTGAAACTGCATAGTTCCAATGTTGCTTAATGCCACGCCTTGTTGTCCTGGTGTTGTGGTTTCGTATCGTTGTACTGTCCAAGTTCCCACCATTCTGTGCGAACAAGAAGTTAATAATGTCATTGCAATAACGAATGCTGATAATTTTAATGTTTTACTGTCATAACTTTGTTTATTTTAGATTCAAATATAGTTGTTTTTTATGGCTTGTATAATTGCTTCATTTTTTTGGCGTGTCGTGAGCGCATTGCCTACAACATCTGGTTATGCGAAACCAATATACAAAAAGTTTTGCCAATCCATCCTATATTCGTATTACGTTAAACCATCAATTAGAAAACGTATATAGCTAAAAATCAATACACTTAATTAAATTAAAAATCTGTAAAACGAAATAATGGCAGTCTCAATAAACCCTCGTTTGTATTTTCAAGAATAAATCTCTTATTACAAAAGTATCTAAGTATACCGTGTTTAAAGTTAATGAATATTTACATATCTAAATATTTATATATAAGAATATTTAGATATGTTTTTTTATTTTGTTAACTGTCTATATTACTTATTAATGTATTTTTCTTTAATTGCTGTTCTAATAAGATTCCTAACATTAGTCTTTTGATCTAATGCAATTCTTTTTAATTGATATAAATCTTCTTCTTCTATACTAATCAAAAATTTGGTTTCTACGGGTTTGATTACTTTCCCTTTTTTTTCTTGTAATGGACTAGATACATTATCCTCAGCAATTTTTTTAGCGAAATTTCCTAAACTATTTTTCCCACTCATAATATTTGATTTTTATCTATGATATTTTTGATAAAACTTCTTTTGTTAACTCTATAATTTGATTCTGTGCTTTTGTGTTTTCTTCTATACCATCGTTTATTGCTGAACGTGTGAAAGCAACTAAATCAGAAATAAAAGTATTCGATACACTAACGTTAAATCTTTCTAAAGCCTCATTCATTTCATTGGTTAATGTGGTATTAGGCTTAACCATATTGAACACAATGAGCGTATCTTTTTCCTTCTTTGCACTTTTAACTATCTCAATAGTATCTTCAATAGCCAATAAATCATATAGTCCTGTTTTTGTAGGTATAACTATAACATTAGCTATCCTACATAACATGGGAAGATCAGATATTAAATATGGAGGTGTGTCTATAAAGATAAAGTCATAATCCATATTATTTATATCCTCTAATTTATTTGGGGGATATATTGGTACTGAAGAAGAATTACGAGATTTATATAATGAGCCTTGCAAATCTAAATCTATTATAGCTGTGTTTACAGAGTCTTTTAGTATGGATGCCATATTAAAAGCCAGTGTGCTTTTTCCAACACCTCCCTTTTGATGAGTTATTAATATGATTTTAGGCATATTTAAATATTTAGATATGTATATATTTGAATATTCAAATATACAATTTTATGATTGATTATAAAGGCTAAACCATTAATTTACAAACAAACTAATAATTCTTATGATTAAATAACACACCTAGTTTTTAGGTATAACTCCTTTTTTCTGATATGTTCCAATGATGTAAGCAGCGGCATTTTCAACGTTAATTTCACCTTTTCTTGCTCTATCATTCACTTTTTCAACAAATTTTATAAATTCATCGAAACCATCTTTGACAATTAATTCTGCATACTCTTCACTAATACCATAAGCCATAATGGTACGAATATTCTTTTGTTCAAGAACTGATTTATTAAAGTCGATTTCTAGTTGCTTAGGCTTTTCTTTATGTGTACTTACATAGATCTGAATGAATTCGAAAGATCGTCCACGTTTATACAATTCATAATCGAAACTAATATCTGTTAGTTCGTTTATCTGTTTCTTAGCAATGTCTAAAACAAATTCTTTGAACTGTCCTATTTGCGTATATTTTTCATTACCCTTTTTGTCGACCAAGCCAAGCATTTGTTTAAGTTCTATAATCGGTATAGGTTTTGGAAATTTTCCAACAGTACGCCATTGGCAAGCTAACATATATAGGCGTTTTGCATAGCTTGATGTACAACCCAAAACAGACTTTAATTGAAAATGGGTAAAGTTATTCTTAAGTTCAAAGAACAGCGGTTTTGCTGGTTCTGAAATCATGACCTCAAAAGCTCCATAACCTTTTAAATATTTCACTTTCTGGAAAAGCCAAATTTGCTCATAATATTCATCCGTCTCAATCTCAAACATTCTTGACCCAATATCTTCAGTTGATTTTCTAAGTTGCTGATAATTCCATTCTCTACCAGTAAGTAACTCTATATCTTTTGCTCGGATTGTATACGTTAGTTTATCTTCTTCTAGCGAAGAAAGAATCATAAAGAGAATATCCAATTGACAGGAAGTAAAATCATATCGACCTGAGGTTATAGCATTATGTTGCTTATAATTCTTTTCTCCTAATGCTTCTGCTTCTTGAATTGTTAAAAGTTCCATTTCGTTAGAATTTGCCCAAATCAAAGGTAAACAAAAAAACAGATTTATTTAAAATATTGTTTTTTTAACATGTTTTTTAGCTTATAAAAACTGTTTTTTAGCTTATAAAAACTGTTTTTTAGCTTATAAAAACTGTTTTTTAGCTTATAAAAACTGTTTTTTACGATTGTAACTTCTTGATTTACAGCCGCTACAGGGGTCGCAAAATAATTAAATATATTAAAATAATTAAAAAAACGTTTGTAGATTATTTAGGGTAAAAATCTTCGATTTTTGACTTTTAAGTGTGACTTTTTGACAGCTTTGGAGATTTGAAAATGAACGAGAAACGAAATTTCTAAAAAAATAAAAGTTGCGCGCGAATAGTTTGTCATATTAATGCAATAAAGTTTTTATATCAATTAGTTATGTTTTTTTTCTTTATTTTTTTGCCCCCTGCGCATTTGTGGCTTGCATCCCTTGGGGCATGCGCTATCGCCCTTCGGTTGCTTTCTTTTAGGAAAAAATGTATATTTGTGTACTATTTTGGTACACAAATATTAAAATTATGTTAGTTATTACTTCCAGAGAGTTTCGAGAGAATCAAGCAAGCTACTTTGACCGTGCGGATAAAGGTGAGGAGATCCTTGTTCAACGCAAGAAAAATAAAGCTTACCGCATTGTGCCTGTTACAGCTGATGATACTGTGCTTAGTAAATCTGATTTCTTGGCTAAAATAGATCAGTCTTTAGCACAGGCGAATCAAGGTCAACGTTATGCGATGCACGATGGGGAAAGTTTGGATGATTTTTTAGATCGTATAGGCGCTGATGTACAAGATTAATTATACGCCAGTATCCATTAAGGATATTTTAAAACTTAAAAAATCAGAACCTCAAGCGTATAAGAAATTAAGTAAGCTGCTGAAGGAATTGGAAGAGCACCCTACATTTGGCACAGGTCATCCCAAACCATTAGGAGAAAATCGGGTGAATCAATGGTCACGTAAAATCACCGATAAGCATCGTTTAATTTATCTGATCGAAGAAGAAGGCATAACTGTACTTGTTCTTTCGGCTTATGGTCACTACGACGATAAATAGTTTTTTTTAATCTCTTCTCTAGGACAGTTCATAAAATGCTTTAAAAACCATTTTAAAGCTGCCAGAAGCACTTAATGTATACACTCATTAAATTACTTAGTAGATCATTAAATAAGTCCTTAGCGGCGCTGTATCGCTTTAAATTTGGGTGCTCGGACTGCAAATCTTCAATAGCTTTCTTTGTTTCCTTATTAGGCTCGTATAAATTTGTAGCATCAGCAAGCACTGTTTCTATAAAATTGTTTACGCTCCTGTTCTCCTTTTTGGCCAATTTCTCGATGTAGTTGTACAACTCCCTATCCAGAGGTAATGATGTTGACTTTTTTAAATTTTTTGTATTCATAATGCTATCACTTTAAATACAAGTATACTTTTTTCTCCTCAACCACCATTCAACGAATGTCATCGGCCAAAGCCGATACGCTACAAAGGAGGGAGGGATTATTTTTTAACTATTGTTTCTATCCCGTTTTCAAGTTTAATAATTTCATTTGCATTACATCTTATTGGATCAAAGTAATAATGCAACTTTCCGCTTATTTTGGCATCGCCCAAAATTCCTGCAGAACGTTTTTTCATAGCTGCTATTTTGTCGAATAATGCTTTTAAAAATTTGTCTTTTTCCATATCATAAAGTTATGAAACCTTAAGTAGGATACTTTGATACTTTGCTACTTTGCTACTTTGTTACTTTGATACTTTGTTACATTGTTACTTTGTTACATTGTTACTTTGATACATTGCTACTTTGATACTTTGTTACTTTTTAGTTCATTTAAACGCCCTTTTACGTGGCTTAAACTCTATGCTAAATCTTGATATAATCTGAATAGAAAAAAACAAATCATAGCCTACCTATGGCTTCTTTTTTCTTTATTTGCAAGATGTGTTTTTGTGCGTACAAAAACTCTTACCAACTGAGGTTGGTACAAATAATTCGGAACTTATTATTTTCATTATGGCTAGAGGAAAAGACAATACCGCTTCGCAGAGAATTTATATCAGAGTTACTCCAGAAGAAAAGGAGTTGATAAAAAAATATGCTAATATAGATAAGCTTTCAACCACAGATTATTTGAAAAAATTAGCATTAAAAGAAGTTATGATTTCAAATAGACTAGAGTATACAAATGATTTGAAAGAGTTAAATATTCATCTGGGAAAAATTGGAAATAATATAAATCAATTAACTGCTCATGTAAATAGAGCAGAAAAATTTCAAGTAATTGACGCATCTACAATAAATCATTTCCGTGTTTTTATAGGGCAATATTTGGATTTATTAAAAGCAGTAGATACAACATTGAAGCTCATGTTTAAAAAAATATCTAAAATAAAATGATTATATAGCCTTAGGATTTGTATTTTTTCACGCTATTGGCATTGGGTACAGGAGTAATAACAATTATATACATGACTGTCATTTTAATATCTGATACCTCCAAACATCAAGTCTAGATTTTATAAAGAAATAATATTTTTGATAATAATTATTTAATGAATTTTAATAGTTGCATTACTGAAAAATCTATCTTCATTATGTATTCATTTTCCCCGCTATAATTCCTTAATAATCTATCTGAAAATCCCCATCCACCATTATTTTTGGCTTTTTGTAAAACTTCACTTAATGGATAAAAAGTGTTACGGTAATTTCCCTTTCTATGTTTTGGTTCTTCGGGCATCAAGGTATCTTTAGTATCACACACAATCCAATACCCATTATCATTGGAAAACTTTTCTGCTGTGTAAGCTGATCCAGTAAAGCTTGCTATATATTCGCTTTTTGATTTCCGTGAAATAGCTCTAAATAATATAGGTCTGCTTTCTGGGTAATAATTTGCTAGAACTAATTCCCAAACATCGTAATAAGCTTTAAATTTTTCACTTCGATCAGTCAAAATCCATTTTCCAATAAATATTCTTGTGTCTTTTGTAGGAGGAACATTTTTAACGAGAATATCAATTAAATTTTCTGCAATTTCTTGTTTATTATTTTTTGATAGTCTATAATATTCTTTCATAAATTGAACTTTAAAATTAACATCTGGTGAAGATTTTTACATACCACCTAATTACGGAATAAAAAATAAGCCCCAAAAGGGGCTATATTTATGATGCTTTAATATATTTGATTTTATCTATATTTTCATTTACAATTGAAATTATTTTATCATGTTCTTTTGTTTCTTTGTTATTCCTACCACGACTTTGTAATATTCTATAATCCTTTAATGAAATTTCTATTGTTTCTAATATTTCTCCATTCCTATAGGCAACTAGTATCAAAGAATTATCTTTTTTATAGTATTTTCGAAGGTTTCAAGTATGATTTCGCTATTCATATCAGGGAAATAGTATTTTATAATATTTTGTTTCGCTATTTGTGCGGTTTTATTTTTTAAATACAAATATATCAATATCTTATGTAGAAAGAAAAGTCAAATAACGAAACACGTATATAGGGTTGGTTAAGCGAAATTTTCCGTATATTCGTTTCGTTAAAACAGATGTTGAGCGGAAATCCCTTCGGGCTTCCCGCTCAACGTAGCCGGCGCTTGACGGAGTCCAGCCCTACGGGACTGTCCTCTAACACGCGCTTGGCGCAATTGCGCCAGCACGTGCGCCAAGCGCCGAGCCATTGTTAGCAATCCGCTGCGCTCCTTGCTAACAATGGCTCGGCGTATCCGCCCTATAAACTACATGTTTGATTAAGCGATAATTCGTTTATAGTTTTGTGGGTACAGGTCCTTCAGGTTCTTGTGGTTTATGGATGAT
>NZ_SMBZ01000067.1 GCF_004342685.1 Sphingobacterium alimentarium
AACTAAATTTCAAAATGACAAAGAACGAGCTAGCCTTAATGGGCCAAATTTGTTTAATTTTTAAAACGTCCCGATTTTAATGGGACACTAGTGAACCAATATATTACATCATATTGTGCTTAATGTGCTTTTTGAATCAAAGCGTGGCACAGGTTCCAATCAAAGGTACAGTAAGGGATAAAGATAGCGGTCAGCCTTTGGCTGGGGTTAATGTTTCTTTCATGGCAACAGGAAATTCTACCCTCTCAAAATCAGACGGTTCTTTCGAATTAATATGGCAGGGCATAGCAGACACATTGTTATTCAGACATCTGTCGTACGAAACGAAAAAGCACTATTTTAATAATAATTCACGAAATGAAATATTCTTTCTAATACCTAAGATTAATGTTATAATGGATGTTGAAGTTTCTACAGGATATTATACGCTTCCTAAGGAACGTGCTACGGGGAGTTTTTCTCATGTAAATGAGGAGTTGCTGGAGCGTACAGTCAGTTCAGACATCATCTCTCGGCTCGAGTCAACTGTCCCAGGTTTACAGTTCGACAAACGCAATAGTGGTGGCACAAATGCTTCTGATCATCGTCTTGATCTGCGCTTGCGTGGAGCCAGTACTATCGCAGCAAGCATGGAACCCTTAATCATTTTAGATAATTTTCCTTACGGTGGTGATATTAATAATATTAATCCAAATGATGTCCAATCTATAACATTTTTAAAAGATGCTGCTGCTGCCTCGATTTGGGGTGCCAAAGCTGCCAATGGTGTTATTGTAATAACAACCAAAAAATTAGGTAAAAAGGAAGGTAGTTCTATGAGTTTTTATTCAAATTTTTCATTACTATCGAAACCGGATTTATTTTATAATCAAGCATTTATTAGCTCTAAGGATTTCATAGACCTAGAGAGAAATTGGTTCGATAAAGGAATATATCAGGCACGGGAAAACAATTTAGGAATGCCTGTATTGAGTCCTTCAATAGAAACTTTGATCCAGCTTAGAAATAATGAGATTACCCAGAATCAGGCTGATGCTCAATTGGCCCTGTTAGCAGGAAATGATATAAGGAAAGATGCGAGTCATTTGCTCTACCGTAATGGTTCTATACAACGCCACGGTATTGATTTCGCAGGGCGAACACAAAATACAAATTATAGGCTATCTGTAGGATATGACAGAAATAAAGATGTGAATATAGGTGACGCTTCGGATAGATTAACACTAAATGCGTCCAATAGTTTCTCGCTTTCTCCCCGCATATATTTAAGTTCAAATATCAATTTTGTGACCTCAAGTGTTTATAATAATAGTTTTGATATTAGAAGCCAATCTTTCCTCTTACCGTATTATACACTCTTTAATAGCGATGGGAGTCACGCTTCATTCGTAAGAGATTTTCGTCCCCGCTTTGTAGGCGCAGCGGCAGATCAAGGGCTTGATTGGGCATATCGGCCATTGGATGAAATCGAATTGAAAAATAAGAGAGACAATGCTAATGATATACGTATCAACTCTACACTGGACTATAAAGTAATGAAAAGTCTTGCTTTACAGTTCTTATATCAGTATCACAACTATGGCACAGAAGGAAGAAACTTATTAGACCATAGAAGCTATCAAGTAAGACATCAAGTGAACCGGTTCACTCAGTCCACTGGAAAATCAGAATTCCCGGTGGGTGATATTTTAGAGTTGTCAAATTCTAGAGTGTATAGCCACTCGGGCCGGTTACAGATGAATTTTGAGGAAAGTTGGGGTAATCATAATGTCATGGTTTTAGCAGGGGGGGAGATCAGACAAATCAATGGTGAATCATCTGCTTATAGTTATTACGGATATTCGGATGATGTGCTTACGACAAACCAGCAATTAAATTATAATGTACTTTACCCTATACGCCCAAATGGTAGTGCACGAATTCCTTTTCCTACGAATGCATTAGGTTCTACGATCGATAGATTTCTATCATACTATGCAAATGGGTCTTACACCTATGCTAGGAAATATATTGCAACAGGAAGTCTCCGGTGGGATGCATCAAATCTATTTGGTGTTCGTACCAATCAGAAAGGTGTGCCTTTATGGTCTAGCGGAATTTCTTGGCTTATGCATAATGAGAAATTTTTTAATCTAAATTGGATTAGCCAAATGAAGTTACGAACTACATATGGTGTAAGTGGTAATATTGATAAAACAGTAACCGCATATCCTACTGTTACTTATTCCCAAAATTCAGAGACAAGTCTACCTATGGCAATTGTGCGTTCTCCCGGTAATAGAAATCTTCGTTGGGAGCGAACGTCAATGCTAAACATTGGAGCTGATGTTGGACTATTCGGGAATAAACTGATTGGTACACTAGATGTATATTGGAAGAAAAGTAGTGATTTGATTGCTAATAAATTGATCGATCCAACGCTGTTTTATAGCGGTGGACTAGGCAATTTTAAAGTTAACTATGCAGATCTTGAATGTTCGGGGGCTGATATTAATTTAGAGGTAAGACCATTAGGTCGTCAGGTCAAATGGTCTTCAAGTGCAAATATATCCCATAGTAGGAATCGAGTCACCGAGATTGCTACGGCAGATAATTCATCAGCAACTAGTTATACACATGGACTTAGCAATAGAGCAATTATTGATAAGTCGTTGGATAATATATATAGTCTTCCTTGGGCGGGACTAGAATCAAATACTGGCGATCCGCTAGTTCGGGAAGGAGAGATATTGACTAAAGAATATACGAGATTTATTAATGGACTGCAAATTGATGATTTAATAGAGCATGGTAGTACGGTTCCTATTTTATATGGTGCATTTCGTAATAATCTAACGTGGAAGGGTTGCACCCTAAGCATAAATATTGCATTTAAAAGCAAATATTTTTATAGAAGGAAATCAATTAGTTACAATACGCTAATGCAGAACAATACTGGTCAACACCTAGATTATGAGAATAGATGGCAAGCTCCGGGTGATGAGTTGTTTACTAATGTACCATCTGTTCCTATGAGCGTGATAGCTAATAGAGATGTAGTATATCTGCAGTCTGAGGTTTTGGTGGAACCAGGAGATCATATTAGGATTCAGGATGTACGATTACAGTATGATTGCAAACTTCGGCATACAAGTAGTAAAGTTCTTAAACTCCAATTATATGCATTCGCTAATAACCTTGGTTTATTATGGAAGAAATCCCATTTCAATATTGATCCGGATTATCCATCGGCCTATTATCTCCCACCGACGACAGGCTCAATAGGTTTAAAAATTAATTATTAAAATTAAAATATATGAATATGTCATATTTGAATAGTATGTGCAATATAGCTAAAGTTTCTATGGGTTTAATAGTGCTTAACTTATATTCTTGTGGGGAGGAATTTTTGGATATTAAATCGGATAAAAAGATTGTTATTCCGACAACAATATCAGATGCTGCGGCTATCCTAGAAAACTCATCCGTGATGAATGAAGGTCGAACACCAAATCTGCCGGACATATCTTCTGATGACTACGAGGTGCCTAGCAATACATTTGCATCTTTGTCTCCATGGGAAAAAAATGCATATCTATGGAATTCTAAAATTTATGTGGATACAAAAGGATCTGAGAATTGGTCCTTTTCATATCAGCAAATATATTATGCCAACTTAGCCCTTGAAATTCTGGAAGGTGTTGGGAAAGATGGCACCAATGAGAAACAATATAATTCACTGAAGGCTCAGGCACTTTTTTTTAGAGCTTGGGGGCACTATCAGCTCGTAAATCTATTTTGCAAGGCATATGATGCAGATGCCACTTCGGAGTTGGGAATAGTTATACGGCTTAGCACGGATCTGGAGGAGAAAATTTCTAGAAGTACTTTGTCTGAATCTTACGAATCAATAATAAGTGATTTATATCTTGCATCGACATTACATAGCAGTATGCAAGAGCACAAGACTCATCCTTCAAAAGCGGCTGTTTTTGCATTACTATCCAAAAGTTATCTAATGATGGGGGATTATAAGAATTCACTATTGTATGCTGATTCTTGCCTCCTGTATCATTCACACTTACTAGATTATAATGATATAACTGCAGATGCAGCTCTCCCTTTTGAGCGTTTTAACAAAGAAGTTATCTTTCATTCGACAGTAAATTATGCACCAATTATTCTGGGAAGCAATATTAATATTTCATCTTCTCTTTATAATCTTTATGAAGAAAATGATATTCGTAAAAGAGCATTTTTTACTCTTAGAAATGGTAATTTGAATTTTAAAGGCACTTACAATAATTCTGCGATAGCTTTTGGAGGGATAACATCTGCTGAAGTAATGTTGATAAAAGCTGAATGCTTGGCCCGCGAGAATAAATTAGAAGAAGCTAAAAACTGTCTAGTTCATTTTTTAAAACATCGTTACATGAAAGGGACATCAATTATTATTAGTGAATCATCTTGGGGCTCCCTTCTTTCCCGTATCTGGATGGAAAGAAGAAAAGAATTGTTAATGCGGGGAATTCGTTGGTCTGATTTAAAAAGAATAAATCGAGAAGGGCTTAATCCAATAACGCTGAGTAGAAATATCGATGATCAGTTATATTTTCTTGAAGCAAATGATCGGCGATATGTGTTACCAATCCCTGATGTCGTGATAGAAACAAGTGGACTAAATCAAAATCTTAGATAAATAAGCGCCCGTCAAGAGATTGATGGGCGCCCTGGGAACACTAATTTCATTTCAATGTTATGGTAATTTGTACCTTATATCCGCAACAGGCTGTGTACCACTTTCAAGTTCTGTTTCCTCCATGTTCGTTACCGGAGGAATCTCTGTCTCGAAAGCGACTTCACAGTATTGTGCAGGCGGAATATTTGGACAGCTACTTGTAGGACTTCCTGTGCTAATTTGCGAAATATTTCCATTTGCATCTACCTCAAACCAATGAAGGGATACCTCAGTCTGTGTCTGTTTAAAAGACATCAACGTCACCTATGTTCCTGCAATAGCTAAGGCTACCAAAGCCATTGCATTATTTTTTAAATTTTTCATAGTAAATGATTTACATGGTTTATAAATTTAATTTATTGGACTAGCTTATTAGTTAGTCCATATTTTGTTATCTAGTAGCTTTCATTTTTTTGTACGATGCCTGAAAGAATACGTTAAGATAATCGGAAAACCATTTGGCTGGTGATGCCCTTGCCTAAATTAACCTTGAATTTAGGGTAAGCTTTAATTATATGATTAGAATATATTAAGTTTTTATAAAAGAATGGGTTAAGAACCACTCTTTGTGGTGACTATAATTTGTAAATACCAAGCTGTAATGCTTAAGATTAAAAATACTATGTTGAACCAAAGGTGTTCTTGCCAATTTAAATGTGCTATAATTAATCCGCAACCACATGGCAGTCTATCCCAAACATTAAGCAGAGCCGATGCAATGTATAGGGTAAAAACTGTCATCAGAAAAGTAGATGCTATAAATCCAAAAAGACGGTATTTTGGTGTTACAATTAGGAATGCTGTCAGTAATTCTATAATGGGTAAACTGTATATGATTAATTTGGAAAGAGATAAACTAATTGGGTGTCTATATATGTCATTTTTAAACGATTCAAAATCGATTAATTTATGAATGCTAGTTGGAACCCAAAGTAAAAGTAATAGAATCGTAATTCCGAAAATCAAATAGGGTTGTTTTTTAATAGATTCAAAATGTTTTCCTTTATTCATATCCTCGCATCATTCAAATTTCAGAACATCAATTTTGGAATTTTGCATCCGTACGGATACTATTATCTAATTTTTTTACCAGTTAAGTCAAAGTATATTGCTCTGCGAATGGAACTTCTAGATATGCCAAGTAGGTCTTGCTGTTCAACCTGACTTAGAGAGGCAACTAATTCAGGCATGTTTTTTCGAAATTTAAGGTAGGATTGTTGAGGATCCAGACACGAATTTAATTCTCTTAATCTTGCTAATTGATGTTTTTTCTTGTTCATCCATGCCCCCACAATACTGTCTAAACTTCGATCATCACGCATAAAATTTTTAATTCTATTATAACTTATTGCTAGAACGTGGCTTTTTCGTAAGGCTGTAATGTTGCTTTTTGCTTGATTATGTGAATAAAGATGATAAGTTGTCATCAAAGCCATATGAGGTAGCCCTATGGATAGAATTGACCGTTTGTCTTTTAAGGTTTTAGGATCAAGGTAATAATTTACGCGTCCGAGAATCCCTTGGCTTACATAAATGATTTTTTCTTCTTCCCAACTGAAATCATATATACAGGCCCCTCGTTTATAAGACGCATATTTAGCATATTTTGATAACCACTCTGCATGGTAAGGTTGAATAATTGTAAACTTTGCCCAATACTTTAAAAAGTGATTTAGAGCTAATTGATAATCTTTGCTATTTCGTTTCATATTTAGTTATTTAGTAGGTGCTTAGTTTATAAATACAACACTAGCAAAATCATCATGTATAAACCTAAAAAAATCGTAAACAACAATATTTGGCACCTCAACGACATTAAATCAACTACATTTGTCGTTCACGCATTGGATTGTGGTAAATTTTGCAGTTTAGGCTGAATTTTTTGTCGTTTGCGCTTTTTTTCTTTATACTCTAAAAGTTTTCGTATTTTATATAATTTAACCTAACCGCGGAATTAGCAATTAATAATAATTATCTAATCCACTATTCCCTCAATATTTTAGTAGGTGAAGGTAATTTCAATGAAATAATTTTTGTTGCAATAAATTTGAATTAATTACTTTGAATTACTTTCAGTTTATCGAGAATGTAGTTTTAAAAAATGGGAAATATAAATATGTGTCAAATAATCTATACTCCATTATATAGTTTGCTTTTATTTATAAAACTAGGACGAAGGAGATTGGATTAAGGCCCATAAAAATCACTATATAATTGGTTTATACCAACATTAGATTTATAGGCTTGAGTGCTAACCTACATACAACCTTATTACATACATAACCTTACACATTAGAATCTATGAAAAACCGTCTTTTGCAATTATTTTACGCGTTAACTATCTTATGGATTGTGACGCTATCAGCTTATGGCCAACAAGTTAGGGTAGGTAGGACTACGGGTGACTTACCCTATTTAGAATATTCGGACGGAATGGTGCGTTTGGGTGCAGACAAAATGGGATTTATTGATACGGCAATACGTGTGCTAGTAATGGATTCCCTAGAGAATCGGTATAAGGTGAAGTTGTCCCAAAACTGGGAGGCATTCATTCCCAAACGTTTTGTAAGATCTTCAACCCATGCCGCTGATACCCTACGAGAATCAACTTTTTTGAGTGCTTCCTGGCATCTGTCGGCCAATGATAGGTCCGATGTGCTGACGGTCAGCTTGCCAGAACGCCTTCCTTACCGTAGTTTTCAATCTCCAGCGCCTAACAAAATTGTCGTCGACGTATTCGGTGTATCAACCAATACGACGTGGATTACTCAATTGACTCAGACGAAGATCGTTAAAAATGTGTACCGCGAACAAGTGGAGAAAGATGTGCTGCGCATTCATATCGAATTGGAAGGCCAGCAAAATTGGGGATATAGCATTGCCTACGTCAAGAACTCCTTACGCATCGTCGTAAAGCACGCGCCAGCTAAGAAAGGTATCAAGCATCTTTTCATCGCTATTGATCCTGGTCATGGTGGTGCAGCAAAGGGAGCGGTGAGCCCCAATGGCACGGAAGAGAAAACCTATAATTTAAAATTCGCGAAAGCGCTAGAAGCCTACCTACACCGCAAAGGGGTTAAAAATGTGTATTTAACACGCACGGAAGATGTGGACGTAGCCACGACAGATCGTGTCTTGAAACTCAGAGCTGTGGATCCCGATTTACTGATTAGCTTGCATCTGAATGCTTCCTCGAGGCCCGAGATCAAAGGAGTGAGCACTTATTATCATCATAATGGATCGCGCACTGTTTCTAAAAATATTTTAGAGGAAATGATCGATCTAGGTCTTAGTGAATTCGGTCTTATCGGTAACTTCAATTTCTTGCTCAATTCGCCTACAGAATACACCAACAGTTTGGTGGAAATTGCTTTTTTAAGTAATGAGGAGGATGAGCAGCGGATACTACAAGATAAATTTCATCAGCAGACAGCCGAAAAAATATACAGAGGCATAGTCAAATGGCTAAAGGATGTGCAATAAAGTATGTCATGAACCTAAAAGGCTGAATGATAAGATTATTTTTCAATGGTTTTCAGATTAAAAAACAAAAATGAAATTTTGAGGTTCTATTAGTATACCAAAAACATACTACAATGGCAACTGATAAAAAAATTAAAGCAAAAGAAGATGCAGCTAAAGATCTGCAAGAGTTATTCGAAGATGGATTAAAAGATATCTATTGGGCAGAAAAGGCTCTATCCAAAGCATTGCCTAAGATGGAAAAGAATGCGACTTCTGCAGCACTAAAAGATGCTATCAAGTCACATCTGGAAGAAACAAAAACACATATCACGCGCCTGGAGGAAGCTTTCAAATCTATTGGCCAGAAGGCGGAAGCCGAAAAATGTGATGCCATGGAAGGCTTGCTTGAAGAAGGCGAAGGGATCATGGAAGAAACGGAACCAGGGGTGGTTAGAGATGCAGGCATTATCGCTGCAGCACAGAAGGTCGAGCATTATGAGATTGCTACATATGGTACATTAGCGGCTTTTGCAAAAGTGTTGGGTCATAAAGATGCCCTTAAGTTATTGTTGGAGACATTGGAAGAAGAAAGGGCCTGTGATGAAAAATTGACTGGTATAGCGGATACCAACCTGAATAGTAAAGCCAAATAAAACGAAAATTATTACAACCATAAAAGTGAAGTCTACCTTTAAGGTAGACTTTTTTGTTTTTTTTGCAATATTTCTTGTATTTATTCGTTTTAATAGTGACCACTAGGATGAAATTTAGAGAATCATCTTAGCGCGACATCAGAACAATGTCTTTTCTTTAACCCTCTCTTTTTACACTTACAATTTTTTTATGAAGACAACGAATCATGATGACCCAGGTCATATCACTCAATTATATCAGCTCAAAGAATATAGTATAGTCAAAGCCATCTTATACACTGATAACAGTGGCGATACAGTTCGGTACTATTTAAAGTATTATCACAATGATATGGAAATAAGCCGGGAAATTTTCGACATTTATAAATACAGTTTACAACTTGAGGGCGGAAATAACGTGTAGCCGGAGCGCTACACAGACAAAATTTATCTTGCATCTCTTCAACCATTAAGGGGTGGTGTTGTTCTCATTATTACTGTAGAGAAATTAATAATGAACGAATATCTAGATTTGGAATCTGCTTTTGACTATTGCGAAGCGCATCAAGTAAATATGCTAAGCTGTGAGCACTGTTATCTCGAGGAGCATGCTTTATTTACCTTATACAGTATCCGGGAAGAAGTTTTATTCAGGATCATTGCACAAACCCGTATGGATGAAAAAAGAACAATTATTCTTCCTTACGAATTGTGCCGAAGAGCATCCAAGTCTATCAAATTTGATACTTCCCGTGTGCATACGGAGTGGACTTAATTCACGCATTTCCTCCATAATTCTAAAGGGAATATTTAAGTTTTTATTCAGGTAGTTTTCTTACCTTATTTGCCTTTTTTAACAATATATCGATAATTATAGTGACATATTATTACTTGTGTCGCTTATTAAATTGGTATTGATGATCAGGAATATTTTATTATTAAATTGGCAGGAAATTACTATTTGGTAATAAAAAAAAGACCAATCTTTCGATTAGTCTTTATGAACGAATATTATCTGTCGAGATCTCTTAGCCAAGTTTCTACTTCTTCACGAGTCTTGCCCGTTTTTTCTTGCAGTCTGCCGTACAGCTCGTTTTCTTTACCTTCAGCGTACATAAGATCATCATCAGTTAAGTCAGCATATTGTTGCTTCACTTTACCTTTTAAAATATTCCATTTACCTTTTAAATCTAATGAGTCCATAGTATTATAGTTTTGTTGTACTTATAGAACATATAGCGCAACAATTAGTTTTATTGGATATGTTATTAAATGTTAAATTGGGCTTAATGGATCCCTATGTACCTAAACTTCTTAACTAATAAAAATAAAGACACATAAATATATTAAGTTCAGTAATCAGGCAGGGTCCAATAATTTTATTTGGAATCAAATCGAGGTTCTGGAGAAAGTTTGCAGCTTTATTTATTACTGCAAATTATAATCGAAAACTGTTTCAATAATAATCCTATTATTCTCATCCCCAAAAATTTAATTTTTGAAACGTATTGTTATATGTTCCGAATTGAGAAAAAAGTTAAGGTTTAAAAACAGGAAATTCATTTTCTTATCGTCAGTTAATTGATTTTATTAAGGAACTGCCTAGTATTGAGTTAATGATTACTATGTATTGAGATCAAATCGTGGTTTATTAAGGCAAAAGAAATGTTAATAAATAGTATTCGAATATTAGCAAATGAATCTATTTATATGCTCAATAAGTGGCATTTTGAGCTTGGATATTCAATATTTGATATAAATTGAAGGTATATAGAGACAAAGTGATGTCTTAAATTAAATCATTACTGTCCCATTAAAACTTGAAATTGTTCTTTGAAATATTTGAAATATAGTTAGTTATAGAGGTTTGGCAACCGAACGGACTTGAAAACA
>NZ_SMBZ01000068.1 GCF_004342685.1 Sphingobacterium alimentarium
ATATATCAAATTCAGGAAATACTCAGGAAAGAAGCTGACGATTAAAAAATAAAAAGCCGTATCTAACTTTTGATGTTTTGATACGGCCCCTTTTTCTTCGCTCAATATGACATTAAAATATCTAGTTTTGTTTCTTCTTAAGTCTGTATAACCCCCACATTATATCTTGGTATATCCGTATTATGGTTAGCGGCTTCGATACCCATAGAAATGATTTTGCGCGTTTCAGCTGGATTTATTACCCCATCTACCCACAATCGGGCGGCCGCATAGTAAGGACTTAGCTGTTCGTTATATCTATCTTCGATTTCTTGGAGTAAGGTTTGTTTTTCTTCTTCAGAAAGTGACACACCTTTAGCTTTAAGTGTGGATTCTTGAATCTGTAGAAGAGTTTTTCCCGCCGAAGCTCCACTCATTACTGCCATTTGTGCAGTAGGCCATGCATAGATTAACCGCGGGTCATATGCTTTCCCACACATAGCATAGTTGCCCGCTCCATAGCTATTGCCGACAATAAAAGTAAACTTAGGCACTACGGAATTTGCCATAGCATTCACCATCTTAGCACCATCCTTTATAATTCCACCGTGCTCCGAGCGTGAACCTACCATAAAACCGGTTACATCTTGAAAAAATACCAACGGAATTTTCTGCTGATTGCAATTCATAATAAACCGAGCAGCCTTATCCGCAGAATCGGAATAAATCACCCCACCCATTTGCATTTCCTGGGTTCCTCCAGGCTTTTTGGCTTTAACGATTTCACGCTGATTCGCGATAATCCCCACTGCCCAGCCGTCAATGCGTGCCAGCGCGCATAATATGGTTTTACCATAATCCTTTTTGTACTCTTCCAACGATCCTTCATCGACAATTGCTTCCATGATTTTAAGCATATCATAAGGCTTGAGCCTATCTTGAGGAAGATTTTGGTAAATACTATCGGCAGGAAGTTTGGGCTGTATAGATTCGATCCTTGAAAATCCAGCTTTTTGGTTATCGCCGATTTTGTCAATTATATTTTTAATGGCATCCAGACAGCTTTCATCATTGGGATATTTATTATCCACTACTCCTGATATTTCAGCATGAGTAGCTGCTCCGCCTAATGCTTCATTGTCGATGACTTCTCCAATAGAGGATTTTACCAAATAGGAGCCCGCCAAAAACACCGAACCGGTTCCTTCTACGATCATGGCATAATCCGACATAATAGGCAGATAAGCACCTCCTGCAACACAAGACCCCATTATAGCAGCTATCTGGGGAATACCCATAGACGACATCTTGGCGTTATTTCTAAAAATTCTTCCAAAATGTTCCTTATCAGGAAATATTTCATCTTGCATAGGCAGATACACCCCTGCTGAATCTACAAGATAGATAATGGGAAGTTTATTTTCCATCGCAATTTCTTGCGCTCTCAAATTCTTTTTCCCAGAAATGGGAAACCAAGCACCTGCTTTGACAGTAGCATCATTCGATACGATGACACAAAGTTTCTGCTTCACATAGCCCAATACGACCACCACTCCGCCATTCGGACATCCGCCATGCTCCTTGTACATTCCATCTCCCGCAAAAACGCCTATCTCTGTATACTTGCTATCCGCATCCAACAGATATTTGACGCGTTCCCAAGCGGTGAGTTTACCTTTTTCTTTGTGTTTTTGAATTTTACTTAGTCCACCGCCTAAATTTAATTGTTCAGTCTTCTGTTTAAGGATATCGAGTAGCTGTTGCATACCTAGTAATTGACAAAAAAGTAATATAAAGTCTATAAAAGTTTTTAATATTATAAATATGATAAAATTTAATTTGTTTTTTACGATATTTATAAAAATTGTTGATAACTAAATATAAACTTAAGTAAAAAATCATTATGTACAATGTGAAGGAAACGGAGCAAATGGCCATGGTGCGTGAAAGCGCGAGAGAATTTGCACGCACATACATCAAACCTCATGTGATGGATTGGGACGAACGTCAGCATTTTCCAATAGATTTATTTCATAAAATGGGCGAATATGGTTTTATGGGAATATTGGTGCCAGAAGAATATGGTGGCGCAGGACTGGGGTATCAAGAATATATCACCATATTAGACGAAATTTCTAAAGTATGTGGCTCTATCGGATTGTCAGTAGCAGCCCATAATTCCTTATGTACAAATCATATTTTGTCCTTCGCTAATGAAGAGCAAAAACGTAAATATCTCCCTAAATTGGCATCAGGAGAATGGATTGGTGCATGGGGATTGACCGAAACAGGGTCAGGATCTGATGCTGGCGGTATGATGACTACAGCCGTGAAAGATGGGGATTATTGGATTATCAATGGTTCTAAAACTTTCATTACGCATGCGATAAGTGGAGATGTTGCTGTGGTGATGGTTCGCACAGGTGAGAAAGGTGACAAACACGGCATGAGTGCATTTATCATCGAAAAAGGAACGAAAGGGTTTACTGCAGGACAGAAAATGGATAAACTGGGTATGCGCGCTTCCGAAACTGCTTTTTTATTTTTTGATAACTGCCGCGTACACAAGGACCAGATGATGGGCGAAGTAGGTACTGGATTTGTACAGGCATTGAAATTATTAGATGGAGGAAGGATTTCTATTGCTGCGCTATCATTGGGTATAGCACGTGGGGCGTATGAATGTGCATTACGATATGCTAACGAACGTGAGCAATTCAACCAAAAAATATACGATTTTCAGGATGTTTCATTTACTATAGCCGATATGGCAACCAAAATAGAGGCTTCTGAGCTTTTGATTCGTAAAGCAGGCTATCTAAAGGATAATCATCAGAAGGTGACTAAAGAAGGTGCAATGGCTAAATTGTATGCTTCAGAGGTGGCTGTGGAAGTAGCCAACCATTCCGTACAGATACACGGGGGATATGGGTTCACTAAAGACTATCCAGCGGAAAAGTTCTTCAGAGATGCGAAGCTGTGCACTATAGGCGAAGGAACGAGTGCGATTCAAAAAATGGTTATTTCACGTGAAATTAAAAAAGATGTTTAATGCACACGATATCAAGGTAATCGATTGTCCAAGGGATGCTATCCAAGGAATAAAAGAATATATTCCTACACACAAAAAAATTGATCATATCAATACACTGATAGCAAGTGGACTTTTTGAATATATTGACTGTGGCTCTTTTGTATCCCCAAAGGCCGTCCCTCAGATGATGGATACGGCCGAAGTATTTGGTGGATTGGAAAAAATCGACGCTACCAAATTATTAGCAATTATTGCTAATGTACGAGGTGCAACTATCGCAAAAGAATATAGACAGATAGACTACTTGGGCTATCCGTTTTCTGTATCAGAATCTTTCCAGTTAAGAAATGCGAATAGTACAATCGAAGAGTCATTTGAATCGGTAAAAGTTATTATGGATAATATGGACCACAGGCAGGAGCTTGTGGTCTATATTTCTATGGCTTTTGGAAATCCCTATGATGATATATGGAATGAAGATCTCGTATTAGAATGGTTGCAAAAGCTCAAAGGAATAGGAGTGAAAAGATTTTCAATAGCCGATACCACGGGAGAAGCAACTCCGGCAAGTGTCCATACTTTGTATAGCCAAATAGATAAGGAATTTGCAGATTTAGCATTAAGTATTCATCTACACAGTCGTTCAGATGAAGCCCTTGAGAAGATAAATGCCGCTTATGAAGCGGGCTGCCGTAAGTTTGAAGGCGCGCTTATGGGGTATGGGGGATGTCCTTTTGCCAAAGATGATTTGGTTGGAAATATTCCTACTGAGCTGCTCTTAGAAAGATTTAACTTGTCTACAGAACAAGAAATCACTACATTAAAGCATAGTTTTCTACAGTTGATTAGTAAATAGGTATGTACAATTACATCAAGACAGAGAAAAAGGGTTTTCAGTATATATTAACGTTGGCTAGATCGGAAAAAAGAAATGCCTTTACCCCTACTATGGTCAACGAAATAAATCATGCTTTTCAGCAAGCCAATGCGGATGATGATATTAAAGTTGTACTGATCAAGGCCGAAGGGCCTGTTTTCTGTGCGGGGATGGACCTCAAAACCTTCAAAAATCCTGAGCTTGATATTCCCAACCCAAATATTGAGGATAAGAATATTTCCTTAGGGGAAGTGTTTGATTCACTTCACAAACCGTCTATTGCTATGGTAGAAGGAAATGTAATTGCCGGAGGATTTTTGATTATTCTGGGATGTACTTACGTGTTTTGCAAATCCGAGGTACAATTTAGATTGCCCGAATTGGAATTAGGCATTTTCCCTTTCCAAGTGATGGCCTCACTACTCAAAGTAGTCCCTGAGAAAAAGGCACTTCAAATATGTCTTAACACAGACTATTTTGATGTAAATCATGCTATTCAATTGGGTATTGTCGATGCTGTGTGGAATACGGAGGACATCGAAAAGCTAATAGGATCATTTGAAAATATCTCTATAAAAGCTTTATCGAGCGGAATAAAAGCTACGCGACAAATTCAAAATATCACACCGCAAGAAAGATTTCAATATTTAAAAAGTCAATTAGAAAAGCTAAGGGGATAAGTTTGGGAAAAGAGCGACTTTACTCCTCTTCTTCGACATATGCTGGACTATCAGGATTTTTCGACGCTACAGCAAAATTATTATAGCCCATTCCAACTTCGATTTCCAAAAGTTTCTGTTGTAGCATTTCCAGAATAGCCAGGAAATTGAAAACAAATTGGACACGGTTTTCGGAATTTTTGAGCAGCAGTTGGAAGTCTAGTTTTTCATTTAAATCCAATAAAGCCGAGATAGCATCCTTTTGTTTTTCGATCGTGTAGGGAAATTTGACTACGGTATGTGTTACAAGGACTACCCGATGTGTAAAGTGATACATCATTTTCTCGTAAACCATCATCAATTTGTACAGATCAAAGGAAGCGAGTTCTTCCTCCGTAATTTGACGTTTAGTTTGTTTGAGATCGAAGGCTATATTCCCACGTTCATGAAGCTTTTCACGATTTGTTTCCAAACCCTTCAGGTCTTCACACACATCTTTAAATTGCTTGTACAAAATCAGTTTCTGCACAAGTTGTTCTTTTAAATCTACTTCATTCTCATTTTCGTCCAATTCAGGACGTGGGAGCAACATCTTAGCTTTGATGCGCATCAAGGTAGAAGCTACGAAAATAAATTCTGAAGCCAGTTCGATATTAAGGGATTGCATCTTTTGGATATAATCCAAAAAATCATCCGTAATTCTAGAAATAGGAATATCATGAATATTCAGCTCATCCCGCTCAATAAAGAACAACAACAAGTCAAATGGCCCCTCGAACTGATCGAGTTTTATTTCGTAATTAGTAGTTTCCATAAAACTGAATCCAAAAATACATATTATATAATATTTACTGAAATCTAAAACTTTGGCACTACATTTTTGTATATATATAGTATAGTTAAACGAATAAATTTGTTACTTTGTAGCTTGTTTTGAAACTTATTTTAAGGTATGCAAATAGAAACAGGAGCACTACTAAAGAACATTCTATATCCCTCAGATTTGCGCAATCTTGCCGAATCGGATTTAGAAGAAGTTTGTAAGGAGCTCAGACAATTCATTATAGATGTAGTTTCAGTCCATGGCGGTCATTTTGCGGCTAGTTTAGGTGTCGTAGAATTGACAGTCGCGCTGCATTATGCATTGAATACACCTTATGATCAGATTGTATTTGATGTTGGGCATCAAGCCTACGGACACAAAATACTTACCGGACGTAGAGACCAATTTCACACAAATAGACTTTTAGGTGGTTTATCAGGTTTTCCTAAGCGAAGCGAGAGCGAATACGATGCTTTTGGTGTAGGGCACTCCTCTACCTCTATTTCCGCGGCATTAGGTATGGCCGTGGCTTCTGCTTACAAAGGAGAGACGGATAGACAGCATGTGGCGATAATTGGTGATGGTGCTTTGACAGGAGGAATGGCTTTTGAAGCCTTGAATCATGCAGGAATTGAGAAATCCAATCTTTTGGTAATCTTGAATGACAACTGTATGTCTATTGATCCGAATGTAGGCGCTTTGAAAGAATACTTAACGAGCATTACTACATCCAAAAGCTACAATAAGTTTAGAGATGAGCTGGTATCCGTTTTAGCTAAAATTTCCAAAAATGGTCCAAACGCATACGGATGGGCAAAAAAGCTAGAGCAAAGCATTAAAGGAACTTTGCTTAAAAATGCAAATCTCTTCGAATCTTTAAATTTCAGATATTTCGGTCCTGTAGATGGTCATGATGTCAACAAATTGGCAAAAACACTAGAAGACCTTAAACATATCAATGGCCCGAAACTTTTACATGTGGTAACAGTAAAAGGTAAAGGCTACGCCTTGGCTGAGAAAGATCAAACGAAGTGGCATGCGCCAGGCTTATTTGATAAAATCACAGGAGAGATCAAAAAGACAGTATATGACAAGCCACAGCCCCCAAAGTATCAAGATGTATTTGGACATACTTTAGTTGAATTGGCGGAGTCCAATCCACAAATCATGGGTATCACGCCAGCTATGCCGAGTGGTTCGTCTATGAATATTATGATGAAAGCCATGCCTGACCGTGCATTTGATGTCGGCATTGCCGAACAGCATGCGGTGACATTTAGTGCAGGCTTAGCGACTCAAGGGATTGTTCCATTTTGTAATATCTACTCTTCTTTTATGCAACGTGCATACGACCAGGTCATCCACGATGTAGCATTACAAAACCTGAATGTTGTGTTCTGTCTGGATAGAGCAGGATTAGTCGGAGCAGATGGTCCTACCCACCATGGAGCCTATGATATTGCGTTTATGCGTTGTATTCCTAATATGACTATAGCGGCGCCGATGAACGAAGAAGAACTTCGTAACATGATGTATACGGCACAGCTCGAAAACATGGGGCCTTTTGTCATTCGCTATCCGCGGGGAAATGGTGTTATGCCTGATTGGAAACGACAATTTAAAGCTTTGCCTGTAGGCAAGGGACGCAAACTAGTAGATGGTGAAGAAGTAGCGATATTAAGTATTGGTCATATCGGTAATGAAGTCAGCAAGGCGATTGTTAACCTCAACACCGAAGCGATCTATCCGGCACATTATGATATACGTTATGTGAAACCGATAGATGAAGATTTGTTACACGAAGTTTTCAAAAAGTTCTCTAAAATAATTACGGTAGAAGACGGGGTATTGCCAGGAGGTTTCGGTTCGGCAGTAATCGAATTTATGGCCAATAATAATTATAGTGCCCAAGTGGTTCGTCTAGGTATTCCAGATGAAATCGTGGAGCACGGCGAGCAAGCGGAATTATGGAGCATCTGTAATTATGATGCACAAGGAATTCAAGATGCTTGTAAAAAATTGGCAACTATACAAACTACTCATAATCAAGTGGGCTAATTTCATCCCACAAAGTATATTCCAAAAGAGCCACAATTTTTGTGGCTCTTTTTGTTAGGTTTAAGTCGAAAATTTTCTTTAAATTGGATGTAGAAAGTTTTCCACAGATACAATGAAATACCTTGCGAAATGCTTTGTTGTTTGCTTGAATTTGCCTTAATTATGATAGTGTGGAAAAGTTTGATTTGACATCTTGTCACTTCATGAAAAACCCTAAAAAATATACCTAAAACACTGTTAATCAATGATGTGTATTTTTTTTGGAGATTCGCTTTTTTTGGTCGGAAATTTTTGCCATCTTCGTTGAAAGGGAAAGTTATAAACAATTTTTTTATCAATAATTGGTTATCAAGTTATTAACAATTTAAGAATGGAAAAAACGTATACAAGTGTATGGAACAACTGTCTTCAAGTAATTAAAGACAACATTCCAGCACAAAGTTATAAGACATGGTTCGAGCCTGTGAAAGCAGTTCGTTTGGAGGAAAACGTTTTAACTATTCAAGTTCCTAGTTTATTCTTTTATGAGTGGTTGGAAGAACATTACGTAGGTATATTACGCAAGACAGTAAAGAAATTTTTAGGTGAGCAAGGTCGATTGGAGTATAATATTGTCGTGGAGAAATCTTCGGCCAATACACCTTATACGACCAATCTGCCATCCAATGGAAATGGTGCCGAAGGTAAAAAACAATCTATACCTGTCCCTGTAGCATTAAATAAGAACATAAAGAATCCTTTTGTAATTCCTGGACTTAAGAAATTGCAAGTGGATCCGCAATTGAACCAAAATTACACATTCGAAAACTTCGTGGAAGGTGAGTGTAATAGATTGGCAAGATCTGCGGGATTTGCTGTAGCAAATAAGCCTGGAGGTACTTCTTTTAATCCATTAATGTTATACGGTGATGTAGGTCTGGGCAAAACGCACTTGGCGCAAGCTATTGGAAATGAGATCAAGAAAAATCTACCCGATAAATTGGTCATCTATGTCTCTTGTGAAAAATTCTGTCAGCAATTCGTCGATTCATTGAAAAATAATACAATCAATGATTTTGTGAATTTCTACCAAGCAATGGATGTTATCATTATGGATGATGTACACAATTTCGCAGGTAAGGAAAAAACGCAAGATATTTTCTTTCATATCTTCAATCATTTACACCAATCCAGCAAACAGATAATTTTGACATCTGATAAAGCGCCTAAAGACTTGTCGGGTCTGGAAGAGCGTCTTTTAAGTAGATTCAAATGGGGATTGTCAGCGGATATCCAAGCACCGGATTTGGAAACGAGAATGGCTATCTTGAAGAAAAAAATGTATTCTGACGGTATCGAATTGCCAGAAGCAGTAGTCGAATATGTGGCAACACAGATAGACAACAGTGTACGTGAACTAGAAGGCGCGATGGTGTCCTTATTGGCACAGTCAACACTGAATAAAAAAGAAATAGACTTGAATTTGGCCAAGTCTATGCTTAAAAACTTTGTTAAAAATACACACAAAGAAATATCGATGGAGTATATCCAAAAATTGGTGTGTGAGTATTTTGAAGTACCTGTAGAAATGGTAAAATCTAAAGTACGTAAGCGCGAGATTGTACAAGCACGTCAAATCTCTATGTATTTAGCCAAAAACCATACTAAATCTTCGTTGAAAACTATTGGTAACTTCTTCGGTGGAAGAGATCACTCCACGGTAATCTACGCTTGCCAAACGGTAGAGGACTTGATCGAAACAGACAAGAAATTCAAAACTTATGTGCAGGATATTCAGAAAAAATTGAAAACATCTTAGTCATAGTACAGAAATACAAAAAAGCAAAAGGCGGAAATTATTTCCGCCTTTTTTGGTAATTAATGAAGATTAAGTTTCTAAACTGCAATAAATTATGAAATGATTTTTATTTTAATTGTTGTATCAATTATTCTTGTGGACCTTCTTGTTCTTCTTCTTTCTTACCATTCTCTTCCACATATTTTGCAAATATTACTTTTTGATCCTCTGTCAATTGTTCTGCGATTTTTTGATGTGTGGCAGCTTTAATTTCACTCATTTGCTGTTTTGCTACGTCCGCAGCCAATGTTGTATCTGATTTTATAGCGTGTTTTGCATTTACTTTTTCTAACACAATGGTGTAAATCGCTGTTTGTTGCTCTTCACTAAGCGTCAATACTTGTGTTAATTCATCTACTTTTTCTTTAGCTTTTGTTTCCGGGTTGAAGTTGTGATCGGTAAATAAAACTACACGATTTTTGGCAAATATGACTACACAATAATTGGCAAGAATGGTGCAGAATAATTGGCAAGAACAAGTGC
>NZ_SMBZ01000069.1 GCF_004342685.1 Sphingobacterium alimentarium
AAGAAGTAAATTTGTCATGCTTAAACACTAAATACGAACCCAATGTTGGGTGGATATGCCTGGAATGACTGGGTGCACATCACCGGAATATACAAGTAAGGAATACATAGTCTTGTTACGATCGTACAAAGAACCTGCATTGGTATTAGCTGCATCATACACCTCCTTCACCGCTTTATTTGCTAAGGTTTCGGAATAACCACGTTGCAAAAGATTCTCTTTCAATATCACCTGTTCTACGTTGCTATTGTGTTCACGCGTTTCCCAATTACCATAATAGGTATATCCCAACTGTTCTTGAAACAATTGAATAATACGGTTTGGGGTAATGCGTTCTATTGGGTTAATCATGGTTTTAAAATAAATTATCGTTCAGCAATTGAATCATGTGATTATGATGCTCAAAAATTTCATCAGCTCCCCAACTTGGGAACCTATCTTCATCCATCATAACAAATTGTTTTATACTATCTTTAGTTTTGGCTTGTATATAATAATCTTTCTTTGCTTTAGGCATATGGTTACTTAATCTTGAATTATTGTTATGGCTTATTAAACATAAATTTCCATAACAATTTAATAAATCTAATGGTAAATCTCTTTTACTATTTAGAATATTATTATTATCCTTCTTCAGTGTAGTGTCTAAAAACTCACCTGTAATTGGATATTGTGGATAATAATGCTCTACCGAACTTCGGAAGCTAAATTCATATTCCTTAAAGGTTACTGGATCATTTTTCCAAAGTAGATAATCTGTGTAATTAAAAACCAGATTATTTTCAATGTTCCCATAACTTAATTTATCCTCAAATTCAAAAGGCTCTATTTCTGGTAATTTTTTTGTGTTAAAAATAATATCATTATAGTCTTGAGGTTTGTCAATGGTCAGGAATCTATATAGCATAAAACATTTAGCAGTATTCTCTAGAAAATCGGCATACTGCATAGAAGAAATATGAATAGGTTTATCATTTTTTTCATCATCAAACATCATATTCTCATTTAGGTAATATAGACTTGCTAATAACCAATATTTATATATTTGAGTTGGTGTAGAAACATGAAACATTGACAATATCTTTATGAGTTGCTCTGTGTCGGTATCTTCACTAAACGTATTTACATAGCTATAGCTATCTGTTTCTCTTGTGTCGTTCTTTTTATAAAATTTAATACACTGCAAACTCCAATAGTCTGTTCCATTTGTATATTTTCTTCTAACGATGTACTGATCCAGTAAAAAACGTACTCTTAATAAATTATAAGCAAATGTTTTAACAAACAACACCTTATCTACTTTGTATTCTAGAGCCTTATCGAAAAATAATAGCAATCGTTTATCATCCAAATTAATATCTAAGTCCGTTTCCTGTATCTTTAATACGTGTAAAAGAAAATTCTCAAAACTAATAATTGGCTGAAATTGTTCTCCTTCTGATTCGTTAATCAGTAATGAATCATACATTTCATGGAGGATGTCATTAATACTCTTTTGTTCGTCTAGTATTTCAGTAAAGATAATTGCATCTCTCTTGCCTTCTGATTCGTTTCCCTCATTAAAAAACGAAATATTAAAGAGTTCTTCTTGATTTTTGGGTGTAAAATGATACCAGTTTTTTCCAAAAAGATTTCCTCTGTACTCTTTAGAAAAATGTAACTGAATGTTAGTAAACATATCTGCACAGGCTTCCCAGATATAATTCAATTGCTTCCTAAGATAAAACGAATTTTCTGCCACATTCAACTCTTTCATCAATCTGGCTTTCAAAATCTCATGTTTCTCAAGTTGCTCCCCTCTTGAATTCATTATCTCGAAATAATGATTCATATCTGTGTCTTCTGGAACTTGAACTCTTAGAATATGAACTTTCTCCAAAAAGTAACGAATGAATGCTTCAAATTCATACTGAAGTTCATTTTTAATCTTTTTTAAAATCTCGACAGCATATTTTATACCATCAAAAATCCCAACATTGTATTTCAAAAATTTTGGTTCTTCTTTACTTCCATTTTCATAGATATATCGAATTGTTTCGTCTGCATTCTTTCTGCTTTCAAAACGTATAATAGGTTGGCTAAACGCATCAGTTATATCTATTTGCAATTCTTTCATCGCACAACAAAGGATATTAAGTGTAGTCAATCTTTGTTGTCCGTCAATAGTTTCATACTGATTTTGTCTATTCGAGAGTTTATCAACGATTAATGTTCCTATATAATAGTTTTTTTCCCTTTCTTCTGAAAAATAATCCTTTATATCCATTAACAACTGCTCAATTTGCTCTTTACCCCATTCGTAATTTCTTTGATAAACAGGGATAATATAAACATCACCATTTGTAAACAATCTTTTTATTGTAAATGAGTTTAAATCTGGATTGTTAATTTGCATAGTACATTTTATTTTTAAAGAAGGTACCTATTCTAAAATCTATACGGTCATTCCCAACTATCGAATAGGATTTCACCATTTGTTCAGTGGGATATATTGGCGTAATATCGATATTGATAATTTGCTCAGGTGAAATGAATTTTCGTATTTGATGAAATAAATTAATGTTCGGATTTTCAACTACAAAATTATCCACCGAATCAAATCCTAAACGCTGATATTTAAATCGAAGCGAATACACCCATACGAAGGCTTTCTCCAAAAAATAATCAAATTCAGCATATCCGAATTTATCTAAATAATAAATTACCAAGCATTCAAACAAGGATAATAAATATTTTTCCCCATCTCTATAACTCTTTGAGTTATGATAGGCTAAATAAAATATCTTTTGCGTAGCCGACAGTTCATCATTCCATACGCTGACTTCATAGCGCTCTTTGAACCCTTCAATTATTTTTTTATAGTAGGCGGTATATTCAAAAAAACGACACCCATTAATCATAATGCTATCCAACTGAAACGGGTAATCGAATTTTTGCTTATCGATATTTCTTTCGAAATTTGAATTATAGTGATCGACAAATGTGTGCGCTATTTGGATAGGACGCATATAAGGAAACAAATCGTCCGAATAGATATTGATTCCTTTAAACATACCAATATCTTTTTTAGTAAACCTTCTTGACGAATTCTGATCCGCCCATCCTTTTATCCGATATAGATAGATGGCAAAAACATTGGCCAAATCTTTAGACTCATATTGTTCCCATTGGTCAACTATTTCTACCTGCTTTTGTTGTTCCTTATTGTCAAATGCGCGTAAGTGAAATGCTTTTAATAAGTCGTGTGGATACAGATCTTTGCCTCTAGCATTTTGCGAATCAAAAAACTGAAATGCTTCTGTAATATCAGCGATATAAAAAACCACAACTTCGCATTTTTCAATAAATGCTTTAATACCTAAGGTGTCAAACTTATTGAGTAGCCGAATAGCTGTATGGTAGTTATTTCTAATCTGCTTGATACTTTCTTTATTGGTATAATAGATGGGTATCGTATCTATTTCCTTTTTTAATTCTGAAACTTTATCAATAATGTAGGTTTCAAAATTAGCTGAATTTGTATGTACAATTTTATACAAAGCATACAAAAGGATGCGTAAGGTCGTGAATCGTTGTTGACCATCAACGATATCGTGAACCAATTTATTTTCACCCTTAATATTATTTTGATGAATTACTACCGTTCCTAACCTATATCTGCTTTTCTCTTTATGAATAAAAATATCGTTAATAAGCTGAGCAACATTCTTTTCTTCCCATCTATAGGGTCTTTGATACTCGGGAATTCGAATATCTTTGATTTTTAAAAACTGTTCAATGGGTAAAATTTCAGCTTTATTTTTTCCGGAACTAATCTCAGACATATACATTTAATTTCTATTAAATTCCTTTCATGGTACTTTCGACTTTCCTCCTAACCACCTCCAAATCTTTCACCTTGTCTCTCATAATTCGATGTTTCTTATCATGGTTAAAATCAGTATAATCGATTTCCACGAACTTGATTCCATTTTTAGGTAATACATCTCTCCTTCTTTGATCAGAAATCCTATGTACTTCACAAACAATATCGTGAGCACATAATCTTTGTATTGAGAGGCGTCCATACCGCCACGTAATTCGTCACAAGATGCCCATAATGAGCTATATAATTCGCGTTTTTTAACTGCCATTTAATTGAATATGATCGAGTTAATAATCTTTCGATTTGCCTTACAAAATAGCGTTTTTTAGAGGATAAATCAATACGGGAATCCGTAAATTATATACGATAAATTTAATTAAAAATCATCCCAATTATCATCATCTTCCCGATTGGGAAACATCATATCCAACTCAGCATCCTCATCATATTCAGCTATTTCATAATCATCATCGTCGTCATCATAGATAGAAACTGTTTTTCGAGGTTCAACACCCATATCCCGAGCAAAATCTTCATCTTCTAACAATTCATCCATATATTTTTGATGATACACCTTAATCGCATCCAAATCCTGAAGATCCAATGCCGGAAAATAGTAAGGATAGCTTTGTTGGACACTCTGTAAAAGGGATGTAATTTCGTTTAATTTATCCTGTTGATATAGAGATTCTGAACTATCGGTTTTGGTAGCTTCAAAAGCAACGATATTGTCCACATGGGTAGAAACGATAAAACTCATAATTGATTTTGCACCTTCATGTTCTCTGTCTTGAATGTATTCATGAAAGTTAGCAATCATTCTGTTGTAGTAATTTAGGTCTTCGTTATTCATAATTTATCCAATTTTCTTGATATCAAAATATTGCCAAATAGCACCAGGTCCACCTAGTTTCATAAGATCCACGCCATATTTATTCATAAATGCATTTCGAACGGGAATACTTCCATTTGAAAACAAATCTGAAGGCATATGTGCTGACACTTCGATGGTCATACCTTTTTCCAAAACTGTTCTGTTTGCAGCGACGCGCTGCTTGACGGTGATTAAAAATAAGCTCATATATGATGGCTAATAATTTAGTGTTTCCAAAATATGAAATAAATATGTAATAATACTAAACAATTGATAAAGCTTGTAAAAATGCATTATTCAAATAAGTTGTCTTGATCTCTACAATGTATTGACGCATTGAACTGAGCAATCTATCACCCACTGTTTTTTCGAAATTGCTATCCGTTAATCTACTCTTCAAATAATTATAACCCTCTGAAAGTACCTGCAACTGCTCGGGTATGAACATTTCGTATCCATTATCCAGTAATACATTCAAATCGTAAGCTTCGCTTCCCCATATCATATAGCTAGCCTCAACCTTTAATTTTTTCTTAAAATAAAGCATAATCATACTAAAAGATAATAGACCCAATGTACTTTCAGGTTTGATATAATGAAAATAGTCCCTATTACATGCTGAGCTTTCTATTTTCAAGGTTTCAAAGGTATCATCTAGGATAAGACCTAATAAGCTACTTATGGATTGCTCGAATGTCTTCCTATCAAAATTTATATGATTAGGATCGATCACAAAAGAGACGCGATCGCGGCATAGATAGTTTAGTGGCAGACTAACAAGCTCATCTCCTGCTGGAAGATGACCTAGCAACGTAGCCACATATGTTGCTTGCGCTCTATACAACTGATACTTGATACCAAAAAAGGATACTGGTTTGACAGCTTCGGCATATACATCAGTATGTATAATGCAAGTATTGGGTCTATTTTCAATCTTTTTTAACAAATCTTTAGCACGCTCATAATGACCTGTATTTTCAAACTTAAAAGGAAATCGAACAATGATCTTATAAGTTGAACCCAGCAAATCTTCTAATATGAATTGTGAAATAGGCTCTGCCAAAGACAGGATAATAATCGTATCGGAATGAAATGTCTTATAGATTTCTTTCAACTTGGCACGATCTATTTTGTCTACCTCATAGATATCATGTTTTTTTCCATAGATGTAACTGACTGTTCCAGGAAATGGAATATAAAACTCGTCTGAGGTTTCCAATTCCGTATAATGCAGGTAATATACATCAGTCAGTAAATACTCAGCAATTAGTCGATTTACAATTTCTTTACCATCTACACCTACTCCCAAAATATTAATATTATTTATTTGCATCATGATATTATTTTGAATTTTGACAATCAGGTTTGGTAAAATGGATCTCACGAACTTTCGACCATATTCTCCTCACTTCAGGAATATGTGTTGAACTATATAAAATTTGCACATATTGCTCTAAGTAATTTAGATGAATTGCGATTTCATGAGTTAATAAAATGATAAAGTTGGTTTTAATCAATTCATCACGTTCGATATCATATTGACGACAGTAATATTGTGTAATTATTTGCTCCTGATAACATTCCCTTAGTTTTTGTATTAAGCGATTACAATTTAGATTATAGCACGTTTCTATCTGCGGTATACATCCGTAAAAAAGACAAAACAAATTGTAGGCTGAATGTTGATTCTCAAATTTATCCTTAATTTTCAAACATACCTCCAAGCTAAGGTCTCTCATCTTAGCGCTGTATGGATTCTCGAGTTCATGATTATTCATAATAATAAGTATTTGCTACAAATAAAGTTTAAGAATACGACAGAAGATGTCGTTTTAATAAAAAAACTATAAATATTTTTCAGCGACATATTTTGTCGCAATACAATTGTATACTTGCATTATATTATTATTAATTATGGTTAATCGACTAATACTTCTACGTCAAAAACTAATAATCAACAAGCTATCCATTAGACCACATTCATGGGATGAAATCTTGTCTATGTTGGAGAATTATGCGGAATATGAACGGGAAGATATATCCATTAGTCAACGTCAATTTCAACGACAAATAAAAGACATCCGAGAACTATGGAGCATCAGCATTAAATATAATCGCACAAAAAATCAATATTACATAGATGATACCAGCCAAGAAAGTATGCGATATAGGGAGGCGTTGGATATATTCACGTTGATGGATTTGAGTGGGCAACAATCACAACATATTATTTTTGAAAAAAGAAAACCGTTAGGAACTGAAAATATTCCTGCTATACTTAAAGCCATAAAAAACGATCAAACGATACATTTTTGTTATAAGAAATTCTACGAAAGCTATGAAGAGCAACGTAGTGTGAAACCATTATTTGTTAAAGAGTCTAATAACCGTTGGTACATCGTGGGATACGATTTAGAAAAACAAGATTTACGAGTTTTTGGAATTGACCGTGTACAGCATCTGACGATCGGCAAAAAATATAAGACAAATCTTGATCTTGCAGATACGTTTCAATTATTTGAGCATTGTTTTGGCATAATATTGCCCGCAAAGAATGATCAGGTTGAAGAGATAGTCCTCTCTTATAAAGGTTTTCAAGGGCAATACATAAAAACCATGCCGCTTCATCACACTCAGGAAATAGTTAAAGAAAACGACGATGAGGTAAGAATCAAAATACATATTTATGTCACGCAAGACTTCATCATGGAGATCCTTTCTGCCGGTGCTTCGGTAAGCGTGATTTCACCAAGTACCTTACGTGATAGAATAACAATGGAATATAAAAAAGCTTTGACGAATGAGATATTTAAAACTTAAAACACGGGATCCTATTTATTTGCCTATTTTGGATAAATTGATTCAGGAAGCTAAATCTAGCAGTGAGACAGAAAGATTGATATTATACAATTTAAGTCGTTCATTGACCCAGGATCTTACAGAAAATCAATACAAAATAATCATCAATGAAATTGTAAACTATTATGAAAATTATCGACGGAGGTGGGATAATTCAAAAGAAAAAGAAAATCAATTCAAGTCTTGGGTTATTCAACAAACTATGTTAAGAAGTTATTTCATAAAGGGTATCTTTTTAGATGACATTAGAAATCCGAATGACGTAAAAGTATACCTCCCTGAAAAAGAGCAAATAAAATATCTGTGCAGAGATTGGGTTGTAGTACGTTCTTTTTCGGAATTCAAAACCTACGTAGAGAACAATGAAATTCCCACTCATATTTCCTTAGATCATGATCTTGGCTGTAATGAATATGCCGAAGAATATCCATCTGGATATCATGCATGCAAATGGTTAGCCCATTATTTGAGAAAAAAAGAACCTTTCGGACTTCCAATTGTTTTGTGTCATTCACAAAATCCTATTGGCAAAGAAAACATTGAATATTATTGGGATAATTTCCTAAAGTCAAAAAAAATAATAAAATTATGAAACAACAACAATCACAAACCTTATGCAACAGAATCGATAAGATTTCAAATAAATTCGAAACAATTAATTTAATACCAACCAAATGGTTTTTAAAGAATGATTTGAAAGTAGATCAATTCGAGCAACCGTCCTTTTATTTAGATCTACTTGACGATTTAGAAGAAGTAAAACGTAAAACTAGAGTTCTTTTTATTCATGCAGTGCTAAACAAAGTATGTATCGAAGAGAGGAAAATATATTTGTTTAATGCGCCTTATCAAGCCAATATGTCTTATTCAGGTGTTATGAAAAAGGAAGGCACCTTCTACATAAAAGATGAAGATGGTGATTTAAAAGAAGTCTTTGATTCTGAAAATTTTCTGCAATTTATTGATGATCAGTATTGGGAATTGTATGACTAGGCAGTCAGGAATAATTTTAGAAAATCTTGATGATTTAAGAATTTTCATTAAGTTTGAAAAATGAACCATAAATACTTGGATTATAATAAGTTAATAACTTTAATTAAATAATATAATGATAAAAAATATTGAGATAGTCTATGATAATAAAGAATCTATTCTTAAGAGTTCGGATGACTTAGCAAAACATTTATTCGAGCAAATCTTGTGCATAGGTGATGCTAGCTATATGCTTATGGATTTTGAATTTTACATTAAAACCAAACTACAGAAGTCTTTAAAGATGACTATGTGTATGGGCATGAACAACAGTTAAAGAAGGGTTTACTCTATTCGCATGACTCTGGCTTTGACATTACTTGGGGTAATGAAGAACTGTATGTAGGTATTTTAACGTGAGTTCGGGATAAGAAAAAAGTGAAATTATATATTATTTCACTACCAAACGGGTAAAATTTTTTTTAGTCAATAAAAATCTAACATACTGTTTATCAGTATGTATTTTTGAATTTACAAAAACCTACCTCCCCCTATTTTAGAATAATTCGGTTTGTATAGCGGGAGGTTTTTTCTTTTTGTGGATTTTGACATAGGTTCTCCTGCTATTTTCCACCATCCAAAATAGCTCTAGATAGCTGATAAGGTGGATTCGAATAAGAGCGGCCATGGTGGAGAATGCCTTTTTGCTTTCCGATCTCACTCTTAAGACCTGCAATAGTAATTGGGCGATCAAGGTACTCCAAATCTGTGTTTTGATGCCGTTTTCGGTTTCTGAATAAAAGTAATGTAACTGGAAATTTTGCTTTAATTTTTTGAAGAGTAGCTCAATATTCCAACGAAGCTTATAAAGAAAAGCGACTTCCTCTCTGCTGACTTCAAAGTTATTGGTAATAAAATCATACATTCTGCCCTTTTCATCGCGATATCTTACTTTGCGCAGGCATAATGTCTTTTCTTGATTGCCTTCCCTGTAAGCGAGATGAATGTATAATCCGGAGTATATGCACCCAAAAATATCCAAAATATATCCTCTGAAAACAGAGGTTATTTCTAGACATTCTGGCAGATGTGCACCCAAT
>NZ_SMBZ01000070.1 GCF_004342685.1 Sphingobacterium alimentarium
ATAAACCAAAATTTCATATTCATTATTTGTCGTATTCTTAATGAGGACTATAGAATAGTGCATACGTACTTTCAAGTCGACTTCTTTTTCAGCCAGTACTTGGCCGGCCTGATTTTTTATGGAGATGCGTTTATTACCCGATGTATTCGAGGTAAATTTGTAATTATTGGCTACAAATGTATTGCCATCATATGCACGGTTGTCTATCACTTGAGTATCTCCAATAAATATATCCACATTGATTTTATCATGGGCAAGATTGAGGAATCGAAAAGCAGAATTCGTTTCCAGATTTGGCAACAGCGCGTCTTCAATCATACGCTGTCCGACTTTGTTTAGCTCTTTTGTATACACAAATGAAGTATACAATAGACTATCTTTTATCGAATAAGTGCTATCCACGATAATTTTATTGTCTGCATCAAAAGTCTGAATTTTCCTATTTCCCGGATACAGGTATACGAAATTTATTCCTTTAAAGCGTAAAGGGTTATTCATCGTCTGAATCAAATTGTTGTCCGCTCTATGAAGAATAAAATCGGATGCAGAATGCACATTAATCATCGTAAATCCAGCTTGCGGCACATTGGGACTATTTAGGTCATCTTTCAGGCAGCTAGACAACATGAAGGTGCTAAATAGTGAGATGAAAAATAACTTATAAATATGTTTATTCATTGTAATGTATTTTAGTAAGTTCTATACCGATAGAACGAATACATGTTGAGATTAGCTACAGCCAAAATAAAAAAGGGCACCTCGATGAGAGGGCACTGAAAAACTATCCACTAAAAAAGGGCTTATGAATTTTTATACTCATAAGCCCTTATCCTTTGTTTATTTGAATGCATTTAGCAACAACTCTTCAAATAATAGATTCTCAATGGGTTAAATATGTGCTTTTTTTTTTTTTTTTGATACTCAAATTTTTGAAGAGCACTTTTTCAGTGCCCTCCTCGATGAGGTGCCCTTTGTGGAATTTTATAGACTTACTATTTGTAAAGAGTCTCTTTTTTGAACTTCTTTACCAATAAAGCATAGACAATTACTCTATATTTATTTTTATTGGATTTGCCTACTTGTTCGATAACTTCTTCGATCCCTTTATCCAATTTTGAATCGTCCGCTAACCCTAATTTTTTAATTAAAAAGTTAGTTTTCAAGCGATCTATCTCCGCTTTATCCGTTGCTGCAATTGTTTCAGCGTCTGCATTGTAGATAGAGGGAACTAAACTTTTTGCTACCGCAGTAATAAGCGCATCACTCAAATCAAGTTTTAATTTTTTTGATTCAGCGATATAATTTGAAATTTTTTCTTCTAATTTACTCATTTCTATTAGTTTATTTTGGTTTTATAAATTCTGTTAATTTATATTTAAAGATAAAAAAAAATAATTTATCCGCACCAATCAACTAATTGTATTATTCTATATTGTAGTAATAATTCTATGTTAGCATAGTATTTTACACTTTCTTATTGTTTAATGAGCTTAGATAGAAATATCCCAACAAGCCTGCTAATATCGAAGCGGTTAATATCGCCAATTTAGCTTCCTCAATAAATAAGGGATCCGAAAAAGATAGCATAGATACAAATATAGACATGGTAAAACCAATACCTCCTAAAAGGCCTACACCAAATATATGCTTCCAGCCCGCAGCCTCTGGCAAAGCGGATAAACCAGATTTGACACAAATCCAGCAAGTGAATAAAATGCCGACTGACTTGCCCACTATAAGCCCAATGATGATACCTAATCCCATGTTGGAAGTAAGACCACCTAACATGTCATAACTCATTACAATGGCCGTATTGACGAATGCAAATAAAGGAATAATTATAAAATTCACGGGTTTGGCCAACATATGCTCCAGTTTTTCCAAAGGAGATTCCTGCGCGTCAGGCGTGGTAGGCAAAGTCATGGCTGTCAATACGCCGGCAATTGTCGCATGGATTCCAGAGTGATGGATAAAATACCACATAAAAACTCCTGGAATGACATAAGCTAGTATATTTTTTACACCCAACTTGTTGAAGGCCATCTGTAAGGCAAATATACCTCCAGCATATAATAGATAAGTATAATGTAATTCGGAAGAGTAGAATAGGGCAATCACCAAAATGGCTAATAAGTCATCAACGATTGCTAAAGCTGCTAAGAAAACTTTCAGGCTCGGTGGAACTCGTTTGTCTAGCATAGAAATCACCGCTAAGGCAAAAGCGATATCAGTTGCCATCGGAATACCCCAGCCATGTTGGGTTTCAGTGCCATAATTGAAGAGGGCATAAATACCCGCAGGTACCAAAGCGCCACCAATAGCCGCAATAATCGGTAAAGCTGCTTTCTTTGGAGAAGCCAATTCACCTTCTACGAGTTCGCGTTTGATTTCTAAACCTACCAAGAGAAAGAAAATTGCCATAAGTCCATCGTCTATCCATTGCTTGATGGAATAATTTAAATGAATGGATTCATTCTCAAAACCAACGCGTGTAGATAATAAGGAGATTAGGCCATCTCCCAATGGTGAGTTAGCAACTATTAATGCCAGTACTACACAGATAAATAGTAATATACCTCCACCGGTGCTGGATTCGAAAAATTCTTTAAAAGTACGTAGGTTGATAAGTTTTGACATAATATATTATATGGGTGAATGTAATTAACTTTTGTATTTAAACCATTTTATAAGTTCCTTGTAACTTGCTTTTTTGCCGTACATCAAAATGCCCACCCGATAGATGCGCGCAGCTATCCAAGTCGTGACAATAAAGCCGATTATAAGTAAAAGTGCCGAAACGACGATTTGCCAAGTCGGTACGCCGAAAGGGATCCGAACCAACATCGCAATAGGGGAGGTAAAAGGAATAAAGCTCAGCCAAGTAGCCACTGCGCCATGTGGATTATTAATCAACACGCCGAAAGAAAGGGCATAAGTCAGCAATAAAGGCATCGTAATGGGCATTGTAAATTGGCTGGCTTCTGTCTCGCTGTCTACAGCGGAGCCTACAGCTGCAAATAGGGCACTATATATTAAGTATCCACCCAAGAAGAAAATAAAGAAACAAACAATGATTTCCGTAAAATTAACGCTTTGCAACAGCTGAAATACTTCTGAAAATGTCTCGCCATTAAAAGACATCGGTTCAGACGCATTCATTTTCTGTCCTTGACTTTCCATCACGTGCGAAGTAAACTCTTCTTGTGAGACAAGTGAAGAGCCCACGACGGTGATTAAAAATATAGATACAATGATCCATAAGGCAAACTGGGTAAGACCCACAAGTCCAATTCCCACTATTTTACCCATCATCAATTGAAAAGGTTTGACCGATGAAATAATTACCTCAATGATTCTACTGCTTTTTTCTTCGATAATTCCCCGCATCACCTGTGATCCATACAAAAAGAGGGAGATGTAGACCAATATAGATAGTGCTAATGAAATAGCCATGGCGACCTCGGTGTTCGATTCTTCCGTCGTGCCTCCGTCTTTAATTTCTTTCGATTGGATCGAAACATTCGACTTGATGGACCGACGTACATCCTTCGTTATGCCGTAAGTTTCGTATTTTTTGTCCTTAATGATACTATTTAACGTATCTTTTATCTCTGCTTCAATAGATAGACTGGGCTTCTCATGCGAGAGAAAATCAACTTTCTCTGTAGCATAAAAATCCTTCGGAATATGTAGGATACTCATTTTGTCATCCTCTTTTGCACGAGAATTAATCTGCGTCGTCAAATCTAAATTCTCTTTAATGTAGGTTACATTTTTGGAGGAATTTAATTTTTCCATCACCTCTTGTGTTTCATCTACGATATAGACATAGGCATGTGTCTCATCAAAACTTTTTTTGGTGAGAAGAATCACACCTACATACATTCCGATGAAAAATAATGGAACCAGAAATGTGGTGAGTAAAAATGATTTTTTTCGAACCCGAGTAAGGTATTCTCTTTGTATGATTAATTTAATTTTGTTCATGGAGATGGCTGGTCTGGGTTACTTTTTCAATGAAAATATCATGGATAGTCGGAACTATTTCTTGCACCTGATAAATGTGTACATACGGAATGAGTTGTGTCAGCACATCATTTAATGCGTATTGGGGATGGATCTTGATTTTGATAGTATGCATGTCCTCTTGCGCCGTGAAAGCTAAAAGTTCGTACAGCACGTTTGTTTCAAGCTCTACCGGTAGATTGCCTTTATATTGTATGTGGTAGGTTTGGTTTTGATATTGTTTCTTGATGTCTTTAACAGCGCCATCAAGCACTTTTTTTGACTTATCTATTAAGGCAATATTATCACACAGCTCTTCGACAGTTTCCATCCTGTGGGTAGAATATATAATTGTAGCACCTTTTTTATTGAGTGCTAAAATCTCTTCTTGAATAATTTGGGCATTGACAGGGTCAAATCCGGAAAAGGGTTCGTCGAGAATAATGAGTTTGGGTTCGTGCAGCACTGTAGCAATGAATTGTACCTTTTGTTGCATACCCTTACTAAGATCTTCGATTTTTTTGTCCCACCAGGTGGAAATATCCAATTTGTCAAACCAATAGAACAAGCGATTTTTGGCTTCTGTTTTACTTAAGCCTTTGAGTTGGGCCAGATAAATCATCTGCTCACCAACCTTCATTTTTTTGTATAATCCCCTTTCTTCGGGAAGATAGCCGATTTGCTCAATATGTTTGGGAGATAATAATTCGTTGTCAAAATAGATGGAGCCAGAGTCTGGAGCCGTAATCTGGTTGATAATGCGAATCAATGATGTTTTTCCCGCACCATTAGGCCCTAATAAACCAAAAATTTTGCCTTCGGGGATATCCATAGAGATATCATCTAAAGCACGATGATTGGCGTATTGCTTTACAATATTTCTTAACGCTAACATACTGATGTAATAAGAGGACTAAATTAATAAAAAATCACAAGGATACACGAAGCAAGTTCGGTAGCTTTTACATTTGTTAAAATTAATTCTACCTTTGCTGTATGCTAGTAAAAACCGCAGAATTTGTTTGTAGCAATACCCAGGTCGATAAGTTGCCTGATCCTTATTTGCCCGAATACGCTTTCATTGGACGTTCTAATGTAGGTAAATCCTCATTGATCAATGCTTTGACTTCGCGTAAAAATTTGGCAAAAACTTCTCAACGCCCTGGAAAAACACAGTTGATCAACCATTTTATCATTAATGATAATTGGTATTTGGTCGATTTACCGGGCTATGGCTATGCACAGACTTCCAAAAAAAATAGAGCAGACTGGGGGAAATTTATTCGTCGATATTTAACTTCTCGCCCAAATCTGCAATGTATTTTTGTACTTATTGATTCACGATTAGAACCGCAGAAGATAGATTTGGATTTTTGTTGTTGGTTGGGGGAGAACGGTCTACCCTTTATGCTCATTTTTACAAAAGGGGATAAGCAATCCACAGTGAAATCCGACCAGAATATGGCCAAATTCAAAAGAGCCCTGTTAAAATGGTTTGAGGAAGTGCCTCAACGTTTTTTGACTTCAGCCGAAGATAAGGTAGGATTGGAACCGATCTTACAGACTATTGATGATATTAATGCTGGATTTGAGCGGCCGATTATTCAAGAAGAAATATGAAAAAATATATGTCTTTAGTGCTTTTTGCACATAGCATATTTGCATTACCTTTTGCTTTTATAGGATTTTTCTTGGCTGTAAGTACGATGAATTTTGAATTCAAATGGTCTCTTCTCGGACTTATGCTGGTATGTATGGTCACCGCGCGCAATGCGGCTATGGCTTTCAATCGCTATTTGGATCGTGATATTGACGCCTTGAATCCTCGTACAGCTGTACGTGATATTCCTGCTGGCCGGATCAGTCCTAAGCAAGCTCTTGCTTTTACACTAATTAATTGTGTGGTGTTTATAGTTGCCACTTATTTTATCAATCCCATGTGTCTGGCATTATCACCGGTGGCTTTATTTGTTGTGTTGTTTTATTCGTATATGAAACGCATCTCGCCATTATGCCATTTGGTACTCGGATTAGGGTTAGGTTTAGCTCCTGTAGGCGCCTATATGGTAGTGACTGGGCAGTTTGGTATTGTTCCTATATTTTACGGATTAGCAGTATTGACTTGGGTGAGTGGATTTGATATTATTTACGCACTTCAAGATGAAGAATTTGATAGAGCCAATGGCTTGAATTCCATTCCTGCGAATTTTGGAGGTGTCAAGGCATTGAAAATTTCTGAAGTACTTCATGTGCTATCCTTTATATTAGTCGTATTACCTGTATTTTATATTCCTGTAGGTTTGTTATATTATATAGGAGTGGCTTTTTATGGATTTCTATTGATTTACCAGCATCGGATAGTCAGCCCTACCGATTTGTCCCGTGTGGATAGGGCATTTATGACTACCAATGGTATCGCTTCTGTAGTATTTGCGGTATTTTATTTATTGGATATCGTCAGTGGACACTGGTTCTTTTAAGAGAATATTTTGGTTTATTGACAAAAAATATTGTCATTCCATTTTGAAATAATAATATTTGCACAAATCTTAACATATTAAATGGCTAAAAATTTATTAATTGTGGAGTCGCCTGCAAAGGCAAAAACGATAGAGGGTTATCTTGGGAGTGACTTTTTAGTGAAGTCAAGTTATGGGCATATTCGTGATTTGGTGAAAACCGATGATGCAATTGATACCGAAAATAAGTTCAAACAAAAGTATGAGGTTCCTTCGGATAAGAAGGCTGTAGTCAGTGAGTTAAAGAAATTAGCTAAAGAAGCAGAGACAGTATGGTTAGCATCCGATGAGGACCGCGAGGGAGAAGCTATTTCTTGGCACTTATTCGATACTTTAGGTCTCAAAGAAGACAAGACAAAACGTATCGTTTTTCACGAGATTACTAAACCTGCGATTCTTAAAGCCATTGAATCACCACGTAAGATAGATTATAATTTAGTAAATGCGCAGCAAGCACGCCGCGTATTGGACAGATTGGTGGGTTTTGAATTGTCGCCTGTTTTGTGGCGTAAAGTAAAACCATCACTTTCAGCGGGACGTGTGCAGTCCGTAGCTGTTCGTCTGATTGTAGAGCGAGAGCGTGATATTAATAAATTTAATGCAGAAGCGTCATTTAAGATTGTTGCTATTTTCAATACTGGCAAGGCAAGAGAATCATTTAAAGCTGAATTGCCACAGCGTTTTGCGAAAAAAGATGAGGCAGAGAAGTTCTTAAATGATTGTATCGAGGCGGCATATTCCGTAACTAATCTGGAGAAAAAGCCTGCAAAAAGAAATCCTTCTGCACCTTTTACCACTTCGACCTTACAACAAGAGGCAAGTAGAAAATTGGGCTATTCGGTAGCGCGTACGATGCAGGTGGCACAACGCTTATACGAAGCAGGGCATATCACCTATATGCGTACGGATTCCGTGAATTTATCGGATACGGCAATTCAAGGTGCACAAGATGAAATATTAAAAGCTTACGGCGAAAAATACCACAAAAAACGTCAATATAAAACGAAATCAAGCGGAGCACAAGAGGCTCACGAGGCTATTCGTCCTACATATTTTGCTAATCATTCCATCTCGGCAGAACCTTCAGAGGTGCGCTTGTATGAGCTGATTTGGAAACGTGCTATTGCCTCACAAATGAGTGAAGCAGAATTTGAGAAAACTGTTGCAAAAATCGCTGTATCAACGCGTAATGAAGAACTGACCGCGACAGGTGAGATCATGAAATTTGATGGTTTCCTAAAAGTTTATATGGAGTCATTGGATGACGATCAGGATAATACATTAGATGATGATACGGATAATACGCTATTACCGCCACTGGAAGTTGGTCAGTCATTGAACTTGACAGAAATGACGGCGACAGAGCGTTTCTCTAGACCTCCCGCTCGTTTTACAGAGGCTTCTTTGGTTAAGAAACTAGAAGAATTGGGTATTGGTCGCCCGTCTACTTATGCACCGACAATCTCTACGATTCAAAATCGTGGTTATGTCGTGAAGGAAGATCGCGACGGTAAGCCGAGAGACTATAAAGTTTTGACTTTGTCTTCGGGCAGCGTTGCAGAAGTCACAAAAACCGAAATGACAGGAGTGGAGCGCAACAAAATGTTCCCTACAGATATCGGTGTATTGGTGAATGACTTTTTAGTCGAACACTTTAAAGGTATCGTTGACTTTAATTTTACAGCGAAAGTAGAGCGTGAATTTGATGAAATCGCCCAAGGTAACAAAGAGTGGACGGATATGTTGGAAAACTTCTATCGCCCATTCCATCATGAAGTAGAAGATACGTTAGAAAATGCAGAGCGTGCTTCACATGAGCGTGAGCTAGGTGTAGATCCAGTTTCTGGAAAGCCTGTGAGCGTACGTGTCGGCCGTTTTGGCCCTTTGGTTCAGATTGGAGCGCAAGATGATGAGGAGAAACCTGTATTTGCATCCCTACGAAAAGGGCAGATGATTGAGACGATTACATTTGAAGAAGCTATGGAGTTATTCAAGCTTCCGAAAAAAGTGGGTGAATTTGAAGAAAAGGAGATGACCGTAGCGATTGGTCGCTTCGGACCATACATCCGTCACAATTCGGCTTTCTATTCTTTACCAAAAGGATTGGATCCATTGGATGTGACGCAAGAACAAGCGATTGAGATTATCAAAGAAAAACGCCAAAAGGATATAGAAAAAATCATTCGTGTATTTGATGAAAATCCAGAGGCACAAATAGAAAATGGACGTTGGGGACCTTTTGTACGTTTTGGTAAGCAAAATCTGAAAATTCCGAAAGGAACAGATGTGAATGCCATCACGTATGCAGATGTATTGAAATGGGCTGAAGAAGATCCGAAAGCACCAAAATCAAAAACGGCGGGAAAAACTACAAAATCTCCTTCTAAAAAGACAGGGGCTAAAAAAACAACAGCAAAGAAAAGTAGCACGAAGACTGCAACGAAAAAGAAATAAGAATGAAAAAAGATTTGCCTGTTAATATCGTAGAGGACATATCTATTGCAGTAGTATTGGAGAGCTCTACGCCAGAAGTCAAAAACTGGACAGTATATTTGGTGAATGAAAAAAACGAACTGCTCACCAATGTGCTGGTGTCGTCTAAAGGATATGGTATCAAAGACGGTCGTGAAGTGAAAACGACTACTCTGCGCCACTTTTTGGGAGATATCCAACCTAATAAGGCTGTTCAGATTGAAGCAATAGATGAGCAAGTATTTGGTTTGACCAACGAATATTGGTTGAGCTATTATATTGGAAATACAATTTACGACAAAAAATATATATTTCTTCCGGAGAGCATCGTGGATGAGAATTTATCCAAAGTTCCATTGGTAAATAAACCGGGTGTTATAATCGGAGGTAACAACTAAAAATGGTTCGAGAGAATTTTATTATAGCAATT
>NZ_SMBZ01000071.1 GCF_004342685.1 Sphingobacterium alimentarium
TGTATTCATTCTTACCGAATACTCTGCAGTAATTCTTGCCAAAAACTCTGCAGTACTAATTGCCAAAAACTCTGCATTATTATTTACCGTTCACATATGTCCGTATTTAGACAATATTATAATAAGTTGGTTACTCGCAGAATAATTGATGAAAGTCCTTTTGAATTTTGGACTTCTGTAAAGGAATTAGTGACTGAAAGAAATAGATTGACAATTGAGGAAGTAAGAAAATTAGCTGAAACAAAATTAGATTGGGGAAATAAGCAGATTAGATTAGCTTATTTATTTTCATGTTTTACTGGACTTCGTATTTCAGATGTTCGAGTGATATCGTATGACAATATAATTAACGGTCAATTAGTATTTCGACCAAAGAAAACTCCTCAAAAATTAGTTAGTATACCAATTCTAGATGATGTTTATAAGATCATTGAACAAATACCTAAACACCCTATAAGCAATAAAATATTTTGGGGTTTACCGAGTACAAGTCACGCAATTAATATTCATTTGAAAGAATGGGCAAAAATTGCGAATTTAAACAACCATAGGGGAATAACCTTTCATACATCCAGACATACTTTTGCTACAATTGGTTTAACGTATGGAATAGATTTATATACAATGAAAGAATTATTAGCCCATTCTAAAATTGAGATGACTATGGTTTATGGAAAGATCATTAGCCAGAAGAAAGAAGAAGAAATATTAAAATTTCCAAGATTATGAATATGAAAAAAATAGGAAAATGGGTGTTAATTAGTTTAATAATTTTCTGTGCTTACCTTCTAGGGAAGTATCAAGCGGAAATATTAATCTATATGACTATAGGATTATTCCCTGTGGGAATATATGTAATCTATAATCCAACATTGATAACTCAGTCTAGTTTTGAAGAGTTGAACGACTATAATTTAAGCTTATACCAAGATCTAAAAGGTTATCATGAAAATTTAGAGGTTAAAGCTGAACAATTGTTGGAACAATATAGATTTAGCTTTCATGGTAAAAGCATTGTAAGTTGCTTTTACATATTAATCATGTTAATGATTTTAGTAGGATCTATACATCATAAATATAAATTAATACTGCTTTGCGTTTTTTCAATAATGCTGATTGTATATGTACTATTGGAAAGTGATAGTTTCCCAAATAGCCCATTTTCAAGGAGATAAAGAGTTAAAAGTAAATATTACCTTTCCGTATTAAAAAATCGAGTAGCATTAAAAGAATTGATTAAAGTTAATGATGCGAGGGTTAAGAAGAATGATTTTTCAAACTACATTATAGATAATAAAAGTTTTGATAAATTCATTAAATCATTGGTATTTAATAATTTATTAATAAAAACTTCAACATCTAGGTATTCTTTTAATTTGATAGAAGGTACAGAGTCCCAAAATTTATCTTCACTATTAGCTGTTTTAATACATAATGGAATTATTAAAGCTGATATAACTCGGGGTCAAAATAAAAAAATCCTAGATACATTCTTTGAATTTGAAACTACAGCTGCAAAAAATTCCAAAGACTATCTGTGCTATCTTGAGCCTAGAGATTTTAATGAATATTTGCAGGTAGTTAAAGATCGTTCAAAAAAATCACATGCTGGATTATATCAATTTATCAATCCATATCAGAATTTATTAGATTCCATTAATAAATCCTAATATCTATTATACTCTATTCCGAAATAGTCCGAAAGCTCGTTTTCGGTGCGTTAACCTAAGAAAATGATAAATATTTGTGTTCATCAAAATTTTTTACAGTATGAACGCATTGACAAAAAACACAAGAATCATTGATCTAACCCTTGATCAATTAGACGTATTATTAGAGGAGAAATTCTCTAAATTTCAGAACTCTGTCAATCCTAAAAATGACAGAGTTGGAGACTATGACTTAGCATGTGAAATTACAGGATATAGTAAACAGCGGTTATACCAATTAGTTTCTGAAGAAATTATTCCCTTCGTCAAATTACCTAGTGGTGGTGTCCGCTTTTTTGAAAAGGACTTACTCGACTGGTTCAAAAAGTATAAAAATAAGTCAGAGAACGAGGTCAATGAATTAGCCAAGACTTTGCCTATAAGAAGAAACATGAGACGAAAAAACTAAAAGCAACCATTTCTGATTGCTTTCAAATTTCTTTTAAGAATTTCTTCTTTTTCCTGATAGAGCAAAGTTAAGGAATTCTTAATTAAATATTTCCTTTCACATTAAGAATTTAAAAATGACAAAACGAGATGATGCATCAAGTATTCAAAAAGTCGTTGAATATCTTGTCGAACAATATGATTTTAGGAGAAATATACTAACCAATACTGTTGAGTTTAAACTTAAAACAGACTCTAATTATCAAGAAGTAAATGAAAATAACCTCTATTTGAATCTAAGAATAGAGGTTGGTATTAAAGCTTCAATATCTGATATATTAGTATTCTTAGGTTCTGATTATGTGGAAGATTATGATCCTTTAAATGAATATTTTATATCAATTAAAAGTAGATATAATCCAAATGTACATGGAGACTACATTGAAAAATTCTGTTCCTATATTAAAACACAAGATCAAGAAAGATTCAATTTACAGTTGAAGAAATGGTTGGTTCGAACTGTTCTTTGCGCATTAAAAAATGATTATTTTAACAAACAAACATTTGTATTTCAATCAGAAATACAAAATATGGGCAAGACAAGCTTATGTAGGTTTATAGTCCCCAAACCTTTAACTTCATATTATATTGAAAATATCGGGCTAGATAAAGACTCTACTATTGCCTTATCATCTAACTTCATTTGTATTCTAGACGAATTAGCTTCATTAACCAAGTTTGAGATTAACGCTTTAAAGGCAATAATGTCTAAACTTTATATAAATGTTCGTCACCCATATGAAAGAAAAGCTAAATCATCACCACGTCGAATAAGCTTTATTGGATCTACAAATCAAACAGAGTTTTTAACTGATGATTCCAATGTTAGATGGTTATGTTTTAGAATTCAAGAGATTAATTGGGATTACAAGAAAGACGTGGACATTGATATAGTATGGTCTCATGCATATTATTTACTCCAATCTGGCTTTAAATATGAAATGACTCGAGAGGAAATACATCAAAATGAGATAGCAAATGATTCTTTCAAAGTAAGCTCAGTCGAATTCGAAGTCCTTCAAAAATATTTATCTCCTGGAACAGTAGACAATTATCACAGAGAGTTATTATCATCTGAAATCATGCATGAGTTACAAATGAAGACATATCCTAAACTTAATGCTAAAGAACTTCATAAAGCCTTGAAACGTCTTGGTTTTCAAAGTCATCAGAGACGTGGTTATATTGATGTTGCTGGTGAAAAGAAAGAACATCCAGTAAAAGTTTATTATGTTTTAGATAATCTGCTGACTACATAACTACATAAGACTAAGTATTAATTAATCAATCATTTACACTGTAGTCAGGTTCTTTTTTTATCTGACTACATCCAACTACACGACTACACCATGAATGCAAGGCAGATTAATAGTATTCCTATTGTTTCTTATTTAAAAAGTCTGAATATAGAACCATACAAGCAATTTTCAAGCTATGCGATGTTTTTATCTCCATTGAGAAATGAAATTTATCCATCCTTTAAAGTAACATTCAAAGAAAATTTATGGATAGACTATGGTATTTCAGGGAAAAATGGTGGTACGTTGATAGATCTTATCTTATGTATGCACCCAGACTATTCTGTTTCAGATGCTATAAAAAGCATTTCTGATTTGACTACTTTTTATTCTTCTTTTCAACAGCAACCGATATTATGTAATAGCGACTCTAAATTAGAGATACTAATGGTTAAACCATTGACTTACAATTTAAAATTATGTGAATACGTACGTAGTCGAGGTATAGATTTTTATTTAGCAAATAAATATGTCAAAGCTGTACGCTACAGAAGGTCACCGTGGTTATTTTGGGCAGTGGGTAATCGTAACGAAAAAGGTTGGTCTCTAAGAAATGAAAAGTTTAAAGGTTGTACGAACCAATCTTACTCCTTATTTACCAATAATTCAAAAAAGTTATGTGTCATGGAGGGAATTTTTGATTTCCTTAGCTATATAACACTTATTAATAGTGAATACATACAAAACTCTGATTACCTCATTTTAAATAGTACAACAAATTTAAAATCATCAATGTCAGCAATTGAAAAATATGATTATGTAGAGCTATATCTTGATAGGGATAACAGTGGGGTTAGCTCATTAAAATACATAAAAGAATGTATTAAAGGCAGAGGTGAGGATAAGAGTTTTCTATATGATGGTTATAAAGATTTAAATGAATATTTAATCTCTACAACCATTAAAAAGCCAAATTTCATACATGCATTACGAAACCTATGATGGGTTTCGTAATGCATGTTTTCATTTGGCTTTGTGGTTTAGTATTAATGCCTTTTCATAGAGGCATTAATCCCAACCACGTCTAGATAGCGTCGATAATTCAAGAGGTGTGTTTGTGTGCACATTTTTTTCAAAAAATGCTTCTCAAACACCTCTTGGTTTGCTCCCGAAGGGTCGCAAACGAATCTCCATCAATATGGATGGAGATAATTTAAAACAAGTTTTAAATTATGAGTAAAACCCAAATTATAAAAATTCGTGTTTCAATTCTTGATAAGGAGCTTATCAAGATAAATGCTAAAAGTTCAGGCCTTTCAGTCAGTCAATTTATGATCGACTGTGCTTTACATAGAGTTATCATTCCTCCACCAAGTGAAGAAAGGATTTCAGCTTATACTGAGTTAACAAAATTCCATAAAAACTTTACTTATATATCAAATCTAATAAAGAACAGAAATATGCATGAAGTCAGATTGGAGGTTTCGAAAGTTAGTAACGAAATAATTAATCATTTAGAATTTATTAAAAATGGTAAGTAAAGCATCTTCAAGGCAAGGTAGTCGGCAAGCTATCGACTATATCTTGTCAGATAAAATCCTAGGTAGAGCAATAGAACTTGATAGAAATGGAGTTGTTGGAAAAAATGGCAAAGAGATCCTGAATGAAATGCGATTTATACAGTCGACTAACAAAAGATGCCTCAATAATACAATATCATTAATCATAAGTCCAAATCCTGAAGTAAGCAAGGATTTATCTATGCCTCAGTTAAGAGAAATATTACATAAACAATTAGAACATTTAGGCTTGAATAAGCATCAATATATATCTACTATTCATAATTCGACTGGTAAGGTACATATTCATGCGATAATTAATCGCATAAGTAATAAGAAGGCTTATAACGATAGCTGGATTTCCAAAAAAGCTCAAGAAGGTGCTGAGAAAATAGCTTTATCATATGGATGGAAGACAGCCTCAGATATTAAAAATGAGATAAAAATTGAGCGAGAAATAATAAAAAAATCAATTGATTCTTTATTGAAGGAGAAAAGAGTTACTTCATTCGATCAATTCTTAGGGTTACTTGATAAAAAAGGGTTAGAACCAAAAAAAGTCTATAGTAAGGTTACAGGTAAATTGAGCGGTTATAGTATTAAAGGTCATAAAGCATCCGATATAGATCGAAAATTGACTGTTAGCCGAATCGATTCTTTATTGCAGAAATCGGGGCAAATCATGAAAGAAGAAAAGCAAAATATTAACAGAAGTTATATGTTAAGAAGATAGTATTATGTCAAATCAAAAATCACTTACGAATCATCAATTAGGTATTGCACTAGCATCCTTGATGGAAAATTTTGAAAAAAATCAAAAACAATCACTTCAAGAGCAAAAGCAAATACTAGACTCTATATATCAACTTGAAAAACGAATAAATCATTCGATAGCAAATTCAAAACTATCTATAGATTGTACGGAATTAAAAAAATATAATGATGTCATTTCTAAGACATCTGAAAATGCATCAAATCAGCTAAATAAAGCGTTGAAAAGCTTCTTTCTAAATAAATATTTGTTATTGTTTTTTGGAATGTTGTTTTTGACTTGTTGTTTTATGTGTTGGATGGCTATATTAAAATTGTAACATTTATTTTTATAATATAGCTAATTAACATATAATAATGTATATTTAAGTATATTTGCGACCATTAATAAACTATCAATGAACAAAAATTTAATATTTGAATATTTTATATTTAAATCGCTATTAAACTTGACTAGAGATAGTAGTGAATTCAAAAATGATTTAAGTATTCTTAAATCTATTAAATTATTGTTTTTCTTTTCAACAATTAGTGATTCTACTCACTCGCCATTAATTGATGAATTTGAGACTGTGAAAGCTTTACCATTAGGTCATGTAATAACAGATATATACGCTTCAATAAAATCAGATAATTTAACATTTTTCAGCTTTAATAAAAATGGTGTATCGTTGAAATCCTCTTCAATCAATGAAACTGATTTTGACATTAACATAAGACAGGCAGTTGATCCGAGATTTGACCTTTTATTAAAAAATAATCCATATATCCTAAAAATGACTGCCTATGAATTAGTCGAATTAAGTCACAAATGGTATTCTTGGAATTATTATTTTAATATAGCACGCTCAAATGGATTGTCAAGCATAGAAATTCCTATTGAAGTAATAAAAACTGAAAGAAAAATCTATTCATTTTAGACTATATGAGTTTTTCTTTCCCTTTTCTCAATCAAGTTGAGGAGATTTTAAATAATTACCAAATATCAATTGTTACAATTCCAAGAATAGATGATCACCATCCTGAATCTGAGGGAGAATCAGAAAATAGTTCAGAAGAATCAATTTCAGCATCAAATATTATTCAACAAGCCGAATTAACTGAAGTTTCTAATGTTAGTACTTCAAATAATGTATTATACAGAATTCAATTTAATGAAACCGATATCTCTAACATAAATTCAATAGAAAATTTACAGGGTCCTCCTCTTTATGATTTTCATAATATTGACGTATTTAGAAGTCGATCAATTAGTTTGACAATTGAGGTTATTTCTAAGTTTTGTTATAGCGTATTATCTGGTGAGACATTGCGAAAAGATGGTGCGTTGAATTATATGGACGCTTTATCTAAGAAATTGGAAGCTTGGATAATTAATTACTCGACAGATTTACCTTCAGATTTTAGTTTAGTTGTATTCAATTTTTTTAATACTGTAAAATACTGTTTAAAAAGAAATTATGATCTAATTGATTTTGTGATTGTAAACTATTCTAAAGATAGATTCGACAATTATTTTGTATTAGATAAACGAGACAATGATTTTATCAATGGATTAGATAATAATGTTAAAAATGCATTAAAAATATTTGATGTTGTTGATACATTGTCCATGAAAGATTTGTTCTTAAAAATTGACAGATCAGACTTTACTGATATCAGAGATCTTCTGGAGGTCGTCAAACATCTAGGAAGTTTATATCCAGATATTACTGATGTAATTAGGCTTAAGGCAAATTTTTTACTATATAAATGGCATAAAAGATATACAAAAGATATTTCATCTGAAGATGATTTTAAACTAAGAATTGGAGTTGAGGTAACTAGTTTTAAAAATCATATAAAAGAAAGTAATGTTTTTGAAGCTTGGAATACTAAAATTGAACGTCATTATATATTAGAGGATGATAAGAAAAAGTATCTTCAATTTGCTAAAGCGACAATAAATAAAGAAAAGGATCTTTCAAATCTAAAATTTTACGAATTTCACACCTTAATAAAATACTACAAAGATATCTTGCCTTCTGAAGAGAAATTAAAAAGTATTCTTGATTATTTATTACAATTAGATACAGAATCTTGGTCAAAATATGATCAATATTGTATTGAAGTTATAAAAGATTATGCAGTAAATAATTATTTTTCTCTATGCACTCAGAATAAAAACTTAAGTATTGAAAGTTGTGATATATTGTACGAAAAATGCTGTGGTTATTTAAGTGGCGTTAGTTTAAACTATTTTTTACAGTTTAAGTATTTACGGTTCATCCTTGATAAAATAGAAAAAGAGGTGACAGAAGAATCAAATAATGATAAACTTCTTCAAAAATCAGCACATTACTATAAATTGATTGAAAATAAATACTCTAAAGTTTTAGATGAATATTATGAGAAAAAAAATTGGGCATACGATAAGAATAATTATATATTTTTATTAACATCTGAAGAATCTCTGATAAAAATTAACAATCCCGAATGTGAACTGGATTCCTTTATAGTATTTACAAGTTTTGTTCTGCCGTATAATAAAAATGAAATTGAACTTAACTATTCTAAGACTAGACAAAAATTTAGAGAGGTTAAATCACAACTTAAAATCATTAATACTCTGCGTAATGATCTAAATAAGTTAGATAGTTTAAATAAAGAGTTCGATCGAAAGGAATCTAGGAATATGGAAATTATTGGTCTTTTTACAGCAATAATAACCTTTATACTATCTTCAATCCCTGCTTTTAAATTTGTTGACAATATATATCAAGCTATACTTTTTACACTTTCAATTGCAAGCTCTTTAGGTTTATTTGTTTTAATTATTTTTTCTTTTACACGAGGAGCTAGAAAAGTTTTCATAGAAGAGAGAAATTGGATTTTGTTTTTAGTCGTTTGCTTTTTAGCTATAATTACTTATTTTTCTTTAATTAATTTTGAAAACAGGTCTGTTAAGGGAATTATTTCTGCGGAAATCAAAAATAAGGAAGAAGCAAAGGTTATTGATTCTTTGAAACGTTTCAGTTTATATGAAGAAATGCAAGATTCAAATTCCGCTAAGCAAGTTGAAGATAAAGGTAACATCATTGATTCTTCAAAAGATTTGAAAAAGAAATAGTAAAACTTATCATGATAGAAAAAACTTTTTGAAGTGTCTTTTATTATAGGAAATTTTCTGAAATCGTCAATTGTATTTTATGCTATACTATTTAATAAAGATTCGGGAAAGAAGAAAGTGTATCAATCAGAGAATAGCATATTTGTGCTCCATACTTTTAAAGTATCCTTTATATTCTAGTTAGTTCCAGATACATTCTGTTTATTGTTTTCTTCTATCCAAGATTTAAATAAAATTAAATCTCCTCTACCCAAATTTGTATAAAGCAAGTATTCTGGAATAAGTGAACTATAAAAATCCTTTTTCGCCTTTGCTAATTTAGATATTTTACCATCAAGGTTATTATACAGCTTTCTGCGCAGCTCAAAAACTTGTGATTCAATCAATGCTTGAACATTTGATTTTTCAAATTCAGGAGAATCTAGTTCAACGTATTTTCCTAAAGTTAACATGTAAGCCTCGTTAATGGTATCCGGCCTATCAAGTACATATTTAAATAACGTTTTTTAGGTTCTACATTTGCTTGCATGAATTTATCAATAAGTAAACGCGAGCGGATGCTT
>NZ_SMBZ01000072.1 GCF_004342685.1 Sphingobacterium alimentarium
TTTTTTTTAACCCCATTCGTTTCCGAAGGGACTGCAAAGGTAGAAACTTTATTTTAAACCGCAAATTTTATTTGAAGTTTTTTTTCTTTTGTTTTCAACTGATTTCGCAGTTTAAACCGTATCTAACTCTGTATTTCATGGCTCCGAAGAACCGTTCCTCCCTTGCGGAGTGGTGCAAAGATAGGGAAGATTTTAGGTACTAAACAAATATTCCAGAAAAATAATAACGAACAATATCGCATCTTATTGTGTTCATGCATTTTAATTTTCGCAAAACACCTTTAAAAAGACTGAAAATGCTTCAGATTACTTTTTAAACACCCAAAACTTCTGCAGGGTAAAATTAAAACCTAGAGATACAATAACCTCCACCAATAGCTTGGAAACTAAAAAATGCCAGCCCAACATATTGACAAAAAAATAAAGTCCCGCAGATTTGAGCGAAATACTGCCAATAACAACAATGACAAATTTCCAAAGCTGGGTGCCAATTGATGTCGATGTATTGCCAAACGACCAATAGCGATTAATAAGGAAGTTAACAATAGCCCCTAGTGACCCCGCTATAGCATTAGAAAAAGGTGCTGAAAAACTCAACACCTTATAACAAAAAGAATAAATTGCTAAATCAGTCATTCCACCAAGGAATGCGGATAATTGTGCTTTTAAAAACTCTTTTAGTTTAAACCCCATTTCTGCTATGCTTGATTTTGCTTGGCTAGTTTCTCAGCTTTATCTCTATCATCGCCCATAGCTAAGAGCTTTTTCGTATCCCCTAGATTGATAAAAAACAGGATAATACAAATACCGATGACACTGTAATTAATCGAAAATGGAATAAATATTTCCATTAATAATACCAAGGAGATAATAACACGGATCTCCGTAGGACCAACCAAACCTGCATCAATCGTATATTTATCGGTAATCTTATAGCGCAATTGCGAAATAATCATTGCCCAACCATACATTGCGACAAGCGCGAAGCCCGAATACTTATAATCACCCGGCGCATATAACACATAGCCTAAACCGATAAGCACCGTACTCACCCAATCCATAATAATATCGAGTGCGAAACCATACCATTTGCGCGATTTATTTCTATAAAAAGCAATACGGCCGTCTAGAGAATCACCAAACCATTGAACAAAAAAACCTACAATTCCCAATAATAGATAATAGACACTCACATATTCAGCCAACAAAAAGCTAACTAATATCATCGCAGAGCCCAAAAAACCTATTGCCGTCAGCCCATCTGAAGAAATCCAATTTGGAATCTTAGGAAGTAAATACGTAATAAAACGTTGTTCTGGCTCACTTAAAATATTTGTGCGCTTTCTGTCAGCAAATAGCTTCTTGTCAATTTTTCCTTCACTCATTACAATATATTTATAACCATTTATTGTCTTTGTACCACAATAAAGTAGTTGTCAAACCTTTTTCTAAGTTATATTGAGGTACAAACCCCAATTTTGTTTTTGCTTTGCTGATATCACAACTCCAATTTTCGGCAGTCAATTCCCCTAACCGCTCTGGATAAATGACCGGAGCTTTTGAAGAGTTCTTGTACAGCAGCTGAGAAATACGTGCTACATAAGACACAATCCTGAAGGGGATATGCAAACGCAATGCCTTCTTTTTAAATGTAGCTCGAAAGATGTCCGCCATAGCATATTTGGAATATACATTACCATCCGAAATATTATAGAACTCCAGCTGATTCTGTTCTACGGTACAGCCCAGAATTAACGCATTCACCAGATCTTTGACGTAGATAAAACTTAGCTTTTGGGGATTCGAACCGATGTAAGGATCCAGTCCTTTATTCAAGGTGTCAAACAGAATGAACAAATCTTTCTCCCGGGGACCATATACGGCTGTAGGCCGAAATACGGATATGGGCTTGTCCGAGAACCTTTTTTTTATATTTTCTTCAGAAGTCTTTTTACTGCGCCCGTAGACCGTGAGTGGCCTATACGCAGTATCTTCGGAGATCGATTTGTCACTATCATATGCAACTGGACCGATGGCGGCCAAACTACTTACGTACACAAATCGCTTTAAATGTACTCCTTCTTCAAAAGCAGCCTGCATCAGATTTTGTGTCATCCCCACATTGATGCGAAGCATTTCAGCTTCGGACTTGGACTTGGTCAGCGCCGCAGCATGGATAATATAATCATACCGTTCTTGCTGAAATAAAGCCGAAAGCTCCTGCACATTTCCAAAATCCGGATATACAAACTTGTCCACAAACTCCCGGATTTCCTCCGTTTTACTGGACTGACGAACGGCAGCATGTATTTCCCAGCCTAATTTTTTGACATCCTCAACCAAATGCGAACCTACAAATCCACTCGCACCTGTTATGAATACTTTTGCCATTATATCTCTTTTTCGTAGATGCGATAACGCTTATACAATTCACCATTGATTTGTTCAATAGCATGATTCATCATATAATTATGCTCCAACATCCAAGAACATTCTCCGCGCTCAATACCGTAAGTTTTCGCATTTTTGATGATACGACCGTACAAACAAGCTTCAATTCCCATTTTGCGGTATTCTTCCAGAACACCAAGCATCATGACACGCAGGGTTTTAATTTTTTTGCGCCCAAAAAGCAATTTGAATATACCTGTTGGCAATAATCTACCGCGCTTTATTTTGATTAGGATCTCATTGATATTTGGAATACCCACCGCAAAACCTACTATTTCATTGTCCTTCTCGGCAATGATGCAGTAATTAGGATTTACGATCATTTTCAAGTCCTTAGCAATGTAGGCAAATTCCTCATCGGTCATCGGGACGAAACCTAAGTTTTTATCCCATGCCTTGTTATACACTCTTTTTATTTTTTCCGCTTCGTTTTTAAAATCTTTGAGATTTATAAGACGAAGATGAATTCCTGAACGTTTTAGTCTTTCTTCCAATTTATCCATCAACAGCACGGAGCGATCACTCGCTTTAGCGGTAGGAATATCATAGGCCAACAAATCCACTTGCTTTTGTAATCCAAAATTCTGAATTAAATCAATATAATATGGATAATTGTAAGTCATCATAGCCACCGGTGGGCTATCAAAACCTTCAATGAGCAAGCCACATGTTTCATTCGTAGATAGATTGATAGGACCGACAATTTTGTTGCCTCCTTTTTCCTTCACCCAAGCATACGCCGTATTGAGCAATGCATCTGCGACCTCTTGATCGTCAATACAGTCAAAAAAGCCAAACTGACCTTCATTCACGTGATTAAAAGCATTATGTTGCGTATTCCAGATTGCAGCTATACGTCCTACAATTTTATTGTCCCGGTAGGCCAAAAACAACTGTGCCGTAGAGTGCTGATAGAAAGGATGTTTATCCGGATTCAACAAATCATCTTGTGCCATGAAGAGTTCGGGCACATAATTCGGATCCCCTATATACAAATCATGCGGAAAATCTATGAATTCCGCACGTTGTTTTTTACTAACTACAGGTATGATATCAATCATTTCCTTATGTATTTAAGAAGTAACTTATCCTACAAATGTTTCTACCTCAGCAGTTTTGAAGACTTTTGCCATTTTCTCTACAGCCTCATCGATCTGATCGAAAGTGTGTGTAGCCATTAAAGAGAAACGAATCAACGATTCTTCTGCTGGTACTGCTGGAGCTACCACTGGATTTACAAAAACACCATTATCCTGAAGTGTTTTAGTTACGTAATATGTTTTATCGTTATTACGAACAAAAATCGGCAAGATTGGGCTTTCTGTGTGTCCTAAATCAAAACCATTGTCCAGCAACAGTTTTTTAGCATAATTCGTATTAGCCCACAATTTCTCGATATGCTCAGGCTCAGTTTGGATAATTTCCAAAGCTTTTAGCGTAGAAGCTACCGATGCAGGTGTCATACTCGCTGAAAACATCAATGAACGCGCGCGGTGTTTTAAGTATTCGATGGTATCTTTGTCCGCAGCCACAAAACCTCCTAAAGAAGCCAATGACTTACTGAAAGTACCCATAATCATGTCAACCTTGTCTTTCATACCAAAGTGACTTTCTGTTCCTGCACCTCGCTCACCGATGACACCAAGACTGTGTGCATCATCACACAATATGGCTGCATCAAATTCTTCGGCCACTTTAACCAATTCAGGAAGATTTACAATATCACCTTCCATGCTGAATATACCGTCTGAAGCGATTAACTTGAAACTTTCCTCTGGAAGACGTGCGATTTTGGCACGTAAGTCTTCCATATCATTGTGTGCGTATTTTATGACTTTTGAAAAAGACAAGCGGCTACCATCGATGATGGATGCATGATTGCGCTCATCCAATAAAATATAATCATTACGACCAGTAATACATGACAAAGGGCCTAAATTAGACTGAAAACCTGTGCTAAATAGAACAGCAGCTTCTTTCCCTACATAATCCGCTAGTCGCTCTTCCAGTTCTACGTGAATATCTAAAGTTCCATTCAGAAACCTTGAACCTGCACATCCAGTTCCATATTTTTCCAAAGCATCTTGAGAAGCTTTAATAATACGGGGATCCGTAGTCAGACCCAAATATGAATTCGAACCAAACATTAACACACGCTTGCCATCAATTATAACCTCTGTATCTTGCTTCGATTGTATAGGTCTAAAATATGCGTATAAGTCGTTTGCTTTTATAGGCTCTAGTTGTTCTTGAAGAAACTTCGATGTTCTTTCACTTAACTTTCCCTTGCTCATGCTATAGATATTTCTATTAAATGCGATTTTATTTTTTTACTTTTTGACTAAAACAAAATAATCGTCAAAAGTAAGAATTTATATTGAAGTCAATTATATAACTTAAAAGTATGACTTTATTCTAACAATATTGAATTTCAATGCTTTTACGTATTAATCCCTCTTCAAACAATAATCAAAACGTGCAAACTTACGAAACTTTGGGCGATTATTTACAATTTTTGAAAGCTTATATATATTATAAAGTTAAGTTATTGTAAATATACTAACAAGTAATAACTCTATTAATTTCAACAGTTTATTTATTAAATTTGCTAGCGCAAAACATAAAAATAATGGCTATATCTTCTCAAATCAATATAAAAAATAAAAGAGCATCCTTTGAATATCACTTATTGGACAAGTATGTGGCGGGATTGCAATTGCTTGGTACAGAAATAAAATCCATTCGGGAAGGTAAGGCGAATATTAATGATAGTTTCTGCTCTTTTTTTGAAGATGGGCTATATATTCGCAATATGCACATCGCCGAATATTCGTTTGGATCGTTCTACAATCACGAGGCAAAGCGTGATCGCAAGTTGCTATTGACCAAAAAAGAGCTGAAAAAATTGAAAGAAAAAGGCGAAGAAAAAGGATTCACCATTGTGCCTCTACGCATTTTTATCAACGAGCGTGGGTACGCCAAAATTGAAATCGCATTAGCTCAAGGTAAAAAAGACTACGATAAACGCGAAACATTGAAAGAAAGAGACTCTAAGCGCGAACTGGATCGTGTTATGAAATTTTAGTCGTTACAGACTGAGTACATAAGCTCCTGGGGTCATCCCCTCCTTGCGTCTGAATATGCGCACAAAGTAATTGACATCGGTAAATCCTGCACCAAAGCAGGATTCTTTTACTGATTTGGTCATTCGCAATAATTCTTTGGTATGCTGAAGACGCTGATTGATGACATATTCCATCGGCGTCACTCCCAGTTCATCTTTGAACATCCGTGTGAGGCTCGACTTACTCATATGCGCTACTTTCTGAAGCGATTCCAGCGATATTTTCTCCGTAATATGTTTACGCACGAAATCTTTCAAATGCAGGAGCACGGAATTAGTAGCTCGGTTAATATCCAATGCCAACAGTGATTGTGCCTGCAGCAAACGAATCATCAATTCTTTAAATGTTAGGTCTGCATAGACATTTTTTAAGGCATTATTTCCCATCATGATCTTGAAAAACTTGTTGAGCAACTCGGTAAGTTCTGGTGTATTATACATATGAAAAAGATTAGGATCAAATTTCCACTCCCCTATCAATTGATGTTTGGGGTTAAATTCATTCAAATAATTTAGAATGGAATTGATTTTTTCCTTGCTGATCACCAGTGCAGTACATTGGGTAGGATTGTGAACAGTGGCTTCGGGAAAATCGATCAGCATCTTCGTATAAGAGGGCAGAACCAGCATTTGCCCCGGCTGATAATCAAAAGAATTCAACTCACCTATATGCATGACTTTTTTGCCTTCAACCATATTTATCATGACCAAATCACCAAACTGCAGCGGTACTAGCGCACTGGATTCGTAGGTCTCAAACACATGAAGCTCCATCTCATCGACCGCGAACGAACGCTTATTCTCGATAAGTGTAGATATTTCCTTTTCCGTAGAAAATGGTAAAGTATTTATAAAAGACTTGTTCACCATAAAAATCAAACTTTTATAATTGGCTCGTAATCAAATATAATAAAATGATTCTCTCACTGAAACTATTGTGCTATACTTTGACACAATAATGCTAAACTAAAGAAATGGTCTTAGGTAAATTTGAATAAATAAATAACATTAATAAATAAAAACATATGGGTGCAATTCAAAGACCTACGTTCAAAGAACGTTATGACAATTTCATAGGAGGAAAATTTGTTCCCCCTGTACAAGGAAAATACTTTGATAATATCTCTCCTCTGGACGGCAAGGCGTTCACTCAAGCGGCACACTCGACCAAAGAAGATTTGGAGCTGGCGGTGGATGCAGCGCATAAAGCTTTTCAGACGTGGAGCAAAACATCAGCTACCGAACGTAGTATCATACTAAACAAAATTGCGGATCGTATAGAGCAAAATTTGGAATATATCGCTGCTGTGGAAACGATTGACAACGGTAAAGCTGTACGTGAAACGTTGAATGCGGACATCCCCCTAGCTATTGATCATTTCCGCTATTTTGCAGGTGTGATCCGTGCTGAAGAGGGCTCTTTGAGCGAATTAGACGCAAATACGGTTTCCTTGATCGTACACGAACCTATCGGTGTAGTAGCACAGATTATTCCTTGGAATTTCCCGCTATTGATGGCTGTCTGGAAATTAGCGCCAGCATTGGCGGCTGGTAATACAGTAGTATTGAAGCCCGCAGAAAGCACACCAACATCGATCATGGTGCTGATGGAAATTATTGGCGACCTCATTCCAGATGGGGTAATCAATGTCGTGAATGGTTTTGGGTCAGAGCTAGGACGTGCGCTCGTTACTAACCCTAAAATATCGAAAGCAGCTTTCACAGGTTCTACAGCTACAGGACGCTTAGTGATGCAGTACGCCACTGAAAACATTATCCCTGTTACCTTAGAATTGGGTGGTAAATCACCGAATGTATTCTTCGAGTCCGTTATGGATCATGATGATGCATTTTTGGATAAAGCCATTGAAGGAGCAGTACTTTTTGCTCTGAACCAAGGTGAAATCTGTACCTGTCCATCCAGATTATTGATTCAAGAATCCATCTACGACAAATTCATTGAGCGTGTCATCGAACGCGTAAATGCAATCAAAGTAGGTGACCCACTGGATCCTACAGTGATGATGGGTGCACAAGCTTCTAAAATCCAAAAAGACAAAATCTTATCTTACATCAAATTAGGTAAGGAAGAAGGTGCTGAAGTATTGACGGGCGGTGACGAAAATAACATAGGTCAAGGTTTGGAAGATGGATATTATATCAAGCCAACTTTATTCAAAGGGCATAATAAAATGCGTATTTTCCAAGAAGAGATTTTTGGTCCAGTGTTAGCAGTTACTACCTTCAAAGATGAGAAAGAAGCTATTGAAATAGCAAATGACACCATCTATGGACTAGGAGCTGGCGTATGGACTAGAGATGCACATCAACTGTATACGGTGCCTCGCGCTATTCAAGCAGGCCGTGTATGGGTGAATCAATATCACTCTTATCCAGCGGGTGCACCATTTGGCGGTTATAAACAGTCTGGTATAGGCCGTGAAAACCACAAAATGATGTTGGACTACTACAGACAAACTAAAAACATGCTTATATCCTACAACAAAGAAAAACTAGGATTCTTTTAATAGCAAAGTAAACAACCAATGGGATCCGCTTTGGGTCCCATTTTTTTAAATTGAGCAGTATGATCAAACGATTAGATGTCACCGCAGAAGCGAAAGCTTTAATTCATGAGCTAGAAGAAAAGCATGGGCCATTGATGTTCTATCAAGCCGGCGGCTGCTGCGAAGGGACACAACCACAATGCTTTGAAAAAGGGGGTTATTTCCCACGAATGAATGATGCGATGATTGGCTTGGCAGAAGGATACGAATTCTGGATTGACCGTGATTTGTTTGAATATTGGCAATATGCACATTTTACGCTTGACGTATTGGACGGTTTCGGACCCGGTGGATTTTCGTTAGAAACACCGCTAGGTAAAACTTTTAAAGTACACTATAGTCTGTTTAATGAAGAGGAATTGAAAGATTTAGAACCTGTAAAAAGGTCTGAGTAAGTAATTATTTGGCATAGAAACCCTTTACCTGTTTTGAATTTCCACCTTCAAAACACCACTTCCCCAACCTATACTTTTATTCAATTTATACACTAATTGTTTAACTGCTTCATAATCTCTGCTATCAAATTGGCTAAAAAATTCCTTTGTTAAATAATCTTCTCGATTTCTTTTTCTATCAAAAACTAGTAAAGAGGGATCCACGACCTGACTATTGATTAAAGATAAGCTGTAGATATACAAATCCGACACCACAATAGACTCATATTCACTTACTTCTTGTGCAAAATCAAAAGATTTTTGATCTTCACCGTCATCCCAAATTGCAAATTTGTAAGAAGTATACAAACGTTCACCAAAATGTATAGGTGGGTAAAAAATATCTTTATTACTCGCTACATAAAATTGCTCTATTAAATTTGTTATTTCATGATTTTTACTTTTAATATAGAGTAAATTACTAGGATGCATATTGTCAAAATACAATTCAAATCTTAATGTGTCATTCAAAGTATAACCTGAGCTCTTAATATATTTTAATATCC
>NZ_SMBZ01000073.1 GCF_004342685.1 Sphingobacterium alimentarium
ATTGGGATGATTGAAAAGAACCTCACAGACACAAACACACGAGTAGATGAACTGTTAGAACAACTTCTTGACCGTCAGAACCTAAATGCTGCCTATGTACAAGTGGTCGGTAATGGTGGTGCTTGCGGTATCGATAAGATGGGCGTCGAATCCCTTGGAGATTATCTTAGAGAGCATAAGGAGAAACTTTTAACATCCATCAAGCAAGGGAATTATTCTCCTTCTGCCGTAAGACGTGTTGAAATTCCTAAAGACAATGGGTCAAAGCGAATGCTAGGCATCCCAACGGTAGTTGACCGGCTCATCCAACAGGGCATTAGTCAAATCCTGACCCCAATCTACGAACCTGAATTCAGTGACCACAGCTATGGTTTTCGTCCGGGTCGCAACGCGCATCAAGGGCTTCTCAAATGCAAGACATACATTCAACAGGGGTATAATTATTTCGTAGATATGGACTTAGAGCAGTTCTTCGATACGGTTAATCACAGTAAACTGATTGTCTAGGAAGATTAAAGACGGAAGATTGATTTGGCTGATTCATAAATACTTGAGAGCAGGTGTAGAAATAAACGGAAGGACTATAGTAACTACAGAAGGTGTACCTCAAGGAGTCCCACTAAGCCCACTTTTGAGCAATATTATGCTTGATGAACTGGACAAAGAACTGGAATCTCGAGGACACAAATTTGTACGTTACGCTGATGACCTTATGATACTTTGTCGTAGTAAACGGAGTGCCTGACGGGTTATGGGATCGATCACAAAATTTGTTGAAGGTAAGCTGATGCTTAAAGTCAATAAAGAGAAAAGCGTCGTTGGTCATGTATCCAAGATTAAATTTCTAGGCTACAGTTTCTACAATTACAGAGGGGAGTGGCGCTTACGTATTCACCCTAAAAGTCTAGGGAAGATGAAAGCTAAGATTAAAGGACTAACTAGCGGACATGGAGTCGAGTCTGCGAAAAATGGATAAATGGTATCGCCGTCGGCTACGTATGGTCAAATGGAAACAATGGAAACATAGTACGACTAAAGTCACTAAGCTGACGCAACTAGGGGTAAGTAAGTATAAGGCGCAAGAATGGGCACATACAAGGAAAAGTTATTGGCACACAGCAAAAAGCTGGATACTGTCAACCACTCTCTCCAACGATTATCTTAAACATCTGGGATACCCATCTTTACTGGCAGAATACAAGCGAGTTTGTGTTAAAACTTAAGGAAGCGCCGTATACCGATCGGTACGTACGGTGCTGTGGAAGGTCGGAACGGGAATTAATCCCGTTCCTCCTATCCGATTATGGATTGTTCCTAATGTTTTTGTATTTCTGTGTGATTGAGCCGCTAGTACCACCAAAAGGCATTATGATAAAGAATCCAGTCTCCCACTATATGTATATAAAACTAGATTATCCTAATCATCTAAATACATCTAAATATTTGAGTAATCTAGTCCTAGTCTATTGAAAAGAAAATAAAACTAAAAAATCCCCAAGCTTTCACTTGGAGATTCTATAATTATAATGTTTTTTCGAAAAAGTCTTATTTTTCTTTTTCTTCATTGATGTCTGTTGAAACAGAATCATCGTTATCCGGGTTTTCACCTTTTACAACAATTTCGTTTGTCTCAGCGTCTAAATCAACAACTAATAATGCTTTGGATTTGAGTTCACCTTTCAGCAATTCTTCTGCGATTGGATCTTCCATGTATTTTTGAATAGCGCGTTTCAAAGGACGGGCACCAAAGTTGGTGTCAAAACCTTTTTCAGCGATATAATCTTTAGCTTTATCAGTCAATTGGATGCTGTGACCTAATGCCTCGATACGTCCAAACAATGATTTCAATTCAATATCAATGATTTTGAAGATGTTTTCTTTGGACAATGAATTGAACACGATTACATCATCCACACGATTCAAGAACTCAGGTGCAAAGGCGCGTTTTAAAGCGGTCTCGATAACTCCTCTTGAATGTGCATCTGCTTGGCTTTCCTTGGCAGTAGTCGTGAAACCAACCCCTTGGCCAAATTCTTTCAATTGACGTACACCAATATTGGAAGTCATGATGATGATTGTATTTCTGAAATCCACACGACGACCTAATGAGTCTGTCAATTGACCTTCGTCCAATACTTGTAATAACAAATTGAATACATCAGGGTGCGCTTTTTCAATCTCATCAAGCAATACGACCGAATACGGTTTGCGACGTACTTTTTCGGTTAATTGACCACCTTCTTCATAACCTACGTATCCTGGAGGCGCTCCTACAAGACGCGAAACGGCGAATTTTTCCATGTATTCACTCATGTCCACTTGAATTAACGAATCTTCAGAGTCAAACATGAAACGTGCTAATTCTTTGGCTAATTCTGTTTTACCAACACCAGTAGGACCTAAGAAGATAAAAGAACCAATCGGTTTTTTAGGATCTTTTAATCCTGCACGTGTACGTTGAATTGCTTTGACTAATTTTTGTACAGCATCATCTTGACCAATGATACGACCTTTCATCGACTCGCCCATGTTCAATAGCTTTTGGCTATCAGTTTGGCTTACACGTTGAACAGGAATACCGGTCATCATCGATACCACTTCAGCCACGTTATCTTCTGAAACAGTATAACGTTTGGTTTTGGTCTCGGCTTCCCAAGCTGCTTTTTCTTTCTCTAACTCTTCTAAAAGTTTTTTCTCTGTATCGCGTAACTTAGCTGCTTCTTCGTATTTCTGCGAACGCACAACACGGTTTTTCTCTACTTTTACGTCTTCGATTTTCTCTTCGATATCGATAATCGCTTGTGGAACGTGAATGTTCGTCAAGTGTACACGTGATCCAGCTTCATCCAATGCATCAATAGCTTTGTCCGGTAAGAAACGATCCGTAATGTATCTTGTTGTCAAGGTTACACACGCTTCCAATGCTTCTGGCGTGTAATTTACATTATGGTGTTCTTCGTATTTATCTTTGATACGATTTAAGATCTCAAGTGTCTCATCGTGCGAAGCTGGCTCAATCATTACCTTTTGGAAACGACGATCCAAAGCACCATCTTTCTCAATGAATTGACGGTACTCATCTAGTGTAGTAGCTCCGATACATTGAATTTCTCCACGTGCCAGCGCCGGTTTGAACATATTGGATGCATCCAGAGATCCTGAAGCACCACCTGCACCCACAATCGTGTGAATTTCATCAATGAATAGGATGACATCCGGAGATTTTTCCAACTCATTCATGACAGCTTTCATACGTTCTTCGAACTGTCCACGGTATTTAGTACCAGCCACCAAAGAAGCCAAATCCAACGTAACGACACGCTTATTGAACAATACGCGTGAAACTTTACGCTGTACTATACGTAATGCAAGACCTTCAGCGATAGCCGACTTACCGACTCCCGGCTCACCGATCAAAATCGGATTGTTTTTCTTACGGCGTGATAGGATTTGTGAGACGCGCTCAATTTCTTTTTCGCGACCGACAATAGGGTCCAGTTTACCTTCTTCTGCTGCACGAGTAAGGTCACGACCAAAATTGTCCAAAACAGGAGTTTTGGATTTTATATCGGACACCTTCTTAGGCGCAGAGAAGTTTTCTTGCTCTTCGTAATCATCATCCGGTGTCGAAGAACCCGACGCTTCATCCGTAATGTTCGTTTTGCTCTGTTCTACTTCGTTTTTGAATAAGTCGTAAGAAATTCCATATTGCTGCAATATCTGTGAGGCAATGTTGTCTTCGTCGCGAAGAATCGCTAACAAAAGATGTTCGGTGCCAATGATATCCGATTTGAAGATTTTAGCTTCTAAATATGTAATTTTTAAAACTTTCTCAGCTTGTTTAGTAAGTGGGACAGATCCTATAGGCGTACGGGACACAGATGACCCTTTTACGGCATCCTCTACGGATTGGCGTATCACGGCTGTATCCAGATTAAGATTTTTGAGAATTTTGATAGCTATTCCATCACCTTCCCGGATAAGTCCTAGCAAGAGATGCTCCGTCCCTATATAGTCATGACGCAGGCGCAGTGCCTCCTCACGGCTGTAGGATATTACATCTTTTACTCTTGGTGAAAATTTTGCTTCCATTTAATTACCTTTCTTTTAAGTGAGGTTTTTTATAAAAGTATAAAATAAATAAGAAAACCACACTTATATTTATGTATAAATTATCAACAATTAAGCCACAATCTGATATGGTCAAAATGGCAGAATTTAGGCGCTAAAATCTTATAGCTTCATAATCAAGAGCTAACCCTTAATTTTTATTTGGAACATTAATTATTATCTTTGGTTAAGAAAAATTTAGATATCAATTCGTATAAAATATATAATGTCGGACGAAAAAATAATCTTTTCAATGGCTGGGGTAAACAAGATTTATGCCCCACAAAAACAAGTTTTAAAAAACATTTACTTATCCTTTTTCTACGGAGCAAAAATCGGTGTCATAGGTCTTAATGGTTCGGGTAAATCTTCCTTACTGAAGATTATCGCTGGATTAGATAAGTCGTATCAAGGTGAGGTCGTGTTCTCCCCGGGGTATTCTGTAGGTTTTTTGGCACAGGAGCCGGAGTTGGATCCAGAGAAAACGGTTCGTGAAATCGTTGAAGAGGGTGTTGCAGAGATTACTGCCATTCTGAAAGAATACGAGGATATCAACGAGCGTTTTGGTCTTCCAGAAGTATATGAGAATGCGGACGAAATGGATAAACTTTTGGCGCGCCAAGGGGAATTGCAGGATAAGATTGACGCCACTAATGCTTGGGAATTGGACGCGAAATTAGAGCGTGCCATGGATGCATTACGTTGTCCGGAGCCAGAGGCGAAGATTGCCAATCTGTCAGGAGGGGAGCGCCGTCGTGTAGCGATGTGTCGTTTGCTCTTGCAAGAACCTGATGTATTGCTATTGGATGAGCCTACCAACCACTTGGATGCAGAGTCCATTGATTGGCTTGAGCAACACTTACAACAATATAAAGGTACGGTCATCGCAGTGACGCACGATAGATACTTCTTGGATAATGTGGCAGGATGGATTCTGGAGTTGGACAGAGGAGAGGGTATTCCTTGGAAAGGTAATTATTCATCTTGGTTGGATCAAAAATCGAAACGTCTAGCGCAAGAGGAGAAACAAGAAACTAAACGTCAAAAAACATTGGAACGGGAGTTGGAATGGGTGAAAATGGCACCAAAAGCACGCCATGCCAAATCCAAAGCTCGTCTCCACAATTACGAGAAGTTAGCTTCTGAGGAAACAAAGGAGCGTGAAGAAAAATTGGAATTGTTCATTCCGCCAGGACCACGTTTGGGGAATGTCGTTATAGAGGCAAACAATATATCCAAATCGTACGGAGACCGTATTTTATTTGAAAATTTGAGTTTCTCTTTGCCTCCAGCGGGTATTGTTGGTATTATCGGACCCAATGGTGCAGGTAAAACAACTTTGTTTAGACTGATTACAGGACAAGAGAAACCGGATACCGGAGATTTTAAAGTAGGGGAAACAGTTGTGTTGGGCTATGTAGACCAGATGCATGATGATTTAGATCCGAATAAATCCGTATGGGAAAATATTACCGACGGAAATGATAATATTTTGCTGGGTAATAAAACCTTGAATTCGCGTGCTTACGTCTCAAAATTCAACTTCAATGGAGCAGATCAACAAAAGAAGGTCGGCGTATTGTCAGGTGGAGAGCGTAACCGTGTACACTTGGCTATTACTTTGAAAAAAGCATCTAATGTATTATTGCTCGATGAGCCTACCAATGATATCGACGTGAATACCTTGCGTGCACTGGAGGAAGGTTTGGAAAATTTCGGTGGTTGTGCGGTTATCATCTCTCACGATAGATGGTTCTTGGATCGTATCTGTACGCATATTATTGCTTTTGAGGGTGATTCTCAAGTTTATTTCTTCGAAGGTAACTATACAGAATATGAGGAAAACCGTAAGAAACGTCTTGGCGATGTAGGTCCAAAACGAATCAAGTACAAAAAATTGGTTAAGTAATACACAAACATACATATGGAGTCTGCAAAGCTTCTTGAAGCCATTATTGATACAGCTATTGACGGCATCATTACCATCGATAGCAGAGGGCTGGTAGAATCTATCAATCCGGCTGCCCTAACTTTATTTGGTTATACAGCAGACGAGGTGATTGGAAATAATATTTCGATGTTGATGCCCGAGCCTGACCGCGGACGCCATGATTCGTATATCTCCAATTACCAGGAAACCGGCAATAAAAAGATTATCGGGATTGGCCGCGAAGTATTAGGTTTGAAAAAAGATGGTACTACTTTTCCTTTTCGTCTGGCTGTAAGTGAAGTTTTTTATAAGAATAAAAGCATTTTTACAGGCTTTATTCATGATTTGACCAAGGAGAAAGCAGCCGAAGATAAATTGTTGAAAAATACAATCGAACTGGAAGAGACGGTTAGACATCGTACCAAAGACTTAATCGCAATCGTTTCTGAACTTGAGCGGGCGAAGGATGATGTCAGCAACTCTTTAGAAAAGGAAAAAGAACTGAACCAGCTCAAATCGCGATTTGTATCGATGGCTTCACACGAATTTCGGACACCTTTGAGTTCTGTTCAGCTTTCTGCGTCTTTAATCGATAAATATGTAGAACAAGAAAAGCTGGATGCAGTCGCTAAACACACGGGTCGTATAAAAGGTGCAGTACAGTTGCTAAATAATATTTTAAACGATTTTTTGTCGTTAGAAAAATTAGAAGCTGGAGTGGTGATGGTCAATCAGGAAAAGATCAATATAGTGCACTTGGGCGAGGAAATTTCGGGTGAGATGCAAATGATTTGTAAGAAAAATCAGCATATCGTGTATCAACATACAGGAGCTATTGCCGAGTTTAATCTGGATGCACATTTACTCAAAAGCAGTATTATCAATCTGATATCCAATGCGATTAAATATTCTGGTGAAGATACCTTCATCGAATTTACCACAGAGATTACAGCCGACACTTGTACCATAGAGATACGTGATAATGGCATCGGGATTCCTGAGGAGGACCAAAAGAATCTATTCGAACCATTCTTTCGGGCGCATAATACGGGTAACATCCCCGGTACTGGCTTGGGATTGAATATCGTGAAGCGTTATGTCTCATTGATGGGCGGAGAGCTTCACTACTGGTCTGCAATTAATAAGGGAACATCTTTTAAAATGATTTTCAGAAATAACCACATCGATGAATAAACGCACAATATTGATTATCGAAGATAATCTGGAGATAAGAGAAGGAACAGCCGAAATATTAGAATTGACGGGTGGATACAATGTATTGACCGCTGAAAACGGAAAAATAGGTGTGGACCTGGCTATCAAAAATCTTCCAGATATTATATTATGTGATATCATGATGCCCGAATTGGACGGCTATGGTGTATTGTATATGCTGAGCAAGCATGAGTCAACCATGCACATTCCGTTTATTTTCTTAACGGCCAAATCGGAGCGTGTGGATATGCGCAAGGCGATGGAAATGGGTGCCGACGATTATTTGGTCAAACCATTTGATGACATCGAATTGTTAAATTCCATTGAAAGCCGCCTTCGTAAGCGGGATAGTCTTCAATCAACGCTCGAAAAATCCCATACATTGTCCCTTAGTGAAGACGATCAAAATGTGCTATTACATGAATTGGTCAATGAAGCGAGGGTTAAAATTTACAAAAAGAAGCAATTAATATACGAAGAAGGTGATACACCTATATATGTATATTATCTGTTGAGTGGTAAGGTTCGTTCATTTCTATACTATCAAGATGGCCGAGAATTGTCAACATATATTCATACCAAAGATGAATTTTTTGGTTATGAATCCATTTTGTTGAATGAGCGTTACACGGAGAGTGCTAGCGCGTTAGAAGACGCTGAGATTGCGCTGATTCCCAAGGAAAATTTTTTTGAATTGATGTTCAACAAACCCGCTATTGCCACAAAATTTATCAAGTTGCTATCCGGGGATATCAAAGAAAAAGAAGAGCAAATGTTGGGATTTGCTTATGATTCGGTGCGTAAAAGAGTCGCAAACACGCTCGTTCAGGTAGCGCAAAAGACTATCTCCGCACCAGATGAAGATGAAGTGGTGATCAGAATCTCCCGAGATGATCTAGCGGCACTGGCAGGTACGGCCAATGAAACCATCAGTAGAATGCTGGCGGACTTTAAGGATGAGAAGCTTATCATCAAGGAAGGAAATGCCATTCGGATATTTTCTGTACAAAAACTTAAAAATATTAAGCAATAGAAGATATAAATTTAGAAAAAACGGACAATGTGAATTGCCCGTTTTTTTTATAATTTATTTAGAAATAAATTATAGATAATTAATCCCAGATTACGCAGTAGATATTTTCATTTGAAGATCTATAGGGTAATCCCAAAGTCCACGGAACCATTTTCTACGTTTTTTTGTTAGTGCAATTTTGAGCTTGAGCGTATGACCTACCTTTTCAAAGTAATCACCAATCGCAAAAGTTCTGTAACGTAGTGTTGATAATGTTTTTTGCGTTTTTTCCTGTAAGACGAATATCCTGAATATGGACATTAGATTATAAGCTATCATGGAGAATATTAATGCGGCTTCTGTTGGATAAAATCCTTTCAGGTTAAAGCTCTCTGCTCCAAAATCGGCTTTCAATTCTTTGATTCTGTTCTCCGCATCCCCACGTTGGCGATACATCCGCCATACATCAGTTGCAGCAAATTCATTATTGGTAAAGTATGCAGAATA
>NZ_SMBZ01000074.1 GCF_004342685.1 Sphingobacterium alimentarium
GTATTTGGTGTAGGTCTGAATAAAGCCTGATTTTGTTTTTTTATGAACTTTTCCAATTGATTTCATTTGCTGACCCATTGGACAGATCAGCACCTCCAGTTCTTTGTTGTAAAATAATCTGTCAGAGCTAAATGGCTTTTTATGGTTATACGACTCCTGTTGTTGTTTATCGAACATGCCATACTTCACATAGGCTTGTGTACCCAGACTTTCTAAGAGCTCTAAGTTTTCTTGGGAACCATATCCTGCATCGGCAACCAAGGTTTTAGGGGCTGCACCATAGGATTCAATAGTTTTATTGACGCATTTTGTCTTGTCTGTGTAAATGAGCCCTCCGACACCTGTTGGATTAAACCTTGATAGGTGGTGCCTACTTTTATTTTAGTAGTTACCAATGTAAACTTATGTCTTAAGGTCACTTTAAGGTTGTTGTTTCCTGCAGTAACTTTTTGCATATGTCTGAAATAGAGAAGTTGACCACTTTCATTATTTATAGTAGCAGTACTTAATTTGTTCTGACCTACCATAGTAGGGATTTCACTCGTGTTTCGGGAATATCCTATAAAAGTATATGTCTTGCCTCCATCTAGTGCAAAACCTGCTGTGCTAGATTCTTGACCTGCTGTATATATCTTATGTCCATTAGGAATTAAATTATCTCCTTCATATACTAAAATGCCATATTTGACACCAGGCGTAATTGGCAAAGTTTCTTTTGCAGCCAATTTATTTGAAGAATTCAACTTTGTTTTAACCGGACCTTCCTTATCTTCTTCCAAAGTAATGTAGGCTGATAGGTTGGGATTGATTGGTACTTCAATGACGTTTGGCATCTTTGCCGCCGGCTGCGCGCTTGCGATTGTATTGGATGCTACATCTTCCGTCTCACTACCTATGCATACGAGTTGCACATTTAGTGTCGCTGGGCCTTGGATAGTATCGTCGAATGTTTCTTTTTCACACGAAAAGCATTAATCCCAAGCATACCATACAAAGGTTTAGTGCTTTAGAAAAAATGATAGTATTAAATGATTTCATAGTGGTAAATGTGAATTATTCCCAGGTAAAATTATGATTAACGTCTTGACCAACTTCCCATTCTGTAGTAACAGAATCGGATGATTGAGGACCAGTGATAGCTGAACCAACAGCAAAAGTTTCTTCTATAAATATAGGATGTGCAAGCACTAATGGTGAAATATACTTTTTCATGGATGTGATGTAACACCACAAAGTTATATCAAAACCTAGCGCTAATACTATGTGAAGAGGAAGCACATCAAGGGTTGTAGTGGGCGTTTTACAAATTGTTATGCAGGTTTATAAAATGTTTCTATGCAAAATATTATTAACCTAATATACAGTGAATTGTAACAAGATATTACTGGATATTTGCCCTAATTCGAGAAAGTGTAACTTGGGTAACTCCCAGATAGGATGCGATATAGCCAAGTTTTATTCGATGCAGAAGTTTGGGTGCTTTTAGTAGAAGATCTTCGTAACGCTCAGCCGCTGATTTGAAAAGACTTTGCATAAGTCTTTCCTCGATTTTGAGTGTTTCCATCTCCGCGAGTTTGCGTCCCCAATTGGCAATAGGTAAGGAGGAAGTATACAATAGTTGAAGTTTTTCGATTGGGATGCGATATACCCAACAATTTTCTAAAGCATCTACTATTTCATAGGTGGGTAGCGCATGCACATAACTATTGAGAGGTAAAATAATATCTCCGGGAAAGCAAAAGTCCAATACGACCTCTTTATATTCTTTGGGGTAGTAAATTCTGCAAATCCCCTCTTCCAGAAAGTAGATGTATCGATTGACCTGCTGTTGCTGAATAAGAATTTCCGATTTGGCAAGCTGAATACGCTCGGCTAGGGCTGTGATCTGTTCTATTTGATCATCAGCCAACGGGAAAATAGAATGGAGCCCGTCTCTTAATTCCATTTTTCTAGACTTAATTTTTCTCCATCCCAAACGGCGTAGGTTCGATGGTTAATCCATTCACCAAGATTGACGATCTGGGTACCTCCCTGCAAAGTGATATCATAGGGTACATGACGATGTCCGTATATGATATAATCGTAGTACTGTTGTTGCAATAGCGTCTTGCTATACACTATAAGCCATTCTTTATCTTCACCTAAGAATGTTTCGGGAGAATTGTTAGAGATACGGCTGTGCTTTGACCATCGGGTAGCTATGCCAATACCTAGATTGGGATGTAATCGAGCAAACAACCACTGGCAGAATGAACTTCGGAAAATTTTCTTTAGGAATTTATATTTCGCATCACCTGGACCGAGTCCATCGCCGTGATGTAAATAAAAAGTTTTTCCGTAAAGGTTAAGGATAAGTTCGTTGTCAATAATCCGTGCGTTCAATTCTTTTTTCAAATAACCGAACATCCACATGTCGTGATTGCCTTTGAAAAAAGTTAATTGGATTCCCAGATCCGCTAATTCTGCTAATTTGCCCAAAAAGCGGATATAACCTTTCGGCACTACGGTTGCGTATTCAAACCAAAAATCAAAAATATCACCTACAAGATAAATTTCGGCGGCGTCTTTTTTTACATGATCTAGCCATTGTACGATGATTTTTTCGCGTTCTGCGGATTTCTCCAACGGAAAAGCTCCTAAGTGGAAGTCCGAAGCGAAGTATATCTTGTTTCTTGTTTGCATACGGCGTAAAATTACCAAAATAGCTATTGTAAACAAACAGCTTATTGGAAACTCGTTATATTTAGTAGATTTGTTATTATAAATGATAAATTATGAATAAAAATTTAACATTACTATTGATGACGATAGCTGTAGTCGGCTGTCAATCACAGAATAAAATAGAAGCAGTGAAAGAAATTACCCTCCACCCGTATCCACAAACCGAAAAACTAGATCACAAGGACACTTATTTTGGTGTAGAAGTAGCAGATCCCTACCGTTGGTTGGAAGATGATTTGTCGGACAAAACCAAAGCTTGGGTGACGGCACAAAATGACGTGACGCAAGACTATCTCAAGCAGATTCCATTTCGCAATGCGATCAAGGATAGGTTAGAGAAGCTGTGGAATTTTGAGAAATTCTCCGCACCATTTGAAGAAGGAGATTATATCTATTGGTATAAAAATGATGGGTTGCAAAATCAAGCCGTATTGTATCGCAAAAAAGGTGAGAATGGGAAGGAGGAAATTTTCCTCGATCCAAATAAATTCTCCACCGACGGAACCACATCCTTGGCGGGCATTTCGTTCAGCAAAGACGGCTCTTTGGTCGCTTACCAACTTTCTGAAGGTGGTTCGGATTGGCGCAAAGTCGTGGTGTTGAATGCAGCGGACAAGTCCACAATAGGCGATACATTGATTGATGTCAAATTCTCGGGCCTGGCATGGCAGGGTAATGAAGGTTTTTACTATAGTTCATACGAAAAGCCCAAAGCTGGTTCTACGTTGTCCGCGATGACTGATGTCCACAAATTGTATTTTCATAAATTAAACACACCCCAAAAAGACGATCAGTTGATATTTGGTGGGGAGCAATTGAAACGTCGCTATATCGGAGCAGGCCTGACAGAAGACGAAAGGTTTTTGATCGTGTCCGCGGCAAACACGACTTCAGGTAATGAGTTGTGGATTAAAGATACAAGCAATCCAACTTCCAAATTTGTAGCTGTAGTACCTAATATGGATAAGAATCATTATATCTTGGATAATGATGGTGATAAATTATTTATCTATACCGAACTCAATGCGCCAAATGGCCGAATAGTTACGGTAGATTATAAAAATCCTACTACCGAGAATTGGGCAGATTTAATTCCTGAAACAGATAATGTATTGAGTCCTTCCACTGGTGGAGGTAAAATTTTTGCTTCATATCTCAAAGATGCGACTTCATTGGTTAAGCAATTTGATCGTAATGGTAAATTGGAGCGTGAAATAGAATTGCCAGGGGTGGGTACAGCTTCTGGTTTTGGTGCTAAGAAAGATGATAAATCGCTTTACTACTCCTTTACTTCATACATTCATCCCAGCACGATTTATAAATATGATATCACATCGGGAAAATCTGAGGTCTATAAAAAATCTGGCGCTCAATTTAATCCAGAACAATATGAGTCCAAGCAAATTTTCTATACTTCCAAAGATGGAACAAAGGTCCCTATGATTATTACACATAAAAAAGGTGTAAAACTAGATGGTACTAATCCGACAATGCTGTATGCGTATGGCGGTTTCAATATTAGTTTGACGCCAGCATTTAGCTTGGCACATGTTATATTGTTGGAACAAGGGGGAGTATATGCTGTGGCTAATTTGCGCGGTGGCGGTGAGTATGGAGAAAATTGGCATCTATCAGGAACCAAGCTGAAAAAACAAAATGTATTTGATGACTTTATTGCAGCGGCAGAATATCTTATCAACGAGAAGTATACTTCATCTGAAAAATTAGCTATTGCTGGCGGTTCGAATGGTGGTCTTTTGGTCGGCGCGGTCATGACTCAGCGTCCAGAATTATTTAAAGTAGCCTATCCAGCAGTAGGGGTTTTGGATATGTTGCGCTACCACAAATTCACGGCTGGTGCAGGATGGGCATTTGACTACGGTACCGCGGATGACAGCAAAGAGATGTTTGAATATTTGTACAAATATTCTCCATATCACGCTTTGAAACCAGAAATCAACTATCCGGCGACGATGGTTACTACTGCGGATCATGATGACCGTGTAGTACCTGCACACTCCTTCAAATTTGCTGCACGATTGCAAGAATATCACAAGGGAAGCAATCCGGTATTGATCCGTATCGATACGAAAGCCGGTCACGGTGCAGGTAAATCTACCGCGATGCAGATAGCTGAAAATGCGGATAGATGGGCATTTATGTTCCAGAATATGGGTGTTGGCTATACAGAGATTAAATAATGTTTTAATAGAGGTTGTCTAAAATGTAAGTATATTCGTCATTTCAACGAGGAATGAGGCGAAATTCAAAGTAGCATCAAAATGTTCGAGATTGAGAATGTTTTGTATTTGCACTATTCGATTTCTCCCTACAGTCGAAATGAACTGTGTTTAACTCCAAATAAAATTTAAAATTTTTCCAAATAATATTTTGTTCAGACAAGCTGTACCGTGTACGGCTTGCCTGATTTTGCTATAGCGAAGGCTTGCTTGATCAGCTTGTTTACAGCTGCTATCAGAGCCACCCTATAAGGTTTCCCTTTAGTCCTCAGTCTATCGTATAATTCTTTACAATCCTTATTGCAACGTATTGCAGAAGTAGCAGCCATATACAACACTTTTCTCATTTGCCCCATTCCCATTTTGCAGATATGGCCTTTTCCTTTCACACTTGTGCCTGATTCATATATCCTTGGTGCCAGTCCGAAATAAGATGTCACCTGCTTATAGTTCTCGAACATCCCAAAGCCATCCGTGGCGATAATGAGCATGGAGGTACTCCTTGGTCCTATGCCTGGTATGCTCCTAAGGTTAGCGCCCATTTCTGCATAGTTTTGCTGTATCAATTCTGCAATCTGGCGCTCTTTATCCTTAATCCTTTTATCATGGCTTTCCACTTCCTCCTTTATTTCATTGTATAATAGCTCTTCTATTGTGCCTGCTGCCTCAAATGCATGCAGCTGGTTGGATAACATCTGCCTTCGTTGTTTTAATCCTTCAAGGTAGCTCTCTAGGTTGCCGATAGCCTGGATTGCCACAGTGGGCGGTTCCCATAACTTTGGTCCAGTCATTTTTGCAAACTCTGCTATAACCATAGCATCTTTCTGATCTGTCTTTGCCCGGGACATTCGCATCTGTGCAAACCGGCGTATCACCAAGGGGTTTACGACCGAAACGCGTATTCCCGAATCATGTACAAATCTTGCCAGCTGGAAATAATAAGGTCCTGTGGCTTCCATCGCGACATAGGTATCCAAAATATGCGGAAGCATATCCATAAAGCCTTTTATGTCGTTTGTAAACCTGCTTTTGAAAGCTATTTTGCCTTCTTTTAATACTACAATGTCAAAATAATCCTTTGAACAATCGATACCTGTTACCATATTTGTATTGAATAGTGGATCACAGCAGTTCTTATCGTGACTTATCAATCGTAAAAACAGGCTCTACAGGCCTAATGAACTGTTCAAGTTCGCAATAAGAATGAGAGAGGGGGACTAACATTTCGAAGGGTCTCTTGGACCAATGACAAGTAAAAGTCTTAATCCCTCTCTCTGCTGCTGGATCTGTTAACCAAACAAAATTAAATTCTGATAGATCATTTCCAACTAATTATTTACAAACTTACGATGACGCTATGCGTTTTTTTAAACATTTTAGACAACTTTTTTATGGTCGAAAAATTATTACAGCATATAGACAGTATTGTTCCGATTACCGAAGACGAAGGTGAAATCATTCGTGAACTAGTCAAAGAGAAAGAAATTCCACGCAAAAAATTCTTGCATCAAGCAGGCGAAGTGGCATCTAATTCTGCTTTTGTCGTAGAAGGTTGTTTACGCTCGTACACAATAGATCGTGATGGTTTTGAGCATATCTTGCAGTTCGCTCCGGAGAATTGGTGGATATCGGACATGCATTCTTTAGTCAAAAATAATCCTAGCGAACTGAATATTGATGCGCTATTGGATACCAAAGTGCTGGTGATGAGCCGTTCTTGCCAGATATCTATTTTTGATCGTATTCCTAAGTTAGAGCGTTATTTTCGAATCCTTACCGAAAATGCACTTGCCGCAAGTAATCAGCGCACGATCAATTATTTGAGTCTTCCAGCCAAACTGCGCTATGAGAATTTTTGTGATATGTATCCTACCTTAATCCATGCGATTCCACAAAAATCCATAGCTTCTTATATCGGTATCACTCCCGAATTTTTAAGTAAGTTGAGAGCCGAACGGGTCAAGTAAATTCTTAATATAGGTTAAGAAATGTGCTACTTGCAGGCATTAACTTTGTGGTATAAACAAACATGGAGGAAGAAATGAAAACAATAATTCATAAAGCAGATAGTAGAGGATATGCCAATCATGGTTGGTTAAAAAGTTATCATACTTTTAGTTTCGCAGGATACCATGATCCTTCGCGTATGCATTTTGGTGCTTTGCGTGTATTGAATGATGATTATGTAGAAGGTGGTAATGGCTTTGGTCGCCATCCGCATGCAAATATGGAAATCATATCCATTCCTTTGGAGGGAAAACTTGCTCATGGAGATAGTATGGGCAATAATGGTACGATCGAGGCTAATGAAATCCAAGTGATGAGTGCTGGTATAGGAGTTACGCATAGCGAATTCAATGGCAGTGATACCGACCCGGTGAAATTTTTACAAATCTGGCTTTTTCCAAAAACAGAAAATGTAACTCCGCGCTATGATCAAATTAGAGTAGATCCTGCGGATAGGAAAAATAGATTGCAACAAGTTATTTCACCAAATCCTGATGACGAGGGTACTTGGATTCACCAAGATGCTTGGTTTCATTTGTCGGATCTGGACGAAGGAAAATCGGTAACCTATTCTCTGAAAGGAGAGGGCACGGGTGTCTATATATTTCTGTTGGAAGGTGAATTGGAAGTAGCGGGAGAAAAATTAAACAGAAGAGATGCTATAGGTATCACCGATGTTAAAGATATCACATTGTCTGCACAGCAGGATGCTTCTGTGTTGATTATGGAAGTACCGATGTTTTAATCTGCTGGTTTTAATTATACGCAAAAGCCTAGATGTTTTCTTCTAGGCTTTTGCTTTTTGTGTGCCCAGCATGTGCAATAACTCTAGGGTGTAAGTCCCGAACACGCCTTTACAGTGGGAAGTGTTAGCTTAGGACAAGGGTGTCCACC
>NZ_SMBZ01000075.1 GCF_004342685.1 Sphingobacterium alimentarium
ACACAAACACACGAGTAGATGAACTGTTAGAACAACTTCTTGACCGTCAGAACCTAAATGCTGCCTACCTCCAAGTGGTCGGTAATGGTGGTGCTGGAGGTATCGATAAGATGGGCGTCGAATCCCTTGTGGATTATCTTAGAGAGCATAAGGAGAAACTTTTAACATCCATCAAGCAAGGGAGTTACTACCCTTCTGCAGTAAGACGTGTTGAAATTCCTAAAGACAATGGGTCAACGCGAATGCTGGGCATCCCAACAATAGTTGATCGGCTCATCCAACAGGGTATCAGTCAAATCCTGACACCAATCTACGAACCTGAATTCAGTGACCACAGCTATGGTTTTCGTCCGGGTCGCAACGCGCATCAAGCGCTTCTCAAATGCAAGACATACATTCAACAGGGGTATAATTATTCCGTAGATATGGACTTAGAGAAGTTCTTCGATACGGTGAATCACAGTAAACTGATTGAATTATTATCACGCACGATCAAAGATGGAAGACTGATCTCACTTATCCATCGATACTTGAGAGCAGGTGTAGAAATAAACGGAAGGACTAAAGTAACTACAGAAGGTGTACCTCAAGGAGTCCCACTAAGCCCACTTTTGAGCAATATTATGCTTGATGAACTGGACAAAGAACTGGAATCTCGAGGACACAAATTTGTACGATACGCTGATGACCTTATGATACTTTGTCGTAGTAAACGGAGTGCCTGACGGGTTATGGAATCGATCACAAAATTTGTTGAAGGTAAGCTGATGCTTAAAGTCAATAAAGAGAAAAGCGTCGTTGGTCATGTATCCAAGATTAAATTTCTAGGCTACAGTTTCTACAATTACAGAGGGGAGTGGCGCTTACGTATTCACCCTAAAAGTCTAGGGAAGATTAAAGTATTAACCGGCCGTAGTCGGGGTTGGAGCGACGAACAGCGAATTCTCTACCTTAGGGAATACCTCACAGGCTGGATCCACTACTTTAAACTAGCGGACATGGAGTCGAGTCTGCGAAAAATGGATAAATGGTACCGTCGTCTAAGTATGGTCAAATGGAAACAATGGAAACGAATCAAGACTAAAATCACGAACCAGGTGCAACTAGGCGTGAGTAAGTACAAGGCGCAAGAATGGGCACATACAAGGAAAAGTTACTGGCACACAGCTAAAAGCTGGATACTGTCAATAACCCTTTCCAACGACTATCTTAAACAATTGGGATACCCATCTTTACTGGCAGAGTACACGCGAGTTCGTGTTACAACTTAGGGAAGCGCCGTATACCGAACGGTACGTACGGCGCTGTGGAAGGTCGGAACGGGAATTAATCCCGTTCCTCCTATCCGATTATTAAATAGTATATGAAAATTCTAGTATGTTCTCACTGTGCTATCCGCGTTGTCATTAATGTGTTGAGCCAATAGCGTAGTTTTTGCTGATTTCATTACTCTAGATGCATTCATGTAGTTTTGATTATCTGCATAAATGTAGACCATCGAACCATTCTTTATCGTATTGATAATGGGTTTTGTGACCTCTCTTGGAAGTGCCGGACAACCATAACTTCTGCCTAATCTACCTGTATTGTTAATAACAGACTGGCTGCAGTAATCTGCGCCATGAATTACCACAGCACGTGCCTTAGCCTGATCATTAATTCCTTTTTCAAGACCATCCAATACTAAGGAATAGCCATTGCCACCATAATAAGTATTGGCCGTACTATAGAATCCTAACGAACTCTGGTAAGAGCCATGACGGTTTGAGAAGGCTGTAGCGTATTTTTCACCACTATTGCGACCATGGGACACAATCGTATGGTATAATAGCTTTTTATTTTTTAAATCTATGACGTACATCCGTTTTTCTGTAGACGGAAGCGTAAAATCTATCACAGTTATGATGTCTTTGTTTTTAAACTCTAAACTTTCATAACCTATCATCGCTTGATCAAACGCATCAAAATTTAATTTGCCGCTCAGTCCAATTTCTTCATACAAAAGCTCAGCCGCTGATTTAGTTTCTTTTAAATCTGACTTAACTAAAGGTATTGGGGAATTGATACTGTCTGTAAGAGAGGTTGTTTGGTAATAGGTTGCTGCGGTTTGACTGATGATGGTTATACTGCCGACCAAAGTCATTAGCATGAGAAGCAATTTTGTTTTTTTCATAAGCACACTTTATCCATTCTGTATTACAAAGTTCGTAATCAGGATCTTATAAATGTGTTAATAAATGTTAATTTATCGTAAATGTTTAATCTATGACAATTACTAGCGAGGAATACGGCTTTACCCAATCGTAGATAAACTTGGAATGGGATGAAGCATTCCTTACACACATATGGGAGCGTGGGGTAGTGCCCAGACTCCAGCTGGTCTCTATAATTTGTCCTTTGGGATTATTCACAGGGATTCCGTGAATGTATGCTCCATTGGTAAAACGCGATGCCCATGGCGCAAATCCCTCTATGCTGGTAGTACCATCTTTATAATAATACATTTTCGGTTTTTGCTCCTGTACCAAAAACATACCAACAGGGGTTTCCATGGCATATGGGGGATTATGTTTTCCTGTGGTAGCTTTGTTCATACTGCGTACATACCAGGTGTCATCTACATGATCCAGCGCACAAATATTTTGATTGGTCACATCAACTACCACTATATGCTTGAATGATAGGGTGTCACCCAAGGCTTTAACATAGCGCTTAGGGATATCCCATTCTCCTTCAAAATTGGTAAGGCCTTTAACACGTACCATATCTAGTGTGTCGCTAGACAGGAGTTTGACCAATGACCCATCGCGGCCATAAATGGAAGGTAGTTTTGTCTCATTGATTTGATAGAGCGGTGCCGATTGATAACGTTCGGTGCCCAAGGTGTCTGAAACTCTTTTGTAGGCATTTCGTTTGAAATTTGCTACAGTAGGAGCTTCGCCATGTTTATTTTTATAATTGGACACGAGTCCATATTGATTATGTTCACGCTGGAAATTTTCAATATATGCAAGCTTTTCTTTGATCTTATCCCATTGGAATACGCGAAACGTATCATTATAGGCATATTGATCTTCTAGTGTATATTTATCGTATTTTAATTCTTTCTCGAGTTTTATATCAGCTGCTGTAATAGGCTTCTTCTTGGCAGCTTCTTCCTGCTCTTTACGAACTTGCTCTATGCTATCTTGTTTTGCTTTTTCAATATCTTCAGCCGTCTGAAGGTTCTTGTTACGGTTGCAGGATATTATAAATAGTGTGGTAAATAGTAATAAATATATATTGCGCATAAAGCGTATAATTGATTTACATTGTGTGAAAAATCAAATATATCAAATTTAAATTACAGGGAATAATTTTGTTTCGATCTCCCGATTAAATAGTTGTAATTTTTCGAAAAAAGGTTTTGTTTGTAGATTTTCACTTATTAAAAAGGGGATATACACTACTTCATTAGTGACCGTGATAATCTTATAATAGCCAAATAAAATTCCATTATTCTTCTGTACGGCTTTGACCTCTTGAAGTGATTTAATGTCGTTTAAAATGTTGATATTTAGAATTTTATTGTTTTCTGATTGAACGCTAAGATTATGCGAATTGATATTGTAGGAGAGGTGTTGACTTTTGGCAATTTTAATATGATTATTCAATATAAAGAATTGTGCAATAAGATAGATGCTTATGGGCAGCATAATCAATGCAATCTTAAACTTACTGGCTAGAATAATCGTAATAAGCAGTAACCCAATTCCAATAGCAACGGTAAACAGTGTTTTTTGTACAAGTGATTTATACAGCGAAAGCGGGGCGACTATCTCAATCGTTTCTGTCGAAGCATTTAGACGCGATGATTCACCCAAAGACCCGAAGATCTTTAGCTTGCGGACGATTGAAAAAATAAGAATCGCCAGCAAAGCAACTATGATAATCACTTTTATCATCAGGATAGACTAATATTGTTCGTTTTCGTTTGGATAATTTTTTGATTTAACATCGGCTACATATTCTGCTGTAGCGGTGCTGATTATGTCGTAGATATTTGTATATTGACGTAAAAACTTAGGCTTAAAATCCTTCGTCATACCCAACATGTCATTCACCACCAACACTTGTCCATCACACCCATTTCCAGCGCCAATGCCGATTGTCGGGATTTCTAAGGATTGCGAAACTTCTTCTGCCAATTTCGCAGGTATTTTTTCCAATACCACAGCAAAACAACCTGCTTCTTGCAAAGCCAAAGCATCCGTGCGTAATTTTTCGGCTTCGGCTTCTTCCTTTGCTCGCACCCCGAAGTCACCAAATTTATAAATGGACTGTGGTGTAAGACCCAAGTGACCACAAACCGGGATACCTGCTTGCACTATCTTTTTTATGTTGTCGATAATTTCTACACCGCCTTCCAACTTCAATGCGTGCGCACCGGATTCCTTCATCATGCGCACAGCAGCTTCGTAAGCTTTTTCAACCGAACCTTGATATTCGCCAAATGGCAAATCAGCCAAAACCATTGCTCTTTTGGTGCCACGTGACACAGCAGCAGCGTGATATATCATGTTATCTAAAGTGATAGGTAATGTAGTTTCAAATCCAGCAAATACATTCGCCGCCGAATCGCCGACCAAAATGACATCAATACCTGCTTCATCCAATACGCGAGCCATAGAATAATCATAACTCGTAAGCATACTGATTTTTTCATTTCGTGCTTTCATGTCGCGTAATGCCGAGGTAGTGACGCGTTTGATAGTTTTGTGTACAGACATGGTTGTATGTTGTTTGATGCAAAATTATAAATAAAAATAGCTATCCCTTCATATTAATGAAAAATCCTTAAATAGGTTCCATACTCGCTTTGTTTTGTTATTTTTGCAGTATGACGCAAAACGAACACCGTTTATTTAAATTTCCAAAGTTTGAGGATCTTATAATTCATGAAGACGATAATCTGATTGTCATTAACAAACCGCCTTTTGTCGCTTCGCTAGACGAACGCGAGGGTGGAGATGTCAATATCTTACGCCTGGCCAAAAGATATTACGCAGATGCGCAAATCTGCCATCGTTTGGATAAAGATACATCCGGCGTGTTATTGATTGCAAAAAATCCAGAAACTTACCGTTTGGTATCAATCGAATTTGAAAAACGCCGTGTCAATAAGATTTATCATGCAATCATTCAAGGCACGCATGTTTTTAATGATTTGAAAGTGGATCTTCCGATTTTGAATCAGGGTAATAAAAATGTGAGCATAGATCGCGCGAATGGTAAAGCTGCCGAAACGATATTCAACAGTATTCAATATTTCAAAAACTATACATTGGTGGAATGCAAGCCTATAACAGGCCGTATGCACCAGATCCGTATACATTTGGCTACACAGCATGCTGCTATTGTTGGGGATGCGATGTATCGTGGCAAGCCTGTTTATTTGTCGCAAATTAAAAAAAGAGGCTTTACGATGTCCAAGGATCAAGACGAACTTCCAATTATGAAGCGCTTTGCTTTGCATTCCAAAAAAGTGGATTTCACTATTGATGGCAAGCATTACGAATTCGAAGCGGAGTACCCGAAAGATTTTGCTACTTTGCTGAAGCAATTGACAAAGTTTGATTCGTAAAAAATCTAGCTATGAACAACAAGGAAGGTAAGTCGCGGATTTGGAATTATGTACTGTGGGGTGTTCTCCTGGCTGTATTTCTTATCCCACAAAGCCGTATATTCTTACAACAACAGTTGATGAAGTTAGGTTTTTTTAAACCTAAGTTAGAAACTGTGCAAGAACCAGCTCCTTCGGAGTCCACTACGGTGGAAACGGTAACGCCCGCAGCATCTTTCAAAGATGAAGCAGGAAATGTATATGATGTACCTCAATTGAAGGGAAAGGTTTTGTTCATTAACTTTTGGGCGACTTGGTGTCCTCCTTGCAAAGCAGAAATGCCATCCATTCAAGTGTTGTTCGACAAATTCAAGGATAATGACCAAGTTCAATTCTTTTTGGTTGAAATTGAAAATGATATACCGGGTGCAAATAAATTTTTGAAACAAGAAGACTTAACCTTACCGATTGTCTATCCAAATAGTGCTATTCCCCAACAATGGTTGTCTGGCGCTATTCCAACAACGGTGATATTGAATAAGAAGGGTGAGTTGGTGGGCAGAGAAGAAGGTATGCGAGATTATAGTGCAAAAACCGTTGAGGATTTTATCCAAAATCTTATAAATCAAGAATAATTTATGACTAGACAAGAGCTTATTAACCAGATCAAAGAAAAACGATCTTTTCTATGTGTAGGTTTAGATACAGATATAACTAAAATACCAGAACACTTACAGGAGGAAGAAGATCCTATCTTCGCTTTCAATAAAGCCATTATCGAGGCGACAGAGGATCTTTGTGTAGCCTATAAGCCCAATATTGCATTTTACGAGAGTTATGGCGTACGTGGCTGGCATGCGCTGCAAAAAACATGGCAGATACTGCCAAAACATTGTTTTAGCATAGCAGATGCCAAACGAGGAGATATTGGAAATACTTCCAAAATGTATGCGCAGGCATTTTTTGACAGGACTGTATCAGGTATGTCGTTTGATTCTATCACGATCGCACCTTATATGGGTAAGGACTCTGTAACGCCATTTTTGGATTTTGAGGGCAAATGGGCAATTGTTTTGGCGCTTACATCCAACGAAGGGTCTAAGGATTTTCAGAATTTCACCAATCATGAAGGTAAGCAGCTGTTCGAAGAAGTGATTGATAAGGTGAATCAATGGGGTGATACCGAAAATCTAATGTATGTCGTAGGAGCGACGCGCGGCGAAGCGTTTTTAGAGATTCGTAAACATGCGCCGGACCACTTCTTATTAGTGCCAGGTGTGGGAGCGCAGGGTGGTTCTTTGCAAGAAGTGTGCAAATATGGTATGAATAAGGATTGCGGATTACTGGTGAATAGCACACGTGGTATTATTTACGCCTCATCGGGCAAAGATTTTGCAGAACGCGCGCGCGAAGAAGCTATACTATTAAGGAATGAAATGGAAAGAGAACTAATCCATCACGGAATAATTTAATCTCCAAAAGAGCAAGCGCCAACTTTACAAGTTGGCGTTTCTTTTGTGATTTTTTGTTACAAATGCTTGATAATATGTACAGTATAAATTAAAATTCCCTATAAAATTTCTTTTCTCTTAGCAAAACAAGAATGAGGCTTCAAGTTTTTTAAATTTAATATAAAAGAAGTTTTAACTCTAATAAATATTTATCATTTTCTTTCTGTAACCACTCAGGTACTATAGAATAGCAATGCTGTAGAAAGCATCGAGGACAGATTGTGAGTTCTTAATACAAATGTCGGCAACAGATCTTATTGTCGCATAGTTTTGTGCTCCATTGTTCGATTTGAACATCCCAGATACTTTTTCCTGACTTCAGCAATGCGTCACCCAAATTAAGATTTCCAAAATTCATCTGAAAATAGATGGGCAATTTTCTTCTGATTTTGGGTGATAATCATTGTTTTGCTTACCGTTTGTCCAGTTTTTGGAAGTTTTATTTTTAGCGTAGTTACCGTTTTTGCAATTTCCAGTACTTTATCTACGCTCAGATCTGACTGATTTTTCTTTAATAAACGTTCCAATTCCTTGTAAACCTTATAAGCGACAAAACAGATGCATACATGCGCCTCTATTCGCTTTGGCGTAAAATGGAACATTGGCC
>NZ_SMBZ01000076.1 GCF_004342685.1 Sphingobacterium alimentarium
TTGACAGCAACATAATGAGCCACTGCCGATAGTTAGTTGCCAAGACAAAATCGTTATCTGTTTATATAAAAGCAAATCTAAAGGACAGCAACCAGTGCTTCTTTGTTACACGCAGTAAAAGCAACATGAAATATACGGTAGTGAAAACATTTCAAAGTGAAGGATTCAAGGACAGTGGAATCCTTAAGGATGAGATCATTGAACTTGATGGAGATGCTAAAAAGCATTATCAAGGAAAGAAAATGCGCTTGGTTCGTTTTTGGGACAGCATAAATAATGCTGAATATTAATTCTTAACAAATAATTTCACCTGGAAAGCATCAACGGTAGCGGCCTTATATAAGAAAAGATGGGAGATTGAAACTGTCTTCAAACATCTAAAACAGCGTCTGAAAGTAACAAGTTTTGTAGGAACCTCAGAAAACGCTGTCTACATCCAAATTTGGACTGCATTAATAGGAATACTACTCTTTAAATACATTCAGAAGAAGGCCAAATATAATTGGAACTTATCCAATCTGGTGAACTTTATTCGCTTGAATATATTTGTGAAAATTGACCTATGGAAACGGGCTAATGGTCCATTCTTTTCAGGTAAACCTCCTGATAGAATTGGGCAATTCAAGCTCTTTTAAAGAGAAAACAGAGGATGTAATTTAATTTTTTTAAGAAAAGCTTTCCTAATTAATAGAAGAAGGTAGATTTTATACGCCCAAAAATTTATTTAAGGACAGCTCTGTAATTTTAATTTATAAATGTTAGAATAGATAATTAATAAAATATTTATTATCTACATAATAATCACATTAATAGAGTCTAGGATGACTTTTTTGTCGAATTGGTGAATTTTTCGATTTTATCTGCTTGTTTTATAAAAGTTACTTGCGTAACTTAATTTACGATAACCGATAACTAAATTATAAACTATTCCTATGACTTAAATTTACTATGCGCTAGTAGCGTACTACCACTTTTCGGGTAAAAAATAATTTTTTCTAACCATTACAATCCATCATTATGTATAAGTTTAATGTATTCAAAAAAGGAATACTTCTACTTCGTGGAATTCCATTGCAGCAATGCGCACTAATTACAACAGCATTTTTGTTAAGTAGTCACTTAACATCGGCCGAAACCTTCACCAAAAAATCTAAATTAAACTATGCACTTACTAAGCTTCAACAAGAGCAAGTAATACGGGGTACCGTTACTTCCTCTACCAATAATGAGCCGCTGGCTGGTGTTACCGTGAAGGTAATAGGTACGACAATAGCAACATCCACAAATGCTGCAGGTCAATTTGAGATCAAGGTATCACCCAATCAATCTTTGGAGTTTATTTACTTGGGACATACTACCCAGGTGATTCCAATTACTTCGGGCACGACAACGTTACAGATCCGAATGGTCGAAGACGATAATAGCCTTGAAGAAGTCGTGGTGACGGGCTACGGTACCCAGCGTAAGCGTGACTTGACAGGTTCGGTGGCTATAATTGATGTCGATCAATTGAAGTCCCAGCCAGCAGCTACTGCTGTAGAAGCACTTCAAGGAAAGGCAACTGGTGTGCAGATTGTAAATGACGGGGCTCCAGGTTCTACCCCGCAGATAAAAATTCGTGGCTATTCTACCATTAATAACAATGAACCTTTATACATTATAGACGGAGTGCCTTTCGAGGGTAAGTTAAGTTGGCTCAACCAGAATGATATTGAATCCATGCAGGTGCTTAAGGATGCATCAGCTGCATCCATCTATGGAGCAAGAGCTAATAATGGTGTTGTGATTATTACCACGCGATCGGGTAAGGCCGGGAAATCTCAATTCACCTTGGATGCCTATGCCGGGGTTCAAGCTCCTCAGCGCGATAGATTCCCTAAAATGCTTACCCCGCAGCAAAACCTGGACATGCAAAATGCAATCAATGGTACCAATAATACCTTACCTGAATATTTGCTCGCTGGATCTAAAGCGGGAAATAATATTACGGCGGCCGATGCAGACATGTCGAAATATAATTACTCCCGTGATTTTAATTCATTTTACCAAATTACTAAAGCCAATCAACAAGGTACAGATTGGTTTAGAGAAGTAAGCCAGAATGCCCCGACTCAGTCCTATCAACTAGCTGCTACCGGAGGCAATGACAATGCAACCTACGCCATGTCTGGGGGATTCTTAGATCAACAGGGTACAGTTATTCATTCAAAGTTCCAGCGCTATAACGTGCGCACCAACACCCAGTTCAAGGCTTTTGATGGTAAACTGCGTTTCGGAGAGAATATGCAATATAGTTTTACCCGTGGGGTAGGTATGGGTGTGAATCCCAATGCTGCAGGAGGATATATGGGGGACGAGTCAGTAATTGCTTGGTCATTCCGTATTCAAAATATTGTACCTGTATATGACGAAGGCGGAAATTTTGCGGGAACACGTGGTGGTTATGGTAATGGTCAAAATCCTGTCGCTGTGGCTTATAGGATGAAAGATGATGTGAATAAAAGCAATTTCTTTTTTGGAAATATGTTTGCTGAGGTCGACATTCTGGACGACTTAACCTATCGTACAAGTTTCGGTTTGCGCTATGAAAACTATAATGGCATCGATATTAGCTATCCGAATCCAGAGTTTGGTGAGGGGTCAATGAATAATGCCTTAAGTGAATATTTCGGCTATGGTTCGGAATGGACCTGGACAAATACAATGAATTACCGTAAACAATTTGATTTACATAATATAAATATTTTAGCCGGTACTGAGGCCATCAGTAGCCGAAGCCGTGACCTATCGGGTAATAGAAATAATTTCTTTATTCTCAATAGTTTAGATTACTTCTATCTGAATGCTGGTACTTCAAATTTCGGTAATGCCAGTTCCGGTGGCGTAGGATCTATGTTTTCTATTTTCGGTAAATTAGATTACAGTTACAATGACCGTTATATCTTAAGTGCTACATTACGTAGAGATGGTTCCTCGAATTTTGGTCCAAATAATAAATATGGTTTATTCCCGGGTATCTCTGGAGCATGGCGCTTATCGAGTGAAGAATTTATGAAGGATGTATCCTGGATAACGGATTTGAAATTTAGAGCGGGTTACGGGGTTACAGGGAACCAAAGAATTCCAGCTTATAACTATATTAACCGCTTTGCAAGTTCGATCACACAATCATCTTATCCAATTGGCGGATCAGTGCAAAGTGGGCTTTGGCAAAGTGATTATGCCAATGAAGATGTCAAATGGGAACAAGTAAATGCGCTAAACTTAGGTCTAGACTTTACCCTATTAAATGGCGATATCGACGGTGCTCTTGAGTATTACGATAAGAAAACCCAGGACATGCTATTCCGTGTTCCACTTCCCGCTATATCTGTAGGGAGAGCATCCTCACCCTATGTGAACATTGGTAATATGCGCAATCACGGTGTGGAACTTTCCTTGGGTTATCATTACGGGCACAGGCAGCAAAAGGATTTTAAACTTGATTTGACAGGTACTTTCTCCAAAAATATCAATGAGGTTGTTTCCTTAGCGCCTTCGGTTTCTTCGCAGATATATGGTAACTTCAGAAGTATATCAACCACAATATTAAAGCCAGGAGAATCATTCGGTTCTTTCTATGGTTATAAAGTCGAAGGCATCTACAAAGATGCTGCTGATGTATCGAACTCTGCTAACTATGCTGATGGTAAAGCTAGGCCTGGTGGTTTGAAGTATCAAGATGTCAATAATGATGGTGTTATTAACGATGAGGATCGAACTATTATTGGTAATCCACATCCGGACTTTGTTTATTCTTTGGGTATTAACACAGCGTATAAAAACTGGGATTTATCGATGTTTTTTTATGGATCGCAGGGTAATGACGTGTTTGATATGACGCGTTATTTCACAGATTTCTCTGTATTTACGGGTTCTAAAAGCGCACGTTTATTAGATGCTTGGTCTCCAACAAACACAGATTCAAATATTCCTTCTTTGACTTCTAATGCTTCTGCTTTTGAATATGCGACTTCGAGCTATTTTGTGCAAGATGCGAGCTTTTTAAAATTAAAAAACTTACAAATAGGGTATAACCTGCCTGTTCAGAATGTGTTTGGATCGAGTACGGCAATTACCAAACTTAGAATGTATGTAGGTGTGACAAATCTCTTCACCATTACTAAGTATGATGGTTTAGATCCAGAGGTGACAGCTACACCATCCGATTATCCGGCTATCGGGGTGGATTTGGGAGTATATCCTCAATCACGCCAATTTTTATTTGGGTTAAGTTTAGGCTTTTAATATTTGAAATTTTGATGTTATGAAAATACGTTCAATATATATGGCCTCTCTGGCTGTAGGTCTGCTACTAGGTAGTTGTAGCAAAGAGTTTTTAGAAAAGACCCCTCAGGGGCAATTAGGGGAAGGACAGGTAAGTAATGGTGAAGGTATTGAAGCTGTATTGCTTGGAGCTTACAGCATCATGAATGGAAACGTAAGTGGTTCATGGGGAAATTATGCTTCAGCTCCGAGCCAGTGGGTTTTTGGAGAAATGACGTCTGACAATGCACATAAAGGTTCTGAAGAAACTGATCAGCCCAATATGAACCTGCTGGAAATGTTGAATCCCAATCCTGCCAATGATAACTTGACTACAATGTGGCAAGTATACTTTGAAGGGGTGCTTCGAAGCAATACTACGCTAAAGTTGATCAAACAAGATCAGCAGGGTGGCAAGGATATCACAGCGGCGCGTGCCCTGGAGATTGAAGCTGAAGCACGGATGTTGCGTGGTCATTACTATTTCTTTATGTGGCGGATATTTAGAAACCTTCCTTGGATAGATGAGAATACCACTTTAGAAGAATCTAAAACTAAACCCAATGATGTGGATATTTACGATAAAATTATCGAAGATGTAAAATTTGCAGCCGATAATCTTCCAGTATCCAAAATCAAAGGTGAGGCTGGGCGCATGGACAAAAATATCGCTAAGGCTTACCTAGGCAAATTATACTTATACCAAAAGAAGTATGATTTAGCTTTTCCATTATTCAAAGAAGTTATAGCAGGCAAAGACATATCCAATATGCCTTTCCAAGATAACTTTGATGTGGAAAAAGAAGACGGACCAGAAGCCCTATTAGTATCTAAGCATGCTATCAATCCTAACGGTTCAGCGGATAATGCCAATGTCGGTGATATGCTTAGTGGAATTTACGCTGCTCCTGTTAGTTGTTGTGGATTCTACCAGCCCACTATTGACCTTGTGAATGCCTATAAAGTGGATGCCAATGGACTACCTTATTTAGAGGGTGAATACCGCATTAACCCTTATAAATCGGATTTAGGATTATCAGGAACCGCCAAAACGAACTACGAGTTAGATGTTACCTTGCGTATTGACCCGCGATTGGACTATACAGTGGGCAGAAGGGGAGTCCCGTTTTTGGATTACGGCGTAATGCCAGGTGACTCATGGATTCGTTCGGCATCTTTTGCCGGTCCTTTTGTGGGAATAAAGACCATGATTAAACAAAGCCAATTTGCTAGTAATACAGTTGCAGGAGAGGCATACATTACGGGATTAGATGTTAATATCATGCGCTTAGCGGATGTATATCTAATGGCTGCAGAGTGTGCCGTGGAATTGAATGATCTTCCCTCGGCTTTGAATTATGTTAATGCAGTTCGCCTTAGAGCTGCTAAGCTACCTGTTAAGATGGTCGATGGGAAGTCGGTGGCTAATTATCAAGTGAAACCTTACACAACTTTCCCTACTCAAGATTATGCACGCAAAGCCGTTCGAATGGAGCGTAGATTGGAATTAGCGCTTGAAGGACACCGTTATTTTGATTTGGTAAGATGGGGAATTGCTAAAACCGTATTAGAAAGCTATTCCGCATTTGAAGGCACGCATCTTCCATTCTATAAAGGGTTATCCTATAAGTCTTATAATGATTACTTCCCAATTCCACAAACGGAAATTGATAGAAGCGGAGGTACCTTAAAACAAAATGATGGGTATTAATATTTTTTTTAGTAAATAGCAGCTAAGCCTCCTTTTGCGGGAGGCTTAATTTGTTACATTGAGACACCTTTAAGACAATTGTACATAAATTTTTAACGATCTTTGGGGTATGAGTATATCAACAATAAAGGCCGTATTATTTGATTTGGATGGGACACTGATTGATTCAGAGTATTTTTATTATAGCAATTGGTCCCCAATTTTACAACGAGAATTTGAGATCAATATTTCATTTGAGGATTGGATTAAGGATTTCGCTGGGCATACCTTAGTACGAAATGTTCAATTTTTGCGTGAAAGATATAAAGTAGAGACTGATGAAGAGTCCATGTGGAATAAGACTCGTGCAGCATATGCGCAATCCGATATGACGTCGATCCGTCTGATGCCCCATGTTAAAGAGGTATTGGAAGGTTTACAAAAAAAGGGGGTACGTATTGCGTTGGTCACTTCGAGTTATAGATCAACAGTCGATACTGTGTTGGGACACCATCAATTGCTGGATTATTTTGAATTTTTTATTACGCGCGAAAGAGTGAATAATCCCAAGCCCAACCCGGAACCTTATCTTCTAGCGACAGAATTGCTGGGTCTACCGAAGGAAAATATTATCGCCGTAGAAGATACAATAACAGGATATACCTCAGCCAGCTCAGCAGGTCTGGTATGTGTTGCGGTGACTAAACATCAAACAGAAAAACAGCGGCTAGCAGACGCTTCGTATTTATTCGAAGATTTGTCAGCGCTGCCAAAACTTATATTATAACTGAAAATAAACTATTAAACTATAACTTATGAAAAGACGACTTTTTTTAGGAGCAGGAATTGCAGGATTATCTTCCTCCATTTTGACTTCCTGCAATTTTTCTACAACAAGCCAGGCCGGTGAATCGACCAAAAACCAAGGAACTATCGTTCATCAGGTTTATTTCTGGCTGAAAGAAGGTATCACCTCTGAAGAAGAAAAAGACTTTTTGGAGTTTTTCAAAATACTAAAAACGGTTCCAGGGATCAAAACTTTTACTGTTGGAAAACCAGCATCCACTAATCCTCGTCCTGTTGTCGACAATTCATTTTCTTATAGTATTACAGTCACATTTGATAATTTAGCGGATATCAATGTTTACGAAACACATTCTATACATACTGAAGCCGTAGCTGCTTACAGTAAATACTGGACCAAGGTGGAAGTAAAAGATTCCGAAATCATTGAGTTCTAAAAACAGCAAAAGGCGACCTAAATTTTATGTCGCCTTTTTTCATCTCTGTATGTTCTTATTTTAACTTCCTGACTTGTCCCTTTTAGTGCGGCAGATTTAATTTCCGTATTAAATCCTCCACTATAGGCATCATTTTGGCTCTTATTCTCATTTCCTTGTTA
>NZ_SMBZ01000077.1 GCF_004342685.1 Sphingobacterium alimentarium
GGCAGCTGTCATAAATAAGCAGACACCATATATAAAAAATAGCGGAGCGGCGGCTTAAAAAAATAAAATTTATTTGTTAAAGTCATAACAATCCATATCAAAATGCTCCACATACATATCGGTTTCCGTTCCTATGGTTTCATAGAAAACCAAAGCGGATTTTGGGTGGTATAATGTCCCGAAATCTTCGGTTATATCTGTTGCATCGTTCATTTTTCTACTGTTTTATAGTTGTGCAATAGTGTACATAGGTCATCCAATAACACAAAAAGACGATTTTCAAAATCAAGATTGTTTGTGGTTATTTCAATTCCGTCAAATTGTTTGGTAATGGTCGGTTCTTCTATCGCTCCGTACTCGTTAAATTCGTTGTTGATACTGTCCGAAAGACTTTCATATAGCCAACCTTTGGTATCAGCGATAAAGGAAATATACTTTTGCATTCCTATGACCTCATTTTCGTAATCATCGTCATAAGGGTCTTGCTCGGGAATGGGTGCGTTTCTGAAAACGGATGCTGTAGGGTATTCCGTATAGAGGTCAAACGCATTACAGGCTATCTGCCAACATTCCCTGTCGAATGTGTCACGGCTTTTAAAAAGGTTTAAACGCTGTTCAAATACCGTTAAATTGATACGGTTGAATAGCCTTTGTTCTACGCTGTCGCCAATATATTCAGCAATCGAAAATTCACGTTTGTAGGTTTCCATTTCTTCTGTTTCATCGTCCTGTTCTACCCAATCTTTGTGCATCTCATATAGCCAATACAGATAGCTTTCTTCTTGCCTGTAATACGGAATATCCGCAATGTGGTACAGATAACTGTAAACCGAAATAAGTAATTGGGCATTCTTCTTATGCTTCGGGTCGTGAAGCATTTTAAAGAGTGGAACAATGGGGATATAATACAGGGTCGTACCTGTATCATACTTTTCCTCACTCACAAAAAAGGTTTTCTGACTGTCCTGTATCAGTTTTAAACTATCCCAATTTGCAACGGTTCGTTTCAATTGGTTATCCATATCCCACATAGCCAATACCATATTGTAGGGATAGCTGTAATCCTGTCGGGTCTGCATCGGTTCAATGCTGTAATGCCTGGCAAGTTTGGAAAGGGACTGATAAAAATCCCTTTCCGTTTTCTGACAAACCTGTACGGATTGTGCCGTTTTCAGTTTCGGCAGAAACGTACACTTTAGAAAACCATTGGTAGCATTGCTATCGGTACGGATTTCCCTTTGTCTTCCCGAACTTCGTTTGCATCTTTTGGTCTTTGCATCCAGTCTGCGAACTCGCCCAACTGTCGGTGTAATTGCCGTTGCCTTTTCTGTTCGGGTATGCTGATTGTTCCCAATATTTTGTTGCGTTGCATAATTCATTGCTTTTAAATTTTGGTTTAACCTTTCGTACCCATTACGCTTTCAAACCTGTACTCGACTGCATCGTCTTTTATCTTGGGTGCCGATACCTTTGCAGTCGTCAGTATCGGATACAAATTGGCGTAATAATTCATCACGGCTTCCACGCTCCAACGTGGTTCGGGGTCAGTCAATGGAATATCCTGTCCTTTATCTTTGAGTATGAAAACTCTCGGTAATACTGTTGCTAATAACATAATGTTCGTTTTTAATTGTTAATATTCTACTTCTTCGTTTGTTGTATTTATTGGGCAATAGGTAGCAACCTCCTCCGTTTTTGGTGGTTCGGGTTGCTCCTCCGTTACTCCACCAAAAAGGCTCGGTGTCCCGAACTTGTCGGACAATGACGTTTTGCGTTTGCGTATCTCGTCCGCTTTTTCGGGAAACTCCGTAATGTCGGGTACTTTCATCCACGCTTCACGGAACTTGCCCTCTTTCTCCAACTCGTCCACCTTTGCCATACCGTCTTTGTACTTCTTGTCTTTGGTTTCTTTTTCCTTTTTGGCTTTCTCGGTTTTCTGCTTCTCCATTTCGGATTGCAGTTTGACGGTTTCCATTTGCTTCATAAAGGCTTCCATATCCACCATTAAACCCGATATGGCTTTAATTGGTGCGTTTATCTGCTCAAAAAATCCCTCGTCAAACTCCTGCGGAGTGGCGTTAAAAATCAATGGGGGAATGAGGTTTTTCGCACTATCTCCGCATTGCTCATTGTTGAGCAATACTGTTACGATTAGTTTGTTTTCTATCCCCTTAGAAATGTTCAGTTGCAATATTCCTGTAAAATCCAACTGCTGTACTTGATTGAAAAAATTTGTGTTCATTACTGTGAGTTTTAATGTGTTGTTACTTGTTCTTTGATGGCTGTAAGTTTCTCGTACATATCCGCCCAATAGGCTTTTTGCCTCTTGTCGAACTCGGAAAAACGCTCGTCCTCGTGGCGGTATTCTTTGTACCGCCCTGCTATTTTTATGGCTTCCTTTAAATCCGTTACTTCGATTTGGCAACCGTTTAAATCTGTTACGTACATCATTAATCGTCTTTTAGGATTACCATCGTGTTATGATTAAAGGCATAGTCAAACGCACCGTTTGATACCCTATGCCTTCTTCGCAGTTCCACGCCCTCATCATCCCAACCAAAATCGGGAAGACCGTTTACCCTTGCCACAAGCTGTGCATTGGTCAAGTGCTTAAATCGCTCCCTGCAAAACTTTTCAAGGTCTGTTTCTTTGGTAATTCTATCTGTTGTTTCCATCTTTGATTGCTTTAAGTGTTAATGACTGATTTCTACTATTTGGTCAATCCTGCCATAGATTATACTCCGTAGGCTCGTTTTGTCGGGTGCGCTGTATTCCTGCCAACTGTCGTACTGCTTCACTACATAGGTTTTTAGAATATCATCAAACCCAAACCGATAACCCATTAGGGGAACTGCCCTGTTAAAAAAGGCGTTTCGGTTTACCGCTTCCGCAATCCAATTTTTCTCGGCTCGGCTTAGCTTCTCGCCCTTGTTCAGTTTTTCCCTTAGCTGATAGACCTTTGAGGTTTTCAGCGTTTCCAATTCGGGTACTTCGTGGCTGACAAATTTTATCGCTATGGCGTTCGTTTCCATTGTAACTGCTTTTGAATGTTATGCGTTAATCTTCGGTGGCATAAACCCCATTTACATAGTAGCCGTATAATTTTTCCCAAAGGCGTACTAAACCGTTCGTGTCTATATAGAAATGCTCTGTACGATTGCAGTAAATGATAAATACGCTTTCGCCTTTGTGCTTCTTTTCAAGGCTCTTGGCTCTCGCCAAATTTTTGGCTTCCTCTATTGTTATCGCTTTCATAAAACTTATTTTTAACAGGCTACCACCGATTGTGGCGGTAGCCTGTGATTATCTAATTGAGGTTTAGGATTTCCGCACCGTCTTTCGCAAAGGCTGTACATAGGTCAAATGCTTTTTGTCCTTTCATTTGAGCCGTTCCACCCAATACAATACTCTGTAACTTGGCTTCGTCATCCCTGTAATTGCGTACATTTTGGAAGTAGCCTGTAACAGCATTGTATGCTCCGAACAAAGTACCTTTGGTGGTGTTCATCTGTTGTGTGTCGCTCATCATTGCATAGCCAAAAGCATCATCAACTACGTTTTTAAACACGGTGGAAACTTCATCTTCTGCACCCTTTTTGAGCAGGTCAAGCGTTTCTTTGTTTGGGCAAAGTGCTATTTGGATTAACTTTCTTACCTCACGGTCTGTTACTTTTACCTTTGTCCATTGGTTGAATATGCCCTCTAATTGATTGCTCAACGTGTTCGCCAATCCCATAATCTTATGAGCGTTCTCGATACGCTGTTTCGCTCCCGAAGTATGTTTTATCCTTACTACATTGGTCATACTCCGTAATGAAGCGTTTAGGGTATTTTGACAAACTATCCTAATGGGTGTAAATGCGGCTGTGATACTTCCGCTACCATCGTGTGAAGTGGTTAGGAAGATGTACTTTTCCGTTACGTCATCGCCATTGCCTACACGGATATAGTCGGGCAGTTTCGCTGTGATAAAAATGCGTTCCCCTTTGCCCAATGCTCCTGCGGTTTCATAGAGAATACCCTCGCCACCGTCAACAATAGCATCAAAGAAATTAAAGGCTTCACGGTTTTGCACGATGTGGTAATCCTTACCAACTACGCCTAATACCGCATTGTTATCGGTGCGTATGTTTGCGAAATAGTTAGGTACTTCAAACTCGTTACTGCCTATCTCAATACCCTGTGAAGTTTCGATAATGCCCGAACCCTTGGTAAATAGTGGGGATTTTACGACTTCATAGTCTAACCCTGCGTGTTTGATAGCTTCCTCGCTTGTCGGGTATTGTTCGACAATCTGTCCTAATCCGTGCCACGCTTTTTGCTGTACTGTAAAGAAACTGTACTTTCCTGTTTTCTCGTTGAAATTGATGTTGTGTGCCATAATGCTTAAAATTTTGATGTTAAAAAATGAATGTTCTTGATTAAAATGGGAGGTCGTCCTCCGTGCCTTGTCCTGCTGTACCGTTACTTTCAGATTGTGCAGTAGCCTGTACGGTTTCGGTTCTCCTGCTACCTCCGTGTAATTTGATGCTTGAGGTATGGAAATTCAGACCTGCTCTTGCTTCTCCGTCTTTGCTTACCCACGCCCTTGTACTTACTCGTCCTGTAAGTTCTACCAAAGTGCCTTTGGTCAGTAGCCTTGCCACATTGGGGGTTATCCAATAAGCACAATCGAAGTAGGTCGTTTGCTCTACTCGTTCGCCCTGTTTGTTGCGATAGCCGTCATTTATCGCTACTGAAAAGTTTACTACCTGTTTTTCGTTCGACAATGTGCGTACTTCCGCATCTCTTGTCAGTCTGCCTGTGATGTTCATATCCTTTGATTTTTAGTGATTGATTTTGATTTGATTTTTTTTGATTTATTCGGCAATGAGAGGAGGTGCTGTTTCGTTTCATTACCATTTCCAATGTTTTTAATCTTCGTATCTGACATTTTTTTTATTCGTGTAAAGAGCCGGAGTATGCTATGTTTCGTTTCACGAGCATAAAAGGTTCGTGTTTAGGCGACACAAGGTTTTGGAAAACAAATACTACCCAACGGGTGGAGATTTTTTTACAAACTTGCTTGACCTTTTGTCGGCGTTAAGAACACGGAAATACCTTTGCTCTTGAAATGGGACAAAAAAGCATACGGTTCTTTGGATAAAAAAAATTGTGGAAGCCTAAGAAAATGGCATTGATAAATGGTTCCCAGTGAATTGAAATAACACTTCCAATTCGCTGGATTTATAAATGTTTTTTTTGTAGGTGGCTTTTATAGCCACACTAACAGGGATTTGAAAAATGCTTTAAAAAGGTAGTAGCGGGTAGGGGCATTTTTCAATTTTCTGTTTCAGAAGTAGGCAAAAAGCTCTTTTACAGCATTGGGAAAGTGAGGGGAAAAGTAAACGTGCTTTGGCTACAAAAAAGTATGGGCATAAAAAAAGCAGAACCGTTAAGTTCTGCTCTGTTATGAAGTGATAAAAGCTAATTAGATTGCTGTTAAAAATGCTTCTTCCATAGCTTGAAATTTTGGGGCTACCAAATCCATATCCTTACTGATTTTTTGGCTTGTGATTTTAGCATAAATCTGTGTAGTGGAAATGTTTTTATGCCCCATCATTTTGCTTAAACTTTCAAGCGGTACACCCTCGGTCAAAAACATTGTTCCGAAAGTATGCCTTGCCGTGTGGAAAGTTACTTTTTGCTCCGTAATAATTTCCGCTGTTTCAATCAGTTTAGTAATGTGGTTATTGCAGGTTACATTGGTCGGAACAGGGAAGATAAACTCATTGCGGGTCGTACCTAAATATTTTTCAATGATGCGTTTAGGTATTTCCATTAACCGAACATTGGAAGCAATATCGGATTTCTTTCTTCTGCTGATAATCCATTGATGACCGTCAAAGAATGATTGAATGTTGTTCCTTGTCAATTTTTTAATATCCGCATAAGCAAGTCCGGTGAAACAACTGAAAATAAACAGGTCTTTTACTACCTCATACCGTTTGTGCGGAGGTTTGCACATCATTAGTTTTTCTACATCTTCTTTCAGTAAATAACCTCTGTCGGTTTCTTCCATACTGATTTCGTAATCCTGAAACGGATTATCACGTATCAAGCCTTTCTTAATAGCCAGTTCTACCAGACTTAATACAGGCATAGTGTAAACCCAAACCGTATTATGGGAAGACTGTAAATCGTACCGGAGGTAAAAATCAAACTCACGAATAAAGTCGGCAGTGAATTCCCGAAAAGCCATATCATCACGATGATAGCGTTCTTTTATAAAGGTGGTAAGATGATTGTAAACTGTGATATACTTGTTGTAGGTACTTTGCGAACGTTCTTCCTTTTCGACCAATTTTTTAAAATCCTCATTTTGATCATTGAAGACTTTTAGTATTGCATCATCCATTACACCAACACCCAAGAATGAGAGCTTTACTTTTTGGGCGGTAGCAAAGCCCTCGTGCTTGAGCATATCTTCATAAATCTTGTCGATACGCCCACGTATATTATCTAATTTTTGGTTGATGCTTAAAGCTGTTGCACTTTTACCTTCAACTCTTCCGTACTTTAAATCCCAATTATTGGGGTTTATTTCTAACTTTGTCCCGAAAGTTTTAGCTGTTCCATCAATGGTAATACGTGCCATAATCGGGGCATTACCGTTCTTTTTCAGTTCGTTCTTTTTCAAATAGAAAAGTAGTTTGAACGTGGACTTTTTTGTCTGTTCCATAACTCAAATGTTTAATGTTTAAAATTAAATTACATTGAGTTACAAGGGAATGTAAAAAAGAGTGCAAAAGACTGAAATATAATCAGTTAAGCTGTAATGCTGCCTTTGTCAATCGGTAACGAATTAGTAACCTAACCTTGTCATTTTCCGCCTAAAACCTATCAGACACCGAGTTCCAACCTAAGACTACTGTTTTATAAAGCATTGTATAGCAACGGTTTTAATCGTTTTGCTTATTTTTGCTTTTTACTAATCTTTTTTGGAAAAAAACATTAAAAAGTGCCTATTTAGGCTACTTTTTTCCTTAAGTTTTGTGCAATTGCTAATAAAGCCCACTCAATTTCCACCTT
>NZ_SMBZ01000078.1 GCF_004342685.1 Sphingobacterium alimentarium
TTAAATATATGAAAATCAAATGATTGTGTCAATAAAAATAAGAGGAGATATAACATAAAAAAAGACTGTACCACTTATTTATGATACAGCCCCTTCTTTTTTGACTAAGTGCTTAAACAATTATTTTTTATTGGGCTAACATTAATCTACCACAAAACCAATTGCATTGGCTACCACAGGCAGCCCTGCTGCTGGTTTGTTTTTGAGGATGAAATCGTCTTGATCACGTACTGCCAGTGCATTCGTCGCAGATCCAGAAGTAAAGAATGCCATATTACATCCCAATGCTTTGAATATCGTTCTAAAATTATTGAGTGATATCCCGGCAGAGAAGGCATTCACCCCATCTACTGATATTGCATAAAGTTTTTGCTTGTCCGCTGTCATACCAATAGCGGTACGAGCTACCGTCGTCGTGGTGGTATAGATAACATCTACACCATTAAATAACATCCAGTTTTGGCCAGCGATTAAAGATGAATAGTCTGCCGGAACAATTGCTGGAACAGGGTAGGTCGTAGAATTTGGGCTATTCAAAAATAAAATTTCAGAACTACCCTTTTTCACACCTAGATAAGGTAAAGTAAGTGATGTATTTGTCTTGATTACTCTTCCCTTCTTTACATAAGAACCAGTCGGTGTACCTGCAGAGTGGTTGTCACCTACAATACCGACCATGATCTTGCTAGTGAGGGTTTCCTGATTCATCTTCATCATTTCAGGCAGTTGCTGAGTTGTATATAAATAATCATCATACGGACTCAGCGTCACCATAGATACTTTTTTCTTACTTTGGTCCATTTCTACGATATGCATACTCACCTTTTGATCCAAATCATTGAGGAATCGGATGTGTGAATATTCAATTCCTGTCGTGACGGTTTTGGCACTATCCATTAAGAACGTTTTGAGAAATGGTGCGCTATTCTTTATTCTTTGTGTGATCGGCAGGACATCATTATCCGTAGGAATAATATCCTCTTCTATTACCGGTGGCTCTAGATTGCTAAAATCCGGGTAATCATCTCGTTGTTTGCATGAACTTAAAATTAAGCCCATCATTAACGGTACGAAAAGCGCTTTATATGCAAACTTTATATTTATACTATTTTTCATAATTATCGGACTAAATAAAACGAAATATATGGACGCATGATCGTTGTAGTGAAGCCAGCGTATCCCAACGCATATGCCGTATAAGAACGCGCATTCAATGTAGATGAGGCATTCGTATACAAAGCCAACACTGTATTATCAGCTACAGGATCACCCGATTTTCTGATTTTCCATGTACGAGATGCTGCTCTGCGGATAGTAAAATACTCACTGGTTTCACCATATTTAATATTTCTGACGATAAGAGAGTCTTGACCAGAGGAATTGGCAGCAGCGCCATAATACAAGTCTATTGCTTCTACGTTAGGCATTAGATTGACGAATCTATATTTTGCGAAAGAAGAATCGGGACGCACTAATGATTCTTCAGCGAGAAACATTTTGGTATTAGCGGCTGTATCAGTCACGTGCACGGTATATTGCTTCCCTGGCTCAAGAGTCACATTCTGCTGCGCTAGAACTATTGAATCTTTACCATTATCTACTTTGTGAGGAAGACACACTTTGATATTTACTGTTCCGGCTGCTATTTTCAAAAAGTCAGGTCTAGAGTCTCCCCTTGTATTATAACCTCCTCCTGGATAAGGCTCACGCGCCCGTATCAAAGGAGTTACGCGATTGTCATTGAATCTAACATACATGTATCTATCATCGGGATATACTGAAGCCATATTTATCTTTACGATGGCATCATTTGCGGTCAAGAAATCAAGATCCCCAAAGTCCTGTATGCGTTCTTTGCATCCTGCAAAGACCAACAGTGAAAAAATGGATAATACTATTTTTTTCATACGATAAAATCAAAATTAATTAGGCAATACAAACCATGTAGGTTTGGTAACATATTCTGGTTCCAGCCCTCCCCATTTTGCGAGCTCATCACTATTCCACACGTATTCGGAATTATAGCGAGGCCTCACACGATAACAATAGGCATTATATTGCAGTTGAGAACCGGATAATTGGATATATTGTCTAAAGATATCCGGGCTATAATGGTATTTTCTTAAGTCACACCATTGCTCTAATCCGCCCCAGCCCCACTGCACGATGTACTTTTGTCCCATTATGTCAGCTAAAGTCAAGTCATCAGCTGTTTGAGCTACATCATCTGAGTTTAAATATTCTGTAATTTCTTCAGTAGTGATAGCCTTATCTTGGCCAGTAGCGATGTTGGCATAACTGTTTACAAAATTCATGTGACCAATTATAGCCTGTCTATACGACACTAAGGCACCTGCCTTATCTCCTTTGATAAATTGAGCTTCTGCCTTTATCAATTGCAGCTGTGCATACGTCATTATAGGAAATTCTGCATTATTTCTAAAAATATATTTACCTTCTGGAACATTATTTACTGTACGCCCAAGTACACTTGGAATAGTAGAATTTGTGACGTTAGGCTCTCCACCTTTAAAAGTACTATCCGTTAAGGATGTACGATTCAGCATAATCGCTAATCGACGATCTATAGAGGCAATTGTATCATCCTTTCCTTCGCCACGTAACCCGCCTGTAAGATATCTGACAATTGGTTTACCGGCACGGTTGTAGTATGAAGATGTAATTACACCATAATTGGAGCTAAAAACATTCGAGTTTCCATTGTCATCCCCTTTAAATTTAATTCGGGCATCATCTGCATTGGATTCAAAGGATAGATCCACATAACGTATTACCGAATCCGCATAGCGAGATTGATACTCGGATTTATTAACTAGGTGATTGAATTGTGTCGCTTTAAGACCATAAACAAATTTTTTCCAGCGAGCAATATTTCCTCTATAAAGGTTATCACCTTTTTCTGAATTCAGACTGCTTATATAATCAATAGGGCTTTGTTGATCGAAATAATATAAAGCTGAATCACACCACTCTCTAACCTTTGCATATACTTCATCCTGATCATTGTAAGAAAAGCGTAACTGTTGTGCACGAAGCGCTTCATCCATAATAATAGGACCGTGGTAATCAGTAAGCATTTGGTATCCCCAGGCTTTTACGGCATAGCCAATACCTGCGTATTCATATTTTTGATTTGCGACTGCATCGTCGATGAGTAATTGCAAATTATGTCCATGGTTGTAATACACCATACGCCACATAACTCCTCCCACATCACTCTGTGCTCTATATCCATGTCGCTCCCATATTTTTGAAGCATCATCCCCACTTCCACCAAGAATAGTCTGGTTAAATTTATTCATGATAATTAAATCTTGAGAGTAACCATTTGCCATTTGGAATATGATAGGTGATAATAATAATTCAGCCTTTACCAGCTGTGGAAAGGAGGGGTTTTCATTAATATCTAAATACTTTTTACAGCCTGTCATCGCCAGTAGCGCACATAACCCGACTATTAAATATGTCTTTTTCATAATAAACACTATAATTTTAAACTAATACCAAAGTTGAAGCCTTTTGGTTTACCCATATTTCCATAATCGATCCCGTAACCACCTATACCTCCTAAAGCAGGAGTGTTGGAGTTAGATTCAGGATCCAGTCCTGTGTAATTTGTAAACATCACTAAATCAGTAGCAGTGAAAAATACATCTAGTCCCATATTTTTTGCGATTCTAGAAGTGAAGGACTTAGGCAGCCTATATCTTAATGTAATATCACGCAGACGCATAGCCCAAATGTCAGTCTCCACGAACTGTTTTGGTTCTATATTAGTGAAATAATAGGTCGAAGCTGAATAGGGTGTCACTGAAATTGTATTTTGTGTTGGATTATCTGTATTTTCAAGTCCATCATTTAGCACTCCATTTATTACGCGTGGCTCTTCTCTATTCAAAGTTTTTACCGATGTACCATAGGTATACATACGATAATCCAAACCATTAAGCACATCTCCCCCTACGCGAAGGTCCCACAAGAAGGTAAGATAAAAATCTTTGTATGAAAATTTATTTACCGTACCAAATGTAAATTTAGGAAGACGATCGCCTATAACGGAATAGACCCCATCGCCCGCGATTGGTAAGCCTGTAGAAGGATTTATGAGAATATCTCCGCGGTCGTTTCGTTTAAATGAAGTACCACTTAACGCACCTATGCTATATCCTGGATGTACCGCTGTACGAACTCCAGATAAAATCCATGTATCGGATTCATATAATTCAGGCAATTCTTCCGCTAATGATTTTACAATTCCTTTATATTGGGTGTAATTGAATACGATGTCCCATTTGAAATCTGTAGTCTTAATAGGGTTAACGGTTGTTTGTATCTCCATACCACTACTTTCTATCTCTCCTCCATTCATCATACGTAAGATAAATCCCGATCCATAACTCAAACGGGGTAAAATAATCTGGTCAGATATTAAGCGATGAAAATAAGTGTAATCAAATCTAAGGCGGTCCTTAAAAAAGGCTAATTCGATACCTGCCTCATAATCCGTACTTTTCTCTGCCTTCAATTCTGGATTCCCTCCATTTACACCATATGCAAAACCTCCACCTGTGGAATTCTGAGGTTCAAGATTAGATCGCGTGAAATAAGTTCTAAAAGGTGCTTTACCCGTAATACCCCACGATGCTCGGATTTTACCTTCCGAAAGCCAGTCAAACTTAAAGGCATCAATCTCCGTAAAGTTAAACGCTAATGTAGTAGATGGGTATGCAAAATAAGGATTATTAGGCATTAATCTACTGGCGGCATCCAAGCGACCCGTTAAGGTAAGATACAGTAGTTGTTGGTAACCTATAGTGGTTTGTGCTAAGAAACCTACGGTGCGATAGTTATTATATACGGATTTAAAATTACGTGTATCTCTGAAGGTATTATTTATACTATAGAAATCTGGATCATAAAAGTCTTCGCCATATTGCGAATTTGTCAGGTAATTATAATCCTTGAATTCCCCTCCTATTGTACCTCTGATATTGAAAACATCATTAGGACCAAATTTGCCTCGTGCAGTTGCCATTAACGAACCCGACAAAATTCGTGAAGTTCTATCATAGGATTCTATAGATCCATTACGGGGTGTTCCTGCGGAACCGGCTCCAGCATAAGATTGTGGGTGATATACAGATTCACCATGTGTTAAGGAATAATCTATACCCGCTACCCCTACGATATTCAACCAGCTAGTAGGCTTATAATTCACATTCCCTGTGGCTAATACTCTGTTTACATCATCAAACGAAATATTGCGATAGGCATCCCAAAATGGGTTGTCGTATTCATTGTATATGTTCGAATAGTTTAATACTCTATTACCTTTAGGGTCAATCCAATCTTTTATATCCCACAAAGGATTAAAACGAAGCAGTGTGGTTAGATAACCATTTAATCCCCGCCTTGCCTTATCATTATTAGAATATATATAGTTCAGCGAGGTATTGACATCTATTTTATCACCAAACCTTGCTGTACCCGCTAAGCGTGTTGAAAACCTTGTATAGCGTGTATTAGGAACTATCCCCGTATTGTCATTATACTCATTGGACCATCTGTATGAAATTTTTTCATAGCCTCCAGCCATTGAAAGATTATGTTTGTGATTTAATCCTGTACGGAAAAAATTATCAATGTTGTCATAATAGATTTTATCAGTAGGCTTGAATTTTGGTCCTAAGGAATATACCGATACTCCATCGTAGTTACCATTTGTACCCTGACCATATGTAAATTGGCGTTCGGGCATTTTTCCTGGCTTTTCAATCCTTCCTGAGTAATTATAGTTTACTGTAAAAGTGCCCGCTTTAGCACGTTTAGTGGTAATCAAGATAGCTCCACCTGCACCTTGGCTACCGAACATCGCCGTAGCTTCTGGACCTTTCATGATCACATAGGTTTCAATGTCCTCGGGATTTAAATCTATACCTCTATTGGAATAGTCATTGTCACGATTTGCGCGATTGCTCGCCAAATCATTCTCATTCAATACCGAGTTGTCGATAGGCACTCCATCTACAACTAATAAAGCGGAGTTATCTCCCGAAATGGAATTAAAACCACGAAGTACTATTTGCGCTGAGGCGCCAGGCATACCCGAGGTAGAGTTGATAGAGAGACCGGGAACCCTTCCTTGCAATCCTTGGAAGAAAGCTTCACGTTGTGTTTCAGCAACGTCTTCTCCTGACACCTTGGGTGTTGAATAGCCTAATGATTTCCTATCCCGATCAATACCAAAAGCCGTGACTACGACCTCATCAATAGAGGATGCATCTTCCTCCATTACTACATTAATCACACTACTCCCCCCCACTTTCCGCTCTATGGGAATCATTCCCACAGATTTGAATGTCAAAGTAGCATCTGGAGCTACATTGATAGAATAATTTCCGTCCGCGGAAGTGACGGAAATGGTTGATTTGCCTTTTTCTTGTATGGTAATACCGCCTAATCCCACACCTTGGGGATTAGTTACTTTACCTGATACACTTCGCTGAGCAAAAGCATTGGAACTAATGAAAATTAGCCCAAACACGAAAAGAAGTAACCGTCCTTTCATAATTTCAGATTTAATTAAATATTGAGTTAGTAAATGCTAGAATACCGTCTATTCGAATTGGTTAGTGAACTACAGTATTCTTTACAACAATATTAAGAAATTATGCGAATAAAACAACACGTTTATTCATATTTATTTGTAAGCACGAACAAAAACGCACTCGAATCATGTTTTACGCTAATCTCACAACAACAAAACATAATTAAAACAGCAAATACCCTCAAATAATCGAGTAGGAAGATAGGGATTATTTCCCTATCTGTCCTCTCACACCACCCGGCATACGGATCCGTACCAAGGCGGTTTGTTAGAATAACGT
>NZ_SMBZ01000079.1 GCF_004342685.1 Sphingobacterium alimentarium
ACTATTACTGGAGAACAACGCATCAAACGACGTTATTCTAACAAACCGCCTTGGTACGGATCCGTATGCCGGGTGGTGTGAGAGGACAGATAGGGGAATAATCCCTATCTTCCTACTCGATTTATTTTTAGTGTAACCTTTTGTAGTCAGAATACAACTAATGTAATAAAAAGGGAAAAATTATGAAAAGTGAAGAAATTACTATTGCTATTATATCTGTAGCATTTCTTGCGACAATAGTGCTATCAATTTATTTCATTATGAAATTCAAAGTATTGCTACCAGCTAGATCCGATGATTATGGCTCAAAAAGAGCTAAATCAGATTGGCAAAAACCGGGAATTGTTGTTTTGGGTATCGGAATAGGTGTACTATTGGTGGGTATTTTGAATGAAAATAATTTGTTCACCAATAATGATGCTGTTAATACGGGTATTGTTGTTGTGAGTACGGGTATCTCAATGATCATTGCAAATAATTTGGATAAAAAATCTAAGTTGGATTAACCGATATGGATAAACTTTACATCGAAAAGGTTTTAGCTGGAGATTTGTATGCTTTCAAATATTTTTTGGAAGCATACAAGGATATGGCTTATTCGGTGGCAATATCCATTGTGAAACAAGAGCATCTTGCCGAGGAGATTGTGCAAGATGCTTTTTTGATTTGTTATCAGTCTTTAAAGAGTTTTAAAGGCGAATCAAAATTTAGCACTTGGTTATATCGGATTGTAGTAAATTGCTCTTTTGGAGCACTTAGAAAGGTCAAAAATAATATAGGAGAGTTTGATATGGAAGTGCATGATGTAAATTTTGATGAATCAGCTTTCCATATTTTAGAAAAGAAAGAACGAGAGCATGTAGTTCAAGAAGCATTATTGAAATTACCTGCTAATGAAGCCCTTGCTCTACGTCTATTTTATTTGGAAGAAATGAGTATTCTAGAAGTACGTGAGGTTACAGGATGGACGGAAACAAATATCAAAACCATTCTCCATCGAGGTCGTAAGCATCTTTATGTTGTTTTATCCAAATTAATGAAAGGAGATTATTATGGAATTGCACGATAAAAATTTGAAAGAAATACTTTCCCATAGTAAATTGGAATTACCGTTTCCCGATTTTGAAAATCGAATGCTGGAAAAAATTCAGGACTATGAGGCAAAGAGATTACAAGCTGAGAAAAATAGGTTTTTTAGTCATGTTTGTTTTCTTGTCGGTATAATATTAGGAACCGTATTAACTTATCTAATGAATAAAGACTTCGATTGGAGTCAAATAACCTTCTTAACTAAGGAAAATTACTACTTTTTAACACAGATAATTTACGTTGTATTAATAGTGCTTTTTGCAGACAAACTGTGGAAATTATCCAAATCGGATATTAAAAATCTATTTAAATAAAAAATCTGAACTCGATTAAGTTCGGATAAATTTTATCTTATTACCTTTTATTTTTCCGTTGCTTCCTTCTTTGATTATTTTGGATGCAACACTTCGTTTTACCGCGATGTATGCGTCTTTGTCTCGTACTTCGATGGTTCCAATATCATCTTTTTCTAAGCCTTCTAATTGTAGAATGTAGCCAACGATATCAATTTTATTGACTTTGTCTTTTTTACCGGCAGAAATATACAGCGTAGAGTAAGGCGTGTTTTCTGGTAATGGTAAATCTTCTTCGATAATTAATTCTTCAGTGCATTCTGGCAAGTAAGGGAAATCGTCGTCAGGCTTAAGCATTACAATCACTTCACCTTTAGCATGCATACGTGCTGTACGTCCATTCCGGTGGATAAATGCATCCTCTTTGTAAGGTAATTGATAGTGAATAATGACGTCAATCTCGGGAATATCCAAGCCTCGCGCTGCCAAATCGGTGGTTAGCAAGATTCGATTACTGTTGTTTCGAAACTTCAATATGGAAAGTTCACGGTCGCGCTGTTCGAGTCCGCCATGAAATATATCATGGATCAATCCTCGGTCATCCAATAATTCTGAAATATGGTCTACGGCATCACGATGATTGCAGAAAATCAAAATTTTCTGATCGCCTAGCATACACAGTAGATTGAACAATGATTTTAATTTATACTGAACAGGAGACACAACTTTTTTATAAATAATAGAAGGTTTATTGTTCTCTGAATCCAAATTGTCTATTTTGATGACATCATTGAGTGTCACAAAGTCAGGTAACGCTGCCAAATCGGTGGCTGATGTCAATATTTTCTGCTTAATATTCGGGAAGGCTTCAACTATCTGCTGCAATTGTTCCTGAAAACCAAGCTCTAGTGATTTGTCAAATTCATCCAATACTAAGGTATGTACATCCTGTGTATGGATATAATTGCGTTCTAAGTGATAAATAATACGTCCAGGTGTACCAATGATGATTGCAGGAGCCTCTCGAAGCGCATTTTTTTCAATCTTTGTGTCATGCCCACCGTATACGCATAGGATTTTATGTCCGGTAATGACTTTTTTGATAAAAGATTCGATTTGCAGGGCCAATTCTCTGGTAGGTACTACAACTAATGTTTGTGTACGCAGTGATTTGTCCGATTGAATCAATTGTGAAACTAACAAACTAAAAGCTAGTGTTTTACCCGATCCTGTAGGCGATAGCAATACAATATCTTGGTTTTTCTTAAACTGAGCTAACACACTTTCTTGCATGTTATTCAATGCTTTAATTTGTAGTTTTCTTAATATACCTTCTAAATCCATAGCACAAAAGTAGGTAAATAAAAGAGGGAATATGTACGAATGTTAAAAGATTGTTAAGACAACAGACACCGTGAAGTTTGGCACAAGGATTGAATGTGTATTAGTAATTCATAATTTAGGTTAATAATTGGTTAGTTAAAAAGCCTTCAATCTCCCCGGTTGAAGGCTTTTTTTATTTTTTTGAGAAATTATTTGATACTCTCATCTGAAATTCCTTATTTGATGAATAATCAATTTATATGCTACCGATGAAGAAAAACCTTTACTACCTAATTTTCTCCCTATTCGTAATAATCGGATGCAAAAAAAATGAATTAAATCTATTAAGTCCTGAAGAAATCCATACTAAGGAAATAATAGAGGCCTACAAAAATTATTTTCCCGGAATTTCGCGCTACCCAAAAGTGTATAAGGCAGATGGCCTGGGTTTGGATACCCGTGTCGTTGTAGGCATTGATGGACAAGAAATGTTTTTGGGACTGGCTGAAAAATTCGATGTTCTTGTCAAAGGGACATTCGATATATCCCAATACATAGATTCTACTTATTCTTTCCACAAAGTAGAAATGCAAACGAAAGGCTTAGGCGTTTTTATTCTTCACTTTAAAAAGATGGATGGAATATCAGGCCAAGGTGATTTGTATAAAACACTTATGGTAAATAGTCTAAGTATTTCATCGTATGAATCCGCACTCTATCCATTACAAAACGTTATAACAGGAGATAAACTGCAAAATCTAGAATATCTATATAAAACGGAGAATATTGTCAGTTTTGTACATAATGCTCAGATTTGGTCTTATAATCCATTAGGGGATTACAAATCAAAGGTCGAATTTTTTGGGAATTCTGATCCGCAAATTTATTTAGAAGCCGCACCTTTTGTAGCAAAAACTGTAAATCTTTCGGGCGATGGACACACTAAGCATAAATTATCAGATGCTGTGAATTCCAATATCATTACCTTGGCGTTGAAATCAAAAAATGAACAAATATTATGGTCTAAGGATTATGCGGTTTCTGATTGGATCTTGCAAGATGGGGAAAACCGCTATAACGCTAGTTTTATCTATGATAATCATAATTCGATTTCCATAGTTACAAGGGAGTCCGGTAAAAGGTTTATCGATGGCCAATTAAGGGACTATAAGAAAAATACAGTCTTATATATTAATAAAGTGACGGGTCAAATTTATAATACCCTATTGTTCTAGAATTATTAAAGTATTATTAGATTATCTCTATATATGTCCAAAAGATGTTTATGGTTAGTTGATATTATTTACTTATTTTTGAATTAACCACGATTATTAGTATATTAGTGTCCGAAATACACTAAGTGTATGTTAAAATAGTCATAAACCCAATAGAAATAAAATGAGTTTAATTATCGATGTTAAAGCGCGTCAAATTTTAGATTCGCGCGGTAATCCAACAGTAGAAGTTGATGTAACTACGCAAAATGGTTTTGTAGGTCGTGCTGCGGTTCCTTCTGGAGCTTCAACAGGTGCATACGAAGCAGTAGAATTGCGCGATGGAGATAAATCTAGATATTTAGGTAAAGGTGTTTTGAAGGCAGTAGAAAATGTAAACACTAAAATAGCTGAGGCTTTAGTTGGTGTGGACGTATTCGAACAAAATGCTATCGACAAGATCATGTTAGATCTTGACGGAACAGAAAATAAAGGTAACTTAGGTGCCAACGCAATCTTGGGTGTTTCTTTGGCTGTGGCTAAAGCTGCTGCACAAGAGTCACGTCAACCATTGTACCGTTACATCGGTGGTGTTAACGCAAATACATTGCCTATCCCAATGATGAATATCATCAACGGTGGCTCGCACTCTGATGCGCCTATTGCATTTCAAGAATTTATGATTATGCCAGTTGGTGCACCTTCATTCTCCGAAGCTTTGCGTTGGGGAGCTGAAGTATTCCATACATTGAAAAAAATCTTACACGACCGTAACTTGTCTACTGCAGTAGGTGATGAAGGTGGTTTTGCTCCTACATTTGACGGTACTGAAGATGCTGTAGAAACAGTATTGAAAGCCATCGAACAAGCAGGTTACAAACCAGGTTCGGATATCTGTTTAGCATTGGATTGTGCTTCTTCGGAATTTTACAAAGATGGTAAATACAATTACGCTAAATTTGAAGGTGATAAAGGTGCTGTCCGTTCAAGCGAAGAGCAAGCTGCTTATTTGGCTGAATTATCAGAAAAATATCCAATTATCTCTATCGAAGATGGTATGGCTGAAGATGATTGGGCAGGTTGGAAAACATTAACTGAAAAAATCGGTGACCGCGTACAATTAGTTGGTGATGACTTATTCGTAACGAATACAGTTCGCTTGCAACAAGGTATCGATTCAGATACAGCAAACTCAATCTTAGTAAAAGTAAATCAAATCGGTTCATTGACTGAAACGATCAATGCAGTTACTTTAGCGCAAAATTCTGGTTATACTTCGGTTATGTCACACCGTTCGGGTGAGACAGAAGATGCGACAATCGCTGACTTGGCGGTAGCATTGAACTGTGGTCAGATCAAGACAGGTTCTGCTTCACGCTCGGACCGTATGGCTAAATACAATCAATTGTTGCGTATAGAAGAAGAATTGGGCGAGAATGCACGCTTCATCGGTAAGAACTTTAAGTATGCCATCAAATAAGCATGTTGTTTAATTTATAATACCAAGAAAGGAGAGGCATTAGTTTCTCCTTTTTTATTTTCTTTAAAATTTATATATTTATTCCATTATCAAAACATAATCTTACTTTTGTTTTATGGAAAGAGCAGTAGCGTTAGTCAAAAATAAATTTCTCATCGCGGGATTGGCATTTGTGGTATGGATGTGCTTTTTCGATCGTTATGATTTTGCTACTCAGTACGGATACCAAAAGGAGCGTAACAAACTTCAATACGAGAAAGAATTTTATACTACGGAGATTGGCAATCTGGAAAAATCTATTAAAGATGCGCAGTACAATCCAAATGAAATTCAGCGTATAGCACGCGAAAGATACAAAATGAAAAAAGATAACGAAGATATTTACGTAATCTCGGAAATTGAATCTTCTGACAAATAAAAAAATCCCAATTTAATAAGATGGCACTGAAAAAGTCTCATTTTTTATGAGTCTTAAAAAAATGACTGAGTAGAGGTTTTTATCTTACTTGGTCATTTCTGTTTTATGGATTTCTGGAAATTTGTTTTTTAATGGCCTTATTGAAGGTTTAGCCGATAAGGACTTGCTATTTGGTTTCTTAGCCTCCCAATTCGACTGTTTTTGAGTTAATAATCCTCTTTTTTAGATCAATTTCAGGATTCTTTTCAAGTTTACCCAGATTACGCAATAGAAAAAAATAGTTAATTTAGAGATTTAGAATCCAACTGCGTAGCAGTAGAAAAAAAATGAGCTATGAAATTCGAGTTATCATTTACAAATCAAGAGATTACGCCCTGGGGCGGAATGGTTTTTTTGAAGCAAATGCTGGACAAAATTGGCTTTCGGGAAGAGATAGAAAACTGCACTTCTTTACCCGTATCTCAATCCAATAATTCCTACAAA
>NZ_SMBZ01000080.1 GCF_004342685.1 Sphingobacterium alimentarium
CAGCAAAAAAGGGTTGCGGCATTTTATCAATTTTGTGCGCCATAAATTTCATAAATGGTTCGTCCCAGATACCCCAGATGCCGTCAAAGTCTGCATCATTATTATACTCATTTTTGCCATAATAATGCTTTATCCCCGCCAATTGGGTGTAAGCAGAAAAACCCATACTGCCATTTGGGGCACCATGAAAAAATGCAGTCTCATAACCTTCATCACCAAGAAGTTGGGCCAGGCTCGTTGTTCTATTGCCCGAATATATCGAAAGCACGAATGGTTCGCCTACTGAAGGAATTCCTGTTATTACTGAAGGCAAAGCATCGATGGATTTACGACCGTTAGAATAGGAATGATTGAAGGTATACGATTTTCTAATCAGAGAATCTAAAAATGGCGTATAGCCCTTGTATGTTCCATTGTTAATATCTTGATTTAATGCGCCAATGTGCTCTTTACCAAAGCTCTCTAAGATTAGTAGCACTACATTGAGCTTTTTAAAAGAAGCATTTGGATCGGGTTGATGAATGACGGAATAGCGGGCTTCCAATTCCTCTTCAGTAAAATAATTAACTTCTTTCAGCGCAACTGCTTTGAGCGTTTTTAAAATACTGAATGGCGTATTCAGCACGATATTCATTTCCTCGGGCTTCTTTACATAATCGCCTGCATTGCTCAATGTGATAGGTCGTGTACTATGTGCCCAGCCTCCCCGCACACCGCCGATAAAAAGAAAAATAATCAACAGGAAAGAGCCCAACTGTATCCCATAAAATAACCAACTCACCTTGTGAACTTTAACGACTTGAATCAAACTATATATTTTAGCAAGCAAATATATAATCCCTACAAATAGAATCAGCAGGTACCAATACCCTATCAAAAAATCAAACAACAGTTTGAGTATATTTTCCTCATGAGCAAATTGTCCAAACACAGTGCCTGTAGTTCTCTTCAACGTGAATGGGTAATATGCATAATCAATAAGATTCAGTGCCACTGCTATGCTATTGGTAACAATAAATATCCACTTACACACTTTTTGATACGCTTCACGATATTTAAAAGGGAAAGGCACAGTCTGTAGCAGAATGTAAAGTATATTGACGTAAAGGATAGCAACCGTATCAAACTTCACTCCTCCCCACAGCATCACCATAAATTCATCAGCTGTGACCCCCGGAAATAGAGCTTGATTATAAAAATAGAATCCCACTCTTAGCCCTGAATATAAAATTATAAGTATAAGGAATTGGATAAACAATAAAAGCAATGTATTCCAATATCCCTTCAACTCAATTTGCTTCATCTTAATAATTCTGAAAATCTCTAAAAACTTGTTGAAAATAACCTTTTGCAATATTCATTAAACTATCCTCTTCTTGAGGTGTATGAATTCCATCTGTAAAGACCACTTTTGCGCCATTTATATCATAGGTTGCGGCTTTGCCGTCTGTAATAATTCCAAATGTACTATTCGAATTATAAAATGCAGCGTGCGGTCTATTTTTAGCAAATAGATTAGTGGAATATGTAAAAGGCGAAGGACTTTTACTTACAAAATTCCATAAGGTGCTTGCTACATCCAATTGACTCACAATCTGATCAATTTTCTGACCACGCCATTCGGGTTTCAGCGCTCCGCCAAATATGAATAATGGGATATGGTATCGTCCAGGATGTTCCAACCCATACTTCTCCTGAGGATACATATTACCATGATCACTCACCACCACAAACAACGTATTGCTGTACCATTCTTTCTTTTTGGCGCGCTCTACGAAATTACCGACCATCGTATCGGTATAATAAGCTGTACTGCGGTACATATCAGCCTTGGTCTTATCCCCAAAGTGGTATCCTCCATCCAAATTGTACGGTTCGTGGTTGACCAAAGTGTAAAAAATAGAGAAAAATGTTTTTCGCTCTTGATCCAAATCCTCAAGAAGACGGCCAGCCACTATATGATCATATACCCCCCAGCTGTTTCTTTTCGTCTGTAAATCAAAATTTCCATTATCGACCACCCGCTTTACACCGTGAGCATACATGTAGGATTTGATATTATAAAATTGACTCTGCCCGCCGTGGTAAAAAGACGTGCTGTAACCTAAGGAATCATACAATTGACCAATACCGGGTAATTTCTCATGCTTAGAAATATATTGGATAATACTTTCAGGACCTTGAGAGGGAAAACCGCTCATCACCGCAATAATGCCTTTGTCCGAACGATCAGCCGCCGCATATGCCTGTGTGAAATTCACGCCTTCTTGCATCAGTTTACCTAGATTTGGGGTTACATCCTTTTCTCCTCCAAGCTCGGTAAACACTTGTGCCACCATCCCTTCCAACAGTATTAAAACGATATTAGGTCTATCCGTATTTAAAACTTGAATTATTGAATCTTGATGATTTGGCAATAAAGGAGTTACCAAATCCCTAGACTCTTGATCTGACATGAATTGATAGGGATTCTTCTTCGCACTTTTGGTCGTATCTTTGAAAAATGCCCAATATGTATTTACAGCTAGATGATTTGCTGCGGTATTATCAGAGAAGTAAACCGCACTGGGATTTAGCGTAGCTCGGCCATAACCACCACGGATCAACGTAAACAGCAGAACTGTTCCCATTATAAATACCACAAGTGTATTGCCTATGTTTTGAGGTTGGTATTTTGCGACTTTGACTACTATACCATGATATGTATAATGGGCTAAAGTGAAAAATAAAATCACTGTGATTAAAGCCCCCAAGAGCATTCCCAAGTCTACAGAACTCCACACGCCACCTAGCGAACCCATCCCCAGCTGAATTGCACGCTTGCTGATCTTTTCCCCCCAGGCACTATATAAGGGAATATTTATCAAGGTCACAGCGGCCAGTATCACAGTTGAAAAAAGCGTATAACCTCTTAACCACCAAGGCGAAATAGGCTTTTTAATAAACAACAACTGAATGACATAAAATAGAAAAGGTACAGCCATTAAATAGCTTGCTAAAGATGCATCCAAGCGTATTCCGTATAAATAGGCTTGGATCACATCGGACTTGTCCTCCAACTTGGACCAATTGCTAATGGCAAAGATCGTTCTATCAAAAAGAAAAAGAACATACCAATAAAAAAAATATCCTAAAAGAAAGAGAATATGTGAACGCCATGCGTGTTTTTTCATGCTTTTGATTGAAATTAATAAGCTATAAAATCAAAAATATTTCAAAAGTAATCATATTGTGGTATTAATGGATGTGCAATATTTTTTTGTCGTATATCATTACGCTTAAGTCCCATTAAATCCGTAATTTTGTACTTCAATTTTTTGATCGATTTTAACAATGAGCATAGCAAAAACTTATAATCCAAAAGAAGCAGAAGAAAAATGGTATTCGTATTGGATGGAACAAGGATTTTTCCGTTCTACTCCCGATGAGCGTGAGCCTTACACCATCGTCATGCCACCACCAAATGTCACTGGCGTGCTCCACATGGGCCACATGTTGAATAATACGATCCAAGATGTGTTGATTCGTCGTGCGCGTATGCAATGCAAAAATGCATGTTGGGTACCAGGAACTGACCACGCATCTATTGCAACGGAGGCTAAGGTGGTTGCCATGCTGAAAGAACAAGGAATTGACAAGAAATCTTTGACGCGTGAGGATTTCTTAAAACATGCGTGGGAATGGAAGGAGAAATACGGAGGTATTATCTTGAAGCAATTAGAAAAGCTAGGTGCTTCATGTGATTGGGATCGCACCAAATTCACGATGGATCCTGACTTGTCAGAAGCGGTAATTGATACTTTCATCAAGTTCTACAAAGACGGTTATATCTACCGTGGAGTTCGTATGGTAAACTGGGATCCACAGGGTAAGACTGCACTTTCTGATGAAGAAGTAATCCGTAAAGAAGTAAATCAAAAATTATATTACATCCGTTACAAAATCAAAGATTCGGATGAGTATATTATCATAGCTACTACACGTCCAGAAACGATTATGGCGGATACAGCAATCTGTATCAACCCTAACGATGAACGTTACCAACACCTTAAGGAAAAGAAAGTTATCGTTCCTCTTGTGAATCGTGAAATACCGGTTATCGAGGATGAATATGTAGAAATGGAGTTTGGTACAGGATGTTTGAAAGTAACACCTGCACACGATTTGAATGACTACGAATTAGGTCAAAAACATAATCTTCCGGTTATCGACATCTTGAATGATGATGGTACATTAAACGAAAAAGCGGAAATCTTAGTGGGTGAAGATCGTTTCATCGCGCGTAAGAAAATCGCTAAACTGTTGGAAGAAGTCGATCAAATCGAAAAAATCGAAGACTATAAATCGCAAGTTGGATTCTCCGAACGTACAGATGCGGCTATCGAACCAAAATTATCGATGCAGTGGTTCTGTAAAATGGAAGAAATTGCAAAACCAGCATTATCTTACGTAGAAGATGGCACCATCAAATTGATTCCGGAAAAATTCTTTGCTTCATACAAGCATTGGATGGAAAATGTGAAAGATTGGTGTATTTCGCGTCAGTTGTGGTGGGGACAACGCATTCCTGCTTGGTACAACGAAAATAACGAATGGGTTGTTGCTAAAACGGAAGCAGAAGCTGTAAAAGAGTTCGATGCACAGGGTAAATCTACCGCTGCGATTCGTCAAGAAGACGATGTATTGGACACGTGGTTCTCATCAGGACTGTGGCCTATGTCCGTATTTGATGGCGTGCGTAATCCAGAAAACGAAGATTTCAAATACTATTACCCTACGAATGATCTAGTAACTGCACCAGAGATTTTATTCTTCTGGGTGGCACGTATGATTATCATGGGGCATGATTATACACAGAAACCTCCTTTCCGCAATGTATACCTAACAGGTATCGTTCGTGACAAGTTAGGCCGCAAGATGTCCAAATCATTGGGCAACTCCCCTGACCCGATCGAATTGATGGAGCAATATGGTACCGACGGTGTACGTGTAGGGATGTTGTTATCATCTCCAGCCGGAAATGACTTGATGTTTGATGTTTCATACTGTGAGCAAGGCCGTAATTTTGCCAACAAAATGTGGAATGCTTTCCGCTTGGTAAAAGGTTGGGAAACAATAGATACGCCAGCTACAGAAGCACAAAAGACTGCTGCTGTGTGGTTCGAAAACCGTTTCAACCAAGCTGTAACTGAAATTGACGAACATTTTGCGAATTACCGTTTGTCAGATGCGTTGATGTCAACGTACAAATTGATTTGGGATGACTTCTGTGCTTGGTATTTGGAATTGGTAAAACCTGCATACCAACAACCTATCGAAACAGAAACATTAGAAACAGTGAAAGCTTTCTTCCAAAAAGTATTGGCGCTAGCACATCCTTTTATGCCGTTCTTAACAGAAGAATTGTATCATGATGAGATTTTCGGTACACGTGATGCAAAAGATTGTATCATCGTCGCTGAATATCCAAAGGTTGAAGCATTCGACGAGAAGATTACTAAAGAATTTGCTACCGTACAACAGATTATTTCAGAAATACGTGCTATCCGCAATTCCAAAGGTATCTCTCCTAAAGTGGAATTACCTTTAGCAATAAGCAATACGGATGTTGATTTTGCCAAATACCAAGAAAGTATTATCAAATTGGCGAATATCTCTGAGTTATCCTTTGTTCAAGAAAAAGTGACAGGTGCATTGAGTTTCTTGGCTGGCAAAACAGAGTGTTATGTTCAGTTGGCAGCGGATAACATCGATGTTGAAGCTGAGCGCGAACGTATTACTAAAGAAATCGAATACTTGAAAGGCTTCTTGGTATCCGTAGATAAGAAATTATCAAACGAGCGTTTCGTTCAAAATGCCAAACCTGAAATTATTCAAAACGAAAGAAATAAAAAAGCGGACGCAGAAGCTAAGATTACCATCTTAGAAGAAAGCTTAGCGAATTTGGTATAGAATTATTGCAGGTCATTTAGCTTTACTGAGCTCCCTTTAGTCATTTCGTGCGATAGGGAGAAATCTCATGGTAGATGTCTTATAGAAATTATTGAAAAGGGGCCGTATCAAAACATCAAAAGTTAGATACGGCTTTTTATTTTTTAATCGTCAGCTTCTTTCCTGAGTATTTCCTGAATTTGATATATT
>NZ_SMBZ01000081.1 GCF_004342685.1 Sphingobacterium alimentarium
GCTCCCTTGCGGAGTGGTGCAAAGATAGGCAACATTACCTATTGCTTCCAAGCTTTACGCTGATATATTTTTGGATTATCACTTAACTCATTGGAATAGCGGGGGATAAAATTCATGCGATAACGTTTTGTTATCGCATGATCTCTATTATTGAAGCCTGGGCTGGATTATTTCCAACCTTCGTTCTGTGTTAAATTTGGATTAAGTTGTAATTCCTGAATTGGTAATGGATATAAATAATCCTTATTCTCATCAAATACTTTTTTGATATGTCCATTAATAATCACATTACCAGATTTTCCATTCTCCAATAGAATTTCAGACCCTAATTTCAACAATTGTATACCCGATTGATTTGGTCTATCTCCTTCATAGATCCATATATCTTCCTTACCATCCCCATCCAAATCAAATTTACCTATACTCGGAAAGTACATGCCCTTATATTGCCTAGTCAATAAATGACCTTCTTTCCATCGCATAAGATCATCCCATCGGAATGATTCCATGACTAGCTCAATGCGACGTTCACGTCTTATTTCTAAGATAGCGCCTGAGTTGGTCCCAGATACATTTTTATACTGATTTTTCAGATAAGGATCTGGACTAGAATTAGCCGTAGCCAATGTGAGATTCGGCATACCTACCCTATCTCTTAATAGTTTGATAGATATGTCTATATCAGCTTGTGTAATTTCACCCAACTCGGCTTTTGCCTCCGCATAATTTAATAACACTTCAGCAAATCTGAATATAGGCATATCATTTTCGGAAATATTGAATGAATCATATTTGACATCACCTACAAATTTTATGACATGATATCCCGTCACAGTATGTCCAAAATTTGGAGCAATTGGAGATGCTCCGCCTATTCGCTTATACCCTGGAGTACGAATAGTTTGACTCAGTCTTGGGTCTCTATCCTGAATTTCCTCCAAAAAACTTAAGGTAGCATAATTACTTTTGTCCGTAAATCTAGATCCGTCTTTCATCAGGTATGTATTCACCAAATCTTTCTCTAAACCCGGCTTACCATAAGAAGCGGTGATGGTATAATAATTTACGTTATGAAATATCTGCAACGCAGTTGAAAACTTTCTCGACAAAATCACTTCTTCTGGTATACTATTTACAGAAGAAAATAATAATCCGTATCCATCCGATCCATTCCCTTTGTAAAGACTATATTGCTTACTATCCATCAATGTTTTAGCTGCTGCGGCAGCCTCAGATAAAAGCTCGTTAGATTTGGGTAGATTTAAATTTTTATGATATTTTCTAAACGTTCCTTCAAAAAGTGCCACCCTAGATTTTAATGCCAATGCCGTCCATTTGGTCACCTTTTCATCACTCTTGGCAGTAGGAAGGTGCTCGATAGCGTAATTCAAATCAGCCATTATAGAATCAACAACGAGCACGCGAGAATCTCTCGGTTTGATTAATTCTTCCTCATCATTTGTATTTAAACTTTTAGAATACCAAGGCACGTCACCAAATCTTTTTACTTTGTCAAAATAGAAATAAGCTCTAAAGAAGCGAGCGGTAGCAGCGTGTTTGGCGGCTTGAGCCTCTGGAACAGTTTTGTTATAATTCTCTAGGAAATAATTAATATTTCGAAGTTGACTCCAAGACCAGCCTCCTCCAGAAACTGGAACTTGCCTAAGTCCTGTTAAATCTTCAGACAAAGCATTCTTAACAATATTATCCACTGCTTCATTATACACGCCTTCTGCACTGGGCAGCGCATCGTAAAATGAATTAGTATATAATTCTAAATCCTTCTCTGTCCTGAAGTAAGTTTCAGGTGAAATATTAGCTTCAGGCTGTCTATCCAAATAACCCTTTTCACACCCAACCAAAGCAAATGCAAATAGCATCAAATATTTTATGTTTATATTATTCATATTTTTAGAAAGTAATATCTAGACCAAAAGAAAATGTTCTTGAATATGGGTAAGCTCTACCATTAGACTCTTGAGCCGCTTGCTCTGGATCTATATAATCCGATCGTAAAGCTGTAGCAGTCCATAAATTCTCACCAGACACAAATAGTCGGGCATTTGATAACTTAACACGCTGCATCCATTCCTGCTTTATAGTATACCCTAATGTTACATTTTTGAGACGCAGGTAACCAATATTTTGTAAATACCTGTCGTTTTTCGTCACTAATGAACCTCTAGTATTTAAGGCAATATATCCTCTCAACAATGGATAATATGCATCAGGATTCTCAGGTGTCCATACATCTTGCTCAAAATCTTTTGGGACAAACGAAAAATAAGGTCTTGAGTAGGGACCCCAAAATTTATCTGCATTCGTGCCTGGATACCAATGCTGACGACCAATACCTTGAAAAAATGCTGATACATCAAAACCATTCCAATTAGCACCCAAATTAAATCCATACGTGTATCTAGCACGACTATTGCCTATGATCACTTGATCTCCAGGATTGCTAAGGGTATTATCCCCTTGATTCACAATATTATCGCCGTTCAAATCTAAATATTTCAGATCTCCAGCTTGCAATCTTGACCATTCTCCCGGAGCGGACAACCTTACATTATCCACATAATTTTGATTTACAGCATAATTTGCAGCCTCCTCATTAGACTGGAAAAGCCCGTCTGTTTTGAAACCCCAAATCTCTCCTAGCTCCTGACCCACATAATAATCAGTTAATAGTCCCCGAGGATTGTCGAATCTGGTAATTGTTGCTTTTGAATCAGATAAACCAGCAGATACATTGAGGGTAAAAGGTTTATCTCCTACTTCAAACTGTTCACGATATGACAAGGAAACTTCCCACCCTCTATTTTCTAAATCTCCGGCGTTCATTCTAGGCGAACTAGCTCCAAATACTGCTGGTAAAGTTTTACCAGGAATTAACATATCCAAAGTTTTTCTAATAAAATAGTCAAAGGACATATTAAACTTTGAATTCATTAAGGATATATCTGTACCGATGTTTAGCGTATTCGTACGTTCCCAAGTCAAATCTGAAGAAATTGGCGTGGGTGCAGATATAAATTGTGTTTTATTACCATTCTGGATATAATTGGATAATCCCGAATTCATTAATGGTATATACCCATAGACGGACGCTTCTTGAGCATTTCCTAATTCACCGTAACTTGCTCTCAGCTTGAATTCATTTAATATCGGCTTAAGACCAGACATAAATGATTCTTCGGAAATTCGCCAACCTCCTGAAACGGATGGGAAAAACCCAAAACGTTGCTTACTCGGAAACTTTGATGTACCATCGTATCGACCATTAACCTCAAACAAGTACCGTTCTTTGAAATTATACGTTAACCTTCCAAAATAACCTTCCAAAGCCCATGTGTTGGCTCCCCCATTTACGGTCATATCTCCAGTTCCCAAATTGAAATCATTTAAGTCTTCGGATAATAAATCATTATGAACTCCTCCAATTCTGTCATAACCTCTATGTTCACGGTTGTAGCCCGCAGTAGCACCAAAATTATGATCATTGAAAGATTTAGTATAATTGGCAAAAAAGTTTACTGTATGTACTTGATTGGTAACTTGTGCTTCAGTGAGTCGATCATATCCTAAATAACTAATAACCCCTGGATAGATTGACCACGGTGCCCGGGTTCTACGAGCAAAAGTATTAATTGGGTTATAAGCAAAAGTATAATTTCCCGTAACTGTCAATCCATCATACAAGGTTGCAACGGCTTCAGTTTGATTCATAAACTCAAATTCTCGTTCACCACCTTTAGATTTACCATGCAGCAAATCTGCCATGATACCATCACCAATTGTATAGTTATTTAATTCAGTCCTGAAGGTAGCGGTTCCATCCGGATTCACAGGAACATAGGACGGCAACGCATGAACTGTCGTTGAAATAAAGTTGTTATTTGCGTTAGCACTTCCATTCCAACCCGGGAAAGTATAATTCTTGTAATTAATTTGTCCATTGTTAGATACCTTCAGCCAATTTGTCAATTGACCTTCTAATTTTGCACGCAGATTATATCCTCTAAACTTATCCTGCTGAACGCGCATGATTCCATTCTTTTCATAAGTCCGCCCAGATAAATAGAAATTGATTTTTTCAGTGGCACCCGACATTGTAATGGCATGCTCTGATGATGTTTGCATATCTCGGTAAAATACATCCCACCAATCCGTATTCGCATAATACACATATTGATCTTTTCCGTTACGATTCTGAATTACAACGCTCGGCAACGAAGGATCCGTTTTACGTTTAAGCAATTCCTCATAATCTTCGGGCGTGTATCCGGTATAACTATTACCTGTAGCACGTATAAAAGCTTCATCATTCAATCGAGCGGCGTCGTACCCACTTGTCATAAAATCCGTTGATACAGTTAGGTCAGAAAAACCAAAATTGTTATTATAACTTATATTCATACGGCCTGCCTTACCCTTCTTGGTGGTAACTAATACCACCCCAAAAGCTCCTCGCGCACCATAAATAGCTGCTGCCGCTGCATCCTTTAATACAGATATGTTTTCTATATCCCTAGGATTGACATTATTAATACTCCCCGGTACACCATCGATCAACATCAAAGGACCAGCATTTGTCGAATTGATAGATGCAAAACCACGAACATTGACAGAACCTTCTGTTCCAGGCCTACCGTTTGAGAAGTTAATATTAAGATTAGGTACGGCTCCTTGTAGCGCCTGAGTGGCATTAGATACGGGTCTGTCTTCTAAGATTTTTGAATCAATTTGAGATACAGCTCCTGTTAAGTTTACTTTCTTTTGGACACCATAGCCTACGACTACAATTTCATCCAGCATTTCTCCTCCCTCATTCAAGACAATACGTAAATTTTTGCCTGAGATTTTGACTTCTTGAACTTCATATCCCAACATACTGACATATAATGTTTGGTATAAAGTGGATTGAATATTAAACAGACCATTCTCATTAGTCATACTCGTAATTCCTGTCTCCACAACTTTAACAGTAACACCAGCAATTGGCTTCCCATTACTATCGACCACTGTCCCAGAAATTAATTCTTGCTGATATAAACCAGATTTTGAAGTAAAATTTGGAACATTTGCATGTGCAAAGCCATAAGAAAGTGGTAAAACAACTCCAGTTACTATTGCAAATAGAATAGATTTTCTCATTAATTAGATTGATTTAATTTTCACCAAAATAAATAATCGTGTTTTATCATAATTTAAAACAAACATTAGGATAATGTTAATAAAACACATCCGTCTTTCGAAGAATTAAATAATTCTAAAAAGTGGAAAATTTAGTTTAGTTGATTTAAGTGTATAATTACCTCAAATATAATTAATATTAATACAATCTTATACCTGTATTTTAAATTATATTAAGATGGCTGTGCAAGATATAAAGTGGAGCGATAATTAATTTCTAAAAAGAGGAGAGTATTTAGAGGCCTTTTACATATGTTATCCACAATAGCCTCATGGATAGTAATTAAAATCATATGAATATCAACTATATAAATAGCAGTCCCCGAAGATGAGACTTAAAGTAATAACAGTGAGAATTAAATATTTAGTTGTTGGAATAAGTGTGAAGCAACACGGAGATTTTAGTTTTTGAGATTGCATAGTTAAAAAGCCCAAGATAGCAGAAACCAAAAAAGCCTTACCACGTTGTTGTGATAAGGCTTTAGTTTTAATAAAAGAAGGCACCGACCTACTCTCCCACCTGTTACGGCAATACCATCGGCT
>NZ_SMBZ01000082.1 GCF_004342685.1 Sphingobacterium alimentarium
TTCCCAATGATGAAGTTTTTAGTGTTTTTTTCAAAGTTCTTGCAAAACTCATCAACTATGCAGAAAATATCGGTAACTTTATCGTATGTAATCATAGTCTGGTATATTGTTAAATATTTGAATTTCAGACACTTAAATATAAACATTTACCACCATGATTGCAATTTTAAATAGAATTAATAATCGAATTCAGGTTTAAATGGTATTAATGCCATCACTTTAATTTTCGTAGCCCTATTATTATTTGCGATAGCTTATAGAATCTATGGTTTGTTTATGGCCAACATAGTTCTTCTCCTCAACAATAAATTTACAACACCTGCAGTAGAATTTGCTGATGGTCATGATTATATTTCCACCAATAGAAATGTGCTATTTGGGCATCATTTCGCAGCGATAGCCGCTGCAGGGCCTTTGGTAGGCCCTGTGCTGGCAGCTCAGTTTGGGTATTTACCGGGTGCTTTATGGATTTTAATCGGATGTGTATGAGCGGGTGGAGTTCATGATATGATTGTATTGTTTGCTTCGGTGCGTCATTAAGGGGAGAGTCTCGCCTCAATTGCATCCAAGGAAATTGGAAAGACTACCGGATTTATTGCAGGTATCGCGGTCTTGTTTATCCTCATATTAACTTTGGCAGGTCTTTCTTTAGCATGTATTAGTGCTATGCACGAAGCATCTTGGTCTTTATTTACGGTAATCATTACTATGCCCATTGCTATTATTATGGGACTAATAATGCGATACCGTAAAGATTCAGTTGCATTTGCTAGCATCTTGGGCGGTATTTTGTTAATAGTTGGTATTATAGGTGGGCATAGCCTCATGCAATTTGAGCATATTTCCAACTTATTTCATTGGGATATTAAGACGATATCTATTGCGATTTCCGTTTACGGATTTTTAGCTTCCGTAGTTCCGATGTGATTATTACTTGTACCTCGTGATTATTTATCTACTTATCTCAAAATAGGAACCATATTAATGTTGGCAATAGGAATTGTATTTGTTCAGCCGACGATACAGATGCCTGCTTTGACGGATTTTATTAATGGAGGTAGACCAGTTATTGGAGGTCCTGTGTTGCCGTTTATCTTTATTGTAATTGCCTGTGGGGCGATTTCAGGATTCCATGCGGTGATTGCAACTGGTACTACACCGAAGATGTTGTCAAAGGAGCGTGATATCCTTTTTGTAGGTTATGGAGCCATGTTGGTGGAAGGTTTTGTAGCATTAATGGCAATGATTGCAGCTTGCACCTTAATGCCGGGCGACTATTTCGCTATTAACACGCCTTCAGCTGCTTATGAGAGTTTTTTGGCTGCTAATCCGCACTTAGGAACCGTGGATTTGGATAATTTTATCGAACGGATTGGCATAGACTTGCATGGACGTACAGGTGAGCAGTTTCTTGTGCAGTCGGAATGGCGCATATTTTTGATAAGATCCCCTTTATGAATGATGTTGTAGCTTATTGGTACAATTTTGCTATCATGTTCGAAGCTGTGTTTATCCTTACTGCGATCGACGCTGGTACACGTGTAGGACATTTCTTTTTACAAGAGATGTTGGGAGGGGTGATACCTTCTTTCAAAAATAAAAATTGGCAATCATTAGTAGTGGATTATTCACTTTCGCATGGGGATACCTCGTGTTTACGGGAAATGTCAGCAGTATATGGCCTTTATTTGGAATCAGTAATCAGCTCTTGGCGGCCTGTGGCCTCATCGTTTGTACTACGATGTTGATTCGTATGAATAGAGGTAAATATGCGCTATGCACGGCCTTACCGGGGGTATTTATGGCATGCATTACTTTTTGGGCAGGATATTTACAGGTTAGAGATATTTACATCCCCAATGCTCAATACCTTCTTGCTGCGCTAGCAGTGCTTGCTATGGTATTGATGCTCGTCGTTTTTATTGGTGCATTTCGAAAGTGGTCACAACTGCTAAAACTTAAATCTGAGCATGTGGATTATTCTGGAGAAACTGTAAAAGAATTGGTGGATAGATAGTATAAAAAGTGGAAACCCACTAATATTTGTGGAATATTAGTGGGTTGGAAGTATGTTGTAATAAAAACGAGTCAAGTTATCTACGTTTGTACATGTATTCTTACAAATCCTATGCCAAGAAAAGATAAAGCGTCCCACGAATAGATACATATTTAATTTGCGTAAACTTTTCGGGGTTTAATATGTTTATTTAGGAAAAACAACGCGATTTATGGTCAAAGAATCTACACAGAAGCCAGGTCTATTTAAACGAGCATTTACCATCCTAAAAAATACTATTCAAGGTTTTCTCAATGAAGACAGTCTTAAATATAGTGCTTCATTAGCTTATTACACCGTCTTTTCTTTAGGACCTATACTTGTTTTGATGATATCTCTAGCCAGTTTGTTTTATGGCGAAGAGGCAGTCAAAGGGCGATTATTTAGCGAATTAAATGGTTTAGTAGGGGCAAGTGCTGCGAGTCAGATCCAGTCGATTATTAAGAATTTAGAACTTTCCGGAAAGAGTAGTATTGCTTTGATTATTAGTGGAGTGACACTTTTAATTGGAGCTACTACGGTATTTGGGGATATTCAAAATTCTATAAACCGTATTTGGCATGTACGGGCCAAGCCAAAGAAAAATTGGCTGAAGCTGATTCAAGATAGGTTGTTGTCCTCCTCCCTAGTGATTGGTTTAGGATTTTTGTTGGTTGTCACCTTAGTAGTCAATGGGGTAATTCTAGCTTTCACCGACAATCTGCAATTGTATTTTCCGGATATTACAGTGTTTCTCTTCGATGCGATTAACTTTTTATTGACATTTGGGGTTATCTTTCTCTTATTCTCGGTGATTTTTAAAGTATTGCCTGACGTACTAATATCATGGAAAACCGTTCGTGCAGGAGCCGTTTTTACAACTATATTATTTGTTATTGGACGACTATTAATAGGTTTTTACCTCAAAATGTCAGATACAGAATCAACTTATGGTGCGGCTAGTTCTATTGTGCTTATCTTGTTATGGGTATATTATACAGCTGCCATATTATACCTAGGAGCTGTATTTACCCGGGAATATGCGGATTACAAAGGTATTCCGATTGAGCCCTCAGAATTTGCTGTTCATGTAGAAGTCAAAGAAATTGAACGCGACGTAGATACAATTCCTTCCGCTCCTTTGACGACCGAAGAAAAGGTTATTGATAGAACAACTGATAGTTAGTCAATTTCAATACACAAGAGGTTAACTGGTTTATATCTTAAAATATTTTAATACATTAGGCCGTATAAATCTTGTGTGAGAAGAAATGAGTAAAGCTAATCATTTTGATGTTATTGTAGTAGGTTCTGGTATGTCAGGCGGCTGGGCTGCCAAAGAGTTTTGTGAAAACGGCCTAAAGACCTTGGTATTAGAGAGAGGTAAAAATGTAGCGCATATAAAGGATTACCCAACTACCAATATGGATCCTTGGGAATTCGAACATGCCAATCAGTTACCGCAAAAATTAAAAACAGACAACCCTATCGCATCTAAATGTTATGCTTTCAAAGAGGACGCTCAACACTTTTTTCTTCATGACAAAGAGCAACCTTATATACAGGATAAACCCTTTGACTGGATTAGGGCTGACGCGGTCGGCGGCAAATCTTTGTTGTGGGCACGGCAGGTGCAGCGTTGGTCGGATTTTGATTTCGAAGGTCCCGCCCGTGATGGCTTTGCTGTAGATTGGCCAATACGATACAAGGATATTGCGCCTTGGTATGCTTATGTGGAGAAGTTTATTGGTGTATCGGGACATAAAGATGGGAATAAGTATATGCCCGATGGTGAATTCCTTCCAGGGTTTGAGCTAAATAGCGTCGAAAAGGCTATCAAGCATAAAATTCAGTCTAAATACCCGGATAGACAGGTTATTCAAGGTAGATGTGCACATATCACGGATCCTCAACCTATACATATTGCACAAGGTCGTACAAAATGTCAAAACCGTGTGTTGTGTCAGCGTGGTTGTCCTTTTGGTGGCTATTATTCCTCTACTTCATCCACGTTGCCATGGGCAGCCAAAACAGGAAATTTGACCCTTAAATCGGACAAAATCGTGGAATCCATCATTTACGATGAACAGAAAGGAAAGGCTATAGGTGTACGCGTCATTGATCGGTTACAAAAAACGACAGAAGAGTATTTCGCACGTGTCATATTTGTAAATGCTTCGACGTTAGCCAGCAATATGTTGTTGCTCAATTCGACTTCAAATCGATTTCCAAATGGCTTAGGTAATGACAGTGGATTATTGGGAAAGTTCATTGCCTTTCATAATTATATGGGAACCTTAGGTGGTTCAGTGGAGGGATACGAAGATAAATACTATTACGGTAAACGTCCGACACAGCCCATTATACCAAACTTTAGAAATAATCACCGTCAAGAGACTGATTTCCTGCGAGGATACGCTTCTTTCTTTGGTGCATATCGGGGCCGTGGAGTATGGCGTGAAGGACCACAAGTAGGTGGTGATTTCAAGGATAATCTTACAGAGTTAGGTAATTGGGGAGTAGGAATGATGATGCAAGGTGAGACTATTCCTGTAGAGTCCAACTACGTAGCGCTAAGTGACCAAAAGGACCCTTATGGTTTGCCACAATTGATTACAAACATCTCCTATCAAGACAATGATTATAAAAGTCTGGAAGATTTTCTAACCCAAGGATCCGAAATGCTTGAGGCTGCAGGTGTAAGAAATATCTATGTCAATCGAAGTAACCAAAATCCGGGATTGGATATTCACGAGATGGGAGGAGTACGTATGGGGCACGACCCAAAGACTTCATTATTGAATAAATGGAATCAAATGCATCATTGCGCCAATGTATTTGTGGCAGATGGTGCAGCCATGACCTCTACGGGAACCCAAAACCCTTCCTTAACTTTCATGGCACTGACAGCTCGAGCTGTAAACTTTGCATTGGAAGAAATGAAAAAGGGGAATATTTAAATAGGATAAAACATAAAAAAAGCTTCTGAAATCATTCAGAAGCTTTTATTTTATGTGTATTGTTTTGAAACGTTATGCTGTTTTCAAAACATTTCTGTAAGAATATTTAGGATAAATATGACGTTTGGCGTGACGTCCCGGCGAATCCGCATTAATTAATTTGATGTATTCATTTTTAGTCACGTTGAAATACTCATACTTACTTCCGTCCGCAAAAGCCAAGCTCAATATATGTCCTTTCCAATCAAAGTCTACGATGCTTGATGTTTCGATGGTGTTTTTATAGATTGGAAGTTGTTTTTCCAAAGTTTCAGGGCAGATGCTCACTAAGAAGTGGTAAGCTTCAATCATTTCTTTACTTTTCTCTTCAGCAGATTTTAGTCCTTCTGGATCATTGGTAAATCGATCAGGGTGACATTCCTTCATTATTTGGCGATAACGCAGTTTTAAGGTGCCTAAGTCTACTTTGTTATCTACATCCAAGAGTTTTCTATAATCCGCTATTTTTTTCATGGGGGCAAAGGTAGGGTTTATATATGGAATGTGTATACCATTGAATAACAAATTGTTTGTTTTTTGGAAAAAGGGAAATAAAAAATGGCCTACAGGGGAGGTAGGCCAAATACTAAACAAAAATTACCAGATTAGTTACGGGTAAGTCGTTACGACCTTACTCACTTTCCAGCCT
>NZ_SMBZ01000083.1 GCF_004342685.1 Sphingobacterium alimentarium
GATGAAGTTTTTAGTGTTTTTTTCAAAGTTCTTGCAAAACTCATCAACTATGCAGAAAATATCGGTAACTTTATCGTATGTAATCATGGTCTGGTATATTGTTAAATATTTGAATTTCAGGTACTTAAATATAAATATTTACCACCATGATTGCAATTTTAAATAGAATTAATAATCGAATTCAGGTTATAAACTTGTTTTCGCTAGAATTATCAATAACATAACCTTTTTTGAGACAGTTCTCTCCTTAAAGAAACAGACCTAAATATTTAGTTTGGTAGCATACACTAAATTTATATACGGATAGTTCTAAAAAATAATTATTTACATCCGTCCACTTTCACTTTCAAGGGCAGATTTACGTGACCTTTGGGTTTTAATTTTTCCTTCGCTAAAACGATAACTGAAGCTCAGGCGCGCTTGTCTTGACTCATAATAACCATAACTTGAAGAAGTAAATCCAGGGAAATTTTGACTATATCGACTCTTATTACCTTTATAAATATCCGTCACCGCAAAACGAATAGTAGCCCTATCCTGCAACAAGTTTTTTTGAACAGCAACATCTACCTGACTAATAGACCGACTTAATGTATTGGCTCCACTCAACCGTTTGGAATTATAAACAGCCGTCAACTCTCCCTTCATCTTAAAAGGCATCTTAAATGCTTGTACCAAGCTCGCCCGACCAGCAAATTGTTTCAATTCAAAGTTTCGGTATTCATCGAAAGAAACAGCATTATCGATATAATACAAAAGCCCATTAAAGGTCATATCCCACCACGGCTTGACACTTAGTTGTTGCGTTAAATTCAATGACCAATGCTTTTGTGTACCCAAATTCTTACTAATCATCACTATTTTTTCGGTATCCAAGGTATCAATAACTTTAGCAGTCAATTGATCGGTATACGAAAAATTAAAAGTTACAATGGTCGACCTTTTCAAGGAATACAAAAACGTCAAACGATGCGTCAACGAAGGGTTCAGAAAAGGATTTCCTTGCCAAAAAGACAATTCGTCTAGCATATAAATAAAAGGATTCAAATCTTGATAAGCAGGACGATCGATTCGCTTTGCATAAGAAAAAGACATCGTACTATGTGCTGTCGGTAATAAACTAACCGAAAAAAAGGGAAATAAATTCGTGAAATCACGGCTAATTACTTCATCGCTACCCACATTATTCTGCTTATAAAATAACTTTCCTTCCGAAGAAGCATTTTCAACACGAAGACCTCCTTGCAAAGATAGCTTCCCTATATTTCGCTTGTAATCAATATAAGCTGCAGACACAGCTTCACCAAAATGAAAATCATTAGAACGTCGATGATCCAAGCTATCCGACGAGGCTACCACATGATAAAATCGAGAGTCATTTATAGAACCTACATATGAATACTTAAGACCAGCCTCCAATTTACCATTCCACAACTTCATCCCATAATCCAACTTCACACCTTTCAAATCTATATCTATCCCATTCAAAGTACGGTATAGATTATCAGTGGTAATGAGGTCCTCATTATCACGATAAATATTGGTTTGCAGATTCTTATTCCATTTATCAAACAAGCCATAATCCGCATCTATACTCAAACTATAACCAAGCGTATCTTCATATTTATAGTTGGCATTAAAATTATACCGCGAAGTACCTTGTCCATAATAATCGTTGACCGCATCCAAAGATTCTATTATAGTATTAAATGGTGAATTACCAATATCCGTATGTGTATCGGTCCTACCACCACCAAAGATAAAATTACCATTGGCGACAAAACCAATTGTATTCTTATCATTTAAATAGTAGTCCATCCCCACTTGCGAAGACATCTTTTGACGCTTATCGACATCAATTGTATGGCTATCATATGACTTTCCATTCTGTTGTCGGTTCGTGCCGTACACATAATTATAGTTGCCCAAGGTATGATTATAACTCCCGAAAATATTAACCTTATCCACCCGATAACTCAATGCAATATTTTGAAGTTGTTTCGCACTCACTCCATAAGCCATAATCGTCGTCAGACTTCCATTAATACCTTTTATTTGATTTTTTTTAGTTTTGATATTGATGATGCCGGCTTGACCTGCGGCATCATACTTAGCCGTTGGACTAGAGATAATCTCGATAGATTTGATATTATTAGACGAAAGAGACTTCAACAGATCTGTAAGCTCTTTGCCCGACAAATACGTCTGTCTTCCATCGATCAATATTTGCACGCCACTTTGCCCATTGAGCGTAATCGCACTTTCATTCTCCACATATACACCAGGCGCTTTTTTCAAGGCTTCCAAAACAGAGATATCCAAAGCTCCGATAGCATGCTCCACATGATATATAATCGTTCCGCCCTCCACTTCCAACAGCTTTTTCTTCGCATTGACCTCCACAGCATCCAGAGCGTGTACCAAAGGCAACAGTACAATAGTATCCAACTCCGACAGAACTACCTCAAAATGCGGTGAACTAAAATCCTGATAACCGACATGCCTAACTCGAACAAAGAATTCACCTAAACTATCAAATGCTATCCGAAACTGTCCTGTTGCATTCGTCGTCACATTAGCTACCAATTTGTCATCGCTAGCATGTAGCGTCACCGTCGCCAGAGAAAGAGGATCGCGTTGTTGATTCACGACAAGACCACTTACCGTTTGCTTCTGCGCAAACAATGTACCGAAGCTCAACAATAATAACAAAAAAAGGGATACACCAAAAGAATATAATCTAGGCATCAAAAAAAGGTTAGAATCTATCAGGCAAAACCTGTACAAAACAAACTTAGCTTACCCAGTTATACCTGATAAGCTAAGTCATCTGAACAGTTATTCAAGACATTAGTCTTTATATAAAACATATTTCTTTCGCATAGACTTATACGCCGACAAGTCTTTAGCCCAACTTTTACGGATTTCTACTTCAGATTTCCCTGCGATGATTTGTTTACGAAGCTCATCTGTTCCTGCCAACTTATCGAAGAACTCGGGTCTTGAAAAGAATTTACTCTTGTCCGGCATCTTATCATAAAAATCCAATACATACTTCAACGTGAACTTATGCTTATCAGGATCGATACCACGAAGATCTACCCCATAGTTCACTTCCCCTTTACCTGCTACATGCTTCGCAACCCCCGCTTTCTCACCTGGTATAAACTGAAAATCACCAAACACAGGAAGTGGATAGCCAATCACCTGAAAAGGCCAATCCGTACCTCTTCCCTCCGAGATACTTGTCCCCTCAAACAGACATAGTGAACCATACAAACGGATAGAAAGATGATTAGGTAATGACGGAGATGGGATTACTGGCAATTCATAACGCATCGAATGATTGTAATTCTTCACAGGGATAACCTTCAAATCGCATTGCGCGCCATCCTCCAGCCACTTTTCTCCATTAATCATTTGCGCCAACTCACCGATCGTCAGACCATGCATGATAGGCACTTTATGAAACGAGATATCAGCTTTGTATTTGTCATCCTTCCGCACAGGACCATCGATCTGATCACCACACGGATTGGGACGATCCAGCACAATCATTTTCTTACCATGCTTAGCACACAAATCCATCACATGATGCATAGAAGCTACATATGTATAGAATCGTGCCCCCACGTCCTGTAAATCAAATATCATCACATCTACAGACTGTACGATAGAATCCTGTTTTGAATTACCTCCATACAAGGTATACAGTGGTAGCCCCGTCTTTTTATCTGTCATATTAGACACCTTCTCTCCACGCTCAATCTCTCCTCTAAAACCGTGCTCAGGCGCAAATGCAAAACGAAGATCCACACCTTCGCGAAGAAGCACATCTACCAAATGCTCTTTATCAGCTCCGATAATAGACGTTTGATTCCCCATTAGACCGACTTTTTTCCCCTTCAACAAAGGAACATAATCCTCGATTTGATCCGCTCCTGGCACGATAGGCTTGATTGCTTGATCGGCTATCGATAGCTCATTAAACATCGAACTCTTTTGATCCGGTATAAAAGACGAAAATAGCAATACAATAAGAACTATTACTGATGATAGTAATAAAGGAAACTTTAAAAAGTTAAAATTCATGTTCATAATTATAGGTTGTACTATACAAATTATGAAATCTATGCAAGACTAGCAAACGAAAATGCACAAAAACTTAAAAATCGCATCCTAAAAACCTCATATACAAGCATAATAACGCATACAATGGTGTAGTCTTCCTTTTTTTTCAAACAGTGAGTAAATATAAAAATATGCAAATTATCAATATGCCAAGGTGAATAGTTCGCTAATTCATCCGCTGTCCTTTGCTTAACCTTCAAATACTTTAAAACCTGAGTTCGATTATTAGAAAGCGTACAATTGGTTAGTTTTTACCGTTTGATATTTGATTGAAGGTTTCTTAGGGAAGAAACTGTATGCTGCTAATCCAGCTAATATATTTACGATAAAGTTGATGAATGAACGATGTCTTGAATGCTCAATCAGACAGATGTTTTTAAGTTCGTCGTTAACAGTTTCTATAACTGATCTCTTTCTAAGCATAATCTTATCATTCATACTCATTAGGCTATTTTTCATCTTGTTGCGTATTCTAGTGACTAGATGTATTCCATCAATAAAAAGAATTTCAAACAATTGTTTAGAGATGTAACCTTTATCGCCGAATAGTTTTCCAAATATTTTTTTTAGGAAACTTTCTTTTTTTAAGGGCTCTCTAGCATCCATATTTCCTTGACTAATAAGGAAATTAAGAATTTCCCCCTTATCATTAATGATTAAATGAAGCTTGAAGCCGTAAAACCAACCGATTGTTGATTTCCCAATTTCAGCAGTTCCTTTGAATACTTTACTTGCTTTGATACGCTTGTTTTTACAAACTCTTATTGGCGTAGAATCTACAAATGAAATTCCTGTACAAGAACCTGAGCAACAGATTTTCAGAAACATAGTTAAGGGCATAAACACAGTTTGGTTAAGTTCCACGAAACGATTGTAAGAAACTGTCTTAGGGAAATCTTTGTTCATGTGGCGCTGCACATAAAAGATGTAATAATGCTTAAAACATTTAAAACCACTGATCTGAAATAATAGTAGGATACTGATAATCTCACTATTTGACATTGTTGCAGGGGCGTCTTGAAGCCTTCCCAAGGATGAAGCTTTTAGTGTTTTTTTCAAAGTTCTTGCAAAATTCATCAACTATGCAGAAAATATCTGTAACTTTACCGTATGTAATCATGGTCTGATAAATTGTTAAATATTTGAATTTCAAACACTTAAATATAAAAATTTACCACCATGATTGCAATTCTAAATAGAATTAATAATCGAACTCAGGTTGTAAGGAAAATATTCCATTCATGTGGCTCAGTGGCATGAGTAGACCTGACCATAATACCATTAACCGGTTCCGTGGTGTTCGCCTTAAGGGTT
>NZ_SMBZ01000084.1 GCF_004342685.1 Sphingobacterium alimentarium
GCAGCATACAGTTTCTTCCCTAAGAAACCTTCAATCAAATATCAAACGGTAAAAACTAACCAATTGTACGCTTTTTAATTATCGAATTCAGGTTTTAGGCCAATTTTCTGCTGAATATTCCAATCCTATTGTAAACTTATCGGGTATTCCAAGTCATATCAATGGTCACCGTTGGGGCACTTATAACTTTCCCACACCAGTGGGTGTGAATGTGAACAACAATCTATTTACAGGAGCCAATAGTTTTGGTAACAATATGGCTATGGACACCTGGTCTTACGCTGTGCAAGTGGAGGAGACAGCTGTACGGGAAATTGTGGTCGAAATATCGGATCTGGAAGTCGTTACGAATACGGCCAATAAAGATACCATTGAGTTGGACGAAGTCGTCGAATATCGAATTTTGGTCCGCAATAACGGTCCTTCCGATGCTGTAGGAGCGGCCTTTGAGTATACGCTTTCAGAAGGATTTACCATACATAGTATGCAGCCATCTACTACAGACTGTGTAAGTGTTAAGAGCACATCTTTAGTGAAAAACAAAGCTAAAATCAATCTTGATATTCTTAATGGGTGTGAAGCAGTGTTTGTGGTAAATACTTCAGCGCATCAAGTGCCAGATTCGACCTACGGCACGGTATATGGCACAGCGGGTATCGTGAGACCGAAGGGCTCGACTGATCCCAATGCTACTTCAGCTGATTTGGATAAGAAAGAACCAGGTACAGCCCAAGAGGAATGCGCACCTGCCGGATGCAATAACATAATGATCAATGACGGACGATGTCTTTTTGCTAGAGCCATTCAATGAAAGGGGACAAATGGCGTTGTTGAAAACGGTGACCCACACGGACGAAAACAATTCGGGTTTCCATGATGTTGGCGAGACGTTAGTCTATACTTTTACCGTGCGGAATATCGGCCAAGTGAATATTACTGATCTAGTGCTGGTGGATTCATTGTTAAATCAGCACACGATAAAGTTGGATGGTGTTATTCTTCGAAAGAATGAAGAATATATCGTCACTGCCAAGTACACCATTACCGAAGAAGATATAAATAGAAAAAAAGTCAATAATCAAGCATTTATTTTTGGTAAAAATCCTAGAAATTTTGATGTGAAAGATTGGTCTGGGAATTCATGGACAACGAATGATGTAACTAGTATTGATATTGACAAAGCACCAAAATTTCGACTTAAAAAATCTATCTTCAATAAAGGAACGGGCGAAAACGAGCAATTCACACATGGCGATGAAATTATTTATCAGTTTGATGTGCTACATGAAGGAGATATTGCGGTAGGTGCTTTAACTCTAGTCGATGCTCTGATTTTTGATGCAGCACAGTCGCTGGCTATACCAACGTTAAAAAATCAAACCCATACATTAAGCTATTCATATAGGGTTACCCCGGAAGATATAACACGGGGGAAGGTGGAAAACTCGACTTTAATCAGTGGAAGAGATGAAAAGTATAATAATGAACTAAAAGATATTTCTGGATCTTCATATGAGAATGATGAGAAAACCATCACTGGCCTCAACCCATGCCGAGTACCAGAAGGAAGCCACGTAGTAAATCGAAAATTTAAATCGCCTTTCCACCATGCCATTAAGTGCTTGATGATAAGCTTGAACATACGCGTCGGAATAAGTCTTAATCAATTGGTCATTGCGTTCCACATAGGCGCGTATTTCTGAAGATTTGAATGTTTGAGACAATTGTTTTTCAAGTAGCAATACCGAATCCACCAACGCATTACTCTCTTTGACAATTTGCCAAATGGTAGTGACAGGATCGGAAATATACTTGGCTGGTCCGATATATAGATCGTAAGTGGGGTAGAACATCTCTGGTATCCTTGTTTCCCATAATGCATGTATACCGATTTGGTTGGTGTACTGCCCGTTATAATTGCTCGTGGTATGCAGGGGCACGTGTGCGTCGGCAATGTAATGTCCGATATCGGCACTAAGTTGGATAATGCGCGGTATATTCTTCGTCTTGAAAGCTTCGACGAGATTAAGGTAAGTTCTGTTTATCTGCCATGGGATTATTCCCTATGCCATTAGCTTTCTTTCACTTAGTTTTTCTTTCGCTTGACTCCAATTGATAGTACGGAATCAATGTCGCCATATCTATCGACATCTATATAGTGCCGAGGTCCTTCGATCGTGCCGACATAGCATCTTTTGTCAGCATCCACAGCTTTTTCTGTGATTTTCTCGATATGAGGTTTGTAAAATGAAGCTAATGGCGTAGGCAGCAGAAATACAGCTGTCTCATTAATCCTTTTGTGCGGGTAGAATCCCCACGACGAACATAATAAAATTATGATGATGAATATGGGATAAATCGCTCTCATAATTAGTGTGTTAGTTGATTTAATATACAAAAAAATATGAAAAGTGTACATATTTACTAATTGGAGCAGGTGTTAATCTGATAAAAATATGTAATTTCGGAATGCAAAAATTATTGTAATACATGAAGATTCTATATGCTATTCAGGGGACCGGAAATGGACATTTGTGCCGTGCCATGGATATTATTCCCTGTTTGCAAGAGTTTGGTGATGTCGATGTACTTATTAGTGGCATACAGGCAGACATCTGCATTCCCTTCGATATCAAATACCGACTTCATGGGCTGAGCTTTATCTTTGGAAAAACAGGTGGGGTAGATTTGTGGAAGACCTTTATGAGTTCGACAGTACGCAAATTGATTCAAGAGGTCAAAGATGTGCCGGTGGAGAATTATGATCTTGTAATAAACGATTTTGAGCCCATTACAGCGTGGGCCTGTCAGATTCGGGAACAACCTTGTATAGGTCTAAGCCATCAAATAGGGGCCATGCATCCCGATAGTCCCAAACCTGAGGACACGGACATGATGGGCAAATTCATCATGAAAAATTATGCTCCGGTCAGTCAGTCCTATGGATTCCACTTCAAAAAGTACCATAAGACAATTTTCACTCCCGTAATCCGGGAACCTATCCGAAAATTAGAACCTACTAATCTAGGACATTACACCGTATATTTACCCTCGTATGATGATGCTCATCTACTCAAGCATCTTACAAAATTTTCGGACGTACGATGGGAAGTGTTTTCAAAGCATAATACTAAGCCATTACATGTCAAGAACGTAAAGATTCAGCCTATTAACAATGATGAATTTGTGAAAAGCATGGCTTCTGCCGAAGGAGTACTATGTGGTGCGGGTTTTGAAACTCCTGCTGAAGCCCTATATCTTGGCAAAAAAGTGTTGGCTATTCCTATGAAAAATCAGTACGAGCAGCATCTGAATGCCGCTGCCCTGGAAGATATAGGCGTGCCTATCATTAAGAGTTTAAAGAAAAAGTATGAGTACGATATCGAACTCTGGCTGAATAGTTCAGAAACTGTTAAGGTGGACTATCCAAACAATACAATGGAAATAATCGAGACTATTATAAATAAAAATACATGAAACTAACCCTTGCCAGTCTATTCATAGTAGGCATACTATCTTCTCAGCATCTAGCTGCACAAACCAAAAAATCTTCAGCTAAAAAGCCAACTTCTAATAGCAAAATAGCTACCGCCCCTTTATTAAAAAATACAAACGACTCCTTGTCGTATGCTTTGGGCATTGATGGGGCGAGTAATTTAAAAAAGGCTGGATTCAACATTCAATCAGATATGTTCAAAGAGGGATTGAAAGCCGCGCTTAATGGAGATTCATTATTACTCACAGAGGATCAAAAAATGCAGGTGATTCAGCAAGAATACGAAAAAGCTTACGAGCAGAAAGTCGCTGAACAAAAGAAACCAGGAGAAGAGTTTTTAGAACAAAATAAAAAGCGCCCAGAAGTAAAGGTTACGGAGGAAGGTGTGCAATATGAAATTCTTAGAGAAGGAGATGGCGCACAGCCCACGGCAGAGTCGGAAGTGGAAGTACACTATAGAGGAACATTGATAGACGGCACACAATTTGATAGTTCCTACGATAGAAATGAGCCCATAAAGCTTTATCTTAATCGTGTAATTGAAGGTTGGAAAATTGGTATTCCTTTGATGAAGGTCGGATCAAAATATAAATTCTTTATACCTCAACATCTAGGGTATGGAGAAAGAGATTCTGGACCTATTCCACCTTATAGTACACTTATTTTTGAAGTAGAGCTGTTGAATATATATTAATCATTGCTATGCAATACAATACACTAGGTAATTCAAGTATAAAAATTTCTAGCGTGGGTATTGGCTGTATGTCTATGTCCCCATCTACAAATATGGATTATGTAGCACTCATAAATCAGGCTGTAGATAATGGGATAAACTATTTCGATACTGCAGATCTGTATGATTTTGGGGAGAATGAAAGGCTATTAGGAAAGGCTGTCAAAGGGATAAGACAGCAACTTGTTATAGCTACTAAAGTAGGCAACGAATGGAATAAGGATAGATCCGGTTGGAAATGGAATGTTTCTAAGGATTATATAAACAAAGCTATTGACGATTCGCTTACGCGATTAGGCACAGATTATATAGACTTGTATCAAATTCATGGCGGTACCAAAGAAGATAACTTGGATGAAGTGGTTGATACATTGGAGAAATTAAAGCAAAGTGGTAAAATAAAAGAGTACGGTATTTCTTCTATTCGTCCGAATGTATTTCTACCATTCGCTGCGCAATCGAATATGGTCTCTAATATGATGCAATTCAGTTTACTCGATACAAGGCCCGAAGCGTATGTCGGGGAATTGAGAGAACAGGGCATCTCTATATTGGTGCGCGGAGCATTTGCACAGGGATTGCTGCTGAATAAGCCTGCCAAAGATTATTTGCAGCATAGCCCAGTCCAAGTCGAAAAAATTGCAAACTGGGTATCGGTAGTAGCTAAACAAGAAGGCATTAGCAAAGAAACCGTGGCTTTAGCTTATTTGTTACAACGTCAACAGGTGACTGCCGCTGTAATCGGGATACGTACCGCTGAGCATCTAGAGAATTTGCTTCAAGCAACTCAAGAATTGACATCATTTAATATGGGCAATTATTACCTGCCTATGCAAGCTCTATCGTATCAAGACCATATAAATTAGATTTTATTATCCTATTATACAAAAAGCCGTAAAGTATTACTTTACGGCTTTTCTGTGGTGTGCCCGGCATGGGCGATAACTCTAGGGTGTAAGTCCCGAACACGCCATTACAGTTGGAAGTGTTAGCCGAAGGCAAGGGTGTCCACCGTGAGGTGGAATCTGAAGGAAGCATTAGGCAAACTCTC
>NZ_SMBZ01000085.1 GCF_004342685.1 Sphingobacterium alimentarium
GACGTTATTCTAACAAACCGCCTTGGTACGGATCCGTATGCCGGGTGGTGTGAGAGGACAGATAGGGAAATAATCCCTATCTTCCTACTCGATTACCTCAATAAAGGTTGTGCTATCTTATGGACGAAGCCACAAAGAATAAAAAAAAGGGCTGAAATTTAAATTTCAGCCCTTTTGCAATAATATCTATATGTATTATTCTACTTCGAATAAATCAGAAATAGAGGAGTGTTGATTGACACTTTTGATTGCCTTAGCAAATAAATCTGCTGTCGATAATACTTTGATTTTTGTAGAAGCTTTAGCTTTCTCTTCATTCAATTGAATGGTGTCCGTAACAATCATTTCGCTCAACACAGAGTTTTCAATTGTTTCGTAAGCCTTACCGGATAATACAGCGTGAGTACATACCGCTCTTACCGAATTGGCACCATTTTCCATAATCAATGCCGCCGCTTTAGAAAGTGTACCTGCAGTATCACAGATGTCATCGATTAATACTACATCTTGACCCGTTACATCACCGATGATAGACATAGATTCAATCTCGTTCGCACGTTTACGACGTTTGTCACAAATGATAACTTCAGCATTAAAGAATTTAGCAAAAGTACGTGCACGGTATGAACCGCCCATATCTGGAGATGCAATTGTTAAGTTAGGAAGATTTAATGATTTGATATAAGGAACAAAAATCACCGATCCATCCAAATGATCTACTGGGATGTCAAAAAATCCTTGAATCTGAGCAGCGTGCAAATCCATTGTCATAATGCGACTTGCGCCAGCAGCAGTAATCAAGTTTGCAATCATTTTAGCACCAATAGCTACACGAGGTTTGTCTTTACGGTCTTGACGAGCAAATCCAAAGTATGGAACTACCGCAGTGATGTAGTGAGCTGAAGCTCTCTTCGCTGCATCGATCATCAATAATAATTCGAAAAGATTGTCGGTAGGTTGGTTGGTAGATTGGATTAGGAAAACGTCACTTCCTCTTACAGATTCGTTGTAGAATGGTTGAATTTCGCCGTCACTGAATTTCGATAAAGTCTTTTCTCCTAAAGCTTTCCCGTAAGATTGGGCGATTTTTTCTGCTAGTTCTTGAGTTCCTGAACCTGCGAATAATTTAACCGTGTTAAATTGCAAAGGCATGGTGTTGATTATTTATATGTTATGAATGATGCACAAAGTTAGCCAAATGAAATCGAAAATAAAAAGACTATCGTGAGAAATAAAAACCATTAGACAGACGGGAGGAGGTTAGCGTAAAAAGAAAAAGAGAGCTACTAAAATGTAACTCTCTTTCGTTGTCCGACCTGGATTCGAACCAAGACAAACAGTACCAAAAACTGTCGTACTACCCTTATACTATCGGACAATCCTCTGAACTCTTCTAGACTGGTCTAGAATCTTGTTCGTTGTGCAAAGATAAAAACATTGATCAATATGTCAAAACATTTTGATAATTTTTTAAATCTTTTTAGAACAAAAAAGAGAGATACATCGTATCCCTCTTTTGTTGTCTCACCTGGATTCGAACCAAGACAAACAGAACCAAAAACTGTCGTACTACCCTTATACTATGAGACAAACATTGTCTAACTGCTGTTTCTTATGTTTCTTGTTTGACGATGCAAATATACGCTGTATTTTGAATTCGTCAAATTTTTTTTGATTCCGAAATGTATCCTTCTTGATTTTCAGGGGGATATTTTTTTCAAGACTGTCAAAGACTTCTTTACATTCCCCTTTAAAATTGTAAAGCAGTGTTAAAATATGATTTATTTGTTCATTTGTATCAATGTATTCCTTATTTTCGAAGCAAGTTTTTAAAAACAATTAACCGTTTAAGAATGAACTTGTGAACGTATTTGGAAAATATTTTAGGCCAAGCTTCTCTCAAGGGATTCTATAGCGCAATTAACACTTATGATGAATTACAACAAGATCAATAATCTACTAGGATGGTTATGTGCTATCGTAGCTACTCTTGCGTATGTTGTTACTGCTGAACGTACAGCCAGCTGGTGGGACTGTGGTGAATTTATTGCTTCTGCGTATAAAATGCAGATCGTACATCAACCTGGTGCTCCATTATTTTTGATGATTCAAAATATATTCTCGAATCTGGCAATGGGTGACAAAACTCAAATTGCCTATTGGATGAATATTGGCTCTGCGGTGAGTTCGGGGTTAACGATTCTTTTCTTATTCTGGTCTATTACAGTATTGGGGCGTAAAACTTTCGTCCGTAATGCGGATATATCGACTCCACTGACGCAAGTGCAGACCATTGTGGTCATGGGCGCAGGCTTGGTAGGAGCATTAGCATACGCTTTTACCGATACGTTTTGGTTTTCGGCCGTAGAGTCGGAAGTATATGCGATGTCATCTCTGTGTACTGCAGTAGTGTTTTGGGCTATTTTGAAATGGGAAGCACGTGCTGATGAACCTCATGCGGATCGTTGGTTGATCTTTATTGCGTATGTAATGGGATTGTCTATTGGCGTTCACTTATTGAATCTATTGGTTATCCCGGCTATTGCATTAGTAATCTACTTCCGTAGAGCTAAGCAGGTGACTACAGGCGGCGCCTTCAAAGCTTTTATGATTGGCGTGGTGGTGCTCGGATTTATCTTGTGGGGCGTGATTCAATACTTAATTAAGTTTGCCGCTTTCACGGACTTGTTCTTCGTGAATACTTTAGGATTAAGTTTCGGAACTGGCGTTACATTCTTTGCTTTATTAGTGTTGGGTGGTCTAGTATTCGGTATTTGGCATTCTATCAAGAAAGTAAAACCAATTTTAAACATTGCTTTGGTTTCCTTAGGATTTATCATTTTTGGATATAGTTCATTTGCAATGATTACTATCCGTGCCAAAGCGGATCCTACATTAAATAACTCTGATCCAGATAATGTTTTTACCTTCTTAAGCTATCTGAATCGTGAGCAATATGGTGATGAGCCATTGATCAAAGGTAAATATTTCGATGCCAAACCTACGGATGTATTTGATGCTGGGAATGTGTATCGTAAAGATAAAGACCGCTATGTAGTAGCGAGGAAGAAAACCAAATACAGCTACGATAGAGAAACATTATTCCCTCGTATCTATAGTGATCGTGGTGAACACGCTAATTTTTACAGACAGTATTTAAATTTAGGTCCTGAAGAGAAACCTACATTTGCGGATAACCTTAAATTTTTCTTCGGTTACCAAATAGGACATATGTATTTCCGCTACTTTTTATGGAATTTTGCGGGAAGACAAAATGATGTACAAGGTCATGGCTCAGCGCTCGAAGGAAATTGGATATCGGGTATCAAACCTATTGACAACACGTTTGTCGGCGGTCAAAGCGCTCTTCCGACTTCCGAAAAAGAAAATCCATCCCGTAATACTTATTTCTTCCTTCCGTTAATAATCGGATTTTTGGGTGCTTACTGGCACTTTGGTAAGAATCAGCGTGATGCGGGTGTAGTGCTATTATTGTTTTTCTTTACAGGTCTTGCGATTGTATTATACCTTAACCAGCCTCCTTTGCAGCCGCGTGAGCGGGATTACGCTTATGCGGGATCATTCTATGCGTTTTCCATTTGGATAGGTATGGGCGTGATTGCCATTTGGGAATTATTGTCTAAAAAAGTAAATGCAAAATCAGCAGCCATAGGAGCTACAGCGCTGGGTGTGTTGGCATGTCCTGTGTTATTGGTTTCTCAAAATTGGGATGATCACAATCGTTCGGAAAAATCATTATCGCATGATATGGCGCTAAACTATCTTGAATCGTGTGCGCCAAATGCCATCTTATTCTCTTATGGGGATAATGATACGTACCCATTGTGGTATCTGCAGGAAGTCGAAGGTATACGTACCGATGTGCGCGTAGTTAATTTGAGTTTGTTATCCTCCGATTGGTACATGCGTCAGATGATGAAAAAAGTGAATGATGCAGATGCATTGCCAATCAACATCGACCCGGAAAAAATTAAAGACGGTGTACGTGATGTGATTTATTATTACGATTACCAAATTCCAGGAAATTTAGATTTGGAAGATGCATTAAACATTATGCTTTCAGACGATCCAGCTAATAAAATGCAGACACAATCTGGCGAAAGTATCAACGTGTTGCCAACTAAAAATCTTAAGCTAAATGTTGATAAGCAAGCGGCACTTGCGAATAAGGCTGTTCCAGCGATGTGGCAAGATTCTGTGGTAGATTCATTGACATTTACTTATCCAATGGGATATGTTTCACGTGCTGAATTGTCCGTATTGTCGATATTAGCCAATAACAATTGGAAGAGACCGATATACTTTACGACGACCACTCCTCAGCAATTTTACCTAGGTCTAGACCGTTACTTGGTGTCCGAAGGTTTTGCATTACGTTTAGTGCCGGTTAATACAAACGTGGAAGATGCTGAGCAAGGTGCAATTCAATTTACTGAATCGGTATATGACAAGATAATGAACAAATATAAGTGGGGAAATATAGGCAATGCAAGCTATTTGGATCCTGATTCATACCGTTATCTGACTTTCTTCTTGAGTTCGATTTTTGGAGAGACGGCACAAAACTTATTACAACAAGGGAAGAAAAAAGAAGCGCATGATGTCGTATTGAACGCTTACCAAAATCTTCCGAAGAAAGTATATCAAATGGGAGAAGCTATGAGCTACATTTCTCTGTTGGATGCGATGTACCAAACTGGAGAATCTGCCAAAGCAAAAGAGATATCTTTGCGTTACTTAAAGTATATTAAAGAGCATATGCATTATTTGAGTTCAAATCACTTGATCAAAGATGTGACTTCTGAGCGCAATGCACGCTTAGCCTTAGTTGGTCTTCAGCGTATCAAAATGATAGGCGATCAATATAAAGATACAGATGTGCAAAATGCCACAGCAGAGCTTTGGAAGCAATATAGTTATGTATTCGGAGAAGAATAGTGAGATAACTATTACTAAATATTATACAGAAGAGGGTGCTAAAAGCATCCTCTTTTTTGTGTGCCCAGCATGTGCAATAACTCTAGGGTGTAAGTCCCGAACACGCCTTTACAGTGGGAAGTGTTAGCTTAGGACAAGGGTGTCCAC
>NZ_SMBZ01000086.1 GCF_004342685.1 Sphingobacterium alimentarium
AAATATATGAAAATCAAATGATTGTGTCAATAAAAATAAGAGGAGATATAACATAAAAAAAGACTGTACCACTTATTTATGATACAGCCCCTTTTATATATTTCCGAATACGGTATTAATTAGTAATCGGTGTGATCGTTATTTTTCTGAATTCTACACCTGTATGGTCACCTTGCAGATAAATCGGTCCTGGTTCACCTTCTTTACTATCTAGCGCGCCACCCGTTATCCCTGGTATTTCTTGGTTGTTAATCACCGTCTTTCCATTAGCCACTACGGTAACCATTCTGCCGCGAAGCGTGATTTCGTATTTATTCCATTGATTAGGACCCAAAGTAGCGATTTCGCTAGGTGTCAAAAATCCATATACACCGCCATAATATAAAGAGCCTGGATGTCTATCCAATGGCGAGTCTTCGATCTGCACTTCATATCTTCCGCGCAGGTAGATACCGGAATTGCCACCCTCAGCATATCTAAATTCAGCTTCTAATTTGAAATCTTCGAATGTCTGCTCCGAAATCAAGTTGGCGCCAGCCTTTTTGTTAATCAGAATACCATCTTTCACTTCCCATTGGCTATCCTCCGACGAAGTTTTCCATCCGGTCAAGTCCTTACCATTGAACAATTCGATGGCCGTACCCAATTTGCCAGCAGATTGACGCACTAAATAAGGTGCTTTTTCGCCTTCATAATTGTACACATTGCCTTTATTGCTGGTGACCGAACCTTTTATTTTACCCGCTTCGAGTGCTCCTTCGACTTTAATGAGTCCTGTACCGTCTTCCCATTGTGTAGGGATTTCAAACATGAACTTGCCGCCGTCAAGTTTCACGTGCGACACCGGACGTGCACTACCTGCGTCCGCCACAAAATAACCTACCAAGGTATTGAATCCCGAAAGCTTTATTTCTAACCAAGAAGGCACCTGCTTACCGTCTTTCTCCACCGTAATATCCCAGCGGCCGATCAAATCCTTTGCTTCGTCAGGTATCACCTGTGTAGCGGCATTATGGACATCATCCTTATCCGTTTCCTCCTTAGGAGCGTTGTTACAGCTTGAAACCGTCATCACCAAAACAGTGGCTAGCGTAGAATAATTTATTAGTTTATTGAATTTCATAAATGAAAGGGTTTATATTGAATTAAACAAATATAATATTTTAAGAGATAAGCACGATTTAAATAACATTTTTAACAGCAGTGATGGAAAAAAGTATTATTTTAGGATAATTTTTTAACCAATTTATTTTTATGTTTAAACCATTATTAACCCTACTATTATCCTTGTTGGGCTTTTTATCTTTCGCGCAGGACTTTTCCTACGGAAAAATAAATAAAGAAGATTTTGATAAAGGAAATTATGCGCCTGATGCAGAAGCTATTGTATTGCACGAATTTGGTAAAGCGCGCATAGAGTATAACTCGATTAAGAAACAACTTAATCTTCGCTATTTTTATCATACCAAAATATTAATCAAAAATAAAGAGGGACTCGATTACTCGAACTTTTCGGTGCCCCTATATAAAGAAAGGAACAGAAGCGACAAGGAAACCATCTCGGGCATCAAAGGCACGACTTACAATCTCTTACCCAATGGTGAAATCGAAAAAACAGAATTAGACAAAAAAAATATTCTTAACGAAAAATCTTCGGAGACCCAAGAGATTACCAAAATTGCACTAGCCAATGTCAAAGAAGGCTCGATCATCGAATTAAGATACAGCACCGAATCGCCTTACCTTTACAATTTGGAATCTTGGCAGTTTCAGAGCACCATTCCCAAAATGCATTCGGAATTTATAACCGAAATACCAGAGATCTGTGTGTACAATGTCAATATGAAAGGTATTGTCCATTTGAGCAAACACACCAAACTGCCTTATGACACGCAAATTGTGTCTTCTTTAGGCGATGTAATGGGCCAGCAGACCATCTATGTAGCCAACAATATTCCCCCCTTTGTACAGGAAGATTACATGACCGCTGCCAAAAATTTCATGGGCAAACTGACGTTTGAGTTGGCTTCATTTTCTATTCCTTTTGGACCGAACTATAATTTTTCCCGTACTTGGACCGATGTCGTGAAACAGCTTAATACTGCGAATGAATTTGGCAAAGAAGTCAATAGATCAGGACAATTTAAGCAGGTCATTCCTACCATTGTCAAAAACGACATGACTACACTAGTCAAGGCACAGACTATATACGATTACATCAAAACACAGATCAAATGGAATAAAAAATATGGTTTATATAGTGATAATGGAGTTAAAAAAGCATTAGAAATCAAACAAGGAAATACCGCTGATATTAATTTTGCGCTGATCGGAGCATTGCGCGATGCCAATATTGAGGCCAATCCTGTGGTTCTCTCAACACGTGACAATGGCATCCCTTCACTTTACAACGCGACATTGTCCGATTATAATTATGTGATAGCACATGTGCTTATTGATAGTCAAGAATACTTATTGGATGCTTCGGATATATATGCTGCATTTGGACAGATACCGCTACGCTGCATCAATTATCAAGGGCTGTTGGTGAGCAAAGATAATTTCAAATGGGTACCGCTTACTGCAATACAAATTAGCCGCGTAAGATATGAATTTGTAGGTGATCTTGATGAAGAAGGCAACCTCAAAGGACAGTGGACAGTATTACGCAATGGCTATGCCGCTTCCAACAAAAGAAATGAAATCAAAGCTTTTAATTCACTCGATGAATACAGAGAAAGTGAATTAGAATCCACCCCGCATTATAGCATTAAAGAGCATCATATCAACAATCTAGAGGATCCTTATTCTATGCTCACGGAAATTCAGCAAATCGAAATCAAAAATTTTGCAAGCAAGAAAGGTCAAGATCTGAAATTTATTCCTTTTATAAGTGGACGTAAGACCAAAAATCCATTTAATCTTGATGAACGTACCTACCCTGTAGATTTGGGATCCTATATCGAAGAATCATTTTCGATGGTTATCAACATGCCAAAAAACTATAAGATTAATAACAAACCAAAAAATGTAAGCCTTAGTCTCCCTAACCGAGATGCACGGTATATTTATATCATCAAGGAAAATGAGAACGAGCTGCAGATTCAAGTATCTTTGGGGCTCAATAAGGCTATCTTTTTACCCGAAGAGTATTTACATCTCAAAGAATTCTATTCCCAGATTATACAATCCCAAGCGCTTGACATTACGCTAAGCGGGAGTACAATATAAAAGCTGATTAGCGAAGCTAAGATTCGACAAAGAGGCGTTTTTTCCAGGCATTTTCTGGTAGTTTTTTTAAATTACCAGAAAATTTTAAGCCTTTATTAAGCTAAGATTTATATTTTTGATTAAATCAACCCTGACTATAATGAACTTAGATCCGACTGACATTAAGCTCCTGAAACTTTTGCAAGAAGATGCTACCCTAAGCAATAAACAATTGGCTGAAAAACTGTATAAATCTATTGCCGCTATCCACGAACGGGTTAAAAAATTAAAAAAAGCTGGGTATATTAAGAAAACAGTAGCTATTTTGGATCGAAACAAAATTGGTATAGGTTTAATATCCTTTTCACAAGTATTCTTAAAAGCCCACACTTTTGAAGTACTTAATGAATTTGAAAAAGAGGTGTCCAAATTTCCCGAAGTCATGGAATGCTACCAAATGGCAGGGTCTTATGACTTTATGCTGCGCATAGCCACCAAAGACATGGAAGCCTACCACATGTTTCTGCGTCATAAGCTTGCTGTATTGCCTCAAGTGAATACGGTACAGACTTATTTTGTGCTATCAGAGACTAAAAGTGAAACCGCATATCACTTCTAATCAAAACCGAATAGGTTAATCAGTTGTTAATCAAGTAACAAATCAGTAAATTTAATACTAAAATACAACTAGTTATGAGAAATTTCATCTTTACTATTCTACTATTTGCGGGGTTAGTACCTCCTATTCTTGCCCAAGACATCTCCGGTGCATACCTTGCCGAAAACAATGGAACCAAGCATTTGCTGCTCATTACTGATGGCTATATCACCCATAGCACCTACAGTAACGATACATATATGAGCACGCAAGGTGGCACGTATAGCCTCGGCGACAAGCAACTTATCGTACAATGTGAGTTTGATGACAAGGCGGCAGACAACATTGGTAAAAGCCATACCTTTTCGCTCGAAATAGCTAATAATGCGCTTATCTTGGACGGCACTACTTTCCAAAAGCAAGCGAAGAAAGCACAAGGGCTGGACGGTCTATGGCGCATCACAGGTCGTAAAACCAATGACAACATGCAGACGATACAACGTGGCGATCGCAAAACAATAAAAATATTAATAGACGGGTATTTTCAATGGATAGCTATCAACCCTGCAGAAAAAGGATTCTATGGTACAGGTGGTGGACATTACGAATTTAGCAATGGTAAATATCAAGAAAATATTCTATTTTTCTCTCGTGATAATAGCCGAGTGGGCGCTTCATTGAACTTCGACGGCAAGATCGAAAATGAGCAGTGGCATCACAGTGGCAAGAGCTCCAAAGGAGATCCAATTTACGAAATCTGGAGTCGCGATAATAAAAAATAAAAAGAAAGGGGCCGTATCAAAACATCAAAAGTTAGATACGGCTTTTTATTTTTTAATCGTCAGCTTCTTTCCTGAGTATTTCCTGAATTTGATATA
>NZ_SMBZ01000087.1 GCF_004342685.1 Sphingobacterium alimentarium
CGACGTTATTCTAACAAACCGCCTTGGTACGGATCCGTATGCCGGGTGGTGTGAGAGGACAGATAGGGAAATAATCCCTATCTTCCTACTCGATTCTATAGTAAATCTAAATAGCTTATTCGTATAGCGATAATACTACTATGTATTTTGTGCGTGAAGCTTGAACAACTCGATAAGATCAGGAATGTTACTAACACCTAATTTTTCGAAAATGCGGCTTTTGTAAGTACTTACTGTCGATGAGCTCAAATCCAAAAGGTTAGAAACCTCTAGTATTCCATGGCCTTCGATCAAGTGTTTTGCAACGTCCATCTCACGGTTTGATAATTTGTTTAATGGATTGACCTTGTCAATGCTTGATTTGGTGCTTGTTAGCTTCTGTATGTACAAATCGCGTACAGCAGGGGACATATACTTGCCTCGCTCTTGGATCATGTTGATCGCATTGCTAAGCTCCTCCATGGATGTGTTTTTATTCAGGTAGCCCGCAGCTCCTGCTTCGATATAGCGCAATGCATAGATATTCTCGTCGTAGGATGAGAATACCAATATTTTCAAATCGGGTTGTAGTGTCAATACCTCTTTAATCACATTAATATTATTTCCACCAGGCATATTGATGTCCAGCAGAAGAAGATCAAAGCGTTTAAAATTAATATGTGAATATACTTCTTTGATCGTCGAGGCGTGGGTTATTTCAGTATTTTTGAATGATTCGTTAATGGCTACAGCTGTGCCAAACCGAACTATACTATGATCGTCAGCTATCAATATGTTGTTCATAAGCTTATACGTATAAGATATTGGTCAATATATGAAAAATATTACTTTAAATTAAATCCCGACCCTTATTAATCGTTTTAATTACTAATTTAGATATTAATCTATACCAAAATTAGTACTTTATATTTATTTTTGTTATTTTAAAAGAAAAAAATATTATGGGTTTTATTAAAGAGTTTAAAGAATTCGCTATGCGCGGTAACGTCATTGACCTAGCAGTCGGTGTGGTTATCGGTGGCGCTTTTGGAAAAATCGTCACATCTTTAGTGGATGATTTAATTATGCCAATCATTGGGGTAATCACCGGAGGGGTGGATTTTTCGCAAAAGAAAATCATTATTAAGGATGCTATTTTGAATCCTGATGGTTCGGAGTTGGCAGCTGCAGTTACCTTAAATTATGGTAATTTTATTAATGTTGTCATCCAATTCTTGATTATTGCATTTTGTATCTTCGTGGTTATTAAAGGAATTAACTCCTTGAAGAAGAAAGAGGAAGAAGCTCCAGCAGCACCTGCCGGACCGTCAAACGAAGAAGTTTTGCTTGCTGAAATTAGAGATTTGTTAAAGAATAAATAGGTTTCTATTACCAGGATATAAAAGAAGTTTACGTATTATTTATGTGAACTTTTTTTCTTGCAGTGCTTGTATATATTGAAATTATACAGTACTTTTGCATTCCTCTTAGAGGATAATATTGGTTAATAGAGAAAAAAAATAATAAAGAAATAGCGTCATGAAAAGAACATTTCAGCCTTCGCAAAGAAAAAGAAGAAATAAGCACGGTTTTAGAGAGCGTATGAGTTCAGCTAATGGTAGAAGAGTATTAGCGTCTCGTAGAGCAAAAGGTAGAAAACGTCTAACAGTTTCTGACGAATACCGTCACAAAGGCTAATTCTTTTCTTTAGCGCCGGTGACTTTTTGCTGTGGCTATATTCCGGCCAACTAGTCATCCGATGAGAAAAACATTTACAAAAGAAGAACGACTGTGTAGTAAGAGTAAAATTGATTCTCTTTTTCATGGTGGTTCTTCTTTTATTATTTACCCTTTTCGGGTGGTCTACTTCGTACGTCCAGTTACAAGTAGCACACATCCTGTACAGGCCATTCTATCGGTTTCCAAGCGTCGATTTAAGCGAGCACACGACCGCAATCGTATTAAGCGATTGATGCGTGAAGTATATCGTTTGCAAAAAAATGAGCTGCTTTATGATGAAGTCATGAAATATGACTTAAATTTGGACTTGGCAATTCAATATGTCGGGAAAGAAGAATTGAATTTTGAATTGTTATTCACTAAAATGAATAAAACGTTAAAGCAATTAGCCCATGCAATTTCTTCTTAAAATATGGCAATTGATATTGTGGGGTCTCAAGCACCTGTTTTTATTTATCATTAAGATATATCAACTTTTTATTTCTCCGCTGTTAGGGGCCAATTGTCGCTATACGCCGACGTGTTCGCAGTATGGAAAGGAAGCGATAATGAAGTATGGACCTTTCAAAGGAGGATGGCTGACCATCAAACGCATTGCGAGATGCAATCCATGGGGTGGTCATGGACATGATCCTATTCCTTAATTTTGATTGAAGATGAGTACGTATATTTTGCAGATTGATACAGCGACAGAAGTGTGTTCTGTTTCTTTGAGTTTAGATGGTCAGGTAATCCACAAAATGGAAGCCACCGAGCCTAATCTTCATGCGTCCAAATTGACCGTCTTCATTGATGAATTATTGCGCAACGCAAAGTTGTCTTATGCAGACTTATCTGCTGTAGCAGTCAGTAAAGGACCAGGCTCTTACACAGGGCTTCGTATAGGTGTTTCTACGGCCAAAGGTCTTTGCTATGCGCTGGATATACCGCTGCTTGCTGTCAATACCTTAGCGAGTATGTTCAAAGGTTATGCATCTACGTATGGTCTTGCTGATAATAGCTTGTATGTGCCGATGCTGGATGCTAGACGTATGGAAGTGTATATGATGGTATACAATCATCACGGCGAAGTCTTGCAACCTACAGAAGCCGTAATCATGGATGTCGACACTTTTCAGCCTTTTGCAAATCAGAAAATCATTCTTTTCGGCTCCGGCGCACTCAAGTTGAAGGATTTGTATAGCCAATCTGCGCCCGTGCAGGTCGATACGAGCTATAAGCATTCATCGAGCTATCTTGCAGAATCTGCTTTTGAAAAATTTGAAAAACAGGATTTTGAAGATTTAATTTACTTCGAACCTTTCTATCTGAAAGAATTTATAGCTACGACACCCAAGGCAAAATAATTAAAGCCATTTTTTTCTTTTGAACCATAAGTAGATGAGCAGGCTCAATCCGAGCATGGAGCATATGACTATGGGGTATCCATATTTCCATTGCAACTCAGGCATAAAGTGGAAATTCATACCATAGACACCTACGATAAATGTCAATGGCATAAAAAACACTGAAATTATCGTCAATATGCGCATAATCTCATTGGTATGATTGGATTCAATATTGAAATATATCGAAAGCAACTGGGCAGTATTCTCTGACGTATTGCGATAGAGTGTGGTGGTGCGCGAAAACAAATCCCTCAAGTCTTGTGTATACGTATTTTTGTATTCTGGGAGGTGAAAATAATCCACAATATCTTTGTAAAGAACCAGAATAGACCGAATCACATCTATCTGCCGCTTAATGTAGTACAGCTTCCTGAGGAAAGGTTTACGTTTTTGGTGTAGGAATACAATCTCTTCATATTCTTCTAGCTTGGTCGCTATCTCTCCTAGTACCAATGTTTCAAAGGATTTTAGCGCTTCCGATACCAAAGTATTGACGAAGGATTTGGGGGAAGACAGCGGTTTGTTTTTGGGGTCGGCACGTTTAATATTTTCCAAGAATGGAATGCTATTCCGGTGGGTGGTAATCACAAAATCTGGGCCATAGAAAATCGAAATCCTATTGGTAATCTCTTGCAGTGTCTGGGATTCTTCATCCAGCTTTTGTGGCGTAGACCGAATTATTAGAAAATGATAATTTTCGAATTCCTCAATTTTCGGCAGATGACCTACCTCCAGACAATCCCGAATAGAAGCTTCGCGAAGATTAAATTTTTCCTTTAATTCTTTAAAATCCTCTAATGTCGGATTCGTGATGTCTACCCATTCAAAGGGATGAGATTCAGCGGATAAGATATGAGCAATCATAATTTGCGTTTATAAATCTAAATTAAAACAAAAAGGGGCCGTATCAAAACATCAAAAGTTAGATACGGCTTTTTATTTTTTAATCGTCAGCTTCTTTCCTGAGTATTTCCTGAATTTG
>NZ_SMBZ01000088.1 GCF_004342685.1 Sphingobacterium alimentarium
TTGTCTTTGGTATTGTATATTTTTTCGGCATCGATACTAAAAAAGTTATTGATATCGCCTCTGTAGGAGGCTCTTTACCTTCATTTCACATCCCTGCTATTCCTTTTACTCTGGAAACATTGAAAATTATTTTCCCTTATGCCTTGGTAATGGCAGGGGTTGGATTGATTGAAAGTCTGTTAACGCTTAATATGGTTGATGAAATAACCAGCACAAAAGGACAATCTAACCGTGAGGCTGCCGCACAAGGTATAGCCAATATCACCAACGGTTTCTTCGGAGGAATGGGTGGATGTGCAATGGTTGCCCAGACTTTAGTTAATGTAGGAGCTGGAGGAAGAGCCAGACTTTCTTCAATAGTTGCAGCCATAGCAATCTTATTGATCATTCTTGTTGCTGGTCCTGTAATCGAGCAAATTCCAATGGCGGCATTAGTCGGGGTGATGATGATGGTAGCTATAGGTACATTTGAGTGGGTCAGCTTTCGAATTATTAATAAAATGCCTCGACACGATATTTTTATTGGCATGTTGGTAGCAGTTATAACCATAGTATTGCACAACTTAGCTTTAGCGGTTTTGATTGGTGTAGTCATTTCGGCTCTAGTATTTGCCTGGGAGAGTGCTAAAAGAATACGTGCAAGAAAATATGTAGATGAAGATGGTGTAAAGCATTACGAAATTTTTGGGCCGCTCTTCTTTGGTTCTACTGCCGCATTTATTGAAAAATTTGACGTACTAAATGACCCGAATGAAGTTGTAATTGATTTTAAGGAAAGTAAAGTAGTTGATATGTCTGCTATTGAAGCTTTAAATAAAATTACGGAGAAGTATCACAAGGAAGGTAAAAAACTACATTTACGTCATTTAAGCCAAGATTGCAGGCAATTACTTAAAAATGCAGAAACAGTTATTGATGTGAATATTATTGAAGATCCTACCTACAAAGTAATGACTAATAAATAGCATCGGAATACCCAAGTTTAATATTACAACTACAGCAATAATTTTAAAAAAAATTATTGCTGTTTAAATTTATTATCGTAATATTGCGATATATTTATTTTTATAAAACTGATGGGTGTCACAAAAACCGAAATTTTTACAGAACAGCAGAACCATTTAGCTAGTATTTTAAAGGCACTGGCTCATCCTGCTCGTATAGCTATACTGCAACATATCATTAAACAAAATGCCTGCATCTGTAATGATCTTGTAGAAGAATTGGGATTGGCACAAGCGACAATTTCACAACACTTGAAAGAGCTGAAAAATATTGGTATCATTAAAGGAAATATAGAAGGAACTAGTGTATGTTACTGTATTAATGAAACAGTCTGGAATGAGATTAAGAAGGAACTCAATAGCTTTTTTGTCGAGAATGTAAATAGTAAAGAATGCTGTTAAGCTTTTTTTTAACACCAAATCATCGTAACATTGCAATATAACATTTATTGAGTTAATATCAGAAATATGAAGCTATCAAAAATTAAAGAAATCCTGCCAACATTAGTAAATGTTGGATTTCAATTAGAAAACGGAACCTTAGTTCCAGAACATTTCCACGTTACCGAAGTGGGACAAATTACTAAAAACTTTATAGACTGTGGTGGCGTAATCCGTTCGGAAAAAGTTGTAAACTTCCAATTATGGAATGCAGACGATTTCGAGCACAAATTAAAGCCAGCTAAGCTATTAAACATCATCAAGCTATCCGAAGAAAAATTGGGCATAGAAGATGCGGAAATTGAAGTGGAATACCAAAGCGAAACGATTGGTAAGTATGATTTGGATTTCAACGGAGATACATTTGTACTGAAAAATAAAACAACAGCTTGTTTGGCTCAAGATGCCTGCGGTATTCCTTCCGAAAAAGTAAAGAAAAATTTGGCAGAACTGCCTGTAAATAATGCTAATGCTTGTACTCCAGGTGGCGGATGTTGTTAAAATTGAATTTTTATGTTTTCAAAAATCATTCATACAGATAATTCAAAGACAACAATCATAATCCGACTGATTGTTGGAGGTGTTTTTTTATCGGAGGGCATTCAAAAATTGCTGTTTCCTGCCATTCGTGGAGCGGGACGGTTTGAAAAAATTGGCTTGCCATCGCCTGAATTTTTTGGAAGTTTTGTAGGCATATTTGAAATCCTTTGCGGAGCGTTTATTTTGCTGGGGTTGCTTACAAGGTTAGCAAGTATTCCGCTCATCATCATTATGCTGGTTGCCATTGCCACGACCAAAACATCTATTTTGGCTAGCGAGGGTATTTGGGAATTGCTGCACGGCAGCCGTACGGATTGGGCGATGCTTTTGGGAAGTATGTTTTTGTTAATCAAAGGCGGAGGTAATTGGTCTATTGATAAAATCGTAATGAGAAATGGAGCGTGATATTCAAATAAAGGAAATTGCCAAACTCTTTCTAAAGCTCGGTTTTATTGGTTTTGGAGGTCCCGCGGCTCATATTGCTATGATGCAGCAGGAGGTAGTAGTGAAAAGAAAATGGATGAGCGAACAGCATTTTTTGGATTTGTTGGGAGCTACTAATCTCATTCCTGGCCCCAACAGTACAGAAATGGCGATACACATCGGCTATGACAAAGGCGGTTGGAAAGGATTAATCTTTGCAGGGTTATGCTTTATTTTACCTGCGGTTTTCATTACCGGGATATTTGCATGGTTGTATCAGCAATACGGACAATTGCCCGAAGTACAGCCCTTTATTTACGGTATCAAACCTGCAATCATCGCTATTATCATAGGAGCTGTTTTTCCATTAGCAAAGAAATCAGTAAAGTCCACATTCTTGGCGGTTGTAGGTATTCTTGTTTTGGTACTGTCATTATTCGGCATTAGTGAAATCTATTTGATGTTTGGAGCGGGATTGCTGGCAATGGCCTTGTATTACCTTCAGGATACAAAAAATACGCTCCAAAGTTTTATCCCGCTCGCATTCTTACAAATCGCACAAAGCCCCTTACTGTCTGAAACAAATACCAAATTATTTTGGATATTCCTGAAAATTGGTGCTATCCTCTACGGAAGCGGTTATGTTCTTTTCGCCTTTTTAGATACGGAATTAGTTGCAACGGGCTTACTCACCCGGCAGCAATTAATGGATGCTATTGCTGTTGGACAGTTTACCCCAGGTCCTGTTTTTTCTTCAGTTACGTTTATTGGCTATCAAATCAACGGACTATCCGGAGCAGTTATTTCTACGATTGCTATTTTTCTGCCGTCGTTTATTTTAGTAGCATTGCTAAATCCCTTGATGAAAAAAATGCGCCAATCTAAAGGACTGTCCATTTTTCTCGATGCGGTCAATGTGGCATCTGTTGCAATCATAGCCGCTATTTGTCTTACAATGGGCAAAGAAACTATTACTGATTGGCGGACGATATTAATTGCAATGATAAGTGCGATCGTAGTTTTCAAATTCAAAAAAATAAATAGTGCCTTTGTGGTTATTGGAGGAGCATTATTAGGGTATTTATTTAATCTTATCTAAAGTTATCTTAAACAAAATATTTAAACAATAAAAATTAGACAAAATGAAAATAGCATTATTCAGTGATATTCACTCCAATTTACCTGCATTAGAAGCATTTTTTGAAGATGTTGAAAAAAGAAAACCAGACAGTATTTATTGTTTGGGCGATTTGGTGGGCTATAATATT
>NZ_SMBZ01000089.1 GCF_004342685.1 Sphingobacterium alimentarium
GTTCTTTGATCTTCTTGCTCTGAACGTAAAGCCAAGAAAGTCAAACTGCTCATTTACCCAGGCTCCACGCCTAAGGTCATCTTTGCAGTAAACAAGCTTTGTCTTGCTTTCATTCAGCGTTAGATTGCACTCCGCAAGTCTCTGCACAATAGAGGCTCGTAGTCTTTCGGCTTCATCTTTTGAGCGGCAGTGGCATATAACGTCATAAGCGTATCGTTCAAATACTATATAACTATAATTTCGTTTCATCCATGCGTCAAACGCATAATGCATATAAAGGTTCGCAAGAATAGGACCGATAACCGAACCTTGTGGAACACCTTGTGTACGCACGATGCGAATACCTGATTTATCCTCATAAGGAACCTTAAGCCATCTTTCAATATAAAGCAGGATCCATCTTTCGCTGGTATGGCGTTTGACGGCTTTCATTAAAAGATCATGATCTATCGTATCAAAGAATTTGCTTACCTCTAGATCAAGGACCCAATCCAATTGCCAACAACGCTTCCGGGCTCTTTCTAAGGCTTGATGCGCAGAACGGTGGGGACGATATCCATAGGAGTCCTCGTGAAATATAGGATCTAATTTGGGCTGTAAAACTAGAACTGCCGACATTTGCGCGATCCGATCGATGACAGAAGGAGCACCTAAGTGACGGGTACCACCTCCTGATTTTGGTATTTCTACCAAACGAACGGACATAGGCTGGTAACTCCCTGAGGACATTCGATTCCATAGCTTGTACAGATTTGACTTTAAACTTTTGTCAAAAGTCATTCTAGAAGCGGGGTACGAATTGCAACATATTGTGCGATTAAATATTTACACTACCTCTACACAAGAGCTTTTCACACATTTTGATGTATTTCAAAATTGGATGAATGAAAATAACATCAAACAGGCTTCGACAGTCTTGGAAATAAAAGGACTATTTGAAACACTAAAAATCGAACTAGAAGCCACAGTTGTAAAATAACTCATTGCGGTTAAGCTGGATTATTACAACAAAAAAAGCCGGACTTTCTACGATTCGAAAGTCCGGCCTTTGATATATAAAGAACGTATTTTTTAACTTATTGGCTCTAAGTACTGCGCATAGCAATATCCTTCTTCACCATCCGCAGTTCTTACCAACCACCATTGATCATTCGCACGGCTGATTAAGGTAATAATTTCGTCTTTAGCCGCTTTACCTACAATAGGTTGTTCGGTACCTGGTCCTTTACGAATGTTAAGGTTGGAATTTTGCGTAATTACTCGCGCTTTACTTCCCGTTTCTTGTGTCGTTACATCCACATTCATCACCACATCTCCCGACAGATAATTAGGATCTAACTGATTGTACACATCCCACAATTTGTTTTTTGCATCTGCATTAGGGGCCGTACCACGTATATGCAAGACACCTTCCTGCTCTCCGATTTGTAAATCTGCTATGCCTGAAGACTGGGCTGTTTCGATTAGTCTTTGATATTTTGTTGTTAATGCCATGGCTGTTTTGTTAATTCTATTATTTAATTACTAAAGAAGACATATCTACTCTTTTCGGAGATAATGCGTCTAAAGATTGTTTAAGCACTTGTACTCTTGCCTGTTCCAATGTGCCTGTTACTGTGATTACACCGTCATTTACTGTAGTGCTGATTGTTGGAAAGTCTTTCGTAGCGTCTACCACTTTTGCTTTCAAGTCTACATCATTTGAGTTGATTTCTATTTGAGGAGCATTCACCACGATATTATTAACTACAGATTTTACGCCTTTGCTATCAGCAGATTTTGCAGAATTTTCTATAGCCATACGTTCGTCTTCAGTAGCTACCGTGCCTGATAGCGTTACTACACCTTCTTTAACATCAACTGTTACACCAGGATTGCTGCTGATGCTACTCTCAACTTTCGCTCTCAAGTCAGCATCTGAAACCTTGGATTTACACGAAACAGTAGCAAAAGCTAATGAACCTGATAGGACTAAAACGGTTAAAAGATTTTTTAAGTTCATACTTGTCTATTTTAATTAATCATTTGTAATTTTTGAATATACAGATTAATAACAATGACTTATTTATTTTGTTTTATAATTAAACATGAATTTGCCGACGAAATACTACAAAGCCCCTTAACGACTATCTTGCTACTGAATTTTACCGATTCTATCCCCCCTTCAACCGAGAGCGTGCGTCCACTCATCTAATTGCCTTTCCCTACCTGTCATTTCCAACCTAACTTTGAATCATCAAATAACAACAACATATTAAATAACATTTAATAAACATTTTACCATGAAAAAGATTGTATTATCCCTTGTATCAGCATTTATGATGGTTATATCATTAAGCTCATTTACAAACGCAAATGCTAACCCTCTAAGAGAGAAGGACAGCAAAAGTATTATGATTGCCTACGTCGAAACCATCGTCTCTGGGTATGACAAATATCATAAGTATTTATTCACGGAAGACTTTGAACATTACAACGCTTCCTCGAATATGAAGTTTAAAAAGAAACCCTATCTAAAATTTCTAAACGACACGAAGGGTCTAAAATTTAATTGTCAGACTTCTTACCAAATCATGGACGAAACAGGAAAATCCTGCGTAGCGAAGGCAACATTAACATTTAAAAATTTCACACGAGTAGATTATATCACATTGAACAAGACAGATGACGGTTGGAAGGTAAGTAAGGTCGTGACAACCTACCCATAATAACGTACATACATGTACTACGGAGAAAGACCATCGAAGACGTTGGTCTTTTTTTTATGCCAATATATCTCTTTACCGACATATGGTTTTGTCGGTAAATAAAGTCGAATATTTTCACCGAAAATAAATCCAAGTTTACCGAAAAACAACCTATACTGGTCTAAATCACATTGCTCAGCGCAACATACACCCTACCTTTGAAGTATCAAATAAGAAATAATAAACTATTAAAAATATAACTAACAAAAAAATAAAGCTATGAAAAAGACATTATCAACAATCGCAGTAGCCTTCTTCATGATCATATCATTAAGCTCTTTTGCTAAAACATCATCGATTAATCCATTAAAAAATATGGATTCGAAAGCTATCCTTATCACATACATTGAAGCGACAACATTAGGATCAGACATGTACAACAAATTCCTGTTGACTGACGACTTCGAATATGTAAACACATCCAACAAAGGTTCATACAATAAAAAGGCATATCTGAAATTCTTAAAAGACAAC
>NZ_SMBZ01000090.1 GCF_004342685.1 Sphingobacterium alimentarium
ACTAATTATAGCAATCTAACAGACCTTTAATAATATATTGGTCGACATTTGTATTGATGTAGGATGGAGAAACAAAAAAACTTTCAGAAAAAAAAGACCGATGATAGTATCGGTCTTTCTATATTCTAAAGCTAAAATGTCTTAAACATCAATCTTAGCATATTTCGCATTTTTCTCAATAAATTCACGACGCGGTGCAACCTCATCTCCCATTAACATGGAGAATACGCGATCACATTCAGCAGCATTTTCAATCGTAACTTGTCTCAATGTACGTTTATCTGGATTCATTGTTGTTTCCCACAATTGTTCCGCGTTCATCTCTCCAAGACCTTTGTAACGCTGTACACTTACAGAATCTTCTTTACCAGCACCTTTTAAGCGTTGGATAGCTGCTAGGCGTTGATCTTCAGTCCAAGCGTATTCATGATCTTTTCCTTTTTTCACCAAATACAATGGCGGCGTCGCGATATATACATAACCCCTTTCGATAAGTTCGCGCATATATCTGAAATAGAATGTCAAAATCAAAGTAGCAATGTGACTACCATCGACGTCAGCATCCGTCATGATTACAATCTTGTGGTAACGAAGTTTATTTATATTTAATGCTTTTGGATCTTCTTCTGTACCAACAGAAACACCCAATGCCGTAAACATATTTTTTATCTCTTCGTTCTCGTAGATTTTGTGCTCCATGGCCTTTTCTACGTTCAATATCTTACCACGTAGTGGCATAATCGCTTGGTAATTACGGTCACGACCTTGCTTGGCTGTACCACCCGCCGAATCACCCTCGACAAAGAATATCTCACATAGCGCAGGATCATTGCTCGAACAATCCGCTAACTTACCAGGAAGCCCAGATCCACTCATTACAGTTTTACGCTGCACGAGTTCGCGCGCTTTACGTGCTGCTGCACGCGCTTGAGCTGCGATGATCACCTTCTGAACAATAGTTTTAGCCTCTCTTGGGTTCTCTTCTAAATATTGACCTAGAATCTCTCCTACGGCCACATCTACAGCACCCATTACTTCGGTATTACCCAATTTTGTCTTGGTCTGACCTTCAAATTGTGGTTCTGCCACCTTCACCGAAATAACGGCTGTAAGTCCCTCACGGAAGTCATCACCTGTTACTTCTACTTTTGAGTTTTTCAACAAACCTGACTCATCCGCATACTTTTTTAAGATACGAGTCAAACCTCTACGAAATCCTGCTACGTGTGTACCACCTTCGATTGTGTTAATATTATTCACATAGGAGTGAACATTTTCTGAATAAGTATCATTGTATTGGAATGACAGCTCTACTGGAATTCCCTGCTTAATACCCTCCAAATAAATTGGATTAGGGATAAGTGCCGAACGTGTACCATCCAAGAATTTAACAAACTCTTGAAGACCACCTTCTGAATGGAACACATCGCTACGGTCTGAACCATCTTCGTTCTGTTCACGCTTGTCAATCAAAGTCAAGGTGATTCCTTTGTTCAAGAAAGAAAGCTCACGAAGACGATTAGCCAAGGTGTCGTAATTATATACCGTAGTTTGGGTAAAAATAATAGGATCCGGAGAGAAAGTCACAATAGTTCCTGTTTTATCCGATGTACCTACTTCTTTCACCTCATATAGTGGCTTACCACGCTCATACTCCTGATTGAAAACTTTGCCATCGCGATGCACCTCTGCTTTCAAATGCGTAGATAATGCATTCACACAGGAAACACCCACACCGTGCAAACCTCCAGAAACCTTATATGTATCTTTATCAAACTTACCTCCCGCATGAAGTATAGTCATTACGAGCTCTAGTGCTGATTTATTTTCTTTCTTGTTGATTCCGGTAGGAATACCACGACCATTATCTTCTACAGAGATGGAATTGTCCTCATATATAGTAACAATGATGTCATCACAATACCCTGCAACAGCCTCATCAATGGAGTTATCGACAACCTCATATACCAAGTGGTGTAAACCTTTTGGTCCTGTATCACCAATATACATGGATGGTCTCTTGCGTACCGCCTCTAATCCTTCTAATACCTGAATATTGTCCGCGGAATACGCTGTAGGATTGTTTTTTTCTTCGCTCATGAATTAAAAAAAATCTGATTAAATTAACATTCAAAGTTAATAAAAACTAAGAACTTAAACAACAGTTGGAGCACTTAAATCCGACCTAAATGGCTACTTTATTTTTGAAAAAAAACACAAAAAATGGAATTTTAATTTTTTTATAGTAGGTTTGCTTCTTAAACTGAAAATTACACATCAAATGAATAAATTTTTATCAAACGTATCTAAATTGACATTAGGTATAGCTATCATGACAGCAGCTGCTTCATGTAACCAAAATACTTCAGGTACCTCAGCAACAAAAGGTGATAGCACATCATCTAATGTAGCTTCTGACAAAGTGTCTAACAAAATCGTATATGTAAATGCAGATACTTTATCAGCGCAATACGAATACTTCAAAGACGCAAAAACGAAATTAGAAGGCAAAGCAAAGAAAGCACAAGAAAACTTGCAATCTAAAGGTCAAGCTTTCCAAAGAGAACTTGCTGAAGCAGAACAAAAAGCTCCGACAATGAGCGCTTCAGAGCGTCAAGCTACAGAAGAAAGATTGGCACGCAAACAACAAGAGCTAGCACAATTGAACCAAAATGCATCGTCATCATTGGCACAAGATGAGCAAACTGAAATGACTGCAGTATACAATACGATCACAGAATATTTGAAAAAACACGCTCAGGAGAATGGTTACCAATATGTATTGACATATTCTCAAACCAATCCAGCAGTGATCTATGCAGACGCGAAGTTAGATATTACGAAAGAAGTAGTAGCAGCGTTGAATAAAGAATATAAAGCTAAGAACACAGCAAAAAAATAAACTATTCCTAGCGGACTAAATTTAAAAGGGGCTGTATCATAAATAAGTGGTACAGTCTTTTTTTTTGTGTTATATTTCCTCTTATTTTTATTGATATAATCATTTGATCTTCATATATTTACGTATTAAAAATCGATGATTATGTCTCGGAAATTACCTAATTTCAAACCCTACTATCAGCATCAATTGATGGCCTTTCCACCAACCTTTGATGAAT
>NZ_SMBZ01000091.1 GCF_004342685.1 Sphingobacterium alimentarium
TTCAGACTCGCTTTCGCTGCGGCTGCGTGGCTTAACCACTTAACCTTGCCAGTAAAGAGTAACTCGTAGGCTCATTATGCAAAAGGCACGCTGTCACGGAACAAGTCCGCTCCAACCGCTTGTAAGTACACGGTTTCAGGTTCTTTTCACTCCCCTGTTCGGGGTTCTTTTCACCTTTCCCTCACGGTACTGGTTCACTATCGGTCTCTCAGGAGTATTTAGCCTTACCAGATGGTGCTGGCAGATTCAAGCAGGATTCCTCCGGTCCCGCCCTACTCAGGATACCACTAGCGCTGTATTGCTTACCTGTACGGGGCTTTCACCCTTATCGCGCAGTTTCCCACCTGCTTCCAGTTTACGTTACAAATCACATATCGTGGTCCTACAACCCCATTATTGCCGTAACAACAATGGTTTGGGCTCTTTCGTGTTCGCTCGCCACTACTTACGAAATCATTATTATTTTCTCCTCCTACGCTTACTTAGATGTTTCAGTTCGGCGCGTTCGCGTATTATACAACTATCCTTCAGATAGTTAGGTTGCCCCATTCGGAAATCTACGGATCAAATCGCATTTGCCAATACCCGTAGCTTATCGCAGCTTATCACGTCCTTCATCGCCTCTGAGAGCCTAGGCATCCCCCGTGTACCCTTATTTACTTTCTTCACATCTACAGCCCTTTTGCTACTGTAGTGTTGCTTTGATATATATGTCGTAATACTAATCAATAAACAGTTCGGCTTTGACCGAGGGTCCGTTTATCAACTCAAGCATACCACAACATTGTCTCTACTGTTGTCTTCTCTTGTGTCTTTTTTTCTTTCAATATGTCAAAGAACTCTTTGTTTTTTTGCTTTATCCTACTGGAATAAGCCAAAACTAGTGGAGAATATCGGAGTCGAACCGATGACCCCCTGCGTGCAAGGCAGGTGCTCTAGCCAGCTGAGCTAATTCCCCTTATGTATTTTCGTAGTCCCGAGCAGATTTGAACTGCTGACCCCTACATTATCAGTGTAGTGCTCTAACCAACTGAGCTACGGGACTAGCTTTTTCTTTCTCTTCTTTCTCTCGGTAACCACGCCTTATCTATAGGGGTGGGCACTTTCTTCTAATGTCTTTTTTCTTTTTTTCTAATCATGTATATAACGTAACGAGAACCAATAACTGTTCTCTAGAAAGGAGGTATTCCAGCCGCACCTTCCGGTACGGCTACCTTGTTACGACTTAGCCCCAATTATCGGTTTTACCCTAACACGCTCCTTGCGGTTACATGCTTTAGGCACCCCCAACTTTCATGGCTTGACGGGCGGTGTGTACAAGGCCCGGGAACGTATTCACCGCGTCATTGCTGATACGCGATTACTAGCGAATCCAACTTCATGAGGTCGAGTTGCAGACCTCAATCCGAACTGTGAATGGCTTTTCGAGATTAGCATCCTGTTACCAGGTAGCTGCCCGCTGTACCATCCATTGTAGCACGTGTGTAGCCCCGGACGTAAGGGCCATGATGACTTGACGTCGTCCCCACCTTCCTCACAGCTTACGCTGGCAGTCTGTTTAGAGTCCCCATCATTACATGCTGGCAACTAAACATAGGGGTTGCGCTCGTTGCGGGACTTAACCCAACACCTCACGGCACGAGCTGACGACAGCCATGCAGCACCTAGTTTCCTGTCCCGAAGGACTTATCTATCTCTAGATAATTCAGTAACTTTCAAGCCCGGGTAAGGTTCCTCGCGTATCATCGAATTAAACCACATGCTCCTCCGCTTGTGCGGGCCCCCGTCAATTCCTTTGAGTTTCACCCTTGCGGGCGTACTCCCCAGGTGGATAACTTAACGCTTTCGCTAAGACGCTGACTGTGTATCGCCAACATCGAGTTATCATCGTTTAGGGCGTGGACTACCAGGGTATCTAATCCTGTTCGATCCCCACGCTTTCGTGCATCAGCGTCAATAATGACTTAGACAGCTGCCTTCGCAATCGGAGTTCTGAGACATATCTATGCATTTCACCGCTACTTGTCTCATTCCGCCATCTTCAACCACATTCAAGCTCATCAGTATCAAAGGCACTGCGACAGTTGAGCTGCCGTCTTTCACCCCTGACTTAATGAGCCGCCTACGCACCCTTTAAACCCAATAAATCCGGATAACGCTCGGATCCTCCGTATTACCGCGGCTGCTGGCACGGAGTTAGCCGATCCTTATTCTTCCAGTACATTCAAGCCACTACACGTAGTGGTGGTTATTCCTGGACAAAAGCAGTTTACAACCCATAGGGCAGTCATCCTGCACGCGGCATGGCTGGTTCAGAGTTCCCTCCATTGACCAATATTCCTTACTGCTGCCTCCCGTAGGAGTCTGGTCCGTGTCTCAGTACCAGTGTGGGGGATTCTCCTCTCAGAGCCCCTAGACATCGTAGCCTTGGTAAGCCGTTACCTTACCAACTAGCTAATGTCACGCGAGCCCATCCATATCCTATAAATATTTAACAACATCTCGATGCCGAGTCGTTGTGTCATGCGGTGTTAATCCGGATTTCTCCGGGCTATCCCCCTGATATGGGTAGGTTGCTCACGCGTTACGCACCCGTGCGCCACTCTCACTAAATCTAAGCAAGCTTAGATCTAGATCCCGTCCGACTTGCATGTATTAGGCCTGCCGCTAGCGTTCATCCTGAGCCAGGATCAAACTCTCCATTGTAAAATGAAGTTTTGACTCTAACTATTTATAAAAAATAGAATTGTCTTTTTTAATATCTATTTAGTTATTGACTAAGGTTTGATTTGTTAACTTTCGTTGTGTCTCAAACTACTCGTTACGCTACATGATCATTTTCTTAAAGAACTTCTATCGCATCCGCATCGCGCTTCTGCTTATATTTCGAGCATTACTGCTGTACTTATCTTTTTTTTAACCCC
>NZ_SMBZ01000092.1 GCF_004342685.1 Sphingobacterium alimentarium
TGTATATTCCGGTGATGTGCACCCAGTCATTCCAGGCATATCCACCCAACATTGGGTTCGTATTTAGTGTTTAAGCATGACAAATTTACTTCTTTTTACGTCTACTTTCTCCTACTAACTCAAATCTATATGATGTGTGACAAATTCTGTCTAATATTGCATCTGCGACAGTCCCCACAGGAAACACATCAAACCAGCTTGATACGGGTAATTGACTAGCTATTATTGTCGATCTTCTGGCATGTCTATCCTCAATTATTTCCATAAAGTCGTTCTGCTGATTAGGATCCATTGGAGTAAGCCCAAAATCGTCAAGAATTAGGAGATCAGTTTTTGCTAACTTTTCCAAAAGCTTTAATAACGAACCATCTAAGCGTGCTATTTTGAGCAACATCAGGAGCTTCTGCGCATTGTAATAAGCCACGGTGAAGCCTTGTTTGCAGGCTTGATGCCCTAATGAAGAGATTAAATGTGATTTTCCAGTCCCCGACATCCCAGTCACTAATATGGATTCTCCATTTTTAAGGTATGTTCCTGTAGCAAGCAACGTGATAGTTCCTGTATCGATACCCCGATCTTTGGTGATCGTTAGTTGTTCTAGGGTAGCCATGTATCTAAAGTTTGCGTTTTTAACTAGCCTAGTGTATCTATTGGACCATCTCTGGTCTTTTTCAGCCTGCACCAGTAGATCAAGCCCATCCATCAAAGATAGCTCTTGTAATTTACGTGTTTCATACAGTGCTTGTATACAGCTAGCCATCCCCGCTAGCTTGAGTGATTGAAGATTTCTTTTTAGTTCTTCCATGATTATTTTATGTGTATTAATATTTGTTTACACCTAGTTGTAGTATTCTTTTCCTCGGATATTACCATGCATAGGTATCACTACTGTTGACGCATTGATTTCTTCTTCCTGAGCACATTGCTGTATAATCCTTTCCAATCGTTTATAGCTTAATAAATCATTCTGACAAGCAATATCACAGGCCTTATCGAAGAGTTTAGGGTCAGTCTTACGCTGTAAACTCAATAATGCATCACAGCTCTTAAATGCGAGTTCTGGGATCTTTTCGACCTGAAAGATTCGCATGATCAATTGCTCTAAATGGTGAGATTTTTTTGCGGCAAGCCCAATGTAATAATCCGGACTGCGTCGCATCTGGTGCTGGTGTGTCGATCCAAAGTGCTCTACCAGACTGGTATATCCTGGAGAAATAGAACGTTGATGTGTTGCTACACATTCATTATTTGTATAAATCTTGACCAATGTTCTGGTATAAATAATCTGCACCCTAGTTCCGATGTACTGGAATGGTACAGAATAATGGTGTTTATCCCGAGCAAGATAAATACAGTTATTTGCTAATACGATCAGACTTGCGTAATACTTAATTTGGTAGGGAGACTCGGGCAGTGGCCTTAACAGGGACTGCTCCTGTGCAAGAAAGAGTTCTTCGCGTGAGTGATCAAATCGTTGCATACGGGTTTGATTATGTTCCCGCACCTTATCAATAATCGCCTTGTTAAGCTCTTCTAGGGAGAAAAAAGTATGATTGCGTAGTTTGGCATATACACGTTGATAGACTAATTTAACTGATTGTTCTGTATTGGGCTTATCACGAGGTTTATATGGTCTGGCTGGAATCACGGTAAAACCATAGTAATTAGCGAAATCAGACATTAATGTATTTAGTTCAGGTTCATACCTATCTGCTTTAATTACAGCTGCTTTTAGGTTGTCGGGAATGACAATGTGGGGTACACCACCCAAATGTTCTAGACAAGAGCCTAAGGCATACAGGAAGTCATCTGTACGCTGGGATGGAACGGCTATAGCATAGGCGTATTTAGAAAAAGAACATGCGGCAACGAATACCTGAACTTTTATTAGTTCACCGGTATCTCGGTTGACATATCCGAGTGTATCTCCTGCAAAGTCTATCTCCAGCTTATTACCGGGATCATGGTCGATAATAGCACTGCTTTTACGTGCAACTAAAAGCTGGCTCAGGTGATAGCAAAACTGTGAATAGCCATATCCATCAGGATATTCAGTTCTATATTCCTCCCATAAAAGTTTTCTGGTAACATGCTTACGTCCAAGCTCTTTTTCAAGGTAAGGAATCAGTGGCTTGAACTCTGTGAATCTTTCCTGAAGATAAGCAGGGCTTCCAGGGTGGAATAAACCTTCTAATACAGGGTCATCCAACCTCAATAGATCCACTATATTATACTGGCCGGCTTTCAGCTTCTTAATATAATTGTTGACCGTTCCTTTGTAAATACCTAGGCTAATGCCTATTTGACGATTGGATATACCTTGTTGGTACAGTCGTAATACTTGTTTTATCTTGCTCATTACTATCGTTTTTCCTGCCATAATTGTCTTACCCGTTGAATGGAAGACAACATTAAACAAAAAACACGAACGAGATGGGTGTATATGCTCCGGAATATACATTTGCAGAGTCCAAAGCAATAGTATTGAACTAAAGCTGGGTGCACATACTCCGGAATCTAGGTAAAAAAAAACTAAAAATAACCCATGGGTGCATATGCTCCGGAATTCAAAAATTATTGCTCAAAAATCATCTCTTTTTGCCTATTATTGGGTGCACATCTGCCAGAATGTCTAGAAATAACCTCTGTTTTCAGAGGATATATTTTGGATATTTTTGGGTGCATATACTCCGGATTATACA
>NZ_SMBZ01000093.1 GCF_004342685.1 Sphingobacterium alimentarium
TGTGATCGGTAAATAAAACTACACGATTTTTGGCAAATATGACTACACAATAATTGGCAAGAATGGTGCAGAATAATTGGCAAGAACAAGTGCAGGATTATTGGCAAGAATGAATACATAGTTCATCTTCCGGGGCTATACCCCGAAAGAAAAAACAACCTTTGTGATCAAGAAAAAAAACAAGGGTATTAATGAACTATTATTTAAACAAACTTATGACCTATCATGAAGTTCACAAGCTTTCTCGTGAGGGCTTTTCAGTATCAAAGATCGCAGATTACCTAGGAATGAACTGGCGTACAGCCAAACGTTTGCTCAGTCAGAGTGAGGACGAATTTGAACGCGATCTTTCAACGCCTAAAGGTAGAAAGAAAACGTTGGAAGAGTATACGGAATTTGTACGGAAGAAATTGGAGAGCCATAGCGACACCTCTGCCTCGCAGATGCACGACTGGTTGAAAGAGCATCACCAGGACTTTCCCTCGGTAAGCCAGAAGACGATTTTCAACTTTGTACACTCAGTAAGAACCCGGTACAATATCCTTAAAAAAGAAGTGGTAAGAGATTATACCATGGTAGCTGAGCTTCCCTATGGGGTTCAGGGCCAGGTTGATTTCGGATTTTACAATATGGCGACCACTTTGGGCAAAACCCGCAAGGTACAGTTCTTTACGTTTGTACTTTCCCGCTCCCGGTATAAGTTTGTCCTGTTCCAGGATAGTCCTTTCAGCACGCAGGATGTGATCGAGGCACATGAACTTGCTTTTAAGTATATAGGCGGCATTCCCAAAGAGCTCGTTTATGACCAGGACCGCTTGTTCATTGTATCGGAGAACTTTGGTGATATTGTCCTAACATCCGAGTTCCGTGCCTATGTGAGACAACGGGGCTTCTCCACCTATTTCTGTAAAAAGGCAGACCCCGAGTCAAAAGGAAAGGTTGAAAACGTCGTTGGGTATGTAAAGAAGAATTTTCTGTATAACCGTTCCTACAAAGATCTGGAGACCTTAAATGCGGAAGCCATTGCATGGCTGGGACGGACAGCCAATGCATTGGAACATGGCACGACCAAACTTTTACCACAGCAGCAGCACGATATTGAGAAGACATTTTTAGAGCCCTTCTGTCCCCTGGAGTTAGACGTTAGGCCATTACCGCTCTATGCTGTGCACAAGGATAATAAAATATCTTACAAAGGCAATTTCTACAGCGTGCCTTTTGGTACCTATAAAGGGAATAATACGAAGGTCCAGCTAAAAGTGTCGGGAACCGAACTTATAGTGATCGATGAGAAATACGGAGAACTTTGCCGACACGAGGTCAGCCTGCTCAAAGGCCAGAAAATAATCTCCAGCAACCATAGACGTGACACCAATACGGCCATCGTGGAAATGATGCGTGAGTTCAGTGAGCTGATGCCGAACAAATTACAGGCATTGGAGTGGATAAGCCGAATCAGAAACCATAAACCCCGATATATCCGTGAGCAGATACAATCATTAAGGACAACCGTTACAGGGCTGGATGCCAACATCGCCTGCATGGCTATGGACTACGCCTGCGCCAACGACATCCTGAGCGCAGGAGACTTCAACGCGATCGTGGAATCCCTAAAAAGGGAGCAGCAGAATGAAATGCGATCAGATCCCAAAATCGTCCAGTTAAATCCCTTGGACGGCCAAAGCAGGCGTATAGCAGCAATGGATCCAGAGCGTTCAGACCTTGAAAGCTACGACAGCCTCTTTGCTAATTAAAAATGATTAACCCCGATGTTGCTGGATACTGCCAGCAACATCATTACAACAAAAAACAAATGGAAAAACAAAAACAAGAAATCAAGCAGCTGTGCAGCAGCTTTCGACTCTCGGCAATCGGGGCCAATCTGGAGGAGATCATTGCAGAGGCCGAACAGGACAACCTGGGTTTCGTTCAGTACACGTTAAAGCTGTTCAAAAGTGAAGCGGACCATCGTCAGAGCAGAGATCAGATACGCAGGACCAAAGAGGCGGGCCTGCCACGAAATAACAATCTGAACCTTTACCAAACAGAAAGAAATGGACTAAAAAGTGAGCGCCTGGCGCAACTAAGGGAACTCAACTGGATCGACCAGCTCTTTAATATCGTGCTGATGGGACCAAGTGGCACTGGCAAGACGGCCTTGGCCGCAGGACTTTGCATGGACGCTGTGAAGGCCGGCTACAAAGTATATTTCCGGACCATGGATGAGATCTTGAATACCCTAAAGACAAAGGACTTCGTTAAATCAAAAATGGTCGAATACAAGAAACTAATCAAAGCAAACCTGATCGTTCTTGACGATATCATGCTCTTTCCGCTAGAAAAGAACATGGCTGTTGCTTTCTTTAACTTCATAAACCAAATTTACGAACAGACTTCAATCATCATTACAACCAATAAGAAACCGACAGAGTGGGCTAAAATGTTAGATGACGAAGTAATTGCCACTGCCCTGTTGGACCGCCTTCTATTCAGGTGCGAGGTGATCAATCTAACAGGAGAAAGTTACCGAATGGAAAATAGGAAAACTTTTTTTGAACCTTCAAATTAATGACATACTTTTGAGGCGTACTATGTATTCATTCTTACCGAATACTCTGCAGTAATTCTTGCCAAAAACTCTGCAGTACTAATTGCCAAAAACTCTGCATTATTATTTACCGTTCACA
>NZ_SMBZ01000094.1 GCF_004342685.1 Sphingobacterium alimentarium
AAAATTATTTTCCCTTATGCCTTGGTAATGGCAGGGGTTGGATTGATTGAAAGTCTGTTAACGCTTAATATGGTTGATGAAATAACCAGCACAAAGGGACAATCTAACCGTGAGGCTGCGGCGCAAGGTATAGCCAATATCACCAACGGTTTCTTCGGCGGAATGGGTGGATGTGCAATGGTTGCCCAAACTTTAGTGAATATCGGAGCTGGAGGAAGAGCCAGACTTTCTGCAATAGTTGCAGCTATAGCAATTTTATTAATCATTCTGGTTGCAGGTCCTGTAATCGAGCAAATTCCAATGGCGGCATTAGTCGGGGTGATGATGATGGTAGCTATAGGCACATTTGAGTGGGTCAGCTTTCGAATCATTAATAAAATGCCTCGTCACGATATTTTTATTGGTATGCTGGTAGCAGTTATAACTGTATTATTACACAACTTAGCTTTAGCCGTTTTGATAGGTGTAGTTATTTCGGCTCTTGTATTTGCTTGGGAAAGTGCCAAACGAATACGTGCTAGAAAGTATGTAGATGAAGATGGTGTAAAGCATTACGAAATTTTTGGCCCGCTTTTCTTTGGCTCTGCTATGGCATTTACCGAAAAATTTGATGTTAAAAACGATCCCGATGAGGTGATAATAGATTTCAAGGAAAGCAAAGTTGTAGATATGTCCGCAATTGAAGCCTTGAATAAAATTACGGAGAAGTATCACAAGGAAGGTAAAAAACTACATTTACGTCATTTAAGCCAAGATTGCAGGCAATTACTTAAAAATGCAGAAACAGTTATTGATGTGAATATTATTGAAGATCCTACCTACAAAGTAATGACTAATAAATAGCATTGGATTATACAAGTTTAATATTACAACTACAGCAATAATTTTTTAAAAATTATTGCTGTTTAAATTTATTATCGTAATATTGCGATATATTTATTTTTTTAAACTGATGGGTGTCACAAAAACCGAAATTTTTACAGAACAGCAGAACCATTTAGCTGGTATTTTAAAGGCACTGGCTCATCCTGCCCGTATAGCTATACTGCAACATATCATTAAACAAAATGCCTGCATCTGTAATGATCTGGTAGAAGAATTGGGATTGGCACAAGCGACAATTTCACAACACTTGAAAGAGCTGAAAAATATTGGTATCATTAAAGGAAATATAGAAGGAACTAGTGTATGTTACTGTATTAATGAAACAGTCTGGAATGAGGTTAAGAAGGAACTCAATAGCTTTTTTGTCGAGAATGTAAATAGTAAAGAATGCTGTTAAGCGTTTTTTTTTAACACCAAAACATCGTAACATTGCAATATAACATTTATTGAATTAATATCAGAAATATGAAGTTATCAAAAATTAAAGAAATCCTGCCAACATTAGTAAATGTTGGATTTCAATTAGAAAACGGAACTTTAGTTCCAGAACATTTCCACGTTACCGAAGTGGGACAAATTACTAAAAACTTTATAGACTGTGGTGGCGTAATCCGGTCAGAAAAAGTTGTAAACTTCCAATTATGGAATGCGGACGATTTCGAGCACAAATTAAAGCCAGTTAAACTATTAAACATCATCAAGCTATCCGAAGAAAAATTAGGTATTGAAGATGCGGAAATTGAGGTGGAATACCAAAGCGAAACTATTGGCAAGTATGATTTGGATTTCAACGGAGAGACATTTGTACTGAAAAATAAAACAACAGCCTGCTTGGCTCAAGATGCCTGCGGGATTCCTTCAGATAAACAAAAGAAAAATTTGGCGGAACTGCCTGTAAATAATGCTAATGCTTGTACTCCAGGTGGCGGATGTTGTTAAAATTGAATTTATATGTTTTCAAAAATCATTCATACAGATAATTCAAAGACAACAATCATAATCCGACTGATTGTTGGAGGTGTTTTTTTATCGGAGGGCATTCAGAAATTTCTATTTCCTACTTTACGGGGAGCCGGGCGGTTTGAAAAAATTGGCTTGCCATCTCCTGAATTTCTTGGAAGTTTTGTAGGCATATTTGAAATCCTTTGCGGAGCACTTATTTTGCTCGGGTTGCTTACAAGGTTAGCAAGTATTCCGCTCATCATCATTATGCTGGTTGCCATTGCCACGACCAAAACATCTATTTTGGCTAATGAGGGTATTTGGGAATTGCTGCACGGTAGCCGTACGGATTGGGCGATGCTTTTGGGAAGTATGTTTTTGTTAATCAAAGGTGCAGGTAATTGGTCTATTGATAAAATCGTAATGAGAAATGGAGCGTGATATTCAAATAAAGGAAATTGCCAAGCTCTTTCTCAAGCTTGGTTTTATTGGCTTCGGAGGTCCCGCGGCTCATATTGCTATGATGCAGCAGGAAGTTGTTGTCAAAAAGAAATGGATGAGCGAACAGCATTTTTTGGATTTGTTGGGAGCTACTAATCTCATTCCTGGCCCCAACAGTACAGAAATGGCGATACACATCGGCTA
>NZ_SMBZ01000095.1 GCF_004342685.1 Sphingobacterium alimentarium
AGCCACTAATCTGAAATAATAGTAGGATACTAATGATCTCACTATTTGACATGGTTGCTGGTCGTCTTGAAGCCTTCCCAATGATGAAGTTTTTAACCTGAATTCGATTATTAATTCTATTTAAAATTGCAATCATGGTGATAAATGTTTATATTTAAGTATCTGAAATTCAAATATTTAACAATATACCAAACCATGATTACATACGATAAAGTTACCGATATTTTCTGCATAGTTGATGAGTTTTGCAAGAACTTTGAAAAAAACACTAAAAACGTGAGTTCGGTTTAAGCAGCAAGGAATAATTGATTTTGTTGCTGTTCAAACTGAATGTTTAAAGAAGGCTTTTTAGGAAAAAAAGCATAAGCTGCCAAAGCTCCTAAAATATTTAACAAGAAGTTGTTTACCGACCTGTGTCTAGTATGCTGTAGCTTGCAAATGTTCTTTAGTTCATCATTTACACATTCAATGATTGCTCTTTTTCGAAGCATTATTTTATCGGTTTGACTTAAGTTCACTCCTTTCATATTTTTTCTAGGTTTGGTCACCATCTGTATTCCATTTCCCCAGAGTATATCCGCCATTGCTTTTGAAATATACCCCTTATCCCCATATAGTTTACCAAAAATATCCTTGGTCATATTCATCATATGTTTTAGATTTCTGTCATCCACATTGCCCTTAGTAAGGTAAAAAGACAATATTTCTCCTTTATCATTGATGATTAGGTGTAGTTTGAAACCCTAGAACCAACCGATGGAACACTGACCCCGTTCAGCAGTATCTCTGAAAACTTTATTTTGGTGTATCCTTCTGTTGTGGCACACCTTGATATGCGTAGAGTCAATAAAATTAATACCCCCACTCTTGCCTAGACAGCACATCTTTACAAAAAGCATAAAGGTCAGAGCACACCTTGGTTGAAGCTCGACAAACCTATTATAAGAGGTTAATCCAGGGAAAAGATCCTTGAGATGGGGCAATGCATAATGCACATAAAAAGACTTCAAATTGCTGAATTGACCCAAATGAAAAAGGACCATTAAGCTGATCATTTCACTCTCACAAAGACTAGCTTTTCTATTGCGTTTACCGATTTTTCTGTCTTCTAAAAGCTTTTCTTCAAGAATAGGTTGGATTTCAATGCAAAAATCATCCACTTTTACGAAAATTTCTATAACTTTATCTCTCAACATAAGGCTTGGCTTGTATTTGCAATAATTTGATTATCAACTAATTATATACAAAAATCAAGCCTTTTTTAGTTAAAATAATATCACTACTAACCGACTAAAATTCAATTAAAATAGTCGTTTTAAAAAAAACAGGAGCCATCTCGATTGAGTTAGCTCCTTTTTTCATATTTTGGTTTTACCACAAATCAAAAATATGAGTGCTAAAAATACAGAAAAGAATTTAGTCGGTCAGGCAATATTCAAACAAATATTGAAATTTATTCCCCGCAATAAGTTTGACCTGCTTGTAAGCAAACATAAGTCAGACCGCTATTACAAGACCTTTGACTCCTGGACGCATCTCACGACGATGCTATTTGGAATCTTTAGTCGCTGTGATTCTATGGGCGAAATCTGTGACGGAATGCAGGCTATGGCAGGCAAGCTTAATCATTTGCGTATGGAAAAATCACCTGCTAAGAGTACTGCTGGCGACGGTCTGCGTGGCCGCGATAACGAATTCTTTAAGGATGTTTACTTCATGCTACTGACTCATTTTAAAGAAACTTTGTCGGTCAGCCGGATTGATAATGTATCTTTTTCGAAACTTTTCATCTTCGATAGCAGTACGATCAGGTTATTTTCAGACATTATGAAGGGAGTAGGACGAAACCCAAAGAATGAGGGAAAAAAGAAAGGGGGACTGAAAGTTCACATGATGATTGATGCGCATAGTGACACACCAGAATTTGTTAAAATAAGTGAGGCGAAACTTCACGACAAGAATTTTCTGCAATATCTAAATTTAGCTGCTCATAGCATGATTGTTTTTGACAGAGCTTACAACCATTATCTACAATTTGCAAGATGGACAGCACAACAAGTAAATTTCGTTTGTAGATTGAAGAAAAATGCAGTTTATCAGGTCCAGGAAGTTCTATTCCAACAAGACTTACTGAACGATGAGTAGGGTGTTTTATGCGAAGAACACATTCATCTGTATATTCCGGTGATGTGCACCCAGTCATTCCAGGCATATCCACCCAACATTGGGTTCGTATTTAGTGTTTAAGCATGACAAATTTACTTCTTT
>NZ_SMBZ01000096.1 GCF_004342685.1 Sphingobacterium alimentarium
CATTCATACAGCGGTACAATTACAGTATGATCCATAATAAGCTGACCGCGAATGATTAAAGGTGTTTTATAAAAAGAAAAAGTCTCGAAAAGATATCGAGACTTTTTCTTTTTTTATTCTTCGTCTTGTTTGTACAAGGTGTTGAATTCTTTTTGGTATTTTTCAAGTATGACTTTTCGCTTCATTTTGAGCGTTGGCGTCAATTCACCACCATCGATTGTGAATTCATCATGCAAAATAATAGGTTTCTTAATTTGCTCCCAATTCCCAAAATGCTGATTAGCCATGCGGACTTCCGCATTTATTTTCTTCACAATGGTTGGGTGAGATAAGAACTCGGCTTTCTGCATACCCATTAGCTCAGGAGCACTTGTTTTGCTCCAGTGCACAAGGTTACCATAATTAGGTACAATAAAGGCTGAGGCGAATTTTTGACCATCACCGATTACCATAGCTTGTTCGATAAAATAAGATTCTACAAGTTTCTTTTCTATCGGTTGAGGAATAACATATTTACCGCCCGAAATTTTAAACATCTCTTTCTTACGATCAATAATTTTGATAAACTGACCTTCTTCATATACGGCGATGTCACCCGTATGAAGCCAGCCATCAATGATTGTCTTAGCGGTTTCTTCAGGGTTTTTGTAATAACCTTGCATAACATTGGGACCTTTTACCAGGATTTCGCCATCTTCCGCGAGTTTGACTTCAACATACTTTACCGGGAGACCCACAGTGCCCACGCGGATACCTTTGATATAATGGTTAACAGAAATCAACGGTGACGCTTCAGTCATTCCATATCCTTCGTACAATGGAATTCCAGCAGCTAAGAAAATGCGCGCTAGTTTATTTTGTAAAGAAGCCGACCCTGAAGCAACAGTGACCAAATGACCGCCTAAAGCATCATACCACTTATCCAAAACTAATTTTTTTGCCAGCTTCAACTTCAAATTATAAGCAAAAGACCTTTTTTCAGGATTCGGGTCATAAGCTTCGCCTACACTTACTGCCCAATCAAATATCTTTCTCTTAGAACCGGATAGTTCATGACCTATTTTAATAATTTTCTCGTATACTTTCTCAAGAATACGAGGTACTGCAGTCATAATATGGGGTTTTGCCTCTTTAATATTGTTTCCAATTTTGTCAAGAGATTCCGCAATATAAGTGGTAATACCGATATACATATAAGTATAGATTACCATTCTTTCGTAAGCATGACAAGGAGGAAGGAACGTTAAGGAACGAGAATATGCTTGTAGAGGTGTAATTTCGCGAGCCGCCATCACATTAAACATAATATTGTTGTGTGTTAGCATAACACCTTTTGGCTTGCCCGTTGTACCGGAAGTATAGATTAATGTTGCCAAATCCGTCGGCTTCACGGAATCCATACGTTCTTTCAGCGTCGAATCTGTGATATGTTTGCCCAATTCCTCGATTTCTTTCCAATTTCTTGAATCAGGAATTTCAGCCATACAGAATACATACTTCAAGGTATATAATGACTCTTGTAATTTAACAATACGGCTGTATAAATTTTTGTTGCTGACAACGACTAATCTTATTTCAGCATCATTAAATATATATTGGTAATCAATATCTGTAATATTAGGATACATAGCTACACAGACTGCACCGACTTGCTGAATAGCAAAGTCCATAATGTGCCACTCCATGCTGCTGTCTGCAATAAGACCTACTTTTTCATTGGGTTTAATACCAATTTCAATTAAACCTTTGGATATTGCATCTACTTGTGCTACAAATTCTGAAGTGCTGATTTCTTTCCACTCGTCATTTACTTTGTGAGCAAAAATAGAAAGGTTAGGATATAGATCTAACTGCCTACGAGCTAAATCAAACAATCTTAAATCTTGTTTTTCTTGTTCCATATTATTAAATCAATATCATGCATCTAGTTAGTGGTTAAGCCAAATGCTTATTTCGTACAACGCGTAGAGTACGGCTAAAGTTTGCGAAGATACACAAATAAATTATTATGAAAATTTTGGACTTTAATTATAAGAAAGTAGGGAGCGTTATTATGGTCACCTTTTTTATTTAAAATATTTTAAAAACACAAGTGATCATTATGATATCTTTTTATATTTGTTTTGACTAACCAATACATCATCATGGAATATTTAAAAACTGAATTCGATAATTAAAAAGCGTACAATTGGTTAGTTTTTACCGTTTGATATTTGATTGAAGGTTTCTTAGGGAAGAAACTGTATGCTGCTAAT
>NZ_SMBZ01000097.1 GCF_004342685.1 Sphingobacterium alimentarium
AAGCATCCGCTCGCGTTTACTTATTGATAAATTCATGCAAGCAAATGTAGAACCTAAAAAACGTTATTTAAATATGTACTTGATAGGCCGGATACAATTGATCCACTAATTAAGGTTGCTTTTACGTGATTATCTTGGTCATATCCAGATAAATTAAAATTTGTTCCTAAAACATTTATTTTAGCGTCTTTTACTTCCACGATAAAAGGTGTTTGCTTATTATGCGCTACTTCAAAATATCCCTCTCCTTTAAGCATTACATTACGATTGCTAATACCATAATTTGAAGATATTTTAATACTAGAGCCAGAATTAAGTTGTACAATAGAGCTATCGGGTAATCTTAATTTTAAAGTAGATCCTTTTTTTGCAGCAAACATGTGGAAAGTATGGATATCAAAGTCAGCGATTCCAGCCTTTTTGTTTATAATAAGTTCGTTTTCACCAGTACGAACTATAGATATTCCTTTGTAATAAATGCTGTCATTTGGCAAAAAATCTAAATCTAAAGTTTTACCATCTGCAAATTCAATATTACTATTATCATTCTTTAATGTTAGGGAATTATTATTAGTTACAAGTTTATAAACTTCTTCTGTTTCATGAGCATCTTTATATTTATCCAGATAAGTATAAAGAAAATAAGAGAAAACAGAGAGTATTGCAATGCTGGCTGCAGCTTTATAATATAAAGTTCTAGTTTTTCTATTATAAAAATCTTTTTTCGGTTTTTCTAATTCGTCAATTTGATTAATAATACGATTAAAGACTTCATCATGAGCAAAATCTCTATCGGAATTATTTCCCATATTATCTGCTGATATTGAAAGAAGATATTCTTCATCAACTTCGTCAATTAATTGAATAAATTCCTCAAATTCTTCAGGATTTAAAGAATTAGTACAATATTTCTGATATAATAAATTAAGTCTTTGGTAGTCCAAAATACAGTCTTTTTATGTAGTACACATATCGGGGACAGTACGACTAGTCGGATAGAAAATAAATTATTAAAAAAGGTATTTCATACTTAGTTGAAGACACATATTTCCTTAAGTATATTAACGCTTGAGAAATATGGTTTTTAACCGTATTTGGGGAGATTCCCATTTTTTCTGCGATTTGCTGATGTGTATAGCCATCGAATCTACTTAATTCAAATGCTATTCTTTGTTGTTTAGGTAATAATGCAACTTTTGAGATAATTGATTTTTCAAATTCTGAGTATTCAATTTTTTCTTGAACATCATTTATATGGTGTACTGAAACCTGGTCGAGATAAATTGATTTATATTTTACCTCACGTAATTTATTTAGTGATATTCTTTTGGCTATTACATAAATAAAGGAAGTAACTTCCTTTTGCTCATCTATATTTTGTCTATTAATCCATAAATTCACGAAGCATTCCTGTACCACATCTTCAGCAAGAAAAGTTTCTCTCAAAATTTTATACGAAACCTGATATACAAATTGAGCATAGTTGTTATATAAAACTTGAAAAGCTTTTCTATCACCTTGTATTACAGCATAAATAATTTCTTTAGGTAGAGAATGCATAATTAAAGCTAATATATAGTCAAAAACTAATATTGATCAAAGATATAAAACTTAAAATACTTTGTATGTTAAATTTAGTTTACCTAATATTAGATAAAACAGTACCGTCCTTTAGATTTGTATTTATATAATTAGATTACGATTTTGTATTCTAGAAACTAACCAACAGCAGTGGCTCATTTTAGTACCGTCAA
>NZ_SMBZ01000098.1 GCF_004342685.1 Sphingobacterium alimentarium
CCTGTTTTCCGCAATGGGACACCCTAGAAATTTTTATTGACGATCTCGATTAACCTTGTTTGTTTTTCATCCATTTTCAAGAGGATGTTTTTTATGGCTCTGGATTGCGGGAGTACTATTTCCAGCTGGTATATATTTCTTGTTATCTCTGCGGCTTTTTCCGGTGATAATGAGAAGGATTCCTTATTAAGTACCCTTTCCAATTCCTTATAAATGGTGTAAGCTACAAAAGACAAGCAAATATGAGCCTCGATCCTATGCCTTAACCTATGATAAACTGGTCGGATCCGAAGATCAGTTTTAGACATCCGAAATGCTTTTTCGATGTGCCAAAGATTTTTGTAATTTGCTATGATTTCTTTAGCGGGAAGCGTGCTATTGGTCACATACCCCTTTAATCCATCCCATTTTTGGTCCTGGTCATATTTTTCCCTATCGATGGAGATTTTGACATTTCCCTCCATTTTAAGGTATTTGTTATAGCCTCTGTTATTAATATTGCTTTTGGTAAGCCTGCCACTGTTGATTTGCTTTTCGAGTCTTTTCAGCCCCCGTTTTCTGTTGATACCGTCTTTTTTTGCTCTCTTATCGGAATAGCTGATGATAGTCCTGATGGCTTCACTCTGGATTACCAGATACTCTCCATCCTTCAGCGAGTGTCCGATGATTGTTTCCTTTATCGTTCTGCCACTGTTTTTCAAACGTGCTCCAAGAATATATTGGTAACCTTGTTCTTCCAGTTTAGTGATGTTGGACTTGTTTAAAAGACCCGCATCAGCTACGATCACCGGCTTGTTCAGTCCGAACCGCTTACTTATTTTTTCGATGACCGGGATAAGTGTATTTCCTTCGTAGATATTACCCTCAAAAATATCGTAACCGATCGCATATCCTCCCAGCCCCACCAACAAACCTAAAAATATCTGAGGGTTACTATGCTTACCATCTTTGCTAAAGCCGCTTTTTCGGAGGTCATCCTCATCACTTGATTCAAAATAAAGGGTGGTCATATCGTAGAAAACAATATTGATTTCTCCCTTGAGAACCCGTTTGCTATGTTCGAAACCTATCTTTTCGATGGTTTCTTTCAATTGATTATTCAGCTTGTCCAAAAAGCGATAGATAGAATCTATGCTCACAGAGACTCCTTGGTAACGATAGAGGTATTCAACCGTTTTCAATTTGCTTAAAGGAAACGCAAGACGGGAAACAACCAAATGTCTAAAGAGCGGATCTTCAATTATCCCGTAACCAATGTGGTCAAAAATCCTTCCAAAAACCAGCTCTGGACCTATCGTTCGGATTTGACCATTGCTTAATTCAGACACAAAGCTTTCGATGATGTTATCCTTTTCAGGAGTAAACATGGTAAACTGGCCTTTCAGCTCACGAATGCGCTGCTCACCCTTCAACATCAGCTTCGAAAGCTCTTGCTCATCTACTGATGAGCCGATCGTTTCAACCACTTTGTATTTACCCGAGCTTTTGGAAATCAGCTGGACGCTAAAACTACCTGAATGGTTCTTTTTCTTTCTGACAAACACATCACAAAATAGATAAAAAAGCCATGAGACACCCTATTTTTAAATAACTCAACAGTAATACACTGAATTACAGTGAGTTTGAGTTAAGTTAAAATGACTTGCTGAAAACAGG
>NZ_SMBZ01000099.1 GCF_004342685.1 Sphingobacterium alimentarium
GATATCCATAGGAGTCCTCGTGAAATATAGGATCTAATTTGGGCTGTAAAACTAGAACTGCCGACATTTGCGCGATCCGATCGATGACAGAAGGAATACCTAAGTGACGGGTACCACCTCCTGATTTTGGTATTTCTACCAAACGAACGGACATAGGATGGTAACTCCCTGAGGACATTCGATTCCATAGCTTGTACAGATTTGACTTTAAACTTTTGTCAAAATCGGCTATAGTAACTTGGTCTACTCCTGCAGCTCCCTGATTTGACTTAACCTTCTCATACCCTTCCAGTATGAGTCGTTTTGGAATTTTAAATGACTTTGCTTCTTGCATTGGTTCCTCCTAATATCTTAGTTGACTAATTCAATTAGCTGAATAATGTATCCCCTTCGCTCAGATACCATTACAGCATCCTTAATAACTAATACGGAACACTCCGCCCCTGTGACTGTATCGGTACTCTTAACCTTGCAGGACCGCTGCTTGGTCATCTCCCTTAACAACAGACGACAGGTTCCCAAGTTCCATAATTACGCCTCTATACAGATCATGTCACCTTTGTGCCGGATGCCGTTTGATCAGTAAACAGGTAACCTTCAAACTTATCCCGGGTTAACGACTTCCCCCCGGTTTTGACATCATTCCTACGCTTTCGACATGTCATCAGTGATTCCCTTGCGGTCATCTTCTGTATAGTTATCTGACAGTTTAACTTGCCTTTTCCGTATCGCTCACTACCACACCTCTTTAATGTAGCAGCATACGACGATTTGAAACCAGTTCCTGCAAACCCATCTCGGAGGGCCTTCCTCCATCATAATCATAGCATTGAAATCAATCTTAACGGACTGTTTTCATTCTTGGCGCACAATCATCAGCGTAACGTACAAATTTGTGTCCTCGAGATTCCAGTTCTTTGTCCAGTTCATCAAGCATAATATTGCTCAAAAGTGGGCTTAGTGGGCCTCCTTGAGGTACACCTTCTGTAGTTACTATAGTCCTTCCGTTTATTTCTACACCTGCTCTCAAGTATTTATGAATCAGCCAAATCAATCTTCCGTCTTTAATCTTCCTAGACAGTAACTCAATCAGTTTACTGTGATTAACCCTATCGAAGAACTTCTCTAGGTCCATATCTACAGCATACTTGTAGCCTTTTTGAATGTAGGATCTGCATTTGATAAGCGCTTGGTGAGCGTTGCGACCCGGACGAAAACCATAGCTGTGGTCACTGAATTCAGGTTCGTAAATCGGCGTCAGGATTTGACTGATACCCTGTTGGATGAGCCGGTCAACTACCGTTGGGATGCCTAGAAGGCGTTTTGACCCATTGTCTTTAGGAATTTCAACACGTCTTACTGCAGCAGGAGAATAATTCCCTTGCGTGATGGATGTTAAAAGTTTCTCATTATGCTCTCTAAGATAATCCACAAGGGATTCGACGCCCATCTTATCGATACCGCAAGCACCACGATTACCGACCACTTGGAGGTAGGCAGCATTTAGGTTCTGACGGTCAAGAAGTTGTTCTAACAGTTCATCTACTCGTGTGTTTGTGTCTGTGAGGT
>NZ_SMBZ01000100.1 GCF_004342685.1 Sphingobacterium alimentarium
GCGTTGATTTATTGTTCTTTGCATATTTCGAGTCACCAAAAAGGGTGACTCGAAATGATAATATGGTATCTTTAAGGATGTTTGTCCGTAAAAAAAGGAATAATTCTGGTACCACTAGCATTGTTGTAGTGGTCAAAACGAATGGCAAGTTTAAGGTTGTAAAAACCATTGGCATTGCTAAGGATGAGGCTGAGATTGATCAATTTTATAAAGAGGGTAAGCTGTGGGCTGATCGCCAAGTGAAAGGTGGGGATATATTCCAACAACACAGCCAAGAGACGGAAGAGAGGGTGGTAGCGGATTTCTTACTTTCTAATATTGAAAATATCTTACAAAATGGTACCCAGTTGATTCTCAATAGAGTTTATGACTCAATTGGATATCATGCGATAGACGATTATATTTTGAGGCAATTGGTTATCTCACGACTAAATCAGCCGATGAGCAAATCTGCTACGATTGAATACCTAAAGTCGCATTTTGACGAAGATCTTCATTTAGATAAAATCTATCGGTATATGGACAAGCTCTATAATACGCAACAGGATACCATTCAAAAAATAAGCGTTGAACACACAAGAAAGATCTTAGGAGGTAAAATTGGCTTAATGTTTTATGATGTGACCACGCTGTATTTTGAGTCAGATTATGGTGATGGGTTTAGGGAAGCTGGTTTTTCTAAAGATGGTAAGCACAGCCAACCTCAAATAGTATTAGGTCTATTAGTGAGCTCGGATGGATACCCTTTATCTTATTCCATGTTCAATGGTACACAATATGAGGGGCATACCATGATTCCAATTGTAGATGATTTTGTACGCAGGTTTCAGCTAGAAGATTTTGTACTAGTTGCAGATTCTGGTTTAATCAATAAGAAGAATGTGGATTTTCTTAGGACTCACGGTTATAATTACATTATAGGTGCCCGGATAAAAAGTGTAAGTAAAACAGAGCGAGATTGGCTGCTATCGCTGCCAAAGGCTGATGGCCATTTTCATGAAACAAAGGTTGCAAATGGCAGACTGATTGTAGGTTATTCAGAGAAACGCGCCAAAAAAGATGCTTACAACAGGACAAAGGGGATTAGCCGTTTGGAAAAATCCTTTAAAGCAGGAACCATTTCTAAGGAAAATATAAACAAGCGCGGTTATAATAAATTTTTGGTGATCTCAAAAGACGTCCAGGTAAGCATCGACAAAAGTAAAATAGAAGAGGATGCAAAATGGGATGGTTTGAAAGGGTATATCACTAATACAGACTTATCAGCAGCTGAGGTCTACGATCAATATAGCAGTCTATGGCAGGTTGAACGAGCTTTTAGGATTACTAAGGGAACCATTGAAATGAGGCCGATGTTCCATTTCACACCTAAACGAATAGAAGCTCATGTATGTGTCTGTTTTGTTGCTTACAAGGTTTATAAAGAGCTAGAACGTATACTAAAGGAAAACAACTATAAATTAAGCGTAGATAAGGTC
>NZ_SMBZ01000101.1 GCF_004342685.1 Sphingobacterium alimentarium
ATTCGTGCATAAAGCTCTTTATTGATGTTTCCGTTTTTAACTCTATATGCTTAGAAGTGAATAAAGCTATGAAACAAATTAGTACATGGAGTTTTATTGGTTCTTCCTTATAATGGAAAATTGGCCTAGTTTGTAAATCACTTTTAGTAATTCTAAATGCTTGTTCTACGCGATATAATTCGCGATATCTGTCTATAATCATTTGATTACTAACCTGAGACTCTTTCAAATTAGTATAATACCCCTTAACACCTAATAATTTTATTGTCTTATCAATAAGTCCTTGATTGAGTTCTAACTTTTCACCCGTTGCTTTAGTAAACTTTAGTTTTTTACTTTTTCCTGGATTTGCAATTAAATAGTTTGCCTTCTCGATTTGCTTTTCCATCTCATATTTATCTTTTCGGTAACGTACGGAGGAATAACTGCAAATTAAGTCTCCATTCTCGGTCTTTATTCTAATGCTTTGACCGTCTTTTCGCACTAGTGATTTATTAATGTCTTCTAGTAAGTTGGTTGAAAGGTTGCGTAGTCGAGCACCAACAATAAAGTTTATACCCTTCATATTCAACTCATTACTGTTATGATGGCTAATCATAGCTGCATCAGCAACAACCGTAAATGATTTTACATTATATTTAGAAATAAACTTCTCGATCATGGGTATGAAGGTGTGTCCTTCAAAAGTGTTGCCCGGGAATACATCATAAGAAACTGGGATTCCTTCTTTGGTGACCATTAATCCAATAAGAATCTGAGGTTGTTGCGACTTACTATCCTTTGAAAAACCATTTTTACGTAGATCATCCGATTCAAATGTTTCAAAATATAAAGTAGTTACATCATAAAAAACTAGATTATAATCAAATAAATAATGTTTCTGCGCAAATTTAACAGCAATTGTCTCAACTTTAGATTTTAAGGATAACCAAAGTGGTGCAGATTCATAATATCGCTGTCGATGATACTTTATACCAAAATATTCTTCTATTAAACTTACCGAACGAAGTTTAGAGGCTGGCTCTAGCATCCTAATAATTACTAAATCCAATAAAAATGGATTCTGTATTTTATCAAACCCTATAGAAATGAATAACTTATGAATTAATTCATAAACAAAACCATAGTAAACACCTAAGAATTCAGTCTGTTTAACATTTATGATATAGTTAGAATTAACATCCTGATAAAGAAATAGCTGACTACTAAATTTCTTTATGAAATCTTGAGCTAAGGTGATCAACTTTTTTAGTTCATCGGCATCTCGAGCTGTGCCAATGTGCCGAACAATAACACGTTTACGATTCTTGATTTCATAAACTTGTACAGATGTCGACCCTTTACTATACTTAATTTGCCTGATTTTAAGCATTTTTTACACTTTAGGTCAGCAAAATACGATTT
>NZ_SMBZ01000102.1 GCF_004342685.1 Sphingobacterium alimentarium
GGCGAAGCGTTGTTTTTGACGATATAATGGGAGATGATCGAGATACTTATCGGCTAGGATCATGGCTAGTAGGCTTGGTCCCGGGATTCCTTTGTCGATTACTCGTTCTGGAAGTTCGGCGATGGATACATTGGAGCCATCCTTTGCTGCGTATTTATAACGGATATAACGTTTGATGTAGAACTTGGCAGGCTCACACTCCAGTTCATCAGTAATTTCTTTACCGATGCATACCATTTCAGACAGATCCCCTTCCGGGTAGATCTCAATTTCCTCTACAGGTAGGTGGGCGGGCAATTTTGCACGTCCTTTATGATTCGGACGTTTACGGGTATATTCGATTTTCTCCTTAATTATTTCCTGCTGCAGCTCCACTTCTGCAGGCTCTGCCTGGAATGGAAGCATCGTCTGGTTGGGATCGCCTTCAAAGCGCTCGCGCTTCTGGCCGAACTGCATGCGTTTGTACATGGCAAGCTGTGATTCCAGATAATCTATCTTTTCATCTTTAGAGGAGGAGTCTTTTGATAGTGACCGGATCATTTCATCACGACCGGAAATAACCTTGATAAGGTCTTCCTTTGAGAGATTTTCCAGCGCTGTTTCCATAGTGTAAATATACGAAAAAGGCTGCTTTATTCCTATTTAAAAGCTGTTTTTAAAGCAGAGAAAAACGCTTTTTCCGGATGCTTTTTACAACCTGTATCCCTTCAACCATGAGTACCAGATCACTCCAGGACAACTCTCCGTTTTTTACATGGGGTGCTACAAAAGTTCCGCTTTCCAAACGTTTATAGTATAACACAAAGCCCCCTTTTTCCCAGTGCAGTAGCTTCATGTGCGTACGGCTATGGTTCAAAAACACGAACACTTCTCCGCTGGTAGCTTGCCGTTTCATAGCAGAGCTGACCAGTCCACAGAGGCCATCAAATGATTTCCGCATGTCGCAGAAACCATCATAGAGATAGAAACGATGAGAAGATCCTAGTGAAAACACCTTAGTAAAGATGGATAAGTCTGGAAATCATATTAAGATCTCCACCGGCATTGATTTTAACTCCATTCGGATATACAATTTCAATACGCCCTGAAGGCTGTGGAGCCAGTAGAACTTCCTTGAACCCAGGGTCGCTATTCTGTTCATCACTACGTATGATCCAATAACCCAAAGTGCATACCTTGAGCCCATGAGATAAACAAAAGTCCTTCCGTGTCTGACCACTTCTGCGCCACTGATCCACTAAGGAAAGCATCCGCTCGCGTTTACTTATTGATAAATTCATGCAAGCAAATGTAGAACCTAAAAAACGTTATTTAAATATGTACTTGATAGGCCGGATAC
>NZ_SMBZ01000103.1 GCF_004342685.1 Sphingobacterium alimentarium
CATTACTGTCCCATTAAAACTTGAAATTGTTCTTTGAAATATTTGAAATATAGTTAGTTATAGAGGTTTGGCAACCGAACGGACTTGAAAACATAGCTTTGTTGCCAGATGAATCTGCCAACCTATGTTCCAAGATAAATATGTTTTCGCTCAACTGGTCTCGTTTCTCAACCGGAGTAAGTTCAATCGAATTGTATCCAAGTATAAAGGAGACAAATACGTGAAGCATTTTAGTTGCTGGAATCAGCTGCTTGTTTTAATGTTCGGTCAGCTCTCCAATCGTGAAAGTTTAAGGAGTCTGATTGTCGCCTTAGATGCCCATTACTCCAAATGCTATCATTTAGGAATGGGGAAGAATGTCTCAAGATCATCTTTGGCAAGAGCAAATCAGGACAGGGACTATCATATCTTTGAAGAATATGCCTACTATTTGGTTAACCAAGCAAGAGAGAAGAAAGCTGTCAATATCTTCAATCTAGGCGGTAACGTTTATGCTTTCGATTCGACAACAATCGACCTATGCCTTTCCGTGTTTTGGTGGGCAAAGTTCCGTAAGAATAAAGGCGGTATCAAAATCCACACATTGTATGATGTGGAAACACAGATTCCTGCATTCTTTCATATCACTGAAGCTTCTATGCACGATTCAAAAGCGATGAAAGAGATCCCTTATGAACCAGACTCTTACTACATATTTGATCGAGCTTACAATAACTTTAAGATGCTGTATAAGATCCATCAAATAGGGGCTTACTTCGTGATCAGAGCAAAGAGAAATCTTCAGTACAAATCCATCAAATGGAAACGCAGATTGCCCAAGAACGTGCTTTCAGATCAAACGATCGAATTGACCGGATTTTATCCAAAAAAGTACTATCCCGAGCCAATTCGCTTGGTCAAATACTGGGATGAGGAGCAACAACGTGAATTTATCTATTTGACCAATGCCATTCACATTTCAGCTCTACAAGTTGCCGAACTTTATAAAAACCGCTGGCAGGTAGAACTCTTTTTTAAATGGCTAAAGCAACACCTTAAGATCAAGAAATTCTGGGGTACTACCGAAAATGCTGTCCGAATTCAAATCTATGCCGCCATATGCACGTATTGCCTAGTGGCAATTGTTCAGCACGACATAAAACTGGGTAGAAGCACGTATGAAGTGCTACAGATACTAAGCATTTCCCTAACAGATAAAACGAATCTTAAAGACCTTTTTAGCAAAACTAAATTTCAAAATGACAAAGAACGAGCTAGCCTTAATGGGCCAAATTTGTTTAATTTTTAAAACGTCCCGATTTTAATGGGACACTAGTG
>NZ_SMBZ01000104.1 GCF_004342685.1 Sphingobacterium alimentarium
TTATTTAGGATTGTTATGACTTTACCAAATAAATTTTAACTTCCTTAAGCAAGAACATTGTATTTAGAGATATATGGCATTTGCTTAATTACAACAGCTGCCGCCCTAAGTACAATTTTGTTTCTAATAGCGTTAATAACACTCATTTTATGCTTTCCTTCCCCCGTTTTTCTTTCAAAATAACATTTGAACTCTGGGTAAAACTGTATTGCGGATAACGCGCAAAGATGAAGCATCTTTTTTAGCTCTTTGTTTGCCATATTACTAACCCTATTCCGCCCCTTAATACTAATCCCACTACTATGTTCAAATGGAACTACACCGGCGTAACTGGCCAGTTGCTTTCCGCTTCTCCTACATGCAAAATTACATGTACAGCAGATAATATAGATTGCTGTTAAGTGACCGATTCCTGGGACACTTATTAATAAATCATAGTTTTTTTTAATCTTTTCATTTTCTGAAACAATTTTTTTTAGTAATGTTTCGATTTTTGAAATAGAATTCGAAATACCCTTAATAGCATCTCTATGAAGGCGTTCTAATATAAGTCTATTATCTATATTGCTTATATTTTTCAATTCATTTAAATAGACTTCGTTGGACTTAAGTTGAGAAACTAATCTTCTTCTGGAGGCCATTAAATCCTGTATTTGTAATAAAACGGGATCTAATATGCTTGAGGATTTAAGTTCTTCGGCATTTCGATACGCATATTGACACAAACGAATACTATCTACTCTATCACTTTTACCTCTAGCAATACCAAAGCTCCATTTTATATGGGCCGCATTACCAATGTGTATTGGTAGATTCTTTTCACAACAGAATGCCCATAACAAACGATGATATATACCTGTATTCTCTATTACTAACAATGTGTTTTCATTCATAGTGACTTTATGTTTTTTTAGCCATTTATGAAACTCCTTAAGTCCTTGAATAGAATTTTCAAATCGTAGTGTCTGGATCTGCTGTTTTTGCTGATCAATCACACACAATAGAGAGGCATCAAAATAGGGCTTTGAAACGTCTATACCAATAAAGAATTTTGAACAAGTCTTCATAATGATTATTTTTGAAATAGATAATTATACTAACCATTTTTCCTCATCGGTTCAAGTCCTTGATAATGGGTATTTAGCCCTAATTGTTATTTGACCACTAAGGGAAAAAACAGCAGTGGATTATATCCTAAAATAGGCTTAAAAACCTTGACGGTACTAAAATGAGCCACTGCTGTTGGTTAGTTTCTAGAATACAAAATCGTAATCTAATTATATAAATACAAATCTAAAGGACGGTACTG
>NZ_SMBZ01000105.1 GCF_004342685.1 Sphingobacterium alimentarium
TCATCCATAAACCACAAGAACCTGAAGGACCTGTACCCACAAAACTATAAACGAATTATCGCTTAATCAAACATGTAGTTTATAGGGCGGATACGATCAATTGCCGTAAATACAATCAGTGATAAAACGGTTATAAAACCAGGTCAGCAGGCTATTGTAAATAATCAATCTATAATCCACGTAAACAATAATGTGAATTTAGTACAAATATTAGCTTGGCGTGAAGGAGTATTTAGGTTCCAAGATGAATCAATTGAATTTATCATGAGTGAATTGTCTAAATGGTATAATATCAATGATGTTCAAATCTCAAATAATATTAAAGATAAATTCACGGGTAGTATAAAAAGAACAAAACAACTTAAAGATGTTCTTAATGCTTTAGAAGAGGTTTCTGATTTACAGTTTGCAATAGAAGAGGGGAGGGTTATGGTGACTAAATAGAGAAAAGATATTTATAGGGCAGTAGTGCAATACCGCCCTAAGAAATATAATACATAGCCTATAAAATCGTGTGTAAATTATAAAACCATATATAACCAAATGTATAAAAATAATACTTCAATCGTGCGTATCCACCCACGATTGTTTAAATGTCTACTAATTATGAAATTCATTTCATTTTTTATATTCGGACTATTTATACAAACTCAAGCTAATGTGTTTGCGCAAAAAATAAATATTTCGGTATCAAAAGCAGAACTAACAGATGTACTAAATATCGTTCAAAAACAAACTGATTTGGACTTTTTATTTAACAGTTCTGAATTAAAAAATGTAGGAAAGATTGATCTGCATATGAGCAATGCGGATCTTAAACAGGTGTTAGATCAATGTTTAAGTCCTCGTGGTCTAGTATATGCCGTCCAAAATAAAACAGTGCTCATAAGAAAAGCTCCTGAGTTGGGTAATGCATTATCGATAAAAGATACTCAACAATTGTTGCTTGAAGGAAAAGTTTTAGATAGTGATATGAATCCTGTTGTCGGGGCATCAGTAAAAGTTGTAAATAGCAATGCTGCTACAGCAACAAGAGAGGATGGATCGTTTTCGCTGAGTGTAATTCAAAGAGAAGGTCAGGTGATAATTACAGCAATGGGATATGAAGATAAAACTATTTCCTATGTTACAGGTCAACAGATTGAAGTTGTATTAAACCCTTGTGAACGGTAAATAATAATGCAGAGTTTTTGGCAATTAGTACTGCAGAGTTTTTGGCAAGAATTACTGCAGAGTATTCGGTAAGAATGAATAC
>NZ_SMBZ01000106.1 GCF_004342685.1 Sphingobacterium alimentarium
AAAAAGGAGATACAGGTCCGCAAGGACCTGCTGGACCACAAGGTATACAAGGGGTCAAGGGTGATAATGGATCGATGATTTATAGTGTAATGATGTGCCTGCTGCCTCGCAGGGGGTGAATGGTGATTATTATTTCCGATTGTCCAATAGTATGTTTTATGGTCCAAAAACAGCGGCAGGCTGGGGGTCTGGAGTAAATCTTAGAGGAGCTACTGGTTCTGCCAACGTTATTTATAGCGGATGGCTGAGTTTTCCACAATCACAAAGATATACATCAATAGATGGAACGCAATATAAAGTTAATCATATTAATGTACCTCGTCTTACACAGTCGCTAGTTGATCAGGGCTTGATAATGGTGTATTATTTATACCAAAATTCTGTACATCAATTGCCATATACATCAGATGCAGGTCCGGGTGTTGGTCCTGCAAAAACAAGTACAATAAGCTATCTCCCAAAGCCTGGTAGAATTTTGATCACAATATATACGCATGATAACTCAGCTTCTGTTGGTTTAGGATCGATACAATTTAGATATGTCATAGTTCCTGGTGGTGTGGTGGCAACTTTGAAAAACAAGAATATTGATTTAAATGACCAGCTTGCTGTAGATAATGCGTTGAAGGAATTAAGATTGTAGTTTGGAATTCGAATTTGTGTAAAGAAGCCCAGCTTGTAAAAAGTTGGGCTTTTTTGTGAAAATGAGTTAGGTTTTGCATCTTTAATTTATGAGGTATTTATTAGTTTTATTCTTTGGTTTATTGAGTGTAAAAGGATTTTCTCAACAATCAGCTTTAGATTCTATTGCGGTTACAATTCAAACCTATATTAACCAAAATAGAATAGATATAGCTAGTAAGTCGCAAGAAGGTTCATATGTGTTAGCCTATGTTAACGATAGTTTATATGTAGATTCTTCTATTAATTTTATTGGTGAAATAGAATTTGATAAATCAAAGTTAAAGGACTCTTTTGTATATCATTTGAATTTTATAATTAATCCCATTGTGGATACTGCTATTGTGGATATAAATACTACAGGTTTGAAAATAGGTGAAAATGCATTTATAAATTACGGAATTCGTGGAGAATTTAAAGGTGGTCAGGAGCTTTTAATAAACGGATATTAAAATATATTAAGAGCTCAGGTTATACTTTGAATGACACATTAAGATTTGAATTGTATTTTGACAATATGCATCCTAGTAATTTACTC
>NZ_SMBZ01000107.1 GCF_004342685.1 Sphingobacterium alimentarium
TAATAGCATTGATTACACTCATTTTAGGCTTTCCTTCTCCCGTTTTTCTTTCATAGTATCCTTTGAACTCCGGATAAGATTGTATTGCCGATATAGCACAGAGATGCAGCATTTTTTTTAACTCTTTGTTTGCCATGTTACTGACCCTGTTCCGTCCTTTGATGCTTATCCCGCTACTGTGCTCAAAAGGCACCACACCTGCATAGCAAGCCAGCTGTTTACCGCTTCTGCCACAAGCAAAATTGTTCGTACAGCAGATTAGATAGATCGCGGTAAGATTACCGATTCCCGGAACGCTTGTTAATAGTCCATAATTTGTTTTGATCTTATCATTCTCTGCGATAATCTTTTTCATCATTGCCTCGATCTTGGCAATTGATTCCGAAAGCCCTTTAATGGCATCCCTGTGAACCCGTTCTAACATCTGTCTGGTGGCTTTATCGCTGATATTCCTCAATTCGTTCAGGTAGGTTTTATTACTGTTAAGCTGAGAAAGCATTCTCCTTCTGGAGGCCATCAGATCCTGCAATCGCAACAGTGTGGGATCTAGAACACCTGTTGATTTCAGTGAGTCCGCTTCACGGCAGGCATACTGGCACAGGCGTATACTGTCTATCCTGTCACTTTTACCCCGGGCAATACCAAAACTCCACTTTATATGGGCAGAATTACCGATATGGATAGGTAGTTTTTTATCACAGCAGAATGCCCAAAGCAAACGGTGGTATATCCCAGTATTCTCTATTACCAATAGAGTATTCTCATTGAGGGCAACTTTATTCTTTTTAAGCCAATCATGGAAATGTTTAAGTCCCTGGATACTGTTTTCAAAGCGTATGGTCTGGATCGGCTGCTTTTGGTGCTCGATCACGCACATTAGGGAAGCATCGAAATAGGGTTTCGATACGTCTATACCAATAAAGAATTTTGTCTTGCTCTCCATAGTGATTATTTTTATGTTTACTAACAGACACTAACTTTTTATGCCCCCATCGGCTCAAGTCCTTAATAATGGGTAACAAACCCTAATTGTTATTTGACCACTAAGGGAAAAAACGGCAGTGGATTCGATCCAAAACTAGGTATAGAAACCTTGACAGCAACATAATGAGCCACTGCCGATAGTTAGTTGCCAAGACAAAATCGTTATCTGTTTATATAAAA